>JAZKAT010000029.1:0-16676 GCA_040389045.1 Pseudomonadota bacterium | reverse complement strand
TCTTATATTGCACTTGATTTAACTGGCCGAATAAGAGATGTCAGCAACACTCCTGTTGTCACTTTTCTGTGGCTGATTGGTGGTGCGATAGCAATGGGTTCTGGTATTTGGGCCATGCACTTTATAGGTATGTTATCATTTACCATACCCGGATTGACATTACACTATAATTTATACTGGACAATACTATCACTGGTAGTTGCTATCTCTGCCTCAGCATTTGCACTTTATCTATTGCAATTAAATGTGCTAAGAGTCGAGCATTATGTTGCTGGCGGCCTTGTATTAGGATTGGCAATTGCTTCTATGCATTATACGGGCATGGAAGCCATGTTAATTACTTTACACATACGCTATTTGCCCAGTTTGTTTTTTCTTTCCATTTTAATAGCAATAGTAGCTTCGGTAGCAGCCCTTTGGCTGGCTCTTAAAAGTAATCAAGTTGTGATGAGAATGCGCACACGGATTAAAATGATTAGCGCTGTGATAATGGGTATAGCTATTTGTGGTATGCATTATACCGGCATGGCGGCTTCTGTATTTACCCCGCTTTGCACCCCTTCTACAATTTCTGGAGTTGAGGCTCTGGATCCAAATTATTTAGGCATTGGTGTTGCCGCAGTGACATTTGTCATTTTAGCTATCGCTTTTTTCTCATCAACGTATAAAGAAAGCCTTAACCAACAGCAATTTGAAAAAGCGCGCCAATTAGTAATGGCCGAAATTTCTGCCAGTGTGTTGCATAATGTAGGGAATGTGTTAAATAGTGTAAATGTTTCAGCTAATTTAGTTACTGAAAAAATTACCAATTCAAAATTATCAGGCTTAGAAAAATTATGCGACTTATTCAATGAAAACAAACAAAATCTTGCTTCTTTTTTGCAAGATCCAAAAGGTGTTAAAGCGATGGATTTTCTCTTTATACTAGGTAAATATTGGCATGATGAGCAAATTGTAGTTTCAGATGAATTAATAAGATTAAATAAAAATTTGGATTTGATCAAAGTAATTATCTCAACGCAACAGGAATTAAGTAAAATTTCAGGATTCGAACAAATAGTTTCTATTAATGAATTAATAGAAGAAGCATTATTGATTTCAGGATTAGATCTTAAAAAAGAAATTATCGTGGAAAAGAAGTTTGAAAAAATCAATTCTGTTAAAACGGATAAGGTAAAACTACTGCAAGTCTTTGTAAACCTATTACGCAATGCTAAAGATGCCGTCATGGATTCATCTAATGAGAAAATGATAATTACTATTAAAACTTATAGCATTAATAAAAATCGAATTGGTATTGAAGTTATCGATAATGGAATTGGTATTTTGCCAAAAAATAAAAGTAAAGTTTTCAGTTATGGATTCACTACTAAAAAGAATGGTCATGGTTTTGGTTTGCATACGAGTGCTCTTGCCATCAATGCAGTCGGTGGTGTAATACGTATTAATAGTGACGGCTTAGAACAAGGCGCAACAGTTACCATAGAACTTCCTTGCACTAATCCTAAAAAGAGTCCTTAAGCAGTTAATTATTTATTTTTTTCTCTCGTTATCAATAGGTTAGATGCAAATTCTGTCAAAAAACCCTGGCTAGGTGTAGTATAAATAATATCCATGTTTAATTCGAATAACTAAAAGGAGAACCACCATGGCTATCACTAATCCACTGTCCAATAAAACAGCCTTAATATGCTTTACTCACGCCAGTAAAAAGGCTTCTGAATTTTCAATTCAAAAAATACTTTTTAAAGCCAATGGTGAATATGAAGTTAGTTGTCTGGCGGCGCAAAGCCCTGATGCGGAAAAAACGGCGCGTAAAGGCAAATACACCATTAAAAACCAATCCGATAAACAAATTGTTTTAGACGCGGATGAAGAAACCGGTCAATTTGTCGGTAAATATCAAGTCACCATGGATTTGCTTAATCCTACCATAGGGAAAGTTTTAACTAAACGAATTGGTAGCAAGGGTGAAGGTATGGCAGAGGGTGTTTTCCAGATATTGTGAGTTTTGGAAAACTACATTTATTTTTCGAGGTATATTTATGAATTTTTCTAAATGGTTATTTTGCAGTACATCACTTGCCGCAAGCATGTTGATGTCTGGTGCGATTCATGCCGAAAACTGCTACGACCCATCCAATAATACTTATTTCGCTTGTAATGTGGATGAAGAAGAATATTACTCTGAACCTTATCCCGTAGAAGGTGAAATTGTATATGGTGCGGCAGTGGGTGCTGCTGTTGCGGCTGGTGCATATTACTCTCATAATAATGGAAATTATAACGGTTATTATCACAACAACTACAATGGTAACTATCACAACTACAATGGTAACTATCACGGTAATGGTTCTTATCATGGTGGTAATCGTGGCGGCGGTTGGCACCGTTAAGCCAGAGTTAAGACTTGAATAGCTCCGAAAAGCTTCTCGGGTTTTTGGTAGCATAGAAAGGGAATAGCGTTTATTATCATCAATGGACCCAGTTTTTAATTTAAAGGAATTAACTCATGAAACTATTTATTAAACAGATTTTTTTGGCCATCGGTATAATGGGATTAACTGCTGGAAGCGCACTAGGCGCCACCACAGCGGGTTCTGCTGCCACAGCTGCCCAGGGCGGTTATCAAAGTGGGACACCACAAGGAAGCACTGGTATTCAAAGTGGAGCGTCAGCGGGTGTTAACCAAGGCGCGGCAACACAAGGTAATCAACAAGGTGGTTTTGTCGGTGGTACACCACAAGGAAGCGCCGGGATTCAAGGTGGTGTTAACACACAGCAAGTAGGGACAACACCTCCAGGCAGCCGAGCGGTACAACAGTAATGTTCCTGATCAAGTAACAAGTGTTACGGTTAACTTGTTACCTGATCATACAGCGGTGGTTGAATTACTCGATATCGGGCATAAGAAGCTATTTGCCATTCATCATAACTCAATGTGCCATCTGCCTTTTGATTTGATTTATATCTTTCATCTGCTGTTAAAATAGATAATGACTTAATTCTTGTATTATTGCCCGCCGAATGAAATAACGCGAACGTATAGCGTTCGATTTCGCCTTTGGCTTTTTGTACGCGATGCTGAGTGGCTTTGATTCTGTCGTTTGAAATAAGCTGACCAAATTCGCCAACTTGAAAAAGTAAAACCGACTTATCAGCGGCTTCAAATTTTTCATATTGCGTGCTATTCGTTGGCTTAATGTAAAGACCTGCTTCAGCGGGTTCAGGAATAGGTTCGCCAGCGCGAAAATAATAAGCCGGCATTAAACCCGTAAACACCCCGTGATCAAAATGACCGCCACACCAATCAGGGTTTCCACTATTTGCATCATTCACTTTATGATAGTGAAGCATTCTGCCATAACCTAGCATTTCTTCATGCTTAAGTCCCGCTTCTGCGTTTAAACCGACACGGTCGAGAATTTGTTTGCCGGTTTTAAAAATTAATTCACCCAGCACCAGGTAAGGTGTTTTTAAATCAACTTCGGCAGGCCATTTATTTTCTGTGCGATCCGGTACAAAAGCATAATAGGAAGCTTTGCTATCATCAATTTGCCATTCACCTTTTTTATTAATAAAACGCTCAGCGCCTAACTCATAACCTTCCGTACTACCCGCATCGCGTTCTGGTGTATATTGTTGTTTGATCTTTTCATTTAATGCGGAAAACTGTCGCGCGGCTGCGACATAGCGTTCCGAGGTAATTTCAAAGTCGGGCACATCTCTAATTCCCACAATACCTTTTTGCAGTAAAGCAGCTTCAATAACATCTTTGATGGATTTATTGTTTCGATCAAGCAAGTCATGATAGGAAATGATATCAAGTTTCATGTTAATATCCGCAGTGTTAAGTTTCACTAAATCCTATTCGATTCCGATGAAAATATCCAGACTAGCGCTGGCATGGTTTTCCGCAAGACGAAGGACATCAATATGTTTGCAGCTTAAGTAATGGGAAAGATGGTGATGGTGTTATATTGTACAGCTAAGCAGCAATTAAATCATATTATAAAAATATGGATATTTATAGGTCATTACATTAAACTGCTATGCTGCGTGTTAGCTACATGACACAACCCACTTACAAGGAACTAAATATGAAAAAATTCACACTTATCTTAACCTCTGCTGGAATATTATTAACTAACCCCGTATTTGCCGAATCACCGGTTACATTAACTTGCCCAACGACTATTACTTGTCATGCCGACACTGGACTATGCGATGTCTCAGCTGAATGGACGGTAAATGTCTTTAATGCTCGAGAAAATTTTGAGGGCACAAAGACCTTAAGCTTAACGGAAATTGCTGCAGTCAAGTTTATGCCGCCAAATTACTTATTGATGTGCAATTATATCTATTCAGCAGATTATTCATCTATTACACTTCAGGCTGATGTAGCTAAATTGACTGGCGCTAACTGGCTTTATGGTTTTGGTAAGCAAACAGCGGATTGCTCTACTGAAAAAGATCCTAGCCAATGCACAGGTGAAAATTAAGTAGAATAAGACAACCATGTTGATGCTGGCGCCTTGCGTTTAGCAACAATATGGTTTTCAAATAGAGTTAAGGTTTGTGTATGGACAAAATGAAAAAGCTTTTCTCCATTTTATTTTCATTCCTGATTGCGCCTGTCTCAGTGGCAAATACCGTCGATTTCTCCAAATATTTTAATGAGAAATCTGGCTGTTTTATTCTCTTTGATGTCACTAATAATAAATTAATCACGAAATACAATCCTGCACGCTGTAAAGAACAAATACCACCGGCTTCTACTTTTAAACTACCGCTTTCAGTAATGGCATTTGATCAAAAGCTAATAAAACAGGATACGGTATTTAAATGGGATGGTAAAACCCGAAGCTTTTCCCTATGGAACCAGGACCAGTCACCGCAAACCTGGTTAAAAAACTCGGTGGTTTGGGTTTCTCAAGTGTTAACACCGAAAATTGGTTTAGATAAAATTAATTATTATTTAAAACAATTTAATTATGGTAACCAGGATTTTTCAGGTGGTTTAAGCCATGCCTGGCTGCATACTAGTTTAAAAATTTCTGCCGATGAACAATTGAATTTTTTGAAGAGAATGCTCATGGAGCAATTACCCGTTTCGCCGGCTGCAATGGCAGATACAAAAGCGAATATGTATCTGGAAACCTCGCCCAAAGGCTGGAAATTATATGGCAAAACTGGCACCGGTAGTTACGTACATGACACGACTAATTATTTACAGGTAAATGAAGATGCCTGGTTTGTTGGCTATGTACAGAAGGCCAGTAAAGCTTATGTGTTTGTTTTGAATTACTCGGACCTTGAAGAACCGAACACGGGTGGCCGGCGTGCCAAAGGTATCGCTAAGGACTTGCTGCAAGAGTTAGGATTATATTGATCATAATTAATACTAATATGATAGTTGCACCTGTTTTAAATATAGGTTTTAATCTGGGCTTCAAAACTAGTTTGAGGAGTTAAAAAATGTTTAGAAGAGGTGGAAGAATTGGAAGGACTGGAGCTGCTGGAACTAATACCACAACGGGCATTTTGCATACGTTAAATATCAGTGTAAATCGGCATACCAATGAGGATTTGAGGCAGCAATTCACTTATATAGAAGAAACATTTACAGCTTCAGAAACTTCAAAAAAAACAATTACAATTAGTTACACAGAAACAGTTAATTTAATTCAAGCAAAAATGCAGTCGGAAGTTTTGCTGTTACTGCCAAAATTTCTTAATAGTCATAAGGCATATCTAAATGATTCAAATCCAGAAAAGAATGTACAACAAATTTATGTTAATTCCAGGGATGACAAAGAAGTACGAGAATTTGTCCGATTATTCAAAGAAGCGGGTTTCTCAGGAACAGTGATAAAATCAACTGACAAGCCGGATTCAGCAATAAAGGCCGGACATTCTCTTATTAAACTATATGTTAGTCTTCCTGAATTATTATTGCGGCTTAGAGAGTCTGTTAAAGCTCAGGAGCTAAATCAGCAAAAGTTAAGTCAGGAGATGGAAGATATGAATTTATACACTAAGCGCAAGGCTAAATTATAAGTTTGCCATGGTGGATTAAGCCAAAAGCTGTTGGGCTTCGCGCTGCTCAGCCCAACCTACTGATCTGGCTGAGCACCGCGAAGTCCAACAGACAGAAGTAGGTTGGGCTGAGTCCCTCAAGGGACGAAGCCCAACAGTATTTACCTAACTAGGAGTACTACTCATGCTTAAACCCTTAGTAGACCGGTTTACTTTCTCAAGCGATATTCTTGATATATATGCATTCCAGCCAGCTTCCCGATAACTCTTCGCCGCTTTGACTTGTGCATCTTTAATTAAGGCTTTGATTTCATCATCGCTCGTTGCTGCTTGCATTAGTTTTTCATCAGGTTTCGCGGCATAAATCCCTCTACCAACAATTTGAATATCGGTACCTGTTTGAAACGCTTCTTCAGGGGGGGTATAGGTTTGCCCTTTACCATCTCCTGTTGAATTAAATTGAATGCCGGGTCTGCAGTTAATAAAAGCTTTATTCTCACTTAGTATTCTTTTCGTAATGTAGCCAATGACATAAGCAGGATTTTTCTCAGCCATATCGATTGTATCCTTCGTATAATCACCCACAGCTAAATTTCCTTCTGAACTCATTTCTGCCAGCATCAATAATCCACTATTATATGTGCCATCTGCTTCGTTAAATGACGCTTCTTTGAGTGAAGAGATAATGGTAGGACCCGGAACGCTATGCGCATTTATTATGTGGGCCCATTCAGCTATGTGGTAGATGCCTTCTTTATATTGATCGACGACAGTATTGCCAATATCCGCAAATTTTCTATCTTCAAAAATCAGAAAACCGTGTTTTTTAGCTAAGCTTTTTAATTGAACGATAGTATCAGCATCAAAATCTACTAATATATCGATATGGGTTTTCAACAGGCAGATATGAGGACCTACCGCATCCGCAAGTGCTAATAACTCTGCTTTGGTTTTTACGTCAGCAGCAACACATAAATTGGTTTTTCTGAAATCCATTAGTCGCAATAATCGTTTGGCAACAGTGTTAGTATGTAATTCTGCTCTTTGGGTATAGGAATCAGCTAATTGAGTATAAGCTTCATCGGATTTAACTAGGGGTGGGGTAGAAGGTCTGTTAAACATTTTTAGCTCCTGATTTAGTGGTTTTGATCACGACTTCATGGTCGTAAGCGCTGCATTATAGCAACTCTAATTTAAAGTTTGAATTAAGATTATAAAATATAGTTTGAGTTGATTTTAATTTATCCATTTTTATTGTTTTAACACTGCTAGATGAATTTGTTTATTTTATCTGCTATAACATTTCCATTATGTTAGTCAAACCGCCTCTTGCAGATCAGCGCATTATTGATTGCCTAAGCAATGATTACGGCATGCAAATTGTGACGCTTAATTTTCTTCCTCTAGGCGCGGATACCAATGCGTGGGTTTTTAAAGCTGAGGCGAATAACGAGGTAGCTTATTTCGTTAAATTAAAACGCGGTCATCATCACGCTATTAGTGTTGTTATCGTGGAGTTGTTACAAAATGCGGGTATTAAACAAATTATCCCTCCCAGCAAAAACCTGCATAATCAATCAACCCAGCAGATTGGTGATTTCACTCTTATTGTGTATCCATTTATTGATGGGCTAGACGGCTTTAACCGGAATTTAAGCGATGAGCAATGGCGGATACTAGGCAAAACCTTGCGACAAGTTCACGATTGTGAAGTGCCTGCGGTAATTCAACAGGAATTGCGTCGCGAAACTTTTTCAGCAAAATGGCGAGAAGTGGTGCGCTCGCTCTATACGCATATTGAAACTAATCCACAGGGTGATGTGAATGCCTTAAGACTCATGGAAATAATGAAAGAGCAGAGAGTCGCCATTTTGCGTCTAGTTAATCAGGCTGAACAATTAGCGAAAAAACTTCAAAATGAAACTCAAAAATTCGTGCTATGCCATTCTGATATTCATGCCGGTAATGTATTGATAGCGGAAGAGAATGCGATTTACCTGGTCGATTGGGATGATCCTATCATGGCGCCGAAGGAACGCGATCTCATGTTTATTGGCGGCGGAGTCGCGAATGTTTGGAATAGGAAACGCGAAGAAGGGGAGTTTTACCAAGGT
Organism: Pseudomonadota bacterium; assembly: GCA_040389045.1. Classification (GTDB taxonomy): domain Bacteria; phylum Pseudomonadota; class Gammaproteobacteria; order DSM-16500; family DSM-16500; genus UBA5158. The sequence goes on along the minus strand of JAZKAT010000029.1, from coordinate 8,523 downwards.
TATGGTGCAGCTGATGTTAATCTTTCTCTGTTAGCTTATTATCGGTGTGAACGCATCGTTGAAGATATCGCGCTGTATGGCCAGGACTTACTTTTAACAACCACAGGAGACGCGGACAGAGCTCAGATGGTTAAACATTTCGTGGCGATGTTTGAACCAAATGGCGTGGTTGAGATTGCTTTTAACACTGCCCAAAATCTTGCATAATTTCATTGTAACTTTTTGTTTTTGAAAGACTTTTTTCATTAATTAGTAGGAGCGAATACTCAATACAGGATGTTTAAATCAAAAAGGGAATGATTTTATAAGGGACTTGCTGACAATACTTCTGCCAAAATTCCCCATATTTCTTCGCGCAGCGTCTATCATCACGAAAGGCTCTATCTAACAATAAAGCCGTTAAAAAGCTGACATAGAAATAAGGTGAAAAATTTATAAATAAGGCAGGCACGGACCAACAGAAAGCGGCCATGATTTCAGGGACATAATGGAAATGCCGGCTGATGCCCCACCAGCCAGAGGACAATAATAAGTTTTGTTTAATTTCACCTTGTTCAGTTTGATAAGTTGCGAGGGTAACTACGGGTTTTTTACCCCAAACGTTGCAATTACCATTGGTAGCGCGGACTTTTTGGCGTTGCAAATCTGCCAGGTAATTAATGAAAATACTTGCTGTGCCTAATGAGAAGATAATTAAACTTAACGTCATACCTAAATGGATAGGGTGTAATACTAAATACATGGCAGGTGAAGTATAAACACAAGGTACCCACACCATACAACCCCAGCAGATATAAAAACCAGCGCGATCATGCATGATATCCAGGGAACGCCAGTAACCCGTTTCCCAAAAATAAAATTTGGTGACATAAATTATTTGTAATGCGACGGAAACCAGCAGCGAATCACTCAAGCCAACTAATTGATCCTGCTTGGCAAGATAAGAAATTAAAATGATGACCCAACTCATCATGCCAAATCGGCAAGTGATAAACATTTTCAAATTTATGCCCGCCACTCGCGGATATAATTCAGTTCCCCAATAATAATCAAAAAGAATATTGCCAGTGACACTATAATCAGTAGAGGAGGGTGCGAAACGTCCTTTCAAATACAGGAAAGCACAAAATAATAAACTTGCAATGTTTAACGCGCCTAAAATAAAACCGAAATTATCGTAAATAACCGTAGCCTGGAATAGTTTAAAATAGAATGTAGCTAAGCTAAAACTGCAGATTGTCACTAGGAATGCCAGCAAGCCATTTGCTTTATAGACTGGCGTATTGCCTTTTGGTGTTATCGGCCCGTAAAAAATTTTCCCCGGTAAAAAACGGGTTAACACTAATTGAAAAATCGTATAAACCGCAATAATTTTCCAGGCCAACGCAGAGCCAAACATGACCGGCTGCCAAATTTTATAAATAGTTTGGAATATCCCCTGGTCACTCATCATTGCAAATAAATCTGCAAACGAACCGTTAAGCGCGGTGTTGGTATACCACAGTAGAATAGCGAATGGTGGGCAAACCGCTAGCAAAAAAAGGGGGCCAAACGTATTACGCATCTTTTGCCACATGGCTTAAATCCTTAATGCCGATAAACAGCTTTCAAGTGGGCTTCTTGCAGAATGTGGGGTTTGATATCGTCCATTAATGCTTGAGGGGTTAAATCCGATTCTAACGATGGATTGGAATCCAATGCATAAAGGATGAAAGCATAATGATGTAAAGCAGAATCACCCGGGCAAGGGCCGCGATAAGATGATTCACCCAGGGCATTTTGACCGACCACCGCACCTGCTGGCAAGTCCCTGATACCTGCTGGGAAGCCTTTCACAGTTGGGGGTATATTATAAACCGACCAGCCAAAAATTTTGCCCATAGGCGAATCATAACTAAGACCTACCAATGCAAATGCCTGGGTATTGGCTGGCGGGTTTAACCAATGTAATTCAGGGGTCATGTTCTTACCGTCACAGGTATATAACTTTGGCACCATGTTACCATCGGTAATATTTGAAGACTTTAGCATAAAGGTAGAAGCATTAGCCGAAGTGTAAAGCAAAAAACTCATGATGAAGCAGATAAGAATACGCATTCCGTTTAAACCTCCAAGATTCCATTGATAGCTATTTTATGTTAAAAACGTTGAAAAATATATTTAAATTGCGGTCAGTCTATATCATAAGAACAAATATTGCTTTACAAGATCTGATAGCACTTTTATCATAATTTCACCTTACCAACGCACAAATTATATTCACTCATAAGGATTTAAAAATGAAAAAATTCCTGGCAATCTTTCTTGGCTCTGCAACTGATACAGCAATGAAAAACTGGCTGGCATTAGACCCAGAGATCAGAAGAGAAAAAGAGAAATCCGGCATATCCGCATGGAAGAATTGGGTTAATAAAAATGACAACATCATTGATGGCGGTTCCCCAATTGGTAAAACGAAACGTGTTGACGCCAGTGGTATTTCAGACACTAAAAATTTAATTACTGGATATACGATTGTGGAAGCAGAATCACAAGAAGCCGCGGCGAAATTATTTGTGGATCATCCACATTTTACTATGTTCCCAGGCGAATCCGTCGAAGTCATGGAATGCCTGCCTATTCCAGAGAATATGTGATAATTATGGCAAATTTAGCCGTAGCCCGACATACGGGCTACTATTCGCAAGCTTTTTTAATTCATCACTTAATTTTTGATGTGTTTCTTTGCTAATGAATCTGATTTTCAATAAACTAAGTCCGAGTGACAAATTGCCTTCCATTACTAATTTGCTTTGCCAGTTTTCCATGGGTTTGACGGTAAATTTTGGCTGCTTATTAGAACGAGTAAAATAATTAAAAAGCTTCGTGTGGAAAGTTATTTCCTAGTATGTCCAAAAAACGGTAATATAAATCGTATATCAAGGAGGATATATCTAAATGCGTAAATTATTCAAAATGTTGTTATTAGGAATTCTTCTGTGGAGTTCTTACGTTTTGGCTGATAATCCTCGCGGCGTTCCCATTTTGGTATATCACAATTTCAATCCCACTGTGCCAGGCAGCATGTCAATTACCCCGGAACGATTCGCTTCTCAACTTAAATGGCTTAAAGATAATGGCTACACAGTGATTCCGCTCAAAGATTTAGTTAGCAGTCTGGAGGGAAAAAATGTTTCATTGCCCCCCAAATCAGTGGTAATAACAGCTGATGACGGCTGGGAATCGGTTTATGTTTACATGGCGCCGCTGGTACGCCAATACCATATTCCAGTTACCTTATTCATTTACCCTGAGACGATTTCTCATGGCGCCCATGCGATGACGTGGGACCAACTTGCCGAACTACAAAAAACCGGTTTATTTGATATTCAAGGGCATACTTACTGGCACCCTAACTTCAAGCAAGAAAAAAGACATCTGTCCGCCACGGCTTATCAAAAACTAGTCCATGTTCAATTATATAATTCAAAAGATATTTTGGAAAAAAAGCTAGGCACGCCAATAACTTTACTAGCGTGGCCATTTGGTATTTACGACAATTATTTGGAGCAAGAAGCGGCTAAAGCTGGCTATGTTATGGCTTTTAGTATTGATGGCAGACCAACTAAAGGTGCGGAAAAAGCGATGTCCCAACCTCGTTATATGATTGTAGAAGGGCAGAGCATGAAAACGTTTGCTGCTATCGTTAGAGAGTAATTACGTTATCCCATCATAAATTGATCAAATAGTGATCTAATCGTAAAACAACAAATTTCAGCTACAAACCCATCACAAATTCATCAGAATGTGTTATATTTGGCTACAATTGCGCAGTCTAAGAGCAGCGAGTTTGCGTACAAATAAAATACTATAAAAAATAGATCATTAATGAGGAGTGAGTTATGCAATCCAGCGATAAACCAAAACTGACAGCAGATGAAATAGAAAATCAGGTATGTCTCGTACGATTACAAAAAATGCATGCCAGTTTATTTGAAAAGGCCCCTAAAGACTATTTAATTCAAAACCGGGAAGGGTTTGAGGATTTTCTATCAATAGAAAACTTAATTCCGAGTCAGAGGTTGTTGCGTTATCAAGTATATTTTGAGGCGCTTAGAACGGCAATGGCAATTACCCTGAAAATATTCAAACTTTATGATCACAAGGTAGAACTTCCGGTAGATGTTAATGAAAATTTGCTTGTCGATATTGTAGCTCATCCCACTTATTTTAAAGTAACACCCGCTAAAGTGGTATCGGAAGAAAATAAAGTATTTGCGGAAGATCAGATTAATTTTTTTGAATATGTTGTTGATACAAAGACATTAATGGGGATGATAAACAGATCGTTAGATATTGATTTTATAGCCGGATTAGCCGCAACCGCTAATATTTTTTATGCGGAAATTACTAACAAATCTATTGCCGTTAAATCCTTACTTAATGATCTACGATTAAAAACAATTCCCGATGCATTGTTCATAGATACTTTCGGTGAAGATGCTTTAATGATTGGAATAAGTGCTGCGAGATTTGAACACTTTAAAACTTGTTCCCAACAAGATAAAGATGCTAGTAGAAAAAAACAAAAGGTCATTAACTTCCTGACAAATGTTGCTTCAATTTCTCAGTCACATATTGGTATCGTCAAGATGATTCATACTTCTGACCCAACAATTGAAAAACTGTGTCAGCTCCGAGTTAGTCAAGAAAGCTACAAGGGAGAATTCTATACCCTGATGGAGAGCACTATAGTTTATAGCGGCTACGAAAAAGCCTGGTTAGATAAAGATGCTCTCTGTGAAACAGTCTGGGATTATTTCGGACATGCGAATGATCCAGAATGGCTGTCAATGAAAATTGCAGAATTTAATGAAATTACTCGTGATGCAAATGCTTTTATTGCAAAAATTGATGACGAGAAAAAAATCCAGGATGACGGACGACGTCAAGCTAATATTTTTCAGATAATAGTTGATGGAATGCGCAACCAGGTACTTGATAAGGATAGAATAGACAAAAGCAAATTACATATGTTGGCGCAAGAGCTTAGTGTAGTCATGGCAGCACCAGTAATGGCAACTGTTACTACGCCGCCTAGACAAGACTTGATGGTAAGCAGACTAGAAGGCGGAGTGCCTCTTCCGGCTGACGTTATAAATACCATTAACGAAGAAATAAGAATCTCTACTGAAACAGTAGCATATCAAGCTAATGTACAGCATACCCAAATATTGATTGCGACATTACGCAAGTTAGATGAACAAATGTACTTGCAGGTGCAGGATCTTAAAAAGTGTGGAATTCCACCGCGTAAGAAATTTCAAAAATTGATTAATGAAATCGCAACATTATCTTCGCAAATAAGTAATATTTACGTTGAAGCTAAAGAATATTCTGCGCAAGCTGCTGAAGCAGTTGCAGATAAGCGTAGTTTAGCTGAATACTGTTTAGAAAAAATGAATAATAACTCAACTGCAATTAGTGAGGAGTTGAAGTATGTAAAAGAAAGAGTTGCGCAATTGCAAAGAGAAGAAAAAAATAAAGATAAGCGGGATCAAAAAACAGAATTAAAAAAACAAAAAGAGGCGGCCGAAGCAAAAATCAGGGCACTCAAGGAGGCGGAGGAAGATAGAATGCTAGCTGAAGAAGCCAGACTCGAAGCAGAGGAAGAGGAAAGACTTGCCAAGATGGAAGAGGATAGGCTGGCAGCCATAGAAAAAGCCAAGCAAGATAAATTGGAAAATAAACGCTTGGCAAAAGCTAAATTTGAGCAAGAAAAATTAGAGCAGGCTGCGCGGGAACTAGCTAAATTAGAGGAACTTAAACAGGAGCAGGAAAGACAGGAACTACTTAAACAAGAGCAGGCTACGCAAGAGCGACTTAACCAAAAACGAATTAAACAAGAACAGGTTAGACAAAATCGGATTAAGCAAGAGGAACTTAGGCTTGCACGGGTTAGACAGCGAGAGCAAGCACGTAAAAGATTAGCTGAAATAGAGCTAAGAAAAAAATATACAGTGAAAACGAGTTTGAGCACGTCTGAAGTAAATTCGCTTTCACCAAGTTCACAAACCCAGCTTAAATCTGAAGAATTACCATCAGCTGATTTGATCAATGTAAGTAAATCCCTACCACCAGTTGAGCGTACTCGATCAGATGAGACGGAAGCAATTCGTTTAGAGCTAGCACAAATCCGCTTGTCTGAGACCAAACAGGAGTCATTAGCTGATTCGAATTCAGTGGATAGCGGGATCACTCCAACACCTTCACCCTCTCCAACCATCACTACGACTGAATTACATCGATCTCATTCGGCCCCTGCGCCGGAGCACGCGCAACTATCAATTAATTTTGCTTTGGGCGCTTTTGACAGGCCTTTATATCATTCGCAATCTTACTATTCATTGTTTTCCAGCAGCCCGCCAGCAAGTTCACCAACAGCTACAGTGCCGCAACAATCAATACCACTGCAATCAGTACAAACTTATGGTTTATTTGGTAATGGCAATGTTAATGGGAATGGTGCCGCTTCACCTATAGATCAAATATTAAGTCAGAGCTTCCCCTGGCTAAGACAACGAATGCAAAACCAATAAAATCGTAGCCCGTATGCAACGCATACGGGCTTCATTAACAAAGAAAAGTCTTTTATTTGGAATGCTATGCATCGCGATCACTTAATGATAGGCCTTTTGTAAACAGTGTGCATTGGTTGGCATCAGATAAAAGCGCAATACCTGCATGGCTTGAGGTGAGTGCAGTTGCATTGAGAGAAAGGGTTTCAGCGAATAAACACCAGCTGCAATACAGCCCCGCTTTTCTTCATAAATTAAAAATATAATCTAAACAGACCTTAAGTTTTAACCTAGGAGGGAAAACCACTATGGCTCCAGAAGGTGCCACATGGGAGGTGGGCGATCCCGAAATTATCCTCAAAGGTAATTATCTATAAATAATTTGCACCTTATGAGATGTTCTGTTAATATATTGCACAGTTAATATTTTCAAAGGTATTTATAAATGAAGTTTTATATTTTCCAGAGTTTAAACAATTTAACTCTTAAAATTGAACCAGTTAACTCCCAAAATCAAACAACGGTCACGTTGATTCCAGAGAGTTTTTGCATACAGTTGCCGGGTAAAACTTTGCTTGATAAGACACCAATGCTTACAAGACCTCGATACTTAAGCCATGAAATAGAAACATCTGACGATGATTATGACATGGATGACGACTTACCGGGTGACCTGGAGTTTCCTCTTTATCAACCGGAATACGACTTACCAAGCGAACAAAAGGTTAAACATTATCGAGGCGACGGGACTTATTTCGATGACCTTTCTATAAGAGATATTTTAAAAATTCCTCTTGAAAGCGATTTTAGTGAAATTTCTCTTGCTGCTAGCTTTACTGAGCTTGATAACGCATGTCCATCAAATACTTTCATGATTGGTTTAGCAATTAATTCAGCGATGGGACATGAGTTATTATTTGTTGCCAAATCACGCGAAGATGTAAAAGAGTTATTAGACTTACATGCGCATCAAGCTAGTAATGAATTAAAAGATTATCAAGATTGGACGTGGCGCTATACTTCAAATCCCGAAGTATTAATTGAAAATTTATTGGAACGTTTGAATTCAAAATATGCGTTGGACAAAGTTCTTTTCCTGGATAAGACAGGAATTGCTTTGAATAATTCTAGTTCTGAAAGTTTGATTGCCATTGTTGAAAACAAAAATGCAAATGAAAGAAAATTGATTGAGACAAAGGTTGCATGCCCTCCAGATGCTAAAGTAATCGAAGATGAAAAAATGCCTGTAACAGTAAACGCTAATTTGAACCCGATCGTTATAAAAATATTTTCCGCTTGCAGCCTAGGCAAATTAGACATGTTCGCTATGGCATTAGCTGAAATTGCTGATAAAGATAAAAAAATAGATGTATTAAAGAATGTAAAAACGAAAATTGATAATTTAAAATTTTTGCCTCACAAGCAAAAAATTCTTAAAAATTTCAATGCATTTTGCTCTTTGTTAATACCAGCAGAAACCAGCATGGCACCATCTTTTGATATAAAACCATCTAACCAGCGTTGCCCATGAACCGGTATGTAGTTTTGACCTATGGCATTGGTAGCATTATTATTCAGTAGTACTGTGTAATTCTCCTCTGTTTTCTTCTTCAACTGGTAAGGGTTTCAAGTATTCTATGATGACCACGCGAGATCAAATTACAAGTAATAAAGTAATGACAGCCGATTTCTCTGCTGAACCTATTAGTAATGATTTTGCAGATGAAATTGCAAAAGCGTTATTGGTGAATACTTCTGTACGACAGTTAAGCTTTAATGGAACCAATTTAAAAGATAAAGGCTTTGAAAAAATTGTTGATGCTCTTATTGCTCGTAAACAGAACTTCCCTAAAGATAAATATAATCCTATAGTTCTTAATATAGATAACACCTATCTTACCGTAAACTGTAGATATTTTGAATAATCTCAATATCACCTTTAGCGATCGCAGCAATATTTTGGGTA
>JAZKAT010000028.1:0-12319 GCA_040389045.1 Pseudomonadota bacterium | reverse complement strand
TCCTGCACCGCTTCGCGTTCTTTGCGTAATTCGTCTAGCGTTATTTCAATTTTCTTTTGGCCGAATTCATTTTGTTTAATACCGGTAACCACTTTCAATTTACCGCCTTCGGTGCGGCAGGGTACGGAGAAAATCAAGCCTTCATCCACACCATATTCACCTTGAGAGCAACGGCCTACGGAAAAACTTTCGCCTGGAACAGTGTCATGGCTTAAATGGTAAACGGTGCTGAGCGCTGCGTTTGCCGCGGAAGCGGCTGAAGATGCGCCGCGAACTTTGATAACTTCGGCGCCGCGTTTTTGCACGATAGAAATGAAATCATTCTGTAACCAGTTTAAGTCGGTAATAACATCCGGTGTGGGTTTGCCGTTAATTTTTGCGTGATAGAAATCGGGATATTGGGTAGCGGAGTGATTGCCCCAAATAGTCATTTCAGTCACGGCGGTCACATCGACTCTGGCTTTGATGGCAAGCTGCGAGCGCGCGCGTAATTCATCTAGCGCTGTCATCGCGTAAAAACGATCAGTCGGTACGTCAGGCGCGTTATTCATGGCAATTAAACAATTGGTGTTGCATGGATTGCCTACCACCAGTACACGTACGTCATCGGCGGCGTTGTCATTGATGGCTTTGCCTTGAGTTGTGAAAATCTTGCCATTAATTTTTAACAAGTCGGAGCGTTCCATCCCTTCTTTGCGTGGCACTGCGCCAACCAGCATGGCCCAGTTGATATCGCGCATGGCGGTATTGACATCAGAGGTGCACACGACATTTTTTAATAAGGGAAATGCGCAGTCTTCTAACTCCATCGCTACACCTTTTAATGAGGGCAGCGCTTGCTCTAATTCCAGCAATTGCAATTCGATTTCTGTGTCGGGGCCGAGCATTTGGCCGGAAGCAATTCTAAATATCAGTGCATAACCGATTTGCCCCGCAGCGCCAGTGACGGCAATTTTCACCCGCTTTTTCATGTATAAAACTCCTGGTTAGTTATTGGGTGACATTGTAGAAGAAAACGCTGTAAAGGCCAAGCAATGCAGTATGTTTCCGTACCGAATTTCTTCATTGCTGGCTTTTCGTATGCAAATATTGACAATTTTCTTGCTAGCAACGATACTCGCAGCCATGCAAAAATTTACCGCTCCTATACCGCTCAGTCTTTATATCCATCTGCCCTGGTGTGTGCGCAAGTGCCCGTACTGCGACTTTAATTCGCATGCGGTAAAGGACACGCTGCCGGAAGAGTTATATGTTGCTGCATTGCTACGCGACTTTGAGGAACAATTGCCGCGCATTTGGGGTCGGCGTCTGGTCAGCATTTTTTTTGGTGGGGGCACGCCTAGCTTATTTTCAGAAAAAAGCATAGCAGCCATTTTAACGGGTATTAATACGCGATTGCCTTTTAACTCGGCGATGGAAATTACGCTGGAAGCTAACCCTGGTGCAATTGATGAAGCGCGTTTTGCGGGATTTAGACGGGCAGGGGTCAACCGCCTGTCGTTAGGTATTCAGAGTTTACAAAATGAAAAACTATCTACGTTAGGCCGGATTCATAATCGTGACCATGCGTTACGCGCTATTGAGTTAGCGTTAAGGGCGGGCTTTGAAAATTTTAATCTTGATTTCATGCATGGTTTACCGAATCAAACAGTAGCTGAGGCCCTGGCGGATTTGCGCGATGGCCTGGGCTTTTCACCGCCGCATGTTTCCTGGTATCAATTAACGATTGAACCCAATACGGTTTTTCATTCCCAGCCACCAACATTACCTACTGAAGATGTGTTGTATGATATTCAAGACCAGGGGAAAAATTTTTTAGCTGCAGCGGGTTTGAACCAATATGAAGTTTCGGCGTATAGTAAAATTGATCATGAGTGCACGCACAATTTAAATTATTGGGAATTTGGCGATTATCTGGGAATTGGCGCGGGCAGTCATAGTAAAATTACTTGCATGGACCAACAACAAATTACTCGTCACTGGCAAATGAAACAACCGAAAGATTATCTTGATCCGAATAAAAAATTTACCGCGGAACAAAAAATCTTGACGCCGCAGGAAACTGTTTTTGAATTTATGTTAAACGCGCTACGTTTATCTAAAGGTGTGTCGTTACCATTATTTTATGAGCGTACTGGTTTATCTGCCGAGAGTTTACAACCCGCCGTGGATATAGCAAAAAATAAAAAATTACTTACTGATAATCCCGATTGCTTATGCCCAACTGATTTGGGCCAGCGTTTTTTGAATGATTTAACTGCTTTGTTTTTATAACACTTCCGTAAAATATTCCGCTTTTGACTGCATTAAATATTTTCGAAGAAGATTGGGGGACGCTTGGCAGAAAAACTTTACTCCAGAAGCGCAGTGCAACTACGTTGAATGTACTTTTAAAAAAACATTTCTGCGCAAATTATGTTCTTTAATTGTGCTTTATGGTTGACATATACCCAGACAATGTCTATGATGGCCCTCGCATAACGTCAACACCTGCTTCATTAATGATCAGCACAATTTGTTACTCAGTGTAACTTCATAACTATAAATAACTTTAAATAATTTTCGAAAACAACTCAAAACAAGCGAGATGTATTGCCATGAAATTAAGAAATTTTTTATTCGTATTAGCTTTTTTTAGTATTGTTGGTTTTGGACCATTCAATTCTTTTGTCAGAATCGTGCCCGTCACATCGGCGATAGGTTCGGATAATTGGGTAGATCAGGAAACCCGGATTTTGCATAGCAAAGCGGATAATCTTGATGAAAAAGTTTTACGTTCGAGTTTAACCGCGTATCAAAACGCGCGTCACAAAGGCTATGATAATCAGCAGTTATTAACTATTGTGGATTATTCAAAACCCTCGACGGAAAAACGTTTGTGGGTAGTGGACTTAAAAGATAATTCCATTTTATTTAATACCTGGGTTGCACACGGCAAAAATAGTGGTGACTTGAATTCAGCATCATTTTCCAATAGCGCGCGCAGTTTGAAATCCAGTCTCGGTGTGTTTGTGACCGAGGGTACTTATGATGGCCATAACGGTTATTCATTGCGGGTACAAGGTCTTGAGCACGGTTTTAATGATAATGCGATGAGCCGCGCGATCGTATTTCATGGCGCTGATTATGCGAATCCAAATTCGACTAGAGGCTTGGGTCGTCTGGGTCGTAGCTGGGGATGTTTTGCGGTAGACCGGAATGTTTCGCACTCGCTGATTAATACTATTAAAAACAATACCGTGGTTGTTGCATATTATCCTGATCCACGCTGGTTGCGTACTTCAGCTTATTTGAATTCGCATCAGGTTTAGGTTAAAAACACCCGTCGCCCCTCACCCATCGCCTTCGGCGCCACCCTCTCCCACAAGGGGAGAGGGAATTAAGTCATGACTATTGAGGCGCCGACCTTTCCTACAAAGAGAGAGGTGAAAGCGATTACAAGAATGTTATTCCCAAATACAATAAATAAAAACCGCCGTTGACTAGTAACGCGAGGATGCTAATGCCTTTATTGGTAATATTAAGTCGTAACCACATTGCGGCCAGAAAGGTAATATAAATTCCTGTTTCAACTTCTCTGGTGGGTTCCCAGGGCGTCAGTAAAATTCCCAGTGCGGGCAATAAAGTGCCTTGAAAAACCATGGCGCCGGAAATATTGCCAAAACCTAAGGTGTCTTTACCTTTGCGCACCCACATGATGCTGTTAACTTTTTCCGGCAATTCAGTGGCGATAGGGATAATTAATAATGATAAGACTAAAACGGAGATGCCTAACGCTTTTGAAACTTCTTCCACTCCGTGAATAAATCCTTCCGCACCCCCTAACAGTAATCCCAGCGCCAGTATTAACTGCAAGGCGACACTGAAAGAATTGGCTTTCATACCTAAGCGGGTCAGATATAAGGGTTCATCGGGTTGAACACCAAATCCTTGCTGCACTAAATTTTTTGATGCTTTAAAAGTGCAAAACAAATATAAGACATACACTAAAATTAAAATTACGCTTATGCCAGCGCGCCAGATCACGGGTTGAATTGGCACATACATGGCGGCAGCCGCCAGAAAGAATGCGAACAAAAAGAAATTCAAATCGCGTTTAAAACCTGATTTTTCTGGGTTGATTCTGCCTTTGACGCCGCGCATTTTTATCACTGACAATGCCATCAATACCGTGGACAGTGTAGACAACATTAATGGCGCGCCTAGAATGGCGCCCACGCCGACTTCCTGGTTTACTGTTTTATTGGCAGTCCCAGCGACAATAGCCAGCACTGGCACCATGGTTTCCGGCAAAGCGGTGGCAATCGCAGCGAAAATAGACCCGGTCACACCCGCGGAAATACCAATGTAATGACCAAAAAATTCAAGCGCATTCGTAAATAATTGCGCGGCAATTAAGATGAGTACCAGCATGAAAACTAATTGTAACCACAGATCTAACATTTCGAGATGGCCTAGGTTTATTGAGTTATATGATACTCTATATTTGAGTATGTTTAATAAAAAGGATTTTATATGATCTTCAAAAAATTGTTACTGCTGGCCTGCTGCAGCCTGTTACCCTGGATCGCGTTGGCGCTCACCGACAACGATGTTCACAAAGTTGCCTCAAAAGGTACGGTGGCGTTAACTTTTGATGATGGCCCTACTGAAGAATATACCCCGCAAATTCTCGCTATCCTTAAAAAATACCATATCAAGGCGACTTTTTTCATGGTTGGCTACAATGCTAAAAACCATCCTGACATGGTGAAGCGCGTTCTTGCCGATGGCCATGCCGTTAATAGTCATTCGTTAACTCACCCTATGCTTACCAAGGTGAGTGAAGAGCAATTGCAGCGGGAAGTAAAACAGCCGCAAGAGATTATCTACAATATCACTGGCAAAACCCCTGCCTGTCTGCGTTATCCTTTCGGTGCTTCTAATTCGCATGTGCGTGAAGTGATTCGTTCACACGGTGTAGTGCCGCTGCCTATGGGTTTTAATTCTTTTGATTATGATAGGCCTGGGGTGGATAAAATTGTCAGTTGGGTTTTAAAAAATGCGCGTTCGGGCCAGGTTTTTCTGATGCACGATGGTTTCAGCAACCGCGAACAAACCGTAGCGGCCTTACCCCGTATTATTGAAGGATTACAAAAGATGGGTTATGGTTTCAGCCAAATTTGCGTAGGCGATAATATTGTTTAATTAACACAGGAATTGTCCGCAATATTCGTCAACGATATGGTATGAGAAACTTAATGCGATCATATCGGCGGTTTGAATATTGCCGCCACCATTGACGCGGGTAAACGAAATATCGGTCACCCAGTTTTGGGTTAAGTCGTAAGAAACCCCCACGCCATATAATGGTCGTGCCGCGGCTTTTGAGCTGGTGCCACTGCCGCATGGATCAAGGGTTTTATCTCCTTCTAGTGAACCTGAGGAGCCTGCATACATAACCGCCATGCCCAATTTGGCAAACACGGAAAACCCTGATTTTACCAATGGCAGTGAAGCCACGCCTTCCATATCAAATCCATTTTCGCGAATGGAGGGATCATTACAGGAAACTTCAAATCCGTTGGGCAGCTTATAGGTGGCGTTACCATAATGCTCGAAACCAAATTCCAATCCAGCATAGGGATTGATGTGGTAACCAAAAAACAGGCGCTCCCCGATTCCGGTGGTGCTGGGTGAAATATCAAGGGTGGGTGGATCGCCACCGGGATTATTAAATGTGAAGGTTTTTGCATGGACATCTGTCGTGCCCGCGCCAAGACCAAAATACCAGCCTGGACCGATAGCATAACAATAGCCTGATAGCATTAAAATTACCGCAGCGGTGGCAATTTGTTTTAATTTTATGAACATCCTGACGAAGTCCCTTTCGGTGTTAAAGCTACGATTTAGGATAGAGAGGGGGGCAGCGAAAGTCCAGTGAAAATGTAATTTGCAAGTGTGTAAAAAATGGCTTACTGCATTGTCCTGAAATTAAAAATTTTTTCTGTGCCAGATCGTAGCCCGTGTATAACGCAGCGGAATACGGTAACATTTTAACAACGCGCGAAATTCAACTCCCAGATGCGTCTACCACTACGCGTACCGCGTCCTTCAAATTTAGTCACAATAGGCCGCTGACTGGAACGCTGCGCAAACTCTCCCTGGCCTGCTAAATTCAACAAGTCTTCAGACCCCGACAAAACTTCCATCATCTGCGCTGCATAATGTTCCCAATCAGTAGCTAAATGAAAAATTCCTTGTGGCTTCAGCTTGCTAACAATCAACTTCACAAAATCTTCTTGAATCAAGCGTCGCTTGTGATGGCGGCGCTTCGGCCATGGGTCGGGGAAAAATATTTGCACGCTATCCAGACTGGCTGCTGGCAGGCAATTTTCAATGACTTCCACCGCATCCGCATAATAAACTCGAATATTGGTTAACTCTTCCGATTCAATACCCAACAATAAACTACCCACCCCCGGCTGATACATCTCAATACCAATAAAATCAGCTGCCGGGTTCGCTTTCGCAAACGCCAGCAACGAAGCGCCGGAACCAAAACCAATTTCAAGAATGCGCGGCGCGTCACGTAAAAAAGTTTTGCCAAAATCAATTAAACCCGACTCAAGCGACAAACCATACTGCGGCCACAGCTCAACTAACACCCGCCGTTGCGCCTCAGTCATGCGACCATCTCTGCGCACAAAACTACGGATATGACGCAATGGAAATTCAGTTTCAATCATACAAAAAACTCACACACAAAAGATTAACTGGGGTTAGCTGCTGATAATTCTTCAACTAACCGTTGCTTCAACTCATATAGATTTTTTTCCAAGCCTACCGGATAAGCCGCCGTTGGAAACGCTTGCACAAATTGTTTTACCTGTTGACACGCACGCTCACGAATCTCATGAATAGATTCATCGCGGTAAACTAATTTGCCTTTAGCAAACACCGGCTGCAACAAATCCACACTCGCATCATAATTCGTCAACTTGGTTTTTTGCTCCGGATCATCCATCATCACTAATGCTGGCGACTCTGGAATACCTAACTCCACATCATACAAAATATCCATGACTTGCTGCTCATCAACAAAAAAACGTCTGACTTGATAAATGCCGGGATTGGAAATTTTTACCACTTGCTCCGACAGCTTTAATTTATATTGCCACTTGCCTTGTTCATCACGCAACGCCGTTAATTTATAAACGCCATCCAGCGCCGGATGATCATAAGCCGTCGCTAAATTCGTACCGACACCCCACACGGAAATACACGCGCCCTGTTTACGTAAATCACGAATCACATATTCATCCAGACTATTACTCGCCACAATCTTCGTCTCAGCAAAACCCGCTTCATCCAACATAGCGCGCGCCGCAATACTTAACGCCGCCATATCGCCTGAATCCAAACGAATACCCATTAACTCCGAACCTTGCTGGCGTAATTGTCTACCGATTTCAATCGCATGTTGCACACCCGTCAACGTGTCATAAGTATCCACCAGCAATACACAATTATTCGGCATAATACTGGCGTAAGCCGCAAACGCCGTCATTTCATCTGGAAATGCTGTCACCCAGCTATGCGCGTGCGTACCGCGCACCGGAATATCATAAAGCTGGCCAGCTAATACATTGGAAGTGGCTTCACACCCGCCTACATACGCCGCCCGGCTCGCGGACAATGCGCCATCCGGCCCCTGCGCGCGCCGCAAACCAAATTCCAGCACCGATTCACCGCCCGCCGCCTGACAAACGCGTGCCGCTTTGGTGGCGATCAGCGTTTGGAAATTAATAATATTTAATAAGGTTGATTCAATTAACTGGCCTTGTAACAAAGGCCCCTTGATACGCACTAACGGTTCATGTGGGAACACTACCGTGCCTTCCGGTATCGCATCAATATCACAACTAAAACGCAAATCCCGTAAATAAGCTAAAAAATCGGCTGGAAATAAGGCAGCGCCATTGGGTGTGCGCAAGCTTTGCAAATACTCAAGATCAGCCGTTGAAAACCGCCAATTTTTTAAGAAATCGATTAATATCGCCAGACCGCACGCTACCGCATAATTGCCCTTAAACGGGTTTTTACGAAAAATTAACTGAAAAACCGCTTCCCTATCATGGATATTCAATTTCCAATAGCCATAAGCCATCGTTAATTGATACAAATCCGTTAATAACGGTGATATCACAGAATTATTCCTCTATAATTTTTCGGCGTTGTCGCATATAGTTCCCCCCAGCCAAATCCACTCAGGGGAAAAACAGGCCAATACAAACGGATATACGAATACATTATGATTATATTGCGGCATTTAAGCAAAAATTATACCACCAAGCAGGGTGCAATTATAGCACTACATGACATCAATCTGCATGTACTGCCGGGAGAAATTTTTGGCATCATCGGCAAAAGCGGCGCCGGCAAAAGTACGCTGATTCGCTGCGTCAATTTATTAGAACGCCCCACTAGCGGTCAAGTACTGGTGAATGGCGCTGAGTTACTGACACTTGATGCCCACCAACTGCGCCAGGCGCGACGTAAAATTGGGATGATTTTCCAGCATTTCAATTTGCTGTCTACCCGTACTGTTTATGAAAATATTGCTTTCCCGCTTGAGCTTGCCAAGTATAAACGTGCAGAAATAGATAAAATTATTTTACCTTTACTCGAACTGACGGGACTGACCGCCAAGAAAAATAATTATCCCGCCCAGTTAAGCGGTGGGCAAAAACAGCGGGTGGCAATTGCCCGTGCCTTATCTTCCCAACCCACCGTGTTATTATGTGATGAAGCCACATCCGCGCTGGACCCGGAAACCACTAACAGTATTTTACAATTACTCAAAAATATCCGTGATCAATTGCAACTTACCATTTTACTGATCACGCATGAAATGTCAGTCATTAAAAATTGCTGCGACCGCGTGGGCATACTGGAAAAAGGCCAGTTAATTGAAGAAAATGAAGTCGGTGAATTTTTTGCTTATCCAAAAACCGAGACCGCGAAAAAATTTATCTTTTCCGCCATGCACGTGAAATTATCGCCCACTATTCAACAACATATTTTGTTAACACCACAAGCCGACACGCATCCGCTAGTACGCTTGTGGTTTATGCCCGATACCGCGAACCAACCGATTATCGCGCAATTGATTAATCAATTTGGTTTACGGGTCAACATTCTACAAGGAAATCTGGAATACATTAAAAACCATGCCACTGGCATCCTGGTAGTCGCCCTGGATGGCACGCCAGAAAAATTACAAGCCGGCATGGAATACTTAAAAGAAATAGGCGTTAACATCGAGGTAATTGGTCATGTCCCAAACTCTCTTATCACTTTTGCTTGAAGCAACACTGCAAACCTTATACATGGTTGCAGTAGCCAGCATTATCGCGACGCTGGTTGGCTTGCCAACTGGCGTACTGCTTTATATCACGCGGCGCCAAAATATTTATGATAAACCCTGGCTGCATCAAACCCTGGCCGCGATCGTAAACGTTACCCGTTCCATTCCATTTATCATTTTAATGATTGCCGTTATACCTTTCACCCGCTTACTGGTAGGTACTTCAATTGGCACCAATGCAGCTATTGTTCCGCTGGCGCTGGCCGCCATGCCCTTCATTGCTCGTATCGTTGAAAACGCTCTGGTAGAGATCAACGCCGGCCTGATTGAAGCCGCCACCGCCATGGGCGCGACCCCACTGCAAATTATCCGCAAGGTATTACTCCCGGAGGCATGGCCTAACATTATAAATGGCTTGACGCTCACCATTGTCAGCCTGATTGGTTATTCCGCCATGGCGGGGGCGGTGGGCGGTGGCGGCCTTGGTGATGTTGCCATTCGCTATGGTTATCAACGTTTTGATGTAGCCGTCATGATTGAAACCATTGTGATTATGATAGTGTTAGTCCAGATGGTGCAATGGGGCGGTGAAGCACTAGTAAAAAAGTTTTCGCACTTTAAAAATTAGCTTATACTAAGCTTTCCTAACGATGAGCATCATATATGATAAATATTAAAAAAATAGGGTTGCTGGTTTGCGCAATTTTACTCACTGCCTGCGGTCAACATGAAGTAAAAAACGAACTTAAGGTCGGTACTATCGCGGGCCCTGACAGTCAATTGATGGAAGTGGCCAAGCAAGTCGCCAAAGATAAATATGGTCTTAACATTGATATTGTTGAATTCACCGATTACGTTGAACCCAATACCGCGTTGAATGATGGCAGCATCAATGCAAACATGTTTCAACATCAACCGTATTTAAACAAACAAATTCAAGACCGGCATTATCGCTTAATCGCGGTGGGTAAAACGTTTGTGTTTCCTATGGGTATTTATTCCAAAAAAGTAAAAACTCTTGCTGAACTTCCTCAAGGTGCCTTAGTTGCTATACCTAATGATCCCAGCAATGAAGGCCGTGCTTTGCTGTTATTGCAAAGAGCCAACTTGATTAGCCTGCAAGACCCGACGGATCTTTATGCGACACCCAATAACATTAAAGACAATCCTAAAGGTCTTAAATTTAAAGAATTAGACGCGGCGCAATTAGCGCGTTCACTGGCTGATGTTGAACTGGCAGTCATTAATTCCAATTATGCGATTCCGGCTGGCTTATCACCCTCTCAGGATGCCATTGCGCTTGAAGACAGTAATTCACCTTATGCCAACATTATTGTCGTCCGCGTGGCTGACGCGAATGATCCAAAGATCAAACAGTTGGTGGCCGCGATACAATCTGCCGAAGTATTAAAAGCGGCGAAAGAAATTTTTAACGGTCAGGCTATTCCCGCCTGGCAACCCACTACATAAACTTATACTTTTTACAGGAAACACCTAATGAACTTTAAAAAATTGACCCTGCTTAGTTTATGCTTGCTGGTTACCAGCTGTTCTCACGTGACAACGACACAACAAGATTACGACAGCATAGACAGCAGCCAGGAATTAGCGGGTTCCTCATTGTCTGCGGAACAACTCTATCAAACGGGTAACCATTATGCGAAAGGCACGAATGGGGTAAAGCGTGATGATCATGAAGCGGTGATTTATTATTCTGAAGCGGCGCGCCGCGGTTCGGTGAAAGCGCAATATGCGCTAGGTTATATGTATCGCGCCGGACGTGGTGTTACCCAGAATTACAACGCGGCCGCGAGCTGGTTTGAACGGGCCGCGCAACAAGGTAATTCCGACGCGCAAAATAGTTTAGGCGTGCGTTATCTATTAGGACAGGGTACCCAACAGGATTATGGTCAAGCATTACAATGGTTTCAAAAAGCCGCTGGTCAAGGCAACCGTTATGCGCAAAATGAATTGGGTTATATGTATGCCGCGGGCAAAGGCGTGCCGCGTGATTATGCGACCGCGTTACATTGGTATCAGGCTGCCGCTAATCAAAACCTGCCTTCCGCGCAATATAACCTTGGCTTGATGTATGCAAATGGCATGGGCACACCGGTGGATAAAGCCGAGGCGACGCAATGGTTTCAGCGCGCTGCAGACTTAGGCTTTCGTCCCGCGCATACCGCTTTGACCCAAAGCAGCTGACATGCACCAGCCACGTAAACGCTTTGGTCAGCATTTTTTACAAGATGATCAAGTCATTCAACGTTTAATTGAAGTCATTGCGCCGCAAGTGGGACAGCATTTAGTTGAAATCGGCCCCGGACAGGGCGCGTTGACTTTACCAGTGTTGCGTAAAACGGGCCTGCTGGAAGTGGTTGAATTGGACCGTGACTTGATCCCAACACTGCGCGCCCGCTCGCAAGATTGCGGGACGCTGGTAATTCACGAAGCAGACGCCTTGAAATTTGATTTTGGCGCGCTGGCCAAAAACACCGAAACACTGCGCGTCATTGGCAACCTGCCTTATAACATTTCCACGCCATTAATTTTTCATTTACTGGAATTCGCGGCGCGTATCAGTGACATGCATTTCATGTTGCAAAAAGAAGTGGTGGATAGACTGGCAGCAGAAAAAGGTAACAAAGATTACGGTCGTTTAAGTATTATGGTGCAATATCACTGCCAGGTTTACGCTTTATTCGATGTACCGCCGGAAGCATTTTATCCGCCGCCCAAAGTGAACTCCAGCATTGTGCGCATAGTGCCTTATCAAACCGTACCGTTCGTTGCCAAGAATTATCTGTTTTTTTACAATCTGGTAAAACAAGCTTTCGGGCAACGACGCAAAACTTTACGCAATTGTCTGAAGAAATTAATTACGGATGAAGATTGGCAACGCTTGACCATTGATCCCAAGTTACGACCGGAGCAATTATCGGTTGAAGATTATGTTACGTTAAGCAATGC
>JAZKAT010000027.1:0-1973 GCA_040389045.1 Pseudomonadota bacterium | reverse complement strand
GGGCAGTCAAACAGAAAGAGCAAATCCTGATTGCCGTATGAAATTATATTTTAAGAAATCTTTTGCGGCGAGTTCGCGAAGGGTAACAAACTAAACTTTAGAATCGTCTAAAAAAGAACCATAATGAAAGTATGTTTATATTTTAGAATTAGAAGGCGGTAAGTATTACGTTGGGCAAACGAAAGATTATCTAATCAGATTTCTTGAACATTGGGGCGGACGCAACCGCTACGGAGGCGTGGGCGGCGCTATGTGGACTAGGCTACATAAGCCGATTAAGATAATTGATATATTCGAGTCAACCAACAAAAACACAGAACGCTATTTAACTTTAAGCTGCATGAAAAAATACGGAGTTGAGAACGTTCGCGGCGCGGGTTGGTGCAGACAAAAACTATCAAAGAAATCATTAAAAGAAATAAGATTACAAAGTTTAGCCTTAGACTCGTGACGTTTTCACCTTGGGCGTAAATCCGACGCGCTCGACAAACGCGCGCTCCATTTCCTCTCGAATCGCGGGGACGTATTCGAGCGTTGAAATAACGGCATCGTGCATACTAACAACAGGAATGTCGGGATACCGCGCGATTAGTCGCGGGATGACAGCGGAAAAAATCATATCAGCTTCAAGTTTCTGCAATCGGATTGCTATCTTGCGCTTGTGTTTTTTGTAAATCCCTTTCTCCGCGCCTTTGCCCTCGAATATAAGGGCCGCGAGCAATGGAAAGGCTTTCTCAAACGCCTGTCTTACGTCGGACTTTTTCGCGGTAGAACAAAATATGTAATCTTTCATTACTGATTTTTTAAAGGCGTCGCGAACCGCGTTGTCTGTCAGGTCTGTTTGCGTCGTCATCCGGGCGGCGAGAAATTCATAAAAACCCGATTGCATCGCTGAAACGTATTTAGCTTTCTCGGCTTGGAGTTCTGGCGTCGGGGCGTCGTCATAAAGCACCGCGAGCAAGCCCGGATGGCACGCGGATATATCGACTTGGTAAAGTTGCTGGCCATCCAAGCGGGCGAACTGGCGCAAGTCGCGCGCGATGGTTACGAAATTATGATAAAAGCGCCCGCCCGATTTATCGCGGCGAAAAAATAATCCATCGCCGCCAAAGTTATCAATTGCCGTTCTGCGGGATGCCTTTTTGTCGTCGTCTGGTAATGACGCAAGGTAATCGCGCACAGCGGGCTCGAATTTAATTTTTTCGACGGTTTCTTTGACGCGAGTAAGTGCCGCATCGCCCGCAATGACTTTCTCGTTAGCCTCTGCGCGGCAAATCTCGATTTGGGCGGCTAATTGAGGCGATACGGGCGCGACCTTGCGAAATTTCGCTTCGCGAAACGGCTCGGCAAAGCGGTATCCCGTGGATTTCCCGCCCTTATGCCATTCGTTATCGCATTCCAAGACCCCCAAAGTAACAAGGCTGGCAAGGCAAGGCTTGGCCCGGCGCGCGGAGATTATCTTTTGCAAGGTCGCAAGGTGGATTCCAAGATAATCCGTCGCGTCGTAACGGCCTAAAGTGCGGCGCAAGTAGAGCATATCCAAAATATAATGGAATTTCTCGGCTAACGCGGGGCTGTCGGCGAGCGGGGGCAGGTTCTCGGGGATGTAAAAAGCGGATTTCATATAAAGTGTTACAGGCGCGGCGCGGAAATGTGAAATTTTTTCTTAATAATTCTTTGTTACCCTGTTTCTTTGTTCTTGTACTGTACTAATATATTAACCTCTATCCTTCGTTCTTATATTATACTATAAGCGGCTATCCCTCCCTCTCCTCCTGCATATGATAATACACGTTACAGAGTAAATGAGTAGTAAATGAGGAAGAAGTGTCGATGTTTATACACTTTTGGATATTTACAGAGGAAAAGGGTTAAAAATATCAGTTCCATTGATTACGTTTTACCATAAGGTGTGTTACTAGGTCAATTCTTATATTTATTAGCCGCCGAAAATCAGGAATAACGGCGCGATT
>JAZKAT010000026.1:0-48458 GCA_040389045.1 Pseudomonadota bacterium | reverse complement strand
TGCTCAAGTATTCCCTCTGGTTCTCCATTGAGCCTTATAGAAAGTTGTTTTTTATCCATGTTATTTACTCGCTATCGGTTGATGGTACAGTCGCTTCAAACTTAATCCCTAACATTTGTGCTACTAACAACGCTTTTTCTAACTGGCAGCTTGGTTTACCTTTTTCCAGTTCTCGCACAAACCGTTCACCTATACCTGAAGCCGCAGCAAGATCAGCTTGTGTTAATTTTAATTTCTTTCTTCTTTCATGAATAAGCTTGCCAAAAGCATTGGTATTAGTAATTTTGATACTCATAAAATCGTCCTGATCGGGATGTTTCTATCAGTATAAGCTATTTTCCGATTAAATCAACCCGATCGGGATGTTTATAAGGTAAAAGGGGATTTAAAAGATTAATCATCCCGATCGGGATTATTTTTTATTGGTATCAAGTATGTGATGCGTAACTGGTTGATTTTTAGGAAATTTTCAGAGAGGACTTGAATATTGGATTGCTATTTAAACTGCAAGAGAGATATTTATTCTCTCCAGTTTACTTTCTTTGATTGTATCTCGTGTTGAGCCGCTACTATACCACACTAAAAATCCGGGGAAAAACTTTTGAATTTCTTCGAGTAACTGGCTTTTTGATATTTTTATTAGTTTCTCTTCTTTGATAAATTGAACTTCAGGAGCCAGTTGGTCCATGCAAGTCACTACCAGATTAGGTTGAACAGAAATCCTGTTTTCCGCGTCGATTAAATCTGAAAAAATCGCTTGCTCCAACAAATCGAAATTCAGCCACGCGAAACGTAAGGCGCCTTGATACATATTCGTCACATTGGTTTTATCAATAATAGCCGGATAGGGCAGGGTGTTTAATTCAAAAGGCAATGGGCCACTGCCGTGGCGGGTTAAATAAGCTCGGGTCATGTAGAATACTTCCAAGGTGGATATTCCTACCGTCTCAGCAATGCTTAAAACATTTTTTAACCCAGTAGCTGAACGCGTGACATGCGGGAAAAATCCTTTTACTTCATCTAATAATAACCCCTGCGCACCTTCAAATATAATGGCAGGGAATTTTTTTAAAATTTGATTATCC
Source organism: Pseudomonadota bacterium (assembly GCA_040389045.1). GTDB lineage: Bacteria > Pseudomonadota > Gammaproteobacteria > DSM-16500 > DSM-16500 > UBA5158. Next base: position 47,373 of record JAZKAT010000026.1, on the reverse strand, counting down.
CTAACAGCACAGTTATCAATAAAAAAATCTACGTAATTGAGAAAATAATTCATAATACCCGCAGAGGACAAACGTTCTTGCCATATCGCAGAAATTTCATGGATGCCTAATGCCGCCAACCGACACTTAACCCAGCTTTGTTGAATCAGCAGTAACTTTTCAATTAATTTCTTCCTATCAAATAATTCATGTACTCTGATGGAAAATTCGGCAATTAAATTCCGTTCTACCGTTTCATTAATACCAACACCACAACTACCATGCCGTTTGGCATTTCTAAATTCTTCCAGAATTTGATTAATCATCATGTCATAAGGCGTAGTTACCACTGCATCAGGATTAACAAATACTTTAGGTTGCAAATTTAAATTTACTAATTGCTGGAATTCATCACGAAATAAAATCGGATTACAAATAAAAAATTCACTTAAATAGGTAGCGCTTCCCACTAAACTACCACTACCAAAATGTTTGAATACATGACGCTGGTTTAGCGGCGTATGTACCGTATGCCCGGCTTGTGCGCCTCCATTGAAGCGCACCACCAAGGCCTTGCCATCATGTTTTGCCGCCAGATAATCGGTCATCAAACCTTTACCTTCATCACCAAAAGCGGCGCCTATGACGACATATGCTTTCATCGACTGCCTCTCCTAACAGCAATACCGGTAGCTTGAGTGTAAGAAGGGGGCAGAGCGTCTCCATCGATTTGCATAGGAACAGGGGCAGCAACTTGTGAACGGCCGGATAAAACCGCAACACGGCTTGCCATGTGGTTGCGTATATTGTCTTGCAGCTTTTGACGTTGTGCTATTAGCGAATCAATAGTAGAAACAATAATTTCATCAACTTTAGAGTAATCCTGCACGGTAATCAGACGCTCACCTAACAAATTAGCCCAGCTACTTTGTACCGTTGGAGTATAAGAGTTGCCTTGCTTAATACCTAAGTGAAAGACATCATAAGTTTTTTGCACTTTACTAAGGATATCTCTCGTTACTACGTCGCGTGCATCTGGTTCACCAAGGAATCGACGGATATGACTCGCATTTATTTTTAACGGTACATCATCATCACCGATAGTAAACAAAATGCCTTTTTCGCCACGATTATTAAAAGAATCCAGTTTGGTGCGAGTCGCGGCAAAATACCATGCCAGTGGGTAACTTTCCGAACCATTACCACCGCCGCCCCCTTCCAGATATAAATCTTTTAACTGATTAGCAATTCTAATATCCGCTTCAAATTGCGTAACCTGTAGGGGTGCACTATCACAGTTAACATCCCCAATTGCCATAAACATAACATGTGGATTAGGAATGGAAGCGCGCGCTAAAATACTCGCCATGAGTTTACCCAGACCGCCTTTAATCAATGAATCTGGAATTTTCCCCATGGAGCCTGTTACATCAAGCGCAATAATAATCGGCGTGACTTTGGGTTTGTCAGATGTTTCGCAGGATTCTCTGAGTTTTTTAATAATACTTGGATCAAAATCCGTACTTATGCTAGGTCTAAATGTTTCTTCAATACTGAGTGTATCGATTGAATTAACACTTCTAAATGTATCCCAATCATCCGATCTAAAACTACCGTGACCCATGTTACACCTCTCTCTCAAATGTTTGTGTGAGGGAAAGTGTAAAAGAAGCAAAATAATTTATGACCGGAAGTATTTTATGGTTTTCTTGATTTACCAGGTATTTTAGCCGTCAATCTTTTACGGTTTAAGCGAGAATGATGGAAATTTGCTGATTGAAGAAACGTTGCGGAACGGAGCCGGGATAACCCGTGGCTAATGCTTTACTAATCAAGTCCGCGGTGGTCGCAGCATTAAATTTCAATTTTAATCGTTCAATATGATCGACTACCGTGCGATAAGTGATGCTTTGCACTTTGGCAATTTCTTTATAGGAAAAACCCCGGCTTAAATAAAATAAGCATTCGGATTCTTTCGGTTTTAATTCTATTCTTTCATCCGTGCCGCTAATGTTGACCAGGATGCCATTAGACGCTGACTTATCCAGAGGAGTTTCTTTGGCAATGCTTAACGCCAAGTCCAACATATGATTAGCCGATTGATCAATCAAATGAAATATAATCGCTTCAACTTCACCCGCCGCATTGAGAATAGGTTGTTTATCAATTTGTAAAACTTTCCACAAACCATCGGCCATTTGAATCGTATTCAGGACCCGCACCATTTTTTTGCTGGATTTAACCAAAGCATCTTCCTGCCAAAAAATCGGCGCACACTCCGCCGCGCGACAATGCATATCAGCAACGGTTTTACCGTATAAAAAACCAATCGGTTTATCCGATACACCCACTAACACTGCATAAGCTTGATTGTAATAAAGATAACGCGAACTGGCATCGACTATACACCAGATCCCTGGCAGTAAATCGAATGTGGGTTTTAACTGGCTATGGTCCATTGTATCTTTACTCCTGCTTTCTTTATAATGTCATACCAGCACTGGTTGCTATCCGGTATAAAAACTTGATCATCATTTTTGCACGTTAAGCTTAAGCAAAGCTTAAGAATTACCCGCAAAGATAAATAAAGTGTTTGATATGTAAATATAATGATCAGAAAACCCATTATTAGGAGGTTATAAAATGAAGTTAATCATCAGTCTTATCCTGGCATTATTTGCAACTTCGGTTCGCGCAGCCGATTGCACCACACATGAATCTTGTGCTCTGGCTCAGCTTTGCGAATGTGAAGTACCCGCTTACAGTTTTGTTGACAGGTTTTTTTATTTTGATTTTCCACTATTGGAAAAAGGACATGTTTATCAATGTCACTTTAGCGATTCTCTAGGAATTGTGATGGTGCGTTTCGATCTATCAACCTTCCCACTGGGAACGACCTGGCAACTCCAAACCGCTTCGACACATACCCCCGTAGATTTTACGGTTGATACCAAGGATATGGACCAGGCTAGCGGTAAAATGATTATTAAATATTTTGTTCCAGGCGGTGATATGCCCACCAATGTTTCCGGATCTTGCAATCTTGTTTCTTAAAACTGATAGCGAACGCATAGAATATATCCGAGTGACGTTACCGCAAGTACCTTTGTTTAACGGCATAAAACCCAACGCGTTAGAAATTTCCGCGATCAAAGGTGGCCGCAGCAATTTTACTTATAAAGTGTTAATAAATAATAATAGCCACGTGGTGCGCCTGTCAGGCAATAACACCGAAGCCATTGTCGCCATTGAGGCAGAAGGTGATTGCGTTGAACTTGCCAGCCGCTTAGGGCTTTGTCCGGAAGTTTTGTATTTTGATAGACAAACGCGTATGCAAGTTTCAAAGTATCTTGAAAATGCTCAGCCTATGAATAACGCAGCATTTAACGATTTAAATAATATAAAAATGGCGGTAACGTTATTCAAAAAACTTCATCAAGCGGACAGCAATGGCATGCGCGATGCGAGAAATATTTTTTCAATTAACCGGAATTATATTGCGCTGATCGAGCAGGCAAAGCACTCATTGCCTGAGGTTTACCATAAACCCAAAGCACAAGTTGCGGCAATTGAAGCAATCATGTCAGAGATGAGTATCACGAAAGTACCCTGTCATAATGATACCCAGCCACCGAATTTTTTAATGGCGAATAATAGAATGTGGTTAATTGATTTTGAACGCGCGGGCTTAAATGACCCAGTGTTCGATCTGGCAAAACTCTCGACCGAATCGGAATTTTCACCGCAGCAAGATGAATGTATATTTAATAATTATTACGCTGAACACTCACCCACTGAAGCAGAAATGCAACGCTTCCAGCTATATAAACCCGTATTGCGATTTAATGTGGCGTTATGGTGCCGGATGAAACTAGTGACTGAACAACATCTTACTGCAGAGCAGATTGAAGATTTTACAAAGTACGAAAAAAAATTCATAGTTTCCAGGTAATCGACTTTAAAATTTCTAAAACCGCTGCGCTACATACGGGCTATGAATTTGATCAAAAATTAACCCTCGAATTATAATGACAAAACCACCCGAAATAGGTACTTTAACCATTGGTATATTCACGGAAGAAACACCCCATGCGAAAGTTAACTTGTTCGGCTTGTTTGCTAATAGCATTATTTTCCGCAACCACCTACGCCGTTAACATCCACCCTGTGGTTACCCTGGGTTGGGGCTCTGACACCACCGATGTGAATCTATCCCAAAACATCACCCTGTTTGCACCTTTCGAAAATTACTATTATCAACACAGCACCGATACCGAAACCATAGGCAGCATATTTCTCGGCGCAGAATTACCGTTCATGAACAAATGGGCCTGGCAATTAGGCGCCGCATATTATCAAAATATTACCCCGTTTAATCCAACCGGCACCGTTTACCAATTCGCCGACATGGATTTTGGAAATTTAACCTATAATTTCAATGTGCAAAGCCGCCGTTATATCCTGCAAACCAAACTGTTATACGCCGTAAACGAATGGTTTCATCCCTATATCACCGGCGGGGCAGGGGAAGCCGTCAACAAATCCTATAGTTATACCGAAATAGGGGTAACCTCCGCCGACGTTGCCATGCAAGCGACATTTGCCAATAAAACTTACCATGCCTTCACTTATAGCCTGGGTCTGGGATTTGAACTGGTGGCCAATGAACATATTCGATTTGGTTTTGGCTATAACTATGTAAATCTTGGACGCGCCGGATTAGGCACCATACCCAATCAAGATAGCAACCAGACTTTGACATTAAATAATTTGAATACCAATGAATTCATGATGCAATTAAGTTACGTAGGTTAAGGAAAACCACCATGCAAACGCGAAATTCTTTTAAAATTCTACTCCTAATAATTTGCAGTGTACTAAGCATAAATGCCTGGAGCGCCAACCCTATTTTTTTAGTAACGCCCAATGTACAAGGCCAATCACAATTGTTAGCCAGCCAACAAGGCACCTACATCTTTCAAATCACTAATAATAGCAACCGCAACTTAAATAGTATCGCACTGGTAAACTTGCCGAGCGGCGTCTCAGCGGTGGCGAACGCGGGCTACCAATATTGCAATTTTCCCTTAAGCCTAAACGCTAGCAGCAGTTGCCTGATAAAATTGCAACTTGATGGTAACATTTTAAGTAGCGGTGTTTTCGGCGGCCCCAAAGTTTGTTTTTCGGCGGCGCATCCTTTTTATTGCAGCCAACCATTACAACCCGATCAATTTAATACCCAATTTACCTTTAGTCCTGTTCCACAATCCTGCGCCGCGAACATTGCCAATTTTAATAGTGAATTAACCCAAACATTTGACTCAACCGTTATTGATCCACCCACGATTAACTCCTGGGGACCGGCGCGCGCGCAATTACTCATGAGTACAGCCAATCCAAATTTACTGGCTTGCACAACCGCGACTATCACCAATACTGCCGCAGTAAGCTGGATGCAAAACCGCGTACTGGCGGCGGAAGATTTTTGGGTCAAGCAAAAATTAAATTATTGCCATCATCATAATCCGGATTTCTACACCCCATTAATCAGTTACGGTACACCACGCGCCCAGATCGGCGGCAGTAACGGCGGTTATTGCAGTAACTTCCCTGATTTAATGCCAAACTCAGTATTTTTCAATCAATTAGTCCGTTGGAACTATACGGGCACGGGCTCGGAAACAGTAAGCAATTGGCAAAATAATAATTACGCGTGGTATGGAGTAGATTGCAGTGACTTCACCTCCTTCGCCTACAATTATGCTTTTGGAATTCAATTTAATAGCGATACGGGTTTTCAGGCAGGACAAGCTACCGATAATTCACAAAATTTATTAACGCCCAATGGTCAGAATTCATTGAATGTTTTACAACCGTTTAGCAATAACAATCCTAACTCGCCTGCGGGTGTGCTGGTCTGTACTAACGGGCAGACCGAACAGGAATTGCCGCAGTGTGGCGGCTATGGCAAAAATGGTTATATGTCTGCATTTCATGACGCAGATTTTTCCCACGGTTCAGTGGCGAATTTAACCAACGCCATGTTAAATCTGCTACAGCCCGGCGATATGTTGTTTTTAGCTTTTCCTCCTGGTGACAGTCGTGGTGATGGCAACAATCCAAATTCCATTGTGACTCACGTGGTTACCTGGACCGGCAAAACCGTTGGCTACGGGCCCAATAATATTAATCCAAGTCAAATCGCGCCAGAAGAAATCTGTCCTATGTCGGATTGGGCACCGCAAGTAGGTGATTGGGTCATTATCGACAGCCACTATCAAGGTCCGGATTATCGGGTCTTTACTCAATGTTTTTATCAAACACATATTTACGGTGTGAGACGTGTGATAGGATACATGACGAGTTTTTAAAGGTATTGAACACCCTACACAGATTTGGTAGGGTTAAAGTTTCGCCGGGTATTTATCATGATAAGCCAGCAATACATAGCGCCACGATCCCAGACTTGCTCTAGTCTCTATGTATTTAACATTAAAAATCAGTTAGTTACCTTAGACATCCTCTTAAAAAACCTCCTTTTACCTAGCCTGTCTTAGCGGCTGTTTTGTAACGCTAAGACAGGCTAAAAAAAATAGCAAAACAAACACCTTCTTTTCTACATAATTGTTTGAGGTTTATCATGAAGTTTCAACGTGCCATCGGTCCCCTGGGATTGTTATTCGCGGGTATCAGCAGTGTTATTGGTTCAGGATGGTTATTTGGTCCCTTGTTCGCGGCGCAAATTGCCGGACCAGCCGCCATCGTCTCCTGGTTGTTAGGCGGTATATTAATGATAGTGATTGCGCTGACCTTTGCCGAATTAGGCACAACATTTCCCGTTGCTGGCGGCATGATTCACTTCGCGGAAAAAAGTCACGGCCACTTGATGAGTTTTATGATTGGCTGGATGGTATGGATTTCCAGTGTCGCGGTCGCGCCGGTTGAAACGATTGGCTTATTACAATATGCCGCGAATTACCTGCCCGCGTTAGTGACAACCTCAGAAGGCATGCATGTATTAACCACGTATGGCATCATCGCCGCCGCATTGATTATGTTATTAATGTGCGTATTGAATTATTATGGCGCGCAATTTTTTAGTCGTTCGAACAGCGTCATCACTATCATCAAACTAATCGTCCCCATTGCAACCGTGATAATTTTAATTGGCTTTAATTTTCATCTCAGCAATTTTGCTTTGGGAACGACAGGTGGTTTTGCGCCATTTGGCTGGCACGGTATTTTAGCCGCGTTACCTTTAGGCGGCGTGATTTATTCTTTCATCGGTTCTAACACGATTCTGCAACTGGCCGGTGAAACCAAAAATCCCCAAATCAGCATCCCACTCGCATTAATTGGCGCCATGATTTTTTGTGCTATTTTATATGTGTTATTGCAAGTCGCTTTCATAGGCGCGATCACACCAGCGGCATTCGCGGAAGGTTGGGACAAATTGCATTACGCGGGTGACCGCGGTCCTTTCTCGGGCATTATGATGGCCATGGGTTTATCCTGGTTTGTGATGATAATTTATGCTGACGCACTGATTTCACCGTTTGGTACCGGTTATGTTTTCACTGCATCGACGGCACGAGTAGGATATGGGTTGAGTGAAATTGGTTTTCTACCCGCCAGCTTAAAAAAACTTACCAAAAAAGGCGTGCCCTTTCGTTGCATCATGTTGAATTTTGCTATTGGGCTTTTATTATTTTTACCATTCCCCGGCTGGCAAAAGCTGGTGAGTTTTGTGATTTCCTGTTTCATTGTTTCCTACATCATTGGGCCGATTTCATTAATCGTGTTACGCAAAACCCAACCTCATGTAGCGCGGCCGTTTACCTTGCCTTATGCTAAAACCATTGCGTTAACGGCTTTTTATATTTGTAATTTATTGATCTTTTGGACGGGTTGGCAAACGGTAGGGAAGATGATGATAGTGCTAGGCATAGGCCTCCTTTATTACATTTACAGTTGCTACCAGGAAAAAAATGCGCTGGCGTTAAAACAATGGCGCTCTTCCTGGTGGCTTATTCCCTATTTTATCTTGTTAACCATGATTTCTTATTTAGGGACTTTCGGCGAAGGGAAAAATATCATACCTTTTGGTGTGGATTTTGCGGTAATAGGCGTATTGACCCTCGTCGTGTTTTATTTTGCTTTAAAATCAAGTGACCCCAATAATTACGTGGATGCCGGCGTTTACCCGGTACTTGAACCCGTGCAAGAGTTATAGCATATGTGTATAACTAATGTACACGCTACACTATGGAGTAAATTTATAGTACAATACGTGCCCAGATAAATAAACGTAGTGATTACCAATGAATAATACTGAAATTGTTCCTTTCCTCGAGCATGCGGCATATGTTATTTCGCAAAAATCCAATCTAGGCTCCCATGGCGCTATAGAGCATGTGTTGAAATTAGCAAACAACATTCTTAAAAATGTAGATGTCAGCAATGATCAATACATGCCGCTAGTGTGGATTGAAGAATTGAAGGCAAGTAACTTCACGGTTGATGCTATCAATAAAGTAAGAGAAAACCGTAAAACCGCAGCCGATGAAATTAAAGAATTAATCATTTGGTTATTGGAAAAATACCCTGCTTTAGACTTAGGTTTATTATTCCATGAATTCATCTTTATGGATTTAAACCAATCTCCTAGTTATCTAACCCCACAACATGTAGCAGAATATAAAGCCAAACAGGTATCACCCCTGGATACAGATATGATGTTCTGGCATGCGCGTATGGATGCATTCTATGCGGCGCTAACTTACACCAATTTCACACCGCGTCAGGCTTTTGATTTTATCTCTAGCTTGTCATATCACCCTATGAACACTTTGAGTATAAGTTTTCAAGAACATCAAGAAATAATGTTAGCAGAAGCTAAAAGACAGGCGCAGGTTGATCCAGCTATTTCTCTGGCAACGGTTTTGGAAAATATTAAAAATAATTTTGGTGGCCTAGGGTTAAATCCACGATACATGTTACTTATCACGACACCGGCTTTTAAAATGGAATTAGCCAAAGCCATGCGTAATGAGCCACCCATAACATATCGCTCAGTACTATCACTCTATACAGAGCACGCATTTGATGAATGGCTTGCCTGCAAACACGGGACGTATTGTAATTTTACTGTGTTAAATAATAAATTCAGAAACAATTTGAAGAGTAGTAACTATGAGCATGTTTTTCCCTTCGAATCGACTGAATTGCGCCGCCAGGCGTTTGAGAAACTGAGTTATTATGTAGAAAACCGCAACTCACAACATCCTGTTCATACCCTCTATAATTTAACGGATACAATTATTGCCCGTTATCAAGAACAAAATGCAACTATTACCATCAGCGCCGTTTGTCAGGACATCACACGAGTCATTATCCAGCAACAACCGCCACGTTTGAATTTAAGTTTAAACATTTCTTATGCCTTAGCGAATGTACCGAATGGTTATGTATCTGTGCTTTGCGAACGCAACCGCATGGCATGCGCTGATCAATTACAAAATGTCACATCGGTTAAAACAGCTTTACTCTTGGTGAGTAGGACTTCACTTGCTGAAGTGAAACGATTAACCCATATGTTTGCTGGTAAAATGCTGGCTTCACAGATGAGTGCTGCTAGGGGCCTGGGTTACCAACAATTAACTGATGAAGCCTTGGCGGAAATTATGTTCCCGGTAACAACTTATAAACTTGATGTCAATCTGGCAATGGAATTATTAAAGTCTTATCCACCCGGCCAAACGCTTTACCAACACGGAGCGGAATTTGCCAGCTTTCAACAAGCAAATCAGGCACTTACCCCTTGTCAAACGCATCTGGCTAAATCATCCTTTTTTAACGGCAGTTATTTGGTAACGCAATTTTCCAATGAAATATTACTGGCTTCTGTGGCGACAATGTTAACAACTTGCATGGAAGCCAATGCCAGAAACCAATTGAGCTACGTCCATAGTGAAGAACAATCTTCAGCAAATGCAACGTATGATCCTAGATGGTTATATGGCTTTTGTACCTTAACCCTGACCGGAGTCATACTATTAGGCATTAATTTAAGGGTCAAGATCAAGCCGGTTTCTATCATTCAATATGCATTGAATGCTTTATTTTTTGGTAATTCAAAACCTGCAAATCTACCCGAGCACAAAAGCCTGCTGTCACATTCCGTGAATATTCAACCGCGTTAACGGTGCGTTTTTCTATAGTAACCTTGACCTTTGTTGCGCCCAGTGCTTCTGGCTTCAACATCGTCGTGATCACTGTCGCTACCATTTACTTTGTCATATCCCGTTAGCATTTGTTTATAAGCACGCGATTTTGAGTCGCCAAATAATGTGGTACATAAACCTCGTAGAGAAGGTAATGGATTAATATGTTTGAGTTTTCCGGTGCAATACATTATTGCCAAAAACAATAAACCTCCCACAACATAAGCTTCTTTATTGTCGCCTACATGATTATAAGCCGTGAGTAAGAAGCCTGAACTTACCATGTGACTGGTATTTGCAGCGTCAAGCAGTACTATCTCTGGCGTTGTTGTTTTAACAGAACCAGAAAAATTGTTACTGGTTAAATTGTCTGATGATGAAACCTTGGCGGCAAGAGGAAACGGCGCCGGTTTGGCAAGGGGCTGTGGGGCTTTCAGATAAGTCGCCATGGCTAGTTCAGCCAATTCATTTTTAAGTTCTGCAGTAAATAAATATTTAATAAATAAGTAAGGTGTATTAGCTATCTGTAATTGCTCGTCAGTTAATCCTTCCCTAATCTGATCAGTAAGTAGGAATTTAATATGCTGTTCCGCGTTGACTACCAATCCTTCGCCACTGTTAATAAATTTTATCGCTTCTTTCTTTACTAAATCTTTTGCTTCTTTGGCACGTTGTGGATATTGTTCTAATTCATGGTTGGCTACCAGAATGACTTCATGATAGGCCTCTGCAGGTGGAATGTGGGAAATGGTTATCATTGCATGAATGGCATCATTGTGACAACCTTCAAACACATGCGCCACGTCAATTTTATCTATGTGATAAACTAACAACGTTTGGTAATTATATAAATCCGGAAAAGCGGGAGTTTTACCTGCTAAAACTTTAGTGATCTCGTCTTTTACATCATAAACAGTGATAGCGTCCCCATTCGGTTTTTTTTGATTCAATAAATAAATTGCAGCTTCACGCAGTACTCTATTGTTTTGTCTATGTTCATCTTTTGCGAACTTAATATCTGCAAGAGTAATGCTGGCATTTTTAAGTCGTTCGATTACATTCGGCGGGAGATAACCGACATTAGCAGACAATGGTTTATTGGCCACAATATTTTCGGCATACTGGAATACGGTATCTCTTGCGGCAAAATAATTTAATGGCTGGTCCTGACGTTCAACAGCTTCTATCATGGCTTCTTGCAATACAATCACTTGTTTCCTCATACTCATTTTTTTCACTCCCTTTTTATTCGATTTGTGTGGCGAATATTTTGCTACACATTACCAGTGATAACAAATGAAATTTTTCAAAGGAGGATTAAAGGTGGCACTGGCACATGAACATTTCGTCATGCGCCAGGCTTGGTACGATTATGCGCTAGGGCGTAGACGTTGCATGTCCTGCGCCATACTTGGAGAAGGCGGAGTGTAGGCTGGCGGCGGAGCAGAAGGTTGTGTATCCTGCTTGCTTTCAACTAAATGCAGATACGCCGTAGCCGGGTCCTTAGGCAGTATATTTTTCATGATCTGGGCCTGAGTTTTGCTTGGCGTAACCGGTTCTTCTGTCACCGGCGTCGGCATTTCAGCCGCTAATTTCTTTTGGTTTTGATAAGAAAAATGCTGAGAAACCGGTCCCGGATAATAAAGATCAAAAATATTAAAGGTAAACAAATTAAGTGTCCAAGCCACAGCAGCCATCAAATTACCTAAAATATAATCTGACGCTTTGAGCAATACACTCTTGTTGGCATTGTAATACTGGTCACGAATTGGTTTCACGATTTCTTGAATCTCAACCGGTAATTTTTCCAAATCAAAGCCTTTGGCTTCTTGTTGCAAGATCATTTTTGCCAGGTTTTCACGCAGCACCGTGTTATTGTCATCATATAAACGTTTGCGTAGAACTTGCGGATCAGCTGAATTCAAGCCATGAAATAAAGTCTGCTGGATTCTATTATCATTATCGTCAGTGTGGAATACCTGATTCGATACCCAGTTGCCAGCTCGCTTGACGCCATTGACAATCCCACGGCCGCCAGTATTAACGAGAGAGCCTACGATACCGCCGATCAGTGCGCTAGCCAGGATAGGAGCGATAAAGATAGCCACCGTAGTAGCGACACCACCACCGGTTAATACTGCTGCAACGCCTGCCGCTACGGTGGTGAATGTGGTACCGACAAATGAGGGCACAGCTTGCAGTGCCGCAAATGGATTAACCATGCTGTTCGCCACACCAGCCACTTTTTCCAACGTGACCAGTACGCCATAGCCGGCTATACCCATCAACATACCATTGGCAAAGCCAGTGATTAATTGTTGGGAAATTAAAGCAGGAATTTTATAACCTTTGGCTTCTTCTAAGAAATTATGTAAAACAACCGTACGGCCATCGGAGAATATCATAGGTCCCAGAATAGCGTATTTAACAGCAAAGTTAGAATTATCACGCAATGCGCGCAGGATAGGGTCATTGACCGAATCTTTCGCTTTAGGGTGCAAACGATAAAATTCAGCTGCTAATGCCTGCACTGCAGTCAATTCTTCCGGGCTAAGTTTTTTTGAATGCTGCAGAAAATAGGGTAACAAGTTAATTAACTTCTTCACTTTTTCTGGGAAATTCTTGGTACGTAAAACGTTAATGCAAGCTAAATAAGTGGTCGGTGATAAATAGTCACCAGCTTTTTTAATACACATTTTGATATCTTTTAGCGTGAGGTCCACGTGGGTCAAGACATCTATATTCGATAAAATAAATTCGAATGCCTTTGGAGACACAGCGTCTTTGTTAACATATATGTTATTAACATAAGTAACCCAGGGTACCCAGCCAGACCAGTTTGCTACTAAGGTATCCGTGATCAGTTGATTGTTATAAACCCCATCAATGTCACGCGCTAAATCATAGTCTTCATTCAGTTGGTAAATGCCTAATTGAACTAAATTGAAGGCATGCACTGCGGCAATTTTTTTATCAAGTTGTAATAAACGGCGCGCGAGCTGTTGGCGAGCTGCAAGTTCCAAGTCATTTTCATTTACCAGCGCTAAAGCTTTGCTGAATAAAATCTGTAATTGGGTTAAGTCCAGGCTATCAAGATATTTTTCCATTTTACCTTGCGCGAGCAATTCACGAACCACTTTCTTCTGCGTCAGCATCAACCAGGTTATTTGATAGGTGCGCGCATGATCCGATTCAAAATCAGCTAAAGTCCAGTTTGCGCGTTCAAATGCTTTTTGAATTTTTTGAAAATTCATGCTGAGAATATATTGATGAAAATCCGCATTTTCCAATAATTTCAATTGTAATATTTTGGGAGACATAAGATGTTTTAGTTCTGACGCAGATTCAAATAATACTGCAGCAGTGCTTGGATGTATTACTTTTAACAGTCGAATTAGGCGTTCCGGGGATTGGAACCAGTAAAACGGTGCCTTTCTTGAAGTAAAAAACTCATGAATAGCCTTTGCATTACCTGATTCAATCAAGTAATCCAAAGTTTGATTGTAGCAATCCAGCATCTGCTGGTCTGATTTTAATATGGATTCGCTGAGCAAGGGGTCTCTAACCATTGAACGAACATTAAGACTATATTCCCACATTCTATCTAAACTATGGGACAAAACAGTTTCTTTAGCCTGTTTGATAAGAGGATCAAATTTAACCGCGTTAACCTTGGAAAACTCAATAACGCTATCCAAAATGGGAGTCAAATCGCTAAGCGCCATTTCATCATTTTTATATAGCTTGATGGCTTGCTCGTGCAATTGCGCAATGCTTTGGTTGGCGCGATGAATTATATTACGGGCGGGCAGGGTGGCTTTTGCTATGCTATCTGCAACCATAGTCTCATACTTATTCTGGTTTATCTGGGCTATATCATAAAGAGACTCAGCCAGAGTCGTATTTAAATGTGCTGTCTTAGCAGCAATAGATTCCTGCGCCTGCTGAAGCACACGAATTTGTCTGTTGATTTCATTTAAAATAGTCATTTTACCCTCACACCAAACGTATATAGAGTTATCTTCGATGGTAAATATACCATTCCTAGATTAAGGCAATATTAATGATAATTAAGGAAATCTTAACAGAATGAACTATTTGCGGAGTTGTTTTTTATGCTCTAAATCGGGGGTTTTTTCCAGGTTTTGGATTTTCGCTTCCGTTTCCGCTTTCGCCTTGTCTAAATTGAGCAGGGCGTGTTTATCTCTTTGAAAAGAATTAATTATCTTCTTTTTTCACCACCAGGAATACGGAACCGCTGTTACGTAATATATTGAGTACAATTGTCGTCTTGTCAGTGTTTGAAGCTTGTTTCATTTCAGTAATATTCGAAACTTTTTCCTGATCTACCCCGATAATAACATCTCCGGGACGTAAGTCCGCCTGCCAAGCGTGGCTGTCGGGATCTACGGACACTACCATTACGCCATTAATTTCCCCATAAACAGGACTTAGTAAAAAGAAATTCTGCATACCTACGCCGTAGAAATAAGGGTCAGTGGCAGAAGCGGCATTTCTTAATTTTTTTGCATCGGTTAACACGACTGGTATATCTTTCAATTTATTTTCGCGCTGTACATTAAGATTAACTTTTGAATCTACGCGCAGGAAACCGACTGTGCTAACCACATCATTGGCATTTCTTATTGGAATATTATTTACTTCTTTGATGACATCGCCAACGAGAATCCCTGCTGTTTGTCCGGGAGAACCTAAATGAATTGAAGTCACCACAGCGCCTTCCGTTGGGTTTTTACCGCCTATATCATAAGCTTTAGCTAAATCCGGCGTGATGTCCTGGACGCCAACTCCTAATACACCACGCTTCACATCACCATATTGAATTAATTGCTGCATCACCACTTTTACTATATTGACTGGCACAGCGAAACCTATGCCAATACTGGTGCGATCGGGAGCGAGGATAGCAGTATTAATCCCGATTAATTCACCTTTAGTATTAATCAACGCGCCGCCTGAATTACCTGGATTGATAGGCGCGTCGGTTTGGATAAAGTTTTCAATATTTTCTATGCCTAATGAAGTCCGACCCAAGGCACTGATAATGCCCGAGCTGACGGATTGGTTAAGACCGAAAGGGTTGCCAATTGCAGCAACTTCATCACCCACTTCTATGGTGTTTGAATTGCCTAGAGGGATGGCGGTTAAGTATTGTGCCTTGATTTGCAGTAACGCCACATCAGAAGCTTTATCCAAACCAATTAATTTCGCAGTGTAATGACGACCGTCATCCAGTAAGACGACAACCGTTTGAGCGTCATTCACTACATGAGCGTTAGTTATGATATAACCTTTAGCTGCATCGACAATGACACCTGAAGCGGTGGATGAAATTGAATCGGGCGCGGCGCCATTTGACTGGCCTTGCGCGGCACGTTGTCTTTGTATTTGATATAGAATGGCCGGATCGGTAATTTTAATATCCGCACGCACGTTCACCACCGCGGATAAGGTTCTTTTCAAAATAGGGGCAAGACTACTACTGCGTGATGAAACAAAGTCACCTGAGGTTGGCGAAGCCGCAAAACCAGGAGTATTAACGAATCCTAGGCAAATCAACAAAATAAGCTGGGCTACTATTTTCATATATTTAAACCTTCTTATTTTAGTGGCGTGGTTTAAATCTATTTTACCTCGAACTGACAGTTGATAGTTCATTGAACTACGGTAATAAAGCTATGTGTTTGATAAAGCAGTAAAATAAAAATTAAAAAATAATGTAGTGTTTACAGCTGGAGATTAGAATATTGCTAATATCATGCTGCGATGCAATATTCCACTTCTGTGATGCCGCTTTGGTCATGCCAGCGCAAGCTGGCATGACCACGCATTTCGCAATATATTAATCGTTAGTAGCATTCGCAATTTTTTGCGTGTTCTGCTTCCAATCTTCATGCATCCCTTCGCCAGTATTAGCGCATCCATATAACGAAATTACGCTGCAAAGAATTAACAACGACACAATACGATTGAAAATTTTCATAAACATTCCTTTTTATTAAAGACTATGTTTTATTATAACTCAAAAATTTCCGCGCAGGTTTGACTGGGATGCAATTGCATTACAAATGAAAGGCTTACGCAGGTAGGAGAGGGTCTTATCGTGCAGCAACATTGCTGGGAATTTTCCATAAATTATTTAAATCATCTTTAACCATCAGAGCTGCCGTTTTTTTGCTGGAAAAAAATGTGTGTTTTGCAGCGGCGGGCGAATTGGTTTTTGCTTTTTTATTTTTAAAGAAACGACTAATATTCGAGAATGAATATTTATTAGTTTTAGCTAATTCGGTGTTGATTGCGACAGGTTCTGCCTCTGGCTTGGTCGAAGCCAGCAAAGGCGAATTTAATTGTTCAGTGCTAGTCGTAAAAACTTTCTTATTATCTTCATTAATTAACAAAGATTTTTCAGCTTCAAGACTACCTTTAAAAAATGCCATCGTAATAGTTATTAAATTAGTTACCGCGGGTAAAACCCATTCATGTAACATTAATAATGCTCCCACTGTAGCCGCTGCAATCAGCCCCACTGGCCCTCCTAAGAGAGTTGCTATAAAAGTAAAACTTGCCACACCTTGTAATGCATAAAGGCTGAAAATGGTTAAAGCTGCGCCGGTAGTAATAGTTAACATAGATACAACAAACTTTACTGCGTAAGCTGCTGGTAGTTGAAATGATCTAGTATTGGATAAGGCAGATTCCAAACGATCAACCGCGCCTGTATCATATTGATTTTTAAATTCACTTTTAAAATTTTCTAAAGCTTTTTTATTAATACTCACTAAAAAATTATTAAATTCAAGAATACCGGTTTCAACGCCGAATTTATCAATAAACAAATCTAAAACCGCGTATTTAGGATTTTCCCAATAACAACGACTATCTTCCTGTGTATCCGTATTAACTAAAATATTTTGTTCATATTGATAAGGATTATTTAATTTTTCCGGCAAAGATGCTAACCACTCAGAAACTTCTTTTTCTGATTTATTTTTATTGATTAATAATTTTAAAACTATATCGATGAGCTGGTCTGCACTAACATTTATTCTGCTAACAATGGCAATTTCGCTGTTAACATAAGCTCTGGCCATATTACTAAAATTAAGCATGCTGTCAGGTCTGTTACTGTCATAAAAGCTTAATTGATAGCTGCCAGTTTCTTGCCTTTGTATAGATACAGCAAAGGTATGCCCAACACAGCCCGCATTAAATAATACCCGAGGTCGATTTTGTTGATTGGCCCTTCTAATCAAACTAACTGTTAACTTATTCGAATTGTCTGTGCTCCAGGTATTTTGATAGTAATTTACGACAGCTTCTTCTATTTCCGCATACTGGCTACTGGTTTTAAGCAATTGGGTGATGGCGGAACATAATATCTGGGTTGATTCTATGGTATAGCCAGCTTCGGCACTGCTAGCTTGTTGTTGACTTACTTTAATATTATTTTGCAGCAGGAAATTCGTCCCTAGAATTGCAATTAATTGGCGTTGCACCAGCCACTGACGCAGATTTGGGAGTGTAGTGTATTTTAATAAAATTTTAACAATTTCATCGCTGTTATTAGCATACGCAGTTTGGATGAGAGCACAGTTGGAAAAGTCATCGTAAATATCTACCGACATATCTAAACTTGTTAACTTTTTACAAAGCCATTCCGTCACTACCAGATTAGCTTTGCCAGCATAGTATTCCAGTACAGTAATTTGCTCAGCATTACGCTGTGCCAATAGAGTAACGTCAGACCCAATCAAAGCGTTTGCCTGATTAAAGTCTTTATTATCAAGAGCTTGGAATAAAGCTGCCAAGGTTGTCATGAAAATACCCTACGTTAAAGTGGACTTATTGTATACAAAGTGAACAGAGAATGCAAATAGACATATCTATTGTAGCCTGTATGAGCGCAGCGACATACGGGGAAACTTTCTAATACCCCTCACCCGTCGCCTGCGGCGCCGACCTCTCCCACAAGGGGAGAGGTGAAAAGATGGTTCCCTTATGTCGCTGTGTTCTACACAATAAAACCGATGTCCATTGACCTTACAAGCCTACGGATATTATGATTGCTAACCCAACGGAGCCTTGGCTATGTAAAACCCATAGATCGTAAGGAGCTGGACGTGACATGAAACATTTTCTCTCTCGAATATTAAACACTGCTTTATTACTTACTTTTTTATTTACCCAATTGGCTTATGGTGTCACATCAACACCACCCATGGTCGTTACCGCAGAAACACCTGCGTCACTCGCTTGTGTTTATGGGTTAACACCTGGTGTTGCTGGTTGTCCTCTCAAAGGCACAACGGCGACTCCTACTACCGGTTCAGGTGCGATTGCAATTATAGATGGACAGGATGCACCTAGTGCTTATAACGAATTGACCCAGTTTTCTAGTCAATTTCATTTAACTACATTACCGCCGTGTAGTAGTGGGCTTACTCCCTGTTTTCAACAGTATTATGTTAGTCAGCCATTTGATCCACTCAATCCTTGCGTAGCGGCTACTAATTTAAATAATGCTGCCATGTTTGGCATAAGCCCATCCACGGATGTTGAACCCGAGTTAGACATTGAATGGGCACATGCGATGGCGCCTAATGCAAGTATTTATATGGTAGAAACCCAAGGCTGGGTGTGTGCGACTGATCAAGCCACTACTTTTACTAGTTTACTTCATGGCATGCAATGCGCTGCTTTTCTGTTAAAGCAGAATTATGGCGGCGGCGTTGTATCTTACAGTCATTCTGTTCCAGAATTTGCGGGAGAAATTGCTTTTGATGCTTCTTTCCAAACACCGGGAATTATTTATATTGCCAGCGCTGGAGATTATTCAAAACCTGCCAATTATCCCGCTGCTTCGCCTTATGTGATAGCAGCAGGCGGCACAGAAATCTTGCGTGACGTATCAGGCAACTTTTTAGCGCAGACTGCCTGGCAAGACCCTAACCCAAGTTGTACTAACGATCCTTGCAGTCAGGGTTGCAAAACGGGCGGCAGTGGTGGCCCTAGTGTTTATGAACCGCGTCCTTCTTTTCAAAATAATGTGCAAAGAGTTGTAGGCAGTCAGCGTGGCACGCCAGATATTTCATTTGCTGCGGCAAACATCAATGTGTTTTGCTGCCAGGCTCAAGTAACAGATAACAAATGTTGTGTTGGTGGAACGGGAACTTCTGGCAAACCTTGCGAATCACTTTCTACCACCTTATGCCCCTCAGGTTTTGGAAAATGGGTTGCAACCGGCGGCACCAGTCTAGCTTCACCCGCGCTCGCTGGAATTATTAATTCAGCCAACGGAGGGGCGACTACGACAACACAGGAATTATCAAAAATCTATACTGGCTCTTTAAAAAATTATTCCAACAACTGGACGGATATTATTCTCGGCAATAATGGTTTTGCTGCGTTAAAAGGTTATGACTTCACCACTGGGCTAGGTGTACCACGCGGTTATGGTGGGAAGTAAAAATCGACGTTTTCTAAACAACAAGGAGAGTGGAAACAATGTCAGCAATTAAATTAAATAGAAAGTTACTAAGTGTAATAATATTGTATTTATTAAGCCTACCCGCCCAAGCACAACCCCTAAGGATGACACTTTTACCACCACCTGTAGCACCCAGTGCACCTTTTCATAAGGTACTAACCGCAAGCGCTTCATTTCCCGGCGGAATGTATCCTGCCAAAATTAAACAAGCTTATGGTTTTCCTTCAAACTACCAAGGCGCCGGTGAAATAATCGCAATCCTTGACGCTGGCGATGATCCCAACATTGAATGGGATTTAAACGTCTTTTCCAAGCAATTTAAATTACCTGCGTGTACGACCGCCAATGGTTGTTTTACCAAACTTTTTTCTGACGGCAGAAAACCACCTGGCGATTCAAGCTGGGCGATTGAAACTTCACTCGATGTAGAATGGGCACATGCCATTGCACCGCAGGCAAAAATCGTCTTGATAGAATCCGAAGACGCCTTCTCTTTGTATAATGCGATAACTTATGCAAATAATTTAAATCCAAAACCCTCGGTGATTTCAATGAGCTGGGGTAATAGCGAGTTTAACGGGGAAAATTTTTATGACGAAGTTTTTTTTGCAGGGGTAAATATTCCACGTTTTGCTGCCATGGGTGATGGTGGTGAAGGCCCATGGTATCCTGCAGCATCGCCTTATGTAGTAGGTGTAGGTGGAACCCAAATCACCACGGACAACAATGGGAATTATGTTTCTGAAACAGCCTGGAGTGGTTCCGGTGGTGGTGTCAGCGCTTATGAAACTGAACCCGCTTTTCAAACTGCTTTTGTGATTGCACAACCCAATGGCATGCGCGGCACACCGGATGTGACTTACAATGCCTCGGGTAGCACAGCTTATGCCGTTTATGATTCCTATAACGAAGGTGGCTGGATACAAGTCGCCGGCACTAGCGCCGGCACACCGCAATGGGCTGCGTTAGTAGCGATAATGATGTCCGCGAAGCATGGTGGTTTCAATAATATTAAT
Organism: Pseudomonadota bacterium; assembly: GCA_040389045.1. Taxonomy (GTDB): domain Bacteria; phylum Pseudomonadota; class Gammaproteobacteria; order DSM-16500; family DSM-16500; genus UBA5158. Next base: position 26,647 of record JAZKAT010000026.1, on the reverse strand, counting down.
GGATCGTTATATTCCGTTGCTAGAGAATACTCGCTGTCATTATTCCATGACATTACCACCGGCACGAATGGAAATTGCGGCTATTACTGCACCGCGCGCTCCGGCTATGATTACGTAAGCGGTATTGGTTCACCCAATGCAGCTAATTTGATTAACAGATTTAAGTAACATCTCTTCGAATAAGGATATCAGATGTTAGCTATTGTTGATGCATATCGGGCTGGATTATTAAAACCAAAAAACTGGCTGCCTAATATAGTTGCGGGTTTGATTGTTGGTATTGTTGCTCTACCTTTAGCGATGGCTTTTGCAATTGCTTCTGGAGTTAAACCGGAGCAGGGTATCTATACCGCTATTATTGCATGTTTCATTGTCGGTATTTTTGGAGGAAGCCGGGTACAAATTGCTGGACCCACTGGAGCTTTTGTCGTTATCCTTGCAAATATTGCCGCGCAATATGGTATAGATGGTTTGCAGATAGCTACTCTATTTGCTGGTTTCATTTTACTATTTATGGGTTTAATCAAACTGGGCAGTGTCATTAAATTTATCCCAGATCCTGTTATCGTCGGCTTCACAAGTGGTATTGCTGTAATTATCTTTATAGGAGAATGTAAAGATTTTTTTGGTTTGTCTGTCACTTTCCCTACCAATGCTCACTTTTATATAAAACTATTTAGCTTAATTAAAGCACTCCCCACTATTGATTTAATGACAACAACGATAGCTTGTTTAAGCTTGTTGTCAGTAATAGCCACCTCGAAATTTTTAAAACGCATCCCCGGCCCTTTAGTTGCTATGGTTGTAGCCACAACATTACAAGTAATATTCAAATTCAAGACTGTGGCAACTATAGGAAGTGCCTTCGGTGGAATTCAACCAAATTTACCAAATTTCCATTTTCCATCAGTCAGTATAACAAGCGCTTTCAGTTTAATAGGGCCCGCATTTACCATTGCACTATTAGGTGCTATTGAATCGTTATTATCAGCTACCGCCGCTGATGGTATGGCAAAGACACACCATCATTCTAATCAAGAATTAATCGGGCAAGGTTTGGCTAATATCCTCTCGCCTCTTTTTGGGGGATTTGCTGCAACCGGCGCAATTGCTCGCACTGCCACGAATGTCCGTAATGGTGGTAATAGTCCAATAGCTGCTATAGTGCATTCTATTTTTTTAATTTTAGTACTTGTGCTATTGGCTCCTTTAGCAATGTATATCCCACTGTGCGCCCTTGCAGCAATTCTTTTTGTAGTGGCCTACAATATGAGTGATATTCCCCATTTTATTCACATGACGAAGCATGCGCCGCAATATGATCTTCTGGTATTATTCACAACTTTTTTTCTAACTATATTTACGAATCTTGTGGTGGCTGTAAATGTTGGTGTTATCCTTGCCATGCTATTGTTTATTCGTCGCATGAGTGAGTTTGTTGCGATTGAACAGCAGGATATTGAAACATTGCATACTGAATTAAATGACAAAGGTTTTATACCACCCAAAGATACACTTATATATGTTATTCAAGGCCCTTTCTTTTTTGGCGTCGCTGAAAAAATGGAGCGTGCTTTTGCCGTAACTCATTCAGATCCAAAAAATATTATTTTTCGACTAAAAGACGTTCCTTTTATGGATATCACAGGGCTTCAGACGTTTAGTGAGTTAATCGAACAATTTCATAAGCGTGGCGTAACAGTTTATTTGTGCGAAGCTAATCCAAATGTAGCTTCTAAAATTATTAATATAGGAATCACGCAATGGGTTGGTAACAATAGCATATTTAATTCGCTTGTGGATGTGCTGAAACACATGTCTTAGAATATTTTTTTCAAAGAAAAAGCTGTTTATAGGTATAAGCCGGGATACGTGTATTGGGACGAATTTCTGCCGTCAGGACTAAATGCAATCGCATTATCCAGATTAAACCCGGCGCCACCCGAATCAACACATGCACCTAAAGCGCCTGTCGCCTGCGTGTACGGCATGACACTGATATTTATCAACTAGGCAATAGCTAATTTAAAATTGATAAACGGCCCGTTGTAATTGAAGGAGTGACTAAGAGCATTAGTCGATACAATCGCCATAGTCCCGGTAGAAAATTCAGGAGTGCCAACCACAAGGCCCGGCTGAACCAGTGTGTTTGGATTTATACTTGAAATCGCATTCAAATAACTCGCGATTCTATATCCCACCTCAACAGTAAATTCCGGAATATTTTTTCCGATGTAAGTATAAAATATCCCAAGCTTTCCATCCGCGCCCATCACGACTTGAGTCACATTTGGAGTGGTAATTTCCTGATGGCTAGTGCCTATGCCAACCAAGGTCAAACGCGCCGAGGTAGAAGTAAAATTATCCTGAGCTTGAATAGTTCCCGCGGTCAGCATTCCTAAAAATTCACCCATCAAACCCAAACCACAACTCGATCTATAACGCATACTTAAACCAAAATCAGGGCCGGCACCAAAATATTTTGAAACATTTTGAGTTTCAAATGAAAACGAAGGATCCGCTGGCAGAGGGTAACTGTAAGGAGTAATCGTCGCACCCTCGTAATCACTAAAGACAGTATCAATAGTTTGATTTAATTTCAGAAAGCTAATGCCGCCAAAAACTTTGGTTTGAATATTATTACCAAATTCAATTATTTTTGCGCCATTTAATAAAATACTATTGAAATTAAAGTTTACGGAACTGTTTACTCTTTTTATTCCAAATACCGGTGGACTCATTTCATAGGGCGGCCCGACAAATTCAACTGTCGGTAAAACCCTGGCAGGATCAGCTTGTTTTGACGAGCTATCATTAGAATCTAAATATAACCAGCTTGCTGATAAACTATAAAGTGTGTGGGGAATAGCGTAATTTATTCCTAATTCAAAAGACGGGTGATAACTCGGATTAATTTCCTGATAATGCCAGCTTTGAGAATAGGGTTGTTCGCCAGAGACAAACGTCGCGTATTTTAAATTATTACTATAAGGTCTTAAATAGAGTAAGCCGCCATATACAGAAGATTTATTTATCTCATTGCTAGAGTTGTTGAATAATTTAGTTTGCAACCATGTGGTATCAGCCTGTCCAGCACTTGCATAACACACCAATAAACTTGCCAGGCTAATCCGTAAAAAATTCCCTTTCGACATAAACTCTCAACTCCTTTTAAGAAATCCTTGGTTAAATCCGCTTCGATATATAGCACTTTATTTTTTTTTATTCAATCAAAGAATAGTTAGCGTAGCAAGAGGGTGGCGCCGATGGTGACGGGTGAGAGGTAACAGGCGAGGGGTTTTAAAAAAGCAATCTGCTGATCAATATATAGTCATATTCTGCTCTAAAATTGTATTCTTCCATTTTATTGTATATAATCTGTCAACACTTTTTTAAGGTACTTTCTAATGACATCCGCTCGCACACCCTTTTCCCAGGCAGAAATAAATTACTTAGCCGCGACCGCACTACCATTTTTAGTGATTTGGACAGAACCTGACTTTTTACAATTTATATTTCAAGCACGAGAAAATAGTGCGAGTGGATATTTACTTTGTTTAGCTCGTTATAAAGGCCTATATAGCCACAGAAAGACTTTAGGCGTGTATGAGCATGCTGCAGTAATGAGAGAAATAACTTTTCTAGAAACATTAATTTCTGGTTATAAAACTCTTCCCGAAACCTCAGTTAACTTAATCGCTGCTGCAAATAATTTATTAGCTTTGTTCCAATTTGATGTTAACGATAAAGCAGTTGCACAAAGTACCTTAGAAACCACTGTAAAATTACCCAATCTTTCACCCTTAAGTAAAGCCAGCATTCACAGTAATCTTGCTTACATCATGCTAGCTGCAAATTATAATGATGATCAACAAGTCATTGAGCGTGCTCTTATTGAAGCAGAGCAGGCGCTACAATGTTTGCAGGAACTTGAATTAAATAACTCAAGACTAAAACACATTGCTGCTGCAATTTATAGTGGCTTAGGTGATTTGTATCGTAAAGTTGAAAAATTAGACCTGGGCATAAAAACCCATGAACAAGCATTAGCATTATGGCCGGAAAATCAAGTTATTAGAAATAAAGCGGTTTTTAACTTACTTAAACACGATACCGAAGAGAATGTGAAAAAAGCAGAAGCAATGCTAACAGCGGATTACGCAGCGCAACAAGACAGTTTTGATATGAATTTTTATTTAGCTGATGCCAATATTAAATTAGCTGGATTTGCGCGAAGCGCCGGCAATAGTAAAGAAAAAGATAACTATCTAGTTATAGCAGAGAGCTATCTAAGAAAGGCGCAACAAGCCAATGAAAACAATAAATATGAAGAAGGTTATCTCAAGCGGCAAGCACGAATTAAACTGATAAAAACCCGCCTCTATTATGTGGATGGTAATACCAGACTAGTTAGCATTTTTAAAAAATTGGCCTTTATAGACTTTGGAGCCTACCGGGAAGATAAACAGAGATCCGGTAAATTTCTCGCAAAATTTCCAGAAGTAGATCCCACAAAACCTTCCAGCTTTAATATTAAAATGCTGTTCCCAAAAGCTCAACCCAAAACCCCCGCAGTTGCAGATGAGAAACCAATGTTCCTTATCTCCACTCTAAAAAACTGTTGATAAATTCTTCACCTCTCCCCTTGTGGGAGAGGTCGACGCGCAGCGGCGGGTGAGGGGTGCTTGTTTCAAAACCAAGTTATCAAGCCCAAACTATTGTCAATCCTGTCTGTGTGTGGCATAATTTCGCACAATAGTACTTAACAGCAGACTTAAATATGTCCTCACCTCGTAAACCAAATTCCACTAAGCGGCCTAGAGAAGACTTAGTAACAATAGAAGAAGTAAGTAGTTCGCAAGAGGAAGAAACTAAACCTGCGCGACGCACTACTTCATATACTGCTTCAGCTAGTTCCAGTTTTACCTCATCTCGAACATATGCTCAGGCACCATCGAGTGCTACTAAAACTCAAACACACACATCCTCTAGTTCATCTCGAACATCTACCCAAGCGTCATCGAGTTCTAGTTCATCTTCAAATTCATTTTTTTCTCGTACACCCATCAATTTTAATGCACGCACTACAGCTACGTTAAATGAAATAAAACCAGCATTCCAAAATGCTATAAAAAAACTTTTTGAAACCGCAAAGGAAAAATATCCCAAAGCAACTGAAAAGAAATTAGTAATAAATATCATATCGTTACTAGGTAAAGTTTATGAGAGTGAATATGAAAATGCGAGCGATCTGCTTAATATATTATTAGACTATGCCTATACCAAAATGAAAAACACCATCTGGTACCTTGGTATGAGTAAATGCGAAAAGCTTTTAACATCACTGTCTACCGAAGCTAATAAATTAGCGGCCGCAATTGAACAAGCTGACGGCGACATCACTAGTGTGTCATCTTTATTAGAAACTCAATTTGCCCAAATCCAAACTTTTTGCCCAGACAATGCGGCAGAGTTTACGCTGGGTTTAATGTATAAATTAGGCGCCATCACCACCGAACAATTTTCCATGACGTTAGGCTTAATATTGATAAATACCGCAAAGGAATTTCGTTATCCGTTAGCACTTGCCTGGCGCCACGATAGTGCGATTACCAGCACCTACCAAGTACGAATATAAATGTAAATCGTAGGTTGGGCTGAACGCTGTGAAGCCCAACAGCTTTTAGATTCCCCACAAAAACCGGTTGGGCTTTTCTGTATACTTTCAATAGGTTAAATAACTGATAATTATTTGCGCAGAATTATATTGCGCATAATAATACCTTAATGTATAATTTCGACTCAATTTAGCCAGATTAACTGAGGAAATTTATATGTTAAGAAGAAACAGTGCCAGCATAAGCCAACCAGGCTTACCCAGCGCCAGCGTGAGCCAACAACCAGGTTCGCCAGCTGTACTGCCAGTAAATCCTAATGATGCAGGTCAACCAGAGCTAGCCCTACAAGATAATTTTGAAAATGATTTCGAAGCTGTGTTCCCACCAATTGTTAACGCTCAACCAAACGCAAATCCGGATGCAATTATCGACGTACAACACAATGCAGATTTTGACAATATGTTGCGTATGATTGAAATTGAAGAAAAACTTACAAAAGAATTACAAAGACTTAATCGTAGAGATGATTTTGGTGGCTCATGTTATTCTGTGATGGCAGTTGTTTTGACAATGGCGGGCATGGCTTATACCCTTATAGCACAAGAAAGTTTTGAAGATATAAATGTTGGTATATTTTTCACCTTTGCTTTAACACTAACTTGTTTGGCAAGCGGCTTAGCCATTAAAAAACCATTAAATGGTTATAAAGCTGTTAAAAATATTTTAGATGAAACTGACTTAACAGCTTTAGAAAATTTTCTTCCGCCTAATATCAATGTTGAAAATGCGCGTTTAAGGCAAACTTTAAAAACGTTAAATTATAAACGCAAAACGTTATCGCTTGACCTGCATGGTCGATTAGAAACGTTATACTCTCAAACTCTAATTGAAAAATTACAAAAAACGCTGAACGTAGGTACCACCAAAACTATCTTGCCTTTAGCCGCAACAAGCTTATTGCTAATGGCTGTGATATGGACGTTCGAGCAAAAGGGCCAAAGCACTGCGGTTGCTACGGTGGCATTTCTGAGCACGGCTTGGTTTAATACTGTATTATCGGTTCTTTTTGACGAAAATATTTCGCCTAAAAAAGCCCGTTATTATTTGAATCAAGCTGAGTGTAGACTTGCTGAAGTTATTGCAGATAATAATAATTTAAAAAATACCGACTCAATTACAGCAAAATTTGCAATCGAGCGAGGTTTAGCAAGACCTTTATCAGCTGCAATTCGAGCACAATTAACTGTGTTTCATGATCTACAAAATGTACGTCCCGCGGTTCAAGCAGTTCGAGGACAACAACAAAGATTTGAAATGCAATTGCGTATTAAAAAGTCCTACACGCGCATTTCTGGGCTTTTATAAGCTCAATAACAGGCCGGTTTATCCGGCCTTTTTTTTGGTTTGATTTTTACAAAATAAACTGTCAAAAAGTAGGTTGGGCTGAACGCAGTGAAGCCCAACAGTTTTTAAGTATGTACACACACACCCAAACCAAGAGTGTTATAATAAGTTATAGTCACACACTAAGGGAGATCACAATGAAAAAACTACCTATTTTTCTGATGATTACCGCCTTACTTTCAACCCAAAGTTTATTTGCCGCCGATGAAGAAATGCCATCCAGCAAGCCATGCGCTGCCGTTGCAGATGCTTGTGTTAAAGCAGGCTTTCCCAGAGGCAAATCATTTTGGTTTGATTGCATGAAACCGGTGCTGTTAAACAAAAGCGTTGAAAAAGTAACTGTAGATCCAGCAACCGCTAATGCATGCCGCGAAGCTAAAATTGAAAAACTCAAAGCAGAATTAGCAGAATTTGAAAACGTTTCAAAATAAATAGATACGTAAGTTGGGCTGAGTGCATCGAAGCCCAATACAGCATTTTATAAATATCCTATGCTGTGTTGGGCTTCACTGCGTTCAGCCCAACCTACAAAGCCCACATCCCGGGCGGTTGCCACCGATTTACTTCTTGCCAGTCGCATCAAGATGATGGCCGTGGTGGCTTGGCCGCAGGGAGTTTTAGCATCTTCACCTCGTTCCTAAGTTGTTTAATAATATCTGCCAGTTCCTGCGCCCTCACTTCAAATAAGCGGCTAATGGACGGCAAATCAAAACCCGCGGCCCCCGGCGCCCGCACCACTGCACCACCGCCCCAGAGCCCGAGCCGCCGCACCGCTTGGCGCGCCGCGTCGAGCACCACGTCCCAGGGCCCAAGCCGTCGCGGCGCAATGTTCTTCACGCGCGCCTGATGGAAATCATCTCTTACAACCGCAAATTTGAAACCCAAACCAGAATCAGTCTTCAAAGGAAACCATTTAGTAGAACCATCAGAATCAGTGAGTTTTACAGAGAATTTTGCGTCGCGTGGCAAATCAACTTCCTTAAAAGTTGGCATCGGATAAAATGGCCGCCCAGGAAAACACATCTCCTCCGCCATATGCGGTTCCCACTCGCGCTGTGCGCCGCCTACTTCTTTACACCAATGCTGTTCACGCTGCTGATTAGTCCATCCCTCATAATTATCACTATACGTCTGATACGCCGTTTTAGTCCGCGTCAAATCAAAATGTTTTCCATATTCCGTGCCATTCTGCTCCAGTGATTCCAGTTGCTCTAATGCATCGGCTTTCTTATCATCAGGAACGCAGCTCAATAACATTCTCAACATATGGATGTCATATGCCCAGGACGCATATTGCAGTCCACTAATCTTGGCAAAAGTCCGGTTAGCTCGATTGGTTACGTTGCCACTTTCAAGCAATAAGCTCGGATCCATTTCCAGCATTTTTTTAGCTTCTGCCTGTTTACCGAAAGCCACTAGTTGTAGAAATTCACCTACTAAACTGGGTTGAAACAGGGTGCGCCCTATACCGCTGATGTGTATCGCCTTATATTTGGTATCCGTGTCATGAAGATGGCCACGAGCTTTCAATATTTCTAAAATAGGCTCTAAAAACGGTTTCAAATTTTCTAATTGAGCATATCTGTGAAATGCTTGAAAAAATATGTCAGTTTGTGCTTCCCCTAGGGTTTCAATCAGCTGGTCTCTAGTAATGGTTTGGACTTCATTCAGACCGCTGAGTTTGTATTGCATTTCCACTGCGACGTCATCATTATTTTTGGGGAGCACCACATAAATTTTATCTTTTTCTAAATCGATACCCTCTTCCATTAAACAAAGGTCATACGTGGTATCATCCGCTAGATAAGATAAAAGGCTATTTTGTATATCAGGAATTAAGTTTTTTGCATCTTCTGCAGTAAATTTTTCTTTATCGTTGTTGTTTTTTTCTCCTGTACTCATATTGACCTCGTTTGGCTTTAATAGTGCATTATTAGTATTATTATAATACAAATCAGACCATTTTAATTTCTGTAAAAAAGATTGTAAAAAGATTAAGTTACAGAAATATTTCGATACCGTATGTAGAATGCAGCCAAGTTTATTTTACCCCATTATATACTTGTATAATATCCACAAAACATCTATAATATCCCCTTAAATTATCCAAAAAATAAAATAAACACCCTTACTTTTAGCCAAAAAATCAAATTATAATATAACTTTATGATAAATAGGTGATTCTTGCATAGAGATATTCTGGCAGATTTAATGCATTGGAAAAACCAACCCCATCCCATGCCCTTGCTTTTAAGAGGCGCAAGACAGGTTGGTAAAACTTATATTATCGAACAGTTTGCACGTGAGAACTTTGAGCAAATCGTCACAATTAATTTTGAATTACAGCCTGAATTAATTTCTTGCTTTGAAAGCCTGCAACCGCAGGAGATTCTGAATCGGATTTATTTAATTACGCAGCAAAAAATCGTCGCGCAAAAAACTTTATTATTTTTGGATGAAATTCAGGATTGTCCCAATGCCATACGTGCCTTGCGTTATTTTAAGGAAAAAATGCCGCAACAACATGTGATAGGCGCGGGATCTTTGTTAGAAATTACTTTGAATGATGCTGAATTTCGTATGCCCGTTGGAAGAATTCAATCTCTCTATTTAAAACCACTTTCATTTAAAGAGTATCTGGTTGCGAGTGGTAATCAACAATTGCGAGACTGGATTGAAAGCCAGGATTTGCAGACAAAGATAGATACCGTTGTACACGAGCATTTATTAAAGCTAGTGCGTGAATATATGATTCTGGGCGGCATGCCCGCTGTGTTACAAGAATATTTTACTTCACATGATCTGAGTTCTTGTCAAACGATTCAAACCGGTTTGCTAAATACCTATAGACAGGATTTCGGAAAATATGCGAAGAGATCTGATCATCGCTATCTACAAAGATTATTTGAGCGTATTCCCGGCTTGATAGGAGAAAACTTTAAATATAGCAAAGTAGATCCCGAGATGAAGTCACGAGATATTAAAGATGCTTTGTATATGCTAGAGAATGCGGGATTAGTTTACCCTGTTTATAGTAGCAGCGCTTCGGCTTTACCACTTTCCAGCTTAATAAATGAAAAGAAATATAAAATATTATTTTTAGATATTGGACTCATTACGCGTGCATCAAAACTGGATGCAGCATTGCTTTTAGATAAAGATTTCTTGCTGGTTAATCGTGGCATGTTAGCCGAACAATTTGTCGGACAGGAAATGCTTGCATATTTATCGCCGCGAGAAGAGGGTAGTTTATTTTTCTGGTCGAGGGAGAAAAAATCCAGCATGGCAGAAGTGGATTTTGTGATGGCAGTGAATGATAAAATTATTCCGGTTGAAGTGAAAGCAGGCGCAACCGGCCGTTTGAAATCGATTAAATTATTCATGCAAGAAAAAAATAGTTCTTTGGGAGTACGTTTTTCTCAACATCAATTAAGTTTTCATGACAGCATCTTGTCTTTGCCTTTGTATATGGTTGCCGAAGTTTATCGTCTGGTTAAACAGGTGTATGGGTGACCCTAATGTCCTGAATTCAAGTGATAACCGCAACTCTTAATAACGAAGTATTTTTTTCAAACATAACTCCAGAGGAAGTTATTTCAGTTTAAACTCATCTAAGAAATCCTGTAAATCTAAATGCTTATCTTTTGGCATTTGACGGAGGCATTTTCTAGCAAAAAATCCTTGAGTTTCCAATGTGCCGTTATATTCACAAATTAGTGTACTAACGTCGGAGCCCAGGTTAGTGGGAATAACGTTTTCATCATTTAGAAGCTGAAAAACATATTGATTTTGAATGTTATAAAGCCTTTCAGTAGCTTGCATATGCTCAATAAACAAATTGAATATTATTTGAATGTGATGGTGAGAAAATGTAGAGGAAAGCTCTATTTTAGGAAAATATTCAATAAAATCTTCATTAGCTATAATACTCGCTGTATTTGAGATTGAATGAATGTCATGATTGAAAGCCCACAATAGTGCATAAAGAAAATGCTGTAAATAATCTTTATCAGTTGTCAAAACGATTTTATAAAGAAAATCTAACTCTTTTTCTAAATTATAATCATAAAAGTGATTCCAACGAATTTTTTGTGCTACAACATCAGCAAAAATACATGCATATTTAGCAGGGATTTGGAGGATTGTATTTGCAATCGCTGGAATGTCATTAATTGTGAAGATATCCCAGCTCGAACTAGAGTATAATTTTAATAATGCCGCAGTTCTTTGTTCGCCAAATATTCTAATACTCAATTCCACATCTTTTCTTGGTAAATGTCTATTTTGACTTATCACAGCTTGGGCTTCTTCATCACCTTCTTCACGCTCAAATTCAGTAGCTTCGTCATCTTTAGATTCATCTATTTCTTCTTTTGATTGCCAATTGTAAATGGCCACGGGTGTATTAGAAAATACTAGCTGAACTACTAATGCTAATTGATTTTCATATAATAAAATTTTATTTTCGCGATTAGATTCAACTAACGAAGTAAGTTCGATAACTTTACTCGGATCAATACGATCATAACTATTTCGTGTTACATCATGTAAAGCTAAAGCGCTGCGTACGTCTTCAACTAACACGTATTTTTTTAATTTTTTTAATGGTATGGAGGATGAAGCATTTACCTCACTACGGTGCTGAAAAGGTGGAGTTTCATAAGGTTGCGGGAATTCGTTTTCGACTATACCTAATAGTGTATAGAATAATTTTTGATTAAAATTATTATCTTCTACCCGTCCCGGTCTAACTCTTTTTAGCTCGCTCGCTAATGCAGCAGCATTATTACAAATTGCGATTAATTTACCTGTAGTATCTACATCGTGCTTCATAACCCATTCTCGCACCTCGGGAAGGCTCCAAAGGTTGGAACTTAATTGTCCCAAGCGGGCAAGCCCAAAATTGATAGCATTGCGGATATTCATATATATCGCCTTTAGAGATTACTGAGTTATGAGTTCAAATGTTGTTCTATTATTGCACAAAAACCTTAAGAGATTCTTATGGTATGCAAGCTTTTGATTAAACTTGAGATTCTTCATGGCAAGTGGGTTGGGCTGAATGTAATGAAGCTCAGCATGCCCATCTGCAACTTGTAAATGGGCTTGCATTTACCGCTTGCAACCATCAAACAATTACCCGTATAAGTATCGTCGCCCGTATGTAGCGCTGCGGAATATGACTACCTATTTAGTGATACAGTGGCTAGATTTTCACGTTGCCTAATCGCTACTACAGCTTCTCCAATAAGCCCCATGACTACCTGTAACTTTTGAATACCCTGGCTTTTTTTATTTTCAGTCGGAAAAAATCGTGGAATTGGAAGTGTCACATGGCTATTATTCACATGAATATTATCATTTGCAGTTCGTAATTCAGGATTTGTCGTGATTACACTTGTCAAGTGCGCCCTTCCATAAGCAATAATACTTTCGGCATTTTTTACTAGAAATGACGCTTTATCTGCATGAGCTTGATGAATGCTCTTTACTAATGTCTCGTAAGAATCATCTAAGGGAATAGGAATCGTATCGAATAATATTGAAAATATATTCGTATGACGGTATTTTCCAGCGATTACTGTGGCTATTACAAGATCGACCAAATTAATTGGAGTGTTATTTAATAAAATTCTTATAACACGTTCATGTCCCCCACGAGTAGCACATGCTAAAAAACTACTACATTCATTAGGATCACTTATCTCTTCAATATCATCAGATTCATCAGATTCATTATCAAATGCATGCACGTGGTCGTAATATTCTAAAAACCTTCCAGTATCATTAATAATATCAACCATGCACTGCTGATTCAGTGCAATATACTTCGTGACTACCTGTTCATCACCTTCCTCAGTAGCCAGTAAAAACTCGGAATAACTAGGAATTGAATTTAGGTCTAATACATTAATTCGGTCAACGATTGACGTATAGAAGTATATTTTTTCTGACGTGGAAAGATTATAATTTTCTATGTCGTCTCTCGCATCTTCAAGAACATCTTTATCTATCACCTTGTGTAACAACAACATAAAAATATCGCGGTGACGGAATTGGATGGCGAAACCTAAAGCCGCAGTTCCATCCCTAAGCATATTTATTCTTGGAGCAGTTAATAATATACGCACAAGCTCTGTGTTTCTTGCATTTACTGCATGTAGTATAGGACTTATATTGTTGCTATCAATTACATTAACATCACCGTCTTGGGCTATATACCTTTCAACAATTGTTAAGCTGTTCTCATCACCAAAGTTAACTGCGTTAGTAAATTCCGCTAAACTAATACTATTAAACTCAAGACGTTGCATACCACCCTCTAAATATTAAATTCGTTGTTTGGTGTAGTATACAGGTTGAATAAATAAAGATCAAATATGCTAATTGAAGCCCGTAAGTAGCGCAGCAGAATATGGGAGACCTTTAAGAAACCCGGCATTCCGCTGCGCTATATACGATACGGGCTATGAATATTGAATTTAAGAAATACGCCATAGCATATTGTTTTTATTGGTATTGTAGAAAGTGAATATATCTCTAATCCCGGACATGGAAGACGTAAAGGTGCGAGTCATATATCATATGAGTCTATTTATAAATATATTTATGCTGACAGTGAGAGATGCTATCTGGCACATAAATATTTAAGAAGAAAACATCGTTACCGCTTAAAGATGTACAAAAGAAATCCGCGCATTCCTAAAGAACTACATATTTCAAAAAGATCAGAAACTGCAAATCCCCGTGAGGAATTTGGGCATTGGGAATGTGACTTAATGATATTCAAACGTAGTACAAAAACAAATTTAATTACAATGCGTGAAAGAAAAACCCGTTTTATGATAGCTATTAAAAATAATAGCAAGTGTGCTAACTCTACAGCGATGAATATTATCAGTACGTTGAAATATTATAAAAACCATGTTAAATCGATCACTTTTGATCAGGGAGTAAAATTTTCAAAATATCAGTGGATAAAATACTGTATAAATGCTGATATATATTTTTGCGATCCAGCATCGCCACATCAAAAAGGCTGCATTGAAAATGGAAACGGAGTTATTCGCGTAGAGCTTAAAAGAGATCATGAGTTAGATAAATTGAAGCAGCATGAAATAAATCGCATTATAACGAATATAAATAACAGGCCATTTAAATGTTTAGGGTATTTAACACCTGAGGAGATTTTTAAAAATGAAATCCGCAATCACCAATGAAGAGAATATGAAAGTTTATAACATATCGGATTTATCTCATCAGGATCTCATCTCATCAAAGTCTGGAGAATATTTTGCAAAATCAGCGTTATTAACTGATCTATTTGGTTTTAAGGATATTTTTATTCATCACGATATTCTTCCACCAGGACGACGTGCGTCTTCTTCACATCGTCATACATTACGAGAAGAAATGGTGTTAGTTTTAGCTGGATTTCCAACTGCTCATTTAGGAGAGCAAGAGTTAGAACTTAAGCCTGGTGATTTTATCGGATTTAAACCTAATTGGGATAAACATTTTATTGAGAATAAATCACTGGAAGATGTTTATCTTTTAGTAATAACCTCAAATCCCAAAGAGGATCGTACAGTCTACATATGTGATGAGAAAGAACAGAAACAAAAAAAACTTTAACTTTAATCAATTTTTTAATCCCATAGTTTCTCCACAGCTAACTTTAACTTTGAAGTAATAATCAAAAAGTTAGCAACAGTAGTGACGCACTTCACGCGAGACATGGTGAATCCCACTAATAAGCGCAACTTTTGGTTAAATATTAGTCGATCGGAATTGATATAATTTCGCCGGCTAAATTAATTAGGAGTTGGGTACGTTGGGATACAAGCATCTTGATTACAAGAAACGTTGTCAAATATATGGATTGTGGAATGCAGGGCATAACCAGGTTGAGATTGCCAAAGAATTGGGTGTCCATAAGTCCACAATCAGCCGTGAGTTAAATCGCAATATAACATTCATACGAACTAAACTCGGTTCTTAGCAATATAAACCTGATTACGCTCATGGCTATACCAAAGAAAGGCATAAACAAAAGCCGAAGAAGGTAAAATTAACAGATCAAGCTGCACTTTTTATTCGAGAGAAACTTCAGCAAAAATGAGTCCAGAACAAATCAGCGGTTATGCTAAACGGCACAATCTTTTTTCTATCGGCACTGAATGGATATACCAATTTATTCTAAAAGATAAGGAAGAGGGGGGAAAATTATATCTACATTTGCGTCATCAAAATAAAAAATATCGTAAACGTTACGGAAGCCCCAAGCGACAAGGCCCTATTAAAAATAGAAGATTTATTGATGATCGTCCAGCAATAGTGAACGAGAAAAAAAGAATTGGCGATTGGGAAATTGATACGATTATTGGTAAGCTGCAGAAACAAGCGGTAATTAGTATTGTAGAGAGAGTTTCAAAAAAAACTATTCTCAAAAAAGTTCAGACAAGGAGCGCAAGAATGGTTACTGCAGCTACCATCGCAGGCTTAAAATCATATTTAGGTTCGGTGTTTAGCATCACAGGCGACAACGGTACTGAGTTTGCTTATCATGAAGAAATTAGCAAAGAATTAGGTACAGAATTTTATTTTGCCCATCCTTATTCTTCATGGGAACGCGGTTTGAATGAGAATACCAATGGTTTAGTAAGGCAATATTTAAAAAAAGGCTCAGATTTTAGAGAAGTAACCGATGATTGTCTTGCGCATATTGCGGATCAATTAAATAATAGGCCAAGAAAAAGTTTGGGATATGCATCACCCAACGAAGTCTTCATGGCTAAAATATAATTTCATGTTTAGATGCTCTTACGGTTTCTTGAATGAATACCCATTCGGTTCACGCTTTTCACCGTTTGCACGCTTTTCAAAATGTTGTAAATCTTGAAGATCATGCCAATTTCCACCCCAGTCCCAACCACGTTCGGTAAATAATTTATATATATGACTTTGGGGAGTAATTTTACCCTTTTCAGGGTTATTTCGATCTACATGGCTACGACCATTTTCAGGTAATACTATGTTGTTTTTTACATAAGGATTAATCTGCGGATTAATATCAATAGCTCTACCATAACTATGTTGAGAAAATATTCCTGGCTGACCTGTAACTTCACGGCAGTTGAATGCGGAAGTATTGTTTGCTTCCATTGATTCATCATCATTATAGTTAAACTCATAAATAGGACGCATTTGCTCAATTGGAAATTTACTATTAAATAATTCTTTAAATATATCTAGAACATCTTGGCCTAATTCTTTATTCACAATTAAGCCTCCTATATGTTCTTTATTATCAAAACCCCAATAGCGGAGTTTCAAATAAACCAAACCAGAAATTGGTACAGGACAACCTTTAGCTAATTTCATATTCTTAGCAATTTCAGGCAAATTGTCGAGTGGAGTAACCGAGTCTACAGCTACGTTATTCTTATTTTTAAAATGAAGGTAGGTAGCACCAACCATGCCACATCCCAATAAAATAATAATTAATGACATCGTTGTATGATCTTTCATAACCGCTGAAATTCTTGAAACCATTTGGTTTGCAATTTTATGCCGATTGAACATATTAGTTTTTACCTAAAACAGATATTTAGCACTAGCGATATATTAACACAAGCTACATGAATTGAAATCTTTTTATACAGATTTAGTAAGGGTACGTTTGTAAATAGCAATAAAAACTATGCTTTGTCTAGATAGAATAAACCCATTAGAATTACTTCGAAGCAAAATTACGGGTTGCGCTCATGAGTGGAATCCACCTTACTTAGATTCAAGTTTGAAATGCAACTCTTAGAAACAGTAGGTTAGCTGCTATGATACGGCAAACAATAGGAGTTTGCTATGGGACATAAGCAGCTAACCAAGGAACAAAGATATCATATTTATGGTCTTTAGAAAGCAGGGTATAACCAAGTTGAAATGGCTAAAGCGATTGGAGTGCATAAATCCACAATTAGCCGAGAGTTTAAAAGAAATACTCGTTGGAACGGCTACTTTCCAGGTCAGGCTCAGTGGTTTAGAGATAACAGACGTAAAGTAACTAGAACATATTATAAATTTGACGACAAAATTAAAGAATTTGTTAAAGAAAAGCTCTTAAAGAAATGGAGTCCTGAGCAAATCAGTGGATACGCTAAAAAGTGTGGTTTATTCTCAATAAGCCACGAACGAATTTACAAATTCGTTCTCAAAGATAAAGAAAACGGTGGCAAATTACATCTTCATCTAAGGCACCAAAACCGTAAATATAAAAAGCGATACGGGCATCCAAGAAACCGTGGGCCTATTAAAGACCGTGTATTTATTGATGATCGACCAAAGATTGTTGATGCTAAAGAACGTGTTGGTGATTGGGAAATTGATACAGTTATTGGTAAAAATAGGCGAAATGCTATCGTTACAATTGTCGAACGAGTTACGAAGAAGTGTGTGTTTATAAAAGTTGAAAGCAAAAAACCAAGTATTGTTGGAAAAGCTATTATTGATAATTTAAAACCAATTTCCAAATTGGTTTTAACGATAACTGGCGATAATGGTGTTGAGTTCGCAGAACATTTAAAAATCAAGCAAGAGCTAAGTGCAGACTTTTATTTTGCGCATCCATATTCATCATGGGAACGTGGTTTAAATGAAAATACAAATAAATTGCTACGACAATATTTTCCCAAAGGTAGCGACTTTAGTAGCATCGGAGTGTCGCTGTTAAACTCGATTACAGATGAGTTAAATAACCGTCCTAGAAAAGATTTAGGCTATTTAACGCCTAATGAAGCGTTTGCGCTAGAACTGTGCAATAAAAAACGTAATCTTAAAAATCAGTCAAATTTAAACGTCTAAAGAGATAAAATATACAGGTTATTTCTATAATTTTATTAATTATTTCTGCCATATTTTGGATTGGAGGCGCATAGAATTTATAACAACGCCGCCTATGGAGGCCTTGGGCGGTGCTATGGTTAGTGTAACGCTCAGGTAAAAGAACTGATTATTTTTTAAAATTTATTAAAATTACCGCTTTCTTTAACTCTAAGCCCAACATTATTGTACATTACTTAATCTTAAAAGAAATTTATTTACATTTTTATTGCAATTATATATTCTTGGGGCAACTCATTTATAAGGAATTTCTCAATGGCCCTTCGTAACTTTTTTTCTTCCACCCGCTCCATTTCATTAATAATTTCTCAAAATAGTGGTTTAAATACACTAAATTCTCAAACAAACTTGCGCAGGGACATTTCGAAGTTATTAAGCGTTTTCTTAAATCTACCCCAAGAATTGCAGAATGCACTCATGATATCCGCTTCAATATCATGTCTACCCTTAGTTACATCTTTGGGTAATTCCGCGCACTATTTCCAAGACCCTAGTAAAAATTCTACTTATGGCACCGAGCTTTTTGATCCTTATAACGCGAATTTTTCCAATCTTATTCTTAATTTTGCTAATAACTGCAATGCTATAATTATCGATGCTAATTTCACTTATTCAATAGATACGAAAACTTGTGAAATTATCGACGGATATGAAGGAGGCGGCCCATTAATTTTATTTGGGGCAAACATTTGTAGAAACACTATAGATTTAGCCCAACCTTTTTTTGAAGAATGTTTAAGTCGGGTCATGACAGTTTTTTTTAGTCCCGGCGGTGAGGCAGAGATAGCTATTCAAAGTAGTGATACCACGGCTGATTATACGAAAATGCTAGTGTTTTTTTTATTGGCATGTTGCTTGTGCCTCCTGTCATGTCACCATTTGAATAACTCCTTACGTCAATCATTACGAGAAGAAAGAATACCACTCCTAAGCGACGAAAGGAGGGAGAGTAAAGACGAGGAAAAAAAGACAACGGATTCTTCCGCTTCTTATCAAAGTGAAAGTAGTAGCACGAGCCCCCTTGTTCCTGGGCGTCGTTGATAGACAGATTAGACGGCGATTTTCTTGGGATAGTTTAACAGTCGGCGAGGGGGCACGTGGCCGTCTTCCAGCTTTTGCTTATTCCCATGAAACTGCCATCATCGGATAAAATCCGGATTAAGCCCTTGGTTTTCAGCTGGCCGGTCATGACCGGATGACCGGTGCGCAGGTAAAACGCAGCCGCAGACAATTTGATCCCGAGGAAATTGTGCGCCGAAGTTTCAATCGGCAACAAACTGCGACGTAAACCTATAAAGCCTACAAGCATTCTCTATTTGGTATCTTTGATTTCTTGAATTTGAAAACAGTAGGCGTAATATCACAACTCACCAGTTGCATTTAAGATTTGAATGTACCCGGTAAAATATTCACATAGTGCCAGTAATTATCATTACTGGAAGTTATTTTCCGTGCACAACCGTGGATTCCACTGATAAGCGCATACCGTTATTTTCAATCTACGCCAAATATATAGCTAATATCTTATCATGTTAAGTTTTCCTTAAGCTTTTACTGTTAAAATATTGGCCATTTAATCTTATTTGGAGCCACGTATGCCTACATTACACTTAAATCGGAAACTTAAAGAAGCGGCTATAGCCTATGCTACACACACACTTTCCCCCTCATTAAATTTTCCAGCTCCTAGTGAAAATAATCTTAATAATTTTGTCGGTCAATTTTCAAATTATGAAATTACTATTATGCCTGTTGCTAACTGGGTCGTGTGGTACACATTGAATAGTGAGGCGACTAGAGCGGGAAATTATTATGATGTATCAGAAGGTATTAATTTCGCTGACGTTCCTGGTTTAGCTGAAAAAGCAAAGACGAATCTTTTAAATCGAATTCCAGAAATGATGGAAGCTATGTCAGATGATGTCATCATGACATATATTCAGGAAAATTCATTAGGCGCATTAAGCTTTGAGTCATCCTATCCTCTTGCAATTGCACATACTCGCAAAGTTTGCGCGGAAGATTTTGATGAAGTAAGAAAAGCTTTGCCAAAAATTTTAAAAGCTATCGTTTCAAATGATGTTATTAAAGTGCGTTTAGGTTTCGAAATTGGGTCCCTACTTGCTAGTATAGAACGTGCTATAGAGTCGAATCAAAACGAATTATACTTGCGTCGTCCACAGAGAGCTTTGCTAGCCTATCCTGACTCACAAATTGTCGAACCCATTCAACAGAATTTAATTGGTGGCAGCAAGACTAGTTTCTACCAGCGCCCTGAAGTACAAATGATCGCTATCGGCGTTCCCGTGGCCATTACTGCATTATGCGCATTCACACTGATATACACCCGCGCCGCATCATTAGGCCGCATGGGCGCCAGCATTGGGAATGCAATTAATTCGGGAATTACGTTTTTGAAAGGCAGCAAGAGAGTCGCCATTGCTCCTCTAGAAAAAGACTTAGAAAAAAACATTACACGATCAATCTAAATATAATAACTTACCTGTCTCAGCGTACGCTTTTATCATAGGTACGCTGTTATGTGTAAATTGTAAGGATCGAGTTCCCGCTGATGCAGTATTTATATCTAACACTTTGCAATATTACCATTATTGATTCATATAGATGACGATAACGATATTATTGATGATAAATTAATTAAAGATTATACAACTAAGGAAAATTAAAAATTTCATTAGGAGTTGCAAAACCAAGCCTTTTCCTGGGCCTATTATTTAGATCATTCATAATTATTTCCAAATCAGCGTTTTCTATCTCTGAGAAACTTGAGCCTTTCTTCAAATATTGCCTGACTAATCCATTGGTATTTTCATTTAAACCTCGCTGCCACGATGAATATGGATGCGCAAAATAAAAATCTGTATTTAGCTCTTGGCTAATCATTTCATGATAAGCAAATTCAGAACCATTATCTGAAGTAATACTTAATATTGAGTTAGTATATAATTTCAACCCCTCAATTGTTGCAGTTGCTACTGATATAGCAGTTTTTTTGGAAACTTTTTTCAATATTGTTTTCTTAGAAAATCGTTCAACGATACTTATTACAGCTTGTTTTTGCTGCTTACCAATTATAGTGTCAATTTCCCAATCACCGACACGTGACTTTTCATCAACAACCGCGGGTCTTTCATTGATAAATCTTCGGTTTTTAATAGGGCCTGTTCTTTTAGGGCTGCCGTAACGTTTACGATATTTTTTATTTTGATGTCGTAAATTTAGATACAGCTTACCTCCTTTTTCTTTATCGCGAAGAATAAATTGATAAATCCACTCCTTACAAAGGAAAAACAAATTATGTTTCTTAGCATATCCACTAATTTGCTCAGGACTCCATTTTTGTTGAATTTTATCGCAAATAAATTTAGTTACTTCATGGGTCAATTTTATTTTTTTCTTCTTGTTCTTATGACGTTCTTTCGCATAACCATGAGCATAATCCGGTTTATACTGCCAACAACCGAGCTTTGCTCTTATAAATGTAATGTTACGATTTAATTCACGACTAATAGTTGACTGGTTAGTTCCGACTTCTTTGGCTATTTGAATTTGAGTGTAACCTGCTCTCCATAAACCAAGAATTTGACAACGCTTCTTATAATCAAGCTGTTTGTATCTCAAAGTTACCACTCCCTTTTTTAAAACGCATTTTAACTATATTGATTATTTAATAATCAAAATATGCGGTTATTAGTGGGATTCACCGTGGGGTGGTTACAAGTGATAAATGCAAGTGACTTTTTTATTGCAAGAGACTCATTTCCTTCATAAAAAACTCCTTTGGTGAGGCGTAACCTAAGCTTCTGCGAGGTCTATTATTCAACTGATCAGAAATAAAAGCAAGATGGTCAAACATCATAAATTGGATAAAATTTCAGAGACGAAGCTGTTCACCATCGACTCTTAATGTCAGAATTCCCAAAATTTTTAATATAGGCGGATTTGAATTATCCATGGCATAGTCTATAGGAGTTTTATTTTTTGAATCTTGAATATCAGTTCTGGCTTTCGCTGATTTTAATATTCTGACCGCATTGACACTCTCTTTGATAATAGCCCAATGCATGGCTGTTCTTCGGATAGCTCCTTGGCCTGTATCATTGATATCACAGCCTTGTAATAACAAAATGTTAATTGAATCGCCGTCATCTGCAGCGGCTGCCTTTCTTAATGCGATGTGTAAGTTTTCGCGTGAAGCGTTAGGTAATTTATATTTTGAGAGAATCTTTTGTAACTGAGGTCTTACTCGCTCTAGAAGCGGTGCATTCTCAGCCTCTTTTGATTCTTCGCGACGAAGTTGATGCGCTCTATTCGAAATTGCACTGGCAACGAATTTTTTTATTTTAACTTCAAGCTCATAATCATGAATGATATCGTCAAGTGTGATGGCTTGCCGGTTGAATGGATTCTCCATAGTGTCCTGCTTGAATACCCATAGTCGTAATTGTTTTTCATCAAACTTAATATCTTTCTGGCTAGCAATGTAAACGGGGTTATCAATTATCATTTTTGTCAGGCTACATAAAAATTCTTCAGGAATTGATTCGTCGCTAACGCCAATATCTTTTAAAAGCTGCTGATAAGAAGTACTTTTGGGCGTATAAATACTCGCATCAAAAACAAAGTCTCTCTCAGTTTTTTTACCGTGTTTGCCAGAAATGGTAAATTCAGACCTCATTCCTAGATCATTCAGAAAAGACTCTATCATTCGAACCAGATAACGTTCACTGGCTAGGTCAATTACCGTTACTTTGTCCAAATGTAATAATATTTCACAGGCTGGCGATTCAACAGTTATTGATATTATTCCCTTAGGCCAATCAAGACGCTTCGGTATTTCCCGTGATATAAATTGAGCAATAGCCTCCAATTCTGGGAGTTTATACAAACCTCCAGCAATCGAACACATTTTGATTATAAACATAGTTTTGACCTAGTTAGTGAGCAATATTGGGCGAAATAATAGCATAAGATTGTCTAATAAGCAATCAATGCGGCTGCTATCATTTCAGAAACCCAGGAGCTTTTTGTTTTAAGCAGATGATAAATAGTATTATTCTAGTTCGGGCATAAAAAGTTTCCCTCTTGCTGGCAAGGTATTTTATTTATTAGCTTGGTTGTTAAAAGGGATAAGTGCAGATAACTTATTTATATGCTAGTGACTCATTTCCTTCATAAAAAATTTCGTTTGGCGACGCATATCCCAAGCTTCTACGAGGTCTATTATTCAATTGATCTGAAATTGAGGCAAGATGGTCATCAGTCACACCTGTAAAGCTACACCCTTTCTTTAAATACTGTCTGACCAACCCATTTGTATTCTCATTGAGTCCTCGTTCCCATGATGAATATGGATGGGCAAAATAAAATTCTGTATTGAGTTCTTTGCTAATATTTTCGTGATATGCGAATTCAGAACCGTTATCTGATGTGATTGTGAACACGGAGCCAGGACAAGATTCATGAACTCCGATTTCTTTGGCTATCTTACGTTGTGTGTACCCTGCTTTCCAAAAAGCTAAAATCTGGCATCTTTTTTGGTAATTTAAATGTTTATATCTCATTGTGATACAAGTTCCATTTGAAAATTAACGAGGTGGAATTATACCAATTCAACCTGATTAATAAATAAACAAAACTTGCACTTACAACTTGGATCTAAGTGGGGTGGATTCAACTAATAAATGCATAAGCATATTACGTTATTTTATCCGTAAAATTAATCCCTTAAACTACTTTACTTAAATTTAGCACCGCAAAGGCTTGCCATATTAATAGTGATTTTTTTTATATATGGAGGTTTATATGAGTAAAGAAAATGAAGCAATAGAAAAAATTGAAGAAGCCATTAGACTTATTCAGGCAGAAAAAGATGATAAACTTCGCCGATCTCGTGATGGCTTTAGACATGCGATTCGTCTTTTAAATGAAGCATTAGAACTCTTAAAGGACTAAAATTAGGAGCTATTGTAAATTTCATTAGGCGTTGAATAGCTTAAGCTTTTTCTTGGCCTGTTATTTAAGTTAGCCATTATCAATTCTAGTTGAGTGTCTGTAACTTCAGCGAAACTTGAACCTTTTTTTAAAAATTGTCTTACTAATCCATTAGTATTTTCATTTAAACCTCGCTCCCACGATGAATATGGATGCGCAAAATAAAAATCTGTTTTCAATTCTTGGCTAATCATTTCATGATAAGCGAATTCAGAACCATTATCTGCTGTAATACTTAAGATTGAGTTAGCATATGATTTCAAGCCTTCAATTGTTGCGGTTGCAACACAAATAGCCGTTTTTTTAGAAACTTTTTTTAAAATTGTTTTCTTTGAAAAACGTTCAACTATACTTATTACAGCTTGTTTTTGCTGTTTACCAATTATCGTGTCTATTTCCCAATCGCCGACACGTGTCTTTTCATCAACAACTGAGGGTCTTTCATTGATAAATCTGCGGTTTTTAATTGGGCCAGTTCTTTTAGGACTGCCGTAACGTTTACGATATCTTTTATTTTGATGTCGTAAGTTTAGATATAGCTTACCCCCTTTCTCTTTATTGCGAAGAATAAACTGATAAATCCATTCCTTACAAATCAAAAACAAGTTATGTTTTCTAGCATATCCACTGATTTGCTCCGGACTCCACTTTTGCTGTATTTTATCTTGTATAAAATTGGCTACATCAAAGGTTAACTTTATTTTTTTCTTCTTATTTTTATGTCGTTGCCTTGCGTAACCTTGTGCATAATCAGGTTTATATTGCCAGCAACCAAGTTTAGTTCTTATTAATGTGATATTTCGATTTAGTTCGCGACTTATGGTGGATTGATTTACTCCAATTTCTTTGGCTATTTGAAATTGAGTGTACCTTGCCCTCCATAAACCAAAAATTTGACAACGCTTCTTATAATCCAGTTGCTTATATCCCAAAATTAACACTCCCTTTTACTAATAACGCATCATAACAATTGATTAATTAATAATCAAAAAATGCGGTTATTAGTGGGATTCACCCATGCCTTAACTGAACTTGCCTATGACCATAATATTTTGGATGAAAATGGGAATGTCTGGCAATTTCACTCGCATCAATTTCGCCACACTGTTGGAACTCGTATGATTAATGCAGGTGTACCACAAACCATTGTTCAGAAGTACCTGGGGCATGAATCTCCTGAAATGACTGCACGCTATGCCCATATTCATGATGAAACATTAAAAACCGCATTCAATGACTATCAAGGAAAGCTTATCGATATACATGGAGAGCTTCGCTATCGTAATAATAAAGATGAATACGCTGAAGCAAAATGGTTGCAATATAATACTATGTCGCAAGCACTCCCAAATGGTATTTGCGGCCTTCCCTCTCCACAGCAACGCTGCCCTCATGCTAATGCATGTTTGACATGCGTACACTTTAGAACTCACCAACAATTTTTACCACAGCATCAAAATCAGTTAGAAATGACTAATAAAATTATTGAAACTGCCAAAGCAAATAGCTGGCAGCGGCAGGTGGAGATGAATATAGCGGTAAAAAATAATCTCGAAAAAATTATTAGTAGATTGCAGGAGGATAAATAATGTTTGAAATAAATAAGTAAATTCTAGCATTAAAAAAAGCGTCTCAAGATAAACGTAGCAATACGTTATTGAAAGTTACGACCGTCTTACGTGTTATGAAAGAAAAAAACTTACCAATTAATTTTGAATCTGTAGCTAAATTATCTGGTGTTTCAAAAACATGGCTTTATCAGTAGAAAGAGTTGAGCGAAGAAATTAGCTGCGCACGAAATAAAACTGGGAAAATTCACAGGGTTATTGATTTGCAATCTTCTGTATCTAAGAAAGATAATGAGATTTTTAAACTAAAACATACATAATCATTGCTCTGTTCCGCTACTAATAAAAACTCTATAAGTAGCGGAACAAGCATTTTAATAATTAATTAAAACTCAGGTTAACGCCTTGGGGTTGAGCGCGTTGAATTATTTGATGTTGAATCGTTAGCAGGAGATGAAGTTTCAGCATCAGGGAATCTCTTTATTGCTTCGATCAATCCTAAGCCGTTATCTTTCATCAGAAAATCCTTTGGCGTCGGGTACTTAGTGAGTTCTTCCCTTGTAAGATAGGAACTATCACCTGCAGGTGTATCAATATCCGATTGTCCTTTTTGATTTGCATTAAATAAAAATTCACGTGATTTTAGATAGGCGGGACATACAGGGGAACGCATACCTTGAAATCTAAGATCTACATAAAACTTAACATTTTGTTTGTGGAATTCAGTATTAGCTTCAGCAGGGGTAAGTGCGCGGTAGCCGATAAAATGTCTTTTTTGTGATGTAAACAAACCAATATTGGATTGAAGGGCTTTTCTAAGCATGAGCTTAACCTCAGTAAATAATTTGAAACACCAAGGATAATTACTAGCCATTAAATTGTCAATTAATATCCATTTGTGGATAAAGTATACGCAAATTAACAAAACCTTTGATTGTCTAAGCGTAAATTATAAAATTATTGTATTGATATATGGTTACGATGCTGGACGTTATGAACGCTTAACTAAAGGGTATTTTTAATCCCTCTTACTGGAAGTCATTTTCCGTGCACAAAAATCGTGGTTTCGGAACTCTATTTGAGGCAGATCAAGATAAGAATCCCTCTTTGTGCATTTTACACAAATGTATCTGTGTTTATCCG
>JAZKAT010000025.1:9988-93242 GCA_040389045.1 Pseudomonadota bacterium | reverse complement strand
TCACAAGAGTTGAAAAGAAAAGCCACGCGCAATACCGGACGGCTCACGAATGCTTAGGTAAGAGGCGGGGTTAGGTATTTCCAAACCTTGGAAAACAGGGATGTTTTCCCAGAGCCTACAGGGATGTATTCACGGCGAGTTTGGAAATACCTAACCCCGCCTCTTACCCCTCCACTGAATCCGCTTTTAAAATTCAAGGCTCCAAAACAGCAACTAACCCCATCACCACCAACCCCAACACCAGCGAAAAAAATTCCATCAACCCCTCACCATGATGTTCACGCTGATGATGATTAATGTGGTGCAAAGTCGACATGTAAAGAAAAGTCCCCGCCGCAAATGCGCTAAATGCAGCGGTTACGAGTTGCGCCATTTCAGAATGCAAGTGAGTGGTTAATGCGGTGCCGAAAAAAATTCCCAAAGGTGTCATCAATAAAAAGACACTAACTAAAATAAAGACATGACGTAGCGACAAACTGCTGCGATTTAAAATAATCGCCAACGCAAAACTTTCTGAACTTTTATGCGCGACAATCGCGACAAAGATTACCACCGCCGAAGCGAAAGTCGTATAGATGCCCAATACCATACCTTCGATCAAAGAATGAATAATCAAAATAAGCGCCACACCATAAGGAATAGCCGCATGATGATGTTCATGATGGTCACCGGAAATTCTTTCAAAAAACAATAATAGTAAAAAACCACCGGCGCAAAAAAATTCGGCCAAAGGATAATTAACCGACGGTAACGCGTCATTAAAAGTTTTGATGGCGTCTGGCAGCATGTGAAATAATGCCGCGCCTAAAAAAATGCCGCTGGCCAGCGCGTCGCCCATTTCCAGCATGGGATTATGCGTAGGGAAAGCACGGACTTTTAGCGGATAAACCACACCAATCAAGCCAGCCAATAAAATTATTACCGCGGCGACTATTTTATAAGTTATCAAAGACATATTATTCTCGTT
Organism: Pseudomonadota bacterium; assembly: GCA_040389045.1. Taxonomy (GTDB): domain Bacteria; phylum Pseudomonadota; class Gammaproteobacteria; order DSM-16500; family DSM-16500; genus UBA5158. The sequence continues at coordinate 92,275 of JAZKAT010000025.1, read as the reverse complement.
CTCTCTCAGCTTAGCGTATACTAACGCAGAATATCTGGTTTAATCGAGTCAAAAAACATGGTGGAATTTAGTTTAACCCAAATTATCGCAATATCCGTGGTGCCAGTGTTGTTCGCCATCACGGTACACGAAGTCGCTCATGGCTGGGTTGCCTCCAAATGTGGTGATCAAACGGCTAGGCTATCAGGCCGCTTAACACTTAATCCCATCAAACATATTGATCTCATTGGCACTATCATCGTGCCGCTGCTGTTGCTGCTAACCAACAGTGGTATTATTTTTGGTTGGGCCAAGCCCGTCCCTATAGACGCTCGCAATATGCGCAATCCTCGTCGCGATATGGCCATTGTTGCATTGGCCGGGCCTGTTTCCAACTTTATCATGGCCTTGTTATGGGCATTGATAGCCAAGCTGAATTTTATCTTTCTCACCAGTTTACCCTGGCTCACCAAACCCATGGTTTACATGGGTGAAATTGGTGTCTTAATTAATGTGGTGCTGGGTGTATTAAATTGCCTGCCAGTACCCCCGTTAGATGGTGGTAGAGTGCTGGTCAGTCTTTTGCCAGGCAGGGCCGCCTGGTACGTAAATCGCTTCGAACCCTATATGTTTATCATCATTGTCCTATTAATGCTTACTGGCATTTTTTCGTACATAATTTCACCACCCATAATTTTTCTAAGTGCTTGTATTACAAGCATTTTCGGCTTACCCCAACTGGCTATATAGTTTTGTATTATAATAGTCTAAATAGTCTTAGCGAAATCAGTCTTAGCGTTCCACTTTAAAATCATAGCGTCTTTTCAGGAGAAAGGATTGATATGAAAAGAGCTTGGGCGTTGTTAAGCGTCGTACCAATCTTTATTGGCAGCTGTCCAATAGCAGCTTGGTTAACTGGCAATCCAAAGCTGGTGCAACTGACTGCCAATTATTTCTCTATTCCATTTAATCCCGCATGTTGTTTTATTTTATCGGGCCTCGCCTTAGTGTTATGCGTAATTCCCGGAAAATTTTTCTGCCGGCTGCAAATTATTTTTGGCGCGCTGATTTTCATTATTGCGGGTTTGACGGTAGCGCAAGATATATTGCAAATGGATTTACACATAGATGAATTTTACGTTAAGTCATGGGTAAAAGTTGATAGTTCAATTGTTCATGCTGGTCGTATGGCGCCAAATACTGCTTTGGCATTCATGCTGACTGGATTGGTATTCGTGTTGTTCCCCTATGCCAAATATAAATTTGTTGGCACCCTGATTGAAATTGCAATTTTCATGTTGTTCCTGATTAGTATTTTGGGCGTCTCCGGTTACATATTGAAAATGGAATTTCTTTATAGCTGGTATGGTTATACGCGCATGTTATTCGCCGCGGCGGTTAATTTTCTTTTATTGAGTCTAGGGTTGGGGGGTATATGGCGTAGCAAACCGGAATCCAGCGCATTGTATCAGGGGCGTGAAGATACCCGAATTATGCTATTGAGTAGTGCGATTTTATTATGTATGGCAGTGGCGATTACCTTGACCAATTTTGCCACTCTATTTCAACGCCAAAATACGTCGATAGGACAATCCTTGCAGCAATTGGTCGCTGCGCGTAGCGCTTATTTTGAAAATGAAGTCATGTTAGCCGTTCATGAAATGGATGTATTGCGCGGCAATACCTTATTCCAGCAGGAAGTTGCCAGACAAAATCAAAATCCCACACCGAGTAGCGGCGGTTTTTCAATTCAAGATAATAACCAGTTAACCGTGCCACCGGTCGCGGATTTTCAACCCATATTAAAATTATTTATCGAAGAAGGTTTTTCCGGGGTAAGTGTTTTTGATAAAGCCAATAAACAAATTGCCACCACCGGAAATTTTATTCAACGCGCAGAATTCAATGTGCAGAAGAAAACAAATGCTGGTTTTATTGATACCGTCTGGAACAATGGCTGGTTTTTACAAGTTGCCAGTAACATTATTCCCGATAACAAAAATTCCGGTGTCTTAATTGTTGAATGGCCATTGCATAACGTTGATAAAGTATTTGCAAAAAATCAAGTGCTAGGTGCCACCGGCGATATTAAAATTTGTATTCCACCTGGCCCCCAAACCGAAAAAGCGATTTGTTATTCGGTGCGCGAAGGCAAAGTAGTGAATATTCCGCAAAAAGTTGCTAACCAATTTACCTCCGCGCATTATGCGCTAGCCAATGGCAGTGGCTTGATTACCGTTTATAACGAAAATTATAAGCGGGTATTAGCGGCTTATGGTTCTATTCCAAATCTTGGGCTTTCCATGATTGTTACCATGGAAGTTTCTGAAATTTACCAACCGATTATTGCTGGTTTGTATAGCATGATACCGGTGATTTTGCTGACCATATTAATTGGTTTAGTATTGCTGCGCTTACAAGTGATTCCATTATTGCGCCGGGTAATCAACGCGGAAAAAGGTTTGCTAACCATTAATAAACGTTTGCAAGATAGTGAAGAACGTTATGCGCTCGCGGTTCGGGGCAGTCATATTGGTTTGTGGGATTGGGATATCTCCGATGACAAAGTTTTTTATTCGCCGTATTTTAAAGGGATGCTGGGGTACGGCGATAATGAATTTAAAAATAATCTGGATTCTTTCAAATCACTTTTACATCCCGATGACTATGACCGGGTATTTGACTTAGTGCAACAACACTTAGTAAACCAAGCACCCTATGATGTTGAATACCGATTAAAACGTAAATCCGGTGATTACCACTGGTTCCATGCAGTGGGCCAAGCCTTGTGGGACGATCGTGGTAATGCCACCAGAATGGCTGGATCGTTAACGGATATTACCGAACGAAAACGCGCAGAACAACGCCTGGCGGCACAATTTGCTGTCATCCGCATTTTATCCGAAGCGCAAAACATTGAAGAAGTTTCGGTTAAAATTTTGCAGGCATTGTGCGAGCGGCTTGAGTGGGAGTTTGGTTCAATGTGGATGGTTGACAGCCAAGCTAACTTGATACGTTGTATCGGACTTTGGTACCAGCCATTTTTAGAAGCGAATGCTCTGGCCCAGGCTACGCAGAATATGCAATTACCTATGGGTGTAGGTTTGGCGGGACGGGTATGGGAAACCGCGCAGCAATTGTGGGTTTATGATGTGACTGCGGATAAAAACTTTCCGTATATTAACGAAGCCAAAGCGGTGGGCATGCACTCCGCCTTCAGCTTTCCAATTATGGTACAAAATAAAGTATTGGGTGTGCTTGAATTTTTGACGCGCCAGCGCCAGACACCAGATGAAGCCATGCTGAAAATGATGTCGGCGATAACCGCGCAAATCGGCCAATTCATTCAGCGTAAATTCGCGGAAAGTAGTTTTCGTGAAAATGAAAATTATAAAACAGCTATTTTAGAAGCTGCATCAGATAGCATTATGACAATTAATGAGCTTGGTACCATTTTGTCATACAACCCGCGTACTTTAGAAATATTTGATTATTCCAGAAGTGATTTAAAAAATAAAAATATTGATTTATTGTTGCCTGACTTATCAAAAAAATTAAAACATTTAGTAGGAAAATTAGCTGCTGAATTTATCGCGGTGCGTAGAAATGGGGAAAATTTCCCGGCGGAGTTGACACTTTCCAGAATGTATCTGAGCCGACAGAATGTATTTGTCTGCATCATCCGTGATATTACCGAACGTAAAAAAGTGGAAAAATTAAAAAATGAATTTGTCTCTGTGGTCAGCCATGAATTACGCACTCCTTTAACCTCCATTCGCGGTTCACTGGGTTTATTGCTGGGCGGCACGGTGGGTGGCTACTCGGAAAAAGCCAAAAAATTATTAGATATTGCCAACAACAATTGCGAACGCTTATTGTTACTGATTAATGATATTTTAGATATCGAAAAAATTGAAGCAGGCAAGATGGACTTTCATTTAGTGCAGGCAGATATTTTGGATATGGTAAAGGATTCGATAGAGGCCAATAAACTATATGCGGAAAAATTTGGGGTTAAAGTTAATCTGGTGCAATATGAAAGTGGTGTAATGGTCACTGTGGACCCGGCGCGTCTCATGCAAGTCATGACTAATTTGATTTCTAACGCGGTCAAGTATACTTCACCTAACGGTAAAGTCGATATAAGTGTCATCCCCCGTGGCGAAATTGTTCGCGTTACTATCACGGATTATGGCGCAGGAGTGCCGGATAATTTCCGTTCGACTATCTTCCAGAAATTTTCTCAAGCGGATTCTTCTTCGAACCGCAATCAGAGTGGTACGGGCTTGGGTTTGAGTATTAGCAAAACCATTGTTGAAAAATTTGGTGGCACCATTAATTTCACCAGCAAACCGGATAAAGAAACCATTTTCTATTTTGATTTGCCAAAAGCGCATACCGACCTGAGTAAGGAAGTTGAAGAACCGGTTAAAACAGAAAGCAGCGATAAAATACTCATTTGTGAAGATGATCAAGACCAGGCGGAATATTTGCGAGAATTATTAAAAAGCGCGGGTATTTACGCCGATATTGCTTACACCGTCGCACAAGCTAAAGCGTTGCTTGCAGAGCGCCACTACCATGGGTTGTTATTAGATTTATTGTTACCGGACCAGGATGGAATTGCATTTATCAGACAATTGCGTGATGATGAAAAGACGCGTAGTTTACCGGTTATTGTGTTATCGGTGCTGGCACAAACGGGCCGTGCTTTATTGAATGGAGATGCGATTTCAGTGATCGATTGGCTGGACAAGCCAGTGGATTTTAATAAATTACTAAAATCGATCGAGCGCATTAAGCAACAGCATCCCGATAAAATGCCGAGAATTTTACATGTTGAGGATAATCCAGATACTCGGCAGATTATCGCGACCTTGCTGCAAGAGCAAGCGCAAATTATCCCGGCAGATTCGTTAGCCAAGGCGCGAGAAAAATTATCAACGGAAGAATTTGATTTTGTGATATTAGATTTATTATTACCAGATGGTAATGGTACGGAGCTATTGCCGATGTTGGCCAAGCAACAGCTGCCGGTTATTGTATTCTCGTCGGTGGAGTTAGATAGGGAATACGCGCGCTATGTTACGCAAGCACTTATTAAAGCGGAAACTTCAGATGAATATTTTTTAAATACGATTAAAAAACTTATAGATTCGGCTATTTAAAAGGACATTATTATGCAAAAACCACTTACTAAAATTCTTTATACTGAAGATGAAGCGGACATACGCTCAATCGCCGAAATTGCTCTTGAGGATATTGGTGGTTTCACCATGAAGTATTGTACATCTGGTCAAGAAGCTTTAGATCAGGCGGAAAAATTCCAGCCGGATTTACTGTTGCTGGATGTCATGATGCCGGGTATGGATGGCCCAACCACACTGAAGAAGTTACGGGAAATTCCCGCGCTTGCTAAAACTCCCGCGATATTTATGACGGCAAAAATTCAGACTAAGGAAATTGCTGAGTATCAAGAAATGGGTGTTATGCAAGTGATTAACAAACCGTTTGATCCTATGTTGCTTGCCCAACAAATCAGAGACTTCTGGGATAAATATCATGAATAATGCAATCAATGATAAATTACAAGCCCTATATAAAGAATATACCAACAATTTGCCTGCTAAAATAAATAATATTGTGGCAAATTGGGAAAAATTAAATGAAAACTGGCAGCCTGAATTGCTGCACGATTTTCATCGAGAAATTCATAGTCTTTGTGGTTCGGCGGCGATTTATGGTTATGGCGATTTAAGTCATGCAGCGCGTGAGCTGGAAACATTTTTGAAAACGCTGGATGAAGCTAACGCGACCCAGACCCCGAGTATAGTCACCGATATTACAGCACTGCTAGATAAAATTGTGGAAAAAGCCGCGCCGCAAGGACTTGAGCAAGCGCCCCAGCTGCCCGTAATACATGAAATTATCCCGCAAGTGCCGGTAACGCAAAATAAATTGATTTACATTATTGATCCAGACCCCAAGTTTGCAAAACAAGTTGATAAAGGCTTAGCAGAAGCCGGTTACAGTATGCGTGATTTTAATGACTTTTCCAATTTCAAAGAAGCAATAGCTGCAACCGAACCTAATGGCGCGGCGATGATAGTCGATGTGGAAAATGTGAACCGAGGGGATATTAATTTTTTACTGAAGGTTAGAAAAAATCAGCAATATACTATGCCGCTAATCTGCACATCCACTAATAATAATTTATTGACGCGACTAAAAGCAATTCGCGCGGGCAGCACGGCGTTTTTACAAAAGCCCATCGAAATGCTGCAATTGATGCGCTTACTGGATAAAACCAATGATACAACGGTGAATGAATCCTATCGAATATTAATTATCGATGATTCACCTTCGCTGGGGGAATACTATGCCTTGATCTTGCAACAATCGGGCATGATAACAAATGTATTGACTCATCCCATGGAGTTAATGGAAACATTAGCTGACTTTCAACCCGATTTATTGTTGATGGATATTTACATGCCGGAGTGCAGCGGTCTTGAGTTAGCCGCGGTGCTGCGTCAGGAACCGCTTTATATGAGTTTGCCAATTATCTTTTTATCGACGGAAGACGATAAGCTAAAACAATTAGCCGCCATGAGTGTAGGCGGTGATGATTTCTTAACAAAACCTATTTTGCCGCAACATTTAGTTGGCGCGGTGCGTTCCCGCGCCAAACGCGCCGGCATTCTAAGTTCATTTATGATACGTGATAGTTTAACGCAATTATTGAATCACAATACTATCGTGCAAGACTTGGGGCTGGAATTAACACGCGCTGAAAAACAGAGCACCGCATTATCCTTTGTGATTATTGATATCGATCATTTCAAATCGATTAATGACACTTACGGGCATTTGATCGGGGATTATGTGTTACGCAAGCTCTCGGAATTATTGTTGTCGCAAGTCGAAAAAACTGATCTGGTGGGTCGCTACGGCGGCGAAGAATTTGCTTTGATCCTGCCAACCAGTAATGCTGCGCAGGCAAAAGCCATTTGTGAAGCGACACGGGAAAAATTTTCCAAGCTGCAATTCAAATCCGGCGGCCAGGAATTTACGGTTACCTTTAGCGCGGGCATCGCCAGTTTTCCACCGATACACAATACAGAAAAAATGATTGCCGAGGCGGATAAAGCGCTTTACAAAGCGAAACAGTTTGGCCGCAATCAAGTGGTGCACTCGGAAGAAAAATAAGCCAAAAAAAACCCCGCGTTAGCGGGGTTTGATTTTGCTGAGAGTACAACGGCTTACATCATGCCGCCCATACCGCCCATTCCACCCATGCCGCCCATACCACCAGCGCCACCCATGTCACTTTCTTCTTTTGGAAGATCAGTAATCATGCATTCAGTGGTAATCATCATGCCAGCAACCGATGCAGCGCGTTGTAACGCAGTGCGGGTTACTTTGGTTGGATCCAGGATGCCCATTTCCAACATGTCGCCGTATTCGCCAGTCGCCGCATTGAAACCGAAGTTACCAGTGCCTTCAATGACTTTATTCAACACCACAGAGGCTTCATCACCTGCGTTATGAACGATTTGACGTAATGGAGCTTCTAATGCTTTACGAATCAAAGCAATACCCATGTTTTGCGCATCATTAGCACCCGTGAGTTTCTTGACTGCCTGCATTGCACGAATTAAAGCAACGCCACCGCCAGGAACCACACCTTCTTCAACCGCCGCACGTGTAGCATGCAGAGCGTCTTCGACGCGGGCTTTCTTTTCTTTCATTTCAATTTCAGAACCTGCGCCCACTTTAATGACTGCAACACCGCCAGATAATTTAGCAATGCGTTCTTGCAGTTTTTCACGGTCGTAATCAGAAGAAGTATCTTTCATACGGTCGTTTAATTGAGTAACACGCGCTTCAATTTCTTTTTTGTCACCAGCGCCATCAATGATGGTGGTGTTATCTTTGGTAACAACAACACGTTTAGCAGTGCCTAAATCAGCCAGTGTGGTTGATTCCAGAGTACGGCCAATTTCTTCAGCAATCACTTGCGCCTTAGTCAATGTAGCAAGATCTTGCAACATTTCCTTACGACGATCACCAAAACCAGGTGCTTTGACCGCGCAAACTTTTACAATGCCACGCATGTGGTTAACAACCAGAGTTGCCAATGCTTCGCCTTCAACATCTTCCGCAATGATCAATAAACCACGGCCAGATTTAGCGACTGCTTCCAGTACCGGGAGCAAGTCACGGATTGAGGAAATTTTCTTGTCAACGATCAGGATGAATGGGTTGTCCAATTCAGCGGTCATGTTTTGTTGATTGGTGATGAAGTAAGGTGACAAATAGCCACGATCAAATTGCATGCCTTCAACCACGGACAATTCATTTTCCAGACCAGAACCTTCTTCCACAGTGATTACACCTGCTTTGCCGACTTTACCCATCGCGTCAGCAATAATTTTGCCGATAGATTCGTCTGAGTTGGCGGAGATTGTGCCGACCTGGGCAATTGCCTTGTCGTCTTTGCAGGGTACGGAAAGTTTTTTCAATTCTTCCACCGCAGCGGCAACCGCTTTGTCTATACCACGTTTCAAATCCATTGGGTTGAAACCAGCGACCACAGCTTTCATACCTTCGATCAGGATTTGTCGTGCCAGTACAGTTGCAGTTGTTGTGCCATCGCCTGCTTCATCCGAAGTTTGTGACGCAACTTCTTTAACCATCTGTGCGCCCATGTTCTTGAATTTGTCTTTGAACTCAATTTCCTTGGCAACCGAAACGCCGTCTTTGGTGACGGTTGGTGCGCCAAAAGATTTATCGATCACAACATTACGACCGCGTGGGCCCATGGTAATTTGTACAGCATCGGTCAAGCCATTTACGCCAGCCAGCATTAACTGACGGGCTTCTTCTGCAAAGCGAATTTCTTTAGCAGCCATTGTTCATATCCTCTTATTAAAAAATTTAGGTGATGTCTATTATTCGAGAACGCCCATGATGTCTTCTTCGCGCATCACCAGGTAATCGGTTTCTTCGAGTTTGATGTTAGTACCGGCGTATTTGCCAAATAATACCTGGTCACCGATTTTGACTTGCAGCGGTAACAATTTGCCATCAACATATTTGCCATTACCGATAGCGATAATAGTGCCTTGGATAGGCTTGTCTTTGTCAGCCGTATCAGGAATATAAATTCCACCCGGGGTTTTGGTTTCCAGTTCGCGCGGTTCAACTACGACGCGGTCAGATAAAGGCCGAATCTTCTTGGTTGCTTTGTTACTCATGCACTTCCTCCTAAAATTACATTAAAAATTGTTGCTACAAGAGTGTATATGGGGCTGAATTTAGCACTCTCAAGTTTAGAGTGCCAATCATAGCGTTAAATAGGGTAGAGTCAAGCGGAGATGCTGCAGCCTTTAATTTATGGGCTAAATGTGAGCTTTTCATAAAAGAACTGATTAATTTGGCTTCTCTGTCATTCCCGCGCAGGCGGGAATCCATTAAGAGTCACAATGAATGGATTACGGGCTGCGCGAGAATGACACAGGGCTCAATTATTAAGGGTTATCCCGTCTAATTTCTATTATAATTAAGAGATCATTCCATCGAGATTGCAGGAAAATGCTGAGATTTTTGTTAAGCCTATTGATTGTTTTCGCAATTCCCCTTGCCCACGCCGAGCCTGAACAACCGTTGCCAGCCGCCCAAGCCTTTGCGATCACCGGCTTTATGGACCAAAACAAACAATTAATCCTGCAGTGGGATATTGCCCCAGGTTATTACCTTTATCGCGATAAAATCATTATTACACCCGCCCAGGGCAATAAGGTGAAATTAGGCAAAATTGACTTGCCCGCCGGTGAAAACAAGCAAGATGAATTCCATGGAAAATTTCAAAGTTATACGGGTGTGCTCGTCGTCAATGTCCCACTCAAATCACCGGGTGGTGAATTGGATTTAACGATTGGTTATCAAGGTTGTTCTACCCACGGGTTCTGTTATCCGCCGGTCAAACAACAGTTGCAAGTGAATATGAGCAACTTGATTGGCCCTACCGATTTAACCGATTATATGGTTACCCAAGATGCCAGCCTCCCAGATATTACTAATCAAAGCGCCGTGACGCATCTGCTTGCTGGCCATCATTATCTGTTAATTCTGGTAAGTTTTTTAATGTTGGGTTTGTTACTGGCATTCACTCCTTGTGTATTACCTATGGTACCTATTCTGTCGGGTATTATTGTTGGATTTGGCGCAGAAATCAGTACCCGTAAAGCCTTCAGCTTATCATTGTCTTATGTGATGGGCATGGCGATTGCTTACGCGTTCGCCGGAGTTGTTATTGCCTTGGCGGGCAGCAATTTGCAAGTGGCCTTACAACAGCCTTGGGTTATCGTTATCTTTAGCTCTATGTTTGTATTGCTGGCCTTGTCTTTGTTTGGAGTATATGAATTACGCCTCCCCAATAAATTACAACAGCATCTCGCACGCTGGAGTGCCAAACATAAAGGTGGCACTTACGCAGGCGTGTTTATTATGGGAGCGCTGGCAACTTTAGTGGTATCGCCTTGTGTCAGTGCACCGCTAGTCGGGGTGCTTGCTTATATTGCGCAAAGTGGTGATGTAGTGTTGGGTGGCACGGCGTTGCTGGCGTTGGGAATTGGTATGGGAATTCCACTATTATTAGTTGGAACATCCGCGGGCAAGCTGTTACCTAAATCGGGCGCGTGGATGGAAAAAGTAAAACATTTATTTGGTTTAATGATGTTGGGATTGGCCATCTGGATACTGGACCGTATTTTACCCTCTATGATTATTTTATGTTTGTGGGCGACCCTCGCGGCAGTTTCCGCAGTGTATATTGTTAAAATCAGACGTTCGGTAAAATTCTGGCATTATCTGCATCATGGTTTGGGTTTAGTGTTGATGACTTACGCGGTTATTTTAATAGCCGGTGGGATAGCGGGTTCGACTAATCCATTCCATCCATTTGCGGGCTGGCAAAAAACGGCGCCTGGGTTGCAAGTAGAATTTGCCACCGTTAAAAACATGGCTAGTTTGGACCAGCAATTAGCGCAGGCGAAAAAAGATAAAAAACCTGTATTACTGGATTTTTACGCCGATTGGTGTGTGTCGTGTGTAGTGATGGAACATCATGTATTTAATCGTCCCGCCATATTTCATGCCTTAAGTAATTTTGTTTTGTTACGCGCGGATGTGACGCATAATAACGTGTTTGATCAACAAATAATGAAACGCTATTCCGTGGTCGCGCCACCCGCCATGATATTTTTCAACAATGCTGGCGATCAATTGCCGCGTGCTGAAATTGTGGGTGAAGTGAATGAAAAACAATTTCTCGGTAATATAAACCAGCCAGGTTTTCATAATGGTACGCCGCCAGCGTGTGGACCAACCGCTCAGAATTGTTAGATTCAATAGTTTTTAGTGTGTCACGAGGAAAAAATAATAATTTTAGGAATCGAGTACCATGACCCAATCGCATACCATTGCAACTCCACACTTAACCACCGCTGTGACGGGCCCCTTGCAATTGCTCGAACAAAAAATTCTGGATCATCACAATGAAATTGAACAATGGTTTCAAGATCAATGGGCGTTAAGTCCAGCGCCGGTTTATGGTTCGGTGGATTTACGCAACTCGGGTTTCAAATTAGCGCCAGTGGATATGAATTTATTTCCGGCGGGTTTCAACAATTTGTTATTAAATCCAGATTTTATGGAATTATCGGTTGAAGCTGCTAAACATGTCATCCAGCAATTAGCGCCTACCGCGAAAAATATTTTAATTATCCCCGAAAACCACACGCGTAATATATTCTACTGGGAAAACGTTTATGCGATTTCACAGATTTTAATGAGTGCTGGGTTTACTGTTCGGGTAGGTTCCCTGTTAGCTGACTTAACAGCGCCGCAGCAAATGAAATTGGCTAGCGGCCATGCAGTGACCATTGAGCCGGTAGTCCGTGAAGGCGCAGTCCTTAGCGTTGCGGGTTTCAAGCCGGATATAATTCTAATGAATAATGATACGTCTGACGGCATTCCGGAAATTTTACAAAATCTTACTCAGCCAGTCGTGCCGCCACCCGAGTTAGGTTGGAGCCACCGCTTGAAGTCGGTGCATTTTCAGTATTACGCGCAAGTCACTCAGGAATTTTCTCAACTCATAAAAATTGATCCGTGGTTGATTACGCCATTGTTTCAGCATTGTGGTGAAATAGATTTTATGCGCCGAGAAGGTGAAGAGTGTCTGGCGTCACACGTAGAAAGTTTGTTAAAAGAACTTAACCAGAAATACGCTGAATATGATATTCCACAAGAACCGTATATTGTCATCAAAGCGGATGCGGGCACATATGGTATGGCGATTATGATGGTGCGTTCAGTCGATGAAGTATTGTCATTAAATCGCAAGCAGCGCACCCACATGTCAAAATCAAAAGGCGGCCAGCCGGTGGATAGCGTGATTGTGCAAGAAGGCGTTTACACCTTTGAAACCTGGGGCGAGGATAATGCGGTTGCCGAGCCGGTAGTTTATTTGTGGGGTGAGCGCGTAACGGGTGGTTTTTATCGTGTGCATAAAGATCGCGGCATTGATGAAAATTTAAATTCTCCGGGCATGCATTTTGAGCCATTAGCATTTGCCAAAAGCTGTCAACGTCCGCCTCATCCCCATGTGCCAGGAGAATGTCAAAACCGGTTTTATGCTTACGGCGTGATTGCGCGGTTAAGCATGTTGGCGGCGGCGCGTGAAATTCTCGAACAGAGGGTAACAGCATGACCATCAAGCTAGGTGTTGTCATGGATCCGATAGCTTCTATCAATTATAAAAAAGATAGTACGCTGGCAATGCTGCTGGAAGCACAACAACGGGGTTATGCGCTTTATTATTTTGAATTAACGGATTTGTTTTTACGCGATGGTAAAGCTTATGGCCGTGCCAAATCCCTGGAAGTTTTTGCCGACCCGAAAAAATGGTTTTCAATGTCGGATGCCGGCATTATCGCGCTTGATCATCTTGATATAATTTTAATGCGCAAAGACCCACCCTTTAATAGTGAATATATTTATTCAACTTATGTATTGGAACAGGCGGAGCAACGAGGGGTGTTAGTGGTCAACAAGCCCCAGGCGTTGCGTGACGCGAATGAAAAAATTTACACCGCCTGGTTCCCGCAATGCACGCCGGCGACACTGGTTACACGCAGCATAAAATTATTACGGGAATTTTTTCAGGAACAGCAGGATATAGTTTGTAAACCCGTGGACGGCATGGGCGGTGTATCAATTTTTCATTTAACGCCGGATGATGTCAACGCGGTTGTTATTTTTGAAACGCTTACCAAACGTGAAACTGAATTTGTCATGGCGCAAAAATTTGTGCCTGAAATTACGGCTGGTGACAAACGCATTATCCTGATTGACGGCGACCCCATACCTTATGCATTGGCACGCATCCCTGCCAAAGGCGAATGGCGCGGCAATTTAGCCGCCGGCGCCCGCGGCGTAGCCCAACCACTAACCGAACGCGACCGTTTTATCTGCGGCGAAGTCGGCCCCACATTAAAAAAGAAAGGTTTATACTTTGTTGGCATAGACGTCATCGGCGACTACCTCACCGAAATCAACGTCACCAGCCCCACCTGCATACGCGAACTGGATGAGCAGTGCAATTTGAATATCAGCGGGCAGTTGTTTGATAGTTTGGAAAAATATGCTAAAAAGTAAATAATACATTACCAATTAATTTTAAATTGCATTATCATTTGCATTCCTCGCGTGACCTGTCTGTTTTATTCAATTATGTAAACCCATCTCCTCTATACATCATCAAAGGGATAACTATGACTGCATATGCAGAGCTTTACTATTGGCTGGCGGCGGCTAATTTAAAAGGGTTAGGCGCGGTAACTATTCGACGCGGGTTGGAATATTTTGCCAGCATTAAAAATTTATTTCACGCGACTGCCGCTGAATTACAAGTGGCTGGTTTTAGTGCCAGCGCAATTAATATTATTCAGTCAGCCAATTTGTCAGCGCAGGACACTATCCTGCAGTGGTGCGAACAGGCGCAATGTCATTTAATTACTTTCAATGATCCGGCCTATCCAACTTTATTGAAAGAAATTAGCGATGCGCCACTCGTACTTTATGTGCGTGGTGATGTGGCTGCGTTAAATAAACCGCAAATTGCCATGGTCGGCACCCGTAATCCTACGCATGCCGGTCGCGAATGCGCCGAACAATTCGCGGGCGCGCTCGCGCAGGCCGGGTTAATTATTACTAGTGGTTTGGCAGCAGGCATAGACGCGGCCAGTCACACGGGAGCGCTGGCGGTGCCGGCGCCAACGATTGCAGTGCTGGGCACCGGTCTTGCGCATGTCTATCCAGCCGAAAACCGTAAGCTGGCGAATGAAATTGCGGAGAAAGGTGCTCTGGTTTCAGAATTTCCGCCACAGATGAAGCCTATTGCGATGAATTTTCCCCGGCGTAATCGCATTATCAGCGGGCTGTCTCTGGGAGTTATCGTCGTCGAAGCCACCTTGCATAGTGGGTCCTTAATCACCGCGCGTTTTGCCGCCGAACAGGGCCGCGAAGTGTTTGCCTTGCCCGGCTCAATCCATAATCCGCTGTCCCGCGGTTGCCATCAATTAATACGTCAGGGGGCAAAACTCATCGAAACCGCCGCAGATATTATCGAGGAATTAAGTGCGCTACATCAGGCAATGTTATTCCCCGCGACGAAAAATACCTCGACAAACCCCTGCATTTTAGATAAAAAGCACCAGGAATTACTCAATTTTGTAGGCTATGAGCCTACCTCAGTGGATACCCTGGTCACACGAAGTGGATTGACTGTCAGTCAAGTTTCCTCCATGCTGTTATCATTAGAGCTACAGAGTTACGTGAATTTTACCCCCGGCGGATATGTGCGATTTTCCGCTAATTCCCGTTAACATTCATTTAGATGGTGATTATGTTTGAAGTATTAATGTTTATTTTTGAAAATTACATGGATAGCAATATTTCGCTAAAAGCCGATAATCAAACTATAATGGTAGAGTTGGAGAACGTAGGTTTCACCCGCTATGAGATTGATCGCGCCTTTGATTGGCTGGATGGGTTGTCCCGGTTTCAAGTTTCTGTGGAAACCGCCCCTATGCTGGCTTCACGCTCGATACGACATTTTATCGCGGAAGAAACCGAACAACTGGGTACCGAAGGTAAAGGTTTTTTACTTTATCTGGAACAAATCGGCATTATTGATCCGATTACGCGAGAAATTGTAATCGACCGCATCATGGCGTTAGATAATAAGGAAGTGGACCTCGGTCGCATCAAGTGGGTGGTGCTAATGGTGTTATTTAGCCAACCTGATAAAAAATCCGCGTTATCATTGCTGCAAGATATGATATTGTCCGATGCTTTTGATGTATTGCACTAATGCATCACTTAACAATATTGCAAAGGAAGTCTTACAAATATGTCTAAACACTTAGTCATTGTTGAATCACCGGCTAAGGCCAAGACCATCAAAAAGTATCTTGGACCTGGCTTTGAAGTGTTGGCCTCCTACGGCCACGTCCGTGATTTATTGCCAAAAGAAGGTGCCGTAGACCCCGAGCATCATTTTGCGATGCGTTATGAACTAATTGAAAAAAACGAGAAACATGTAGCTGCCATCGTCAAGGCGATGACGAAAGCCGACTCTCTCTATCTGGCTACCGATCCAGATCGTGAAGGTGAAGCGATTTCCTGGCACATTTATGAAATTTTGCATCAGCGTGAATTATTAACGGATAAACCCGTACATCGCATTGCCTTCCATGAAATTACCAGTACGGCGATTAAGCATGCCATTGACCACCCGCGTGAAATTTCCATGGACCTGGTGAATGCCCAGCAAGCGCGCCGCGCCCTGGATTATTTAGTTGGCTTTAATTTATCGCCATTACTCTGGCGTAAAGTGCGCAGGGGTTTATCGGCCGGTCGCGTGCAAAGCCCCGCGTTACGCATGATTGTCGAACGCGAAGAAGAAATTGAAAAATTTATCAGTCAGGAATATTGGGACATTGCCGCCGAAAGTCAGACCGCTACCCACGTATTTAACGCCAAGCTGATTACTTATCAAAACCAAAAAGTCGAACAATTTACTATTACCAATGCTGAGCAGGCGGAAGGTTTCAAGACCACCTTATTAAAAGCTGCCAATGGCAAGCTGCTCGTTAAGAAAGTTGACAAGAAACAACGTAAACGTAATCCCGCTGCACCTTTTATCACTTCGACTCTGCAACAGGAAGCGGCGCGTAAAATCGGTTTCACCGCGCAACGCACCATGCGCACGGCGCAGCAGTTATATGAAGGTATTGATATTGGCAGCGGTGCTGTCGGTTTGATTTCTTATATGCGTACTGACTCGGTTAATCTGGCGGTGGAAGCGGTTACTGAAATTCGTCAATTTATTGCCGAACGCTATGGCGACAAGAACCTGCCGGAAGAGCCGCGGATTTACAAAACCAAATCTAAAAATGCGCAAGAAGCGCATGAAGCGATACGGCCGACTTCTGTCAGTACGACGCCAGAAATGGTCAAGGATTTCTTAACCATTGAGCAATTCAAATTATATGATTTAATCTGGAAGCGTACCGTGGCGTGTCAAATGATACATGCCACCATCGATACGGTTGCTGTGGATTTAGCCTGTGGCAAAGATAATATGTTCCGCGCCAATGGTCATGTCATTGCTGATCCGGGTTTCATGCAGGTTTATCAAGAAGGTTTTGACGATAAAAAATCAGACCAGGAAGAAGAAACCATATTGCCGCCGTTAAAAGAAGGCGAAGAAGTCAACTTAAATGAAATTAAATGCAATCAGCATTTCACTGAGCCACCACCGCGGTTTTCAGAAGCGACCTTGATTAAAGCGTTGGAAGAATTTGGCATTGGCCGTCCGTCAACTTACGCTTCGATTATTTATACTTTGCAACACCGTGAATATGTGGTGCTGGATCAGAAACGGTTTAAACCTACGGATGTAGGCCGTATCGTGAATAAATTCCTCACCAAATATTTCACGCGTTATGTGGATTATGATTTTACCGCCAAGCTTGAAGATGAGCTGGATGAAATTTCCCGTGGTGAAAAAGAATGGATACCGTTGCTCGAACAATTCTGGGACCCCTTCAAAGGTTTGGTCGAAGAAATACTTGAAACGGTGCAACGTAAAGATGTGACGCAAGAAACGTTAGATGAAAATTGTCCGACTTGCGGCAAGCCATTATCAATTCGCCTGGGGCGCCACAGCCGCTTCATTGGTTGTACCGCATACCCAGACTGCAGTTACACGCGCAGCATGGATGAAGATAAAAATAGTCCCGCGCAAGCAGATATATTGGAAGGCCGAACCTGCCCGAAGTGCGAACATGCCTTGCAAATCAAAGTAGGACGTTACGGGAAATTTATCGGTTGCAGTAATTATCCGAATTGCAAATTCCTGGAGCCGCTACAAAAACCTGCTGATACTGGGGTTGAGTGTGCGGAATGTCACGAAGGTAAAATTTTAAAACGCCGTTCGCGCAATGGTAAAATCTTTTTTTCCTGCGCGCGTTATCCAGATTGCAAATATGCGTTATGGAATGAACCCGTGCCAATCGCCTGCCCCAAATGCGCATGGCCATTGTTAACGATTAAAACCACCAAGAAACGCGGCACAGAATTAGTTTGTCCGCATACGCCGTGTGATTACACTGCGCCGTATGAAAAAGCCGAAGCTGAGACTTAACGCGCCCACATTCGAAAAAGCCGAAGCTGAGACTTAGCGCGCCCACATTCGAAAAAGTCGAAGCTGAAAGTTAGCGCACCCACATTGTCATTCCCGCGCAGGCGGGAATCCATTCCTGGAAACTGCAGAACCTGGGGTACTCAAACAATGGATTCCCGCCTGCGCGGGAATGACAGCATGTTGCGGCTCAGGAATGACAAGAAGTTACGAATGTACGATGACTAGCTGTTCCCACGCAAAAAAAAAGGCCGGTACAATGTACCGGCCAAAGTGTTCAGTTAGTTCAGGCAATCCTTGCCAATAGCTTCATCCATGAACACAAAACGAGGAGTGGTTGCACAAGTCCATTTCGCAAAAACTAGTCAATCATTGACTACCGGAGTAGTGTAACCAGCTATTTAATAAAGCACTATATTGAAATGATGAGCAGAAATTCTTGGTGGGGCTTGATTTAAAAAAATTTTCATAATTATCAGTTAGTTAGAGCAAAAGATTAAAAATTGCACTAAGCATTTCTTACCGTAAGTTGCTGATTTGTCTACTTCACTTATGGTTAAAAACTTACAAGACTTTTTTGCTTACCCGCCTGACACAATGTACACCTACCGTGTTCACACACGTTCAACTACCTTCGTTCCTACAATAACTTTACTTTTCAAGTTTCGCAATAAAAGAGATAATGGCGGACTTACATTTAAAGACACTAATAAAAAAATGAAACAGCATATCGAACAATTAATTCAATCCGCGCTTACCAAGCTGCGCAGCGAGGATAAGTTATCCGCTTCCGTACCAGCTTTTCAAATAGATGCCGCCAAAGATAAACAACACGGTGATTTCGCCAGCAATATCGCACTGTTGCTTGCCAAAAGCATGCAGGCTAAACCGCGCGACGTCGCGGCCATGATTGTCGCGGCGTTACCGGCTTCTCCTAACGTGACTAAAGTGGAAATTGCCGGCCCGGGTTTTATCAATTTCTTTTTAGCGGAATCCGCGTTTCACCAAATTGTGCCGGACATTTTAACGGCGGGTGAAAAGTTTGGCCGTAGCAATCTAGGTCAGGGTAAACGGGTGCTGGTCGAGTTTGTTTCCTCCAACCCTACTGGGCCGTTACATGTAGGCCATGGCCGACATGCGGCGTTTGGCGGTATAGTCGCGGATTTGCTGGCGGCTGTCGGTTACGATGTTTATCGTGAATATTATGTGAATGACGCTGGCCGGCAGATGGATATTTTGGCGGTCAGTGTGTGGTTGCGTTATCTGGAATTGGCGGGTGAAAAAATTGTTTTCCCCACTAATGGCTATCAAGGCACTTATGTAATTGATATTGCCAGGAGTCTGCAAACCGAGTTTGCTAAAGAATTTGTGGTTGCTGGCGCAAAAGTATTTGCTGACCTTCCCGCGGACGCCCCCGCCGGTGACAAGGAAATTTATATTGATGCCCTCATCGCCCGCGCGCGGGAATTATTGGGTGCAGCGAATTACGCTAAAATTTTTGACGCGGCGCTAGCCAGTATACTGGCTGACATTCGCGAAGACTTGGCGGCGTTTGGGGTAAATTATCAAAACTGGTTTTCGGAGCGCGCGCTGGTTAAGAGTGATGTTGTTGACCGCATGTTTGAACGGTTAAAAGACCAGGATTTAGCTTATGTACGCGAAGGCGCGCTATGGTTTCGTTCTACTAATTTTGAAGATGAAAAAGACCGGGTGCTGGAACGGGCGAATGGTCAGCGCACTTATTTTGCCAATGACCTTGCGTATCACATTACCAAGTTTGAACGGGGTTTTGACTTCGCGATTGATATTTTTGGGTCTGATCATCATGGCTATGTGCCGCGCATGAAAGCGGGCTTGAATGGTTTTGGTATCGCCGCTGACCGATTAACTTATTTGCTAGTGCAATTTGTGACGTTATATCGTGGTGGTGAACAAGCGCAAATGTCAACGCGTAGCGGTTCTTTTGTCACCTTGCGCGAATTGCGCGACGAAGTAGGTAATGATGCCGCGCGGTTTTTTTATGTAATGCGCCGCTCGGAACAACATGTGGATTTTGATTTAGATCTCGCTAAATCCGCATCTAATGAAAATCCAGTGTATTATATCCAGTACGCGCACGCGCGTATTTGCAGTGTGTGGCGGCAACTGGCAGACAAGAAATTCGAGTTTGATCAGGCACTAGGCTTGCAAAATCTGGCATTACTGACAGCGCCGCAGGAATTGCAATTGCTGGCCACGTTGGCGCGTTATCCAGATATCGTAGCCAGTGCGGCGACCCAGCATGAACCGCATTTGTTGACTAATTACTTGCGTGATCTGGCCACCGGTTTTCATACTTATTATAATTCGCATCAGTTTTTAGTGGACGATGCGCCGTTACGCAACGCAAGATTGACTCTTATTGGGGCTGTTCGTCAGATCGTGGCGAATGGATTGGGATTGTTAAGTGTATCAACGCCAGAAGCTATGTAATGCCAAAAGACTACGCTAAATTTGTACCACCAAAATCACGTTTAAATCTTCCCTACCAATGGCCAGTGAAACTGGCAGTAGTGATTTCATTAATCTTACTGCTGGGTGGCATAGGAGTTTATTATTATGCGACTAAACATCCTGGATTAATGGCCAGTCTAGATGCTGTTATTCATCCTGATAAAGTTCCCAAACCAGGAACCAAATTAGCAAGTGCGCAACCTCCCAAGCCACGTACCGTGCGCTTCGATTTCTATGAGCAATTACCGAATATGCAAATGCCCGACGCAACTGCCACTATTCCTAGCGCGCCTGCCCCGGCCCCACTGCTGGCTTCCGCGCCACCGCCGAAAATTGTGCCGGTGGTAGTTGCCACACAGCCTGCGCCCGCGCCTCGCCAAGTGTTTAATCCAGATGAGCTCACCCACATGCTGGAAGCTGAGCGCCCCAAAATGGTCCCAAACTTGCCGGCGCCACATCCTGCTGCCAGCCAATTTATGATTCAAATGGGTGATTTTGACACGGAATTCGGGGCAAAAGGTTTACTTAAAGCCATACGGTCAGTGGGTTTTGATGCCAAGGTGGTGAAAATTTCACGCAGTGGTCGTACTATATATCAAATACAACAAGGCCCTTATGAAAGCATGGCCTTGGCAACGCAAACCCAGCAACGCATGCAGAAAAGAGGTTTGGTCACGAGTATTGTTAAATCAATATAAAACTTTTTTGCATGAAACGATTTGTAAATGCACACTATAGACCCCATATTATAGAAATAGAAAGTAAATCGGTAAGAGGAGATATTGTTTGGAACAATTTCATGGCACCACTATTGTATCCGTGCGCAGGAATGGCCTGGTAGTCATCGGCGGCGATGGCCAGGTATCTTTGGGACATACCATAATGAAATCAAACGCTCGCAAGGTGCGACGTTTATATAATGGCAAAGTAATAGCGGGTTTTGCTGGCGGCACTGCCGATGCATTTACCTTGTTTGAACGATTTGAAGCGAAACTGGAAACACACCAGGGCCATTTATTGCGTGCCGCGGTGGAGTTAGCAAAAGATTGGCGTACTGATCGATTGCTACGCCGTCTGGAAGCATTGCTGGCAGTTGCCGATGCCAAGACTTCGTTAATTATTACCGGCAACGGTGATGTGATAGAACCAGAAAATAATTTGATAGCGATTGGCTCGGGTGGGCCCTACGCACAATCAGCGGCTCTCGCCCTGATTGAAAATACGGAATTGGATGCGCGTGCCATTGTGGAAAAGTCATTAAAGATTGCTGCTGAAATATGTATTTATACGAATAACAATCAAACGATTGAAGTATTAACTTTTTAGCCATTGCATCGATGAGAGTGAATTTATGATAGTAGAGAAAGAAGTAATTTATCCGGTGGAAAAATTTTTAAAGAGTAAATCTGATATGGCGCATTTGACCCCAAAAGAAATTGTGAGTGAATTAGATAAATATATTATTGGTCAGCAGGAAGCCAAGCGTGCGGTAGCAATTGCCTTGCGTAACCGCTGGCGCCGTATGCAATTAAAATCACCATTGCGTGATGAAATCATGCCAAAAAATATTTTGATGATAGGGCCTACCGGTGTCGGTAAAACTGAAATAGCCAGAAGGCTAGCTAAACTGGCTGATGCGCCATTCATCAAAGTCGAAGCCACCAAGTTTACTGAAGTGGGTTATGTAGGTCGTGATGTTGAATCAATTATTCGTGATCTGGTTGATATGGCCATTAAAATGATGCGCGAAAAAGCCATGGCCAAAGTGCGCAGCCAGGCGGAAATCGCTGCTGAAGATCGTATTCTCGATGCGTTATTACCGCCAGTGCGCGGTAGCTTTGCCGGTGAACCGCAGGAACCCGCGCCAGCGGACAGTGCTACACGACAATTGTTCCGGCAAAAATTGCAAAATGGTGAATTGGATGAAAAGGAAATTGAATTGGAAGTTTCCGCCTCGCCTATAGGTGTGGAAATCATGGCGCCTCCCGGCATGGAAGAAATGACTAACCAATTGCAATCCATGTTTCAAAACCTTTCTACTGAACGCAAAAAAATGCGTAAATTACGTGTCGCCGACGCGCGAAAAATTCTTCGCGAAGAAGAAGCCGCAAAATTAATTGATGATGAAGATTTAAAATCACGCGCGCTGGAAAGTGTTGAACAAAACGGCATAGTGTTTTTGGATGAGGTGGATAAAATCGCCAAGCGTTCTGAACATTCCGGTGCTGATGTGTCGCGTGAAGGTGTGCAGCGTGATTTGTTGCCTTTGATTGAAGGTTCCACAGTGTCAACAAAACATGGCATGGTGAACACCGATCATATTTTATTTATTGCTTCGGGCGCTTTTCATTATGCCAAACCATCGGATTTGATCCCGGAATTACAAGGCCGGTTACCGATACGCGTGGAATTGCAGGCATTGAGTACCGATGATTTCGTGCGTATTTTGACTGAGCCTACTTCATCGTTGACGGAACAATATCGCGCGTTAATGTCTACCGAAGGTTTGACCCTGAAGTTTTTACCAGAAGGTGTGCGCCGTATCGCGGAAGTAGCCTGGCACGTCAATGAGCGCACAGAAAATATCGGCGCCCGTCGTTTACATACGGTGCTGGAAAGATTGCTGGAAGAAATTTCATTTGAAGCGGCTGAGCATGCGCAAAAAACCATTAATGTTGATGCCGCTTATGTTGATAAGTATTTACAACATCTGGTCGAAGATGATGACTGGAGCCGTTACATATTGTAGGGATTATTATGAGCCAAGAGGCTTTGAAAAAAGCGGCGGCTGAGGCCGCGGTGGAATACATAGATTACGGCAGTGTATTGGGTGTAGGTAGTGGTTCTACTGTTAATTATTTTATTGATGCCTTAAAAAAAGTTAAAGGTAAGATTGAAGCCGCGGTCGCGGGGTCGCAAGCCTCAGCTGATCGATTACGCATGCTGGGAATTGCGGTGGTGGATTTAAATAGTTTGACGGAATTGCCAGTTTATGTGGATGGCGCGGATGAAATTAATCCTTACCGGCAAATGATCAAAGGCGGCGGTGGTGCGTTGACACGCGAAAAAATTATTGCCGCGGTCGCTACGAAATTTATCTGTATTGCTGATCAAAGCAAACAAGTCGATTTGTTAGGTAAGTTCCCCGTCCCTCTCGAAGTGATTCCCATGGCGCGAAGTTATGTCGCTAGACAAATAATGAAGCTGGGTGCTAATCCAATTTATCGTCAGGGTTATGTCACCGACAATGCGAATGTTATTATTGATGTTCATAACTTGAAGTTAGTCGATCCGGTCGCGGTGGAAACCACGTTAAATAATATTGCTGGGGTCGTGACCAATGGCTTATTTGCGCAACGTCGCGCGGATATTTTATTGTTGGCGTCTGCTGACGGTGTGCAAGTTATCTCACAGTCATAAAGGAATTCATCGTGCCAAAAAAATCAAAATCGGTTTATGTGTTATGTACCGGTGGCACTATTTCCATGCAAAAGACTGCGCAAGGTTATGCGCCGGCGGCTGGCCATTTAGCAAAAGCGATGGCGCAAATTCCTGAATTAAATAATCCTGATATGCCTGATTATGAAGTGCATGATTTTGAGCGGCCGGTGGATTCCGCGAATATAACGCCAGCCCATTGGCAGAAAATTGGCGAAATGGTGCGGGCGAATTACGATAAATTTGATGGTTTTGTTATTTTGCATGGCACGGATACGATGGCGTATACCGCGTCCGCTTTATCTTTTATGTTTGAAGATTTAGCCAAGCCGGTGATTTTGACGGGTTCGCAATTACCCTTATTTGAAACGCGCAGTGATGCCAGAGAAAATTTGATTAACGCGATGTTATTCGCCAGCCAGTATCGGGTCCCTGAAGTTTGCATTTATTTCAACAATAAATTGTTTCGTGGTAATCGCTGTAAAAAAATGGATGCCAGCAGCTTTGCGGCTTATGGTTCGCCTAATTTTCCCGTGTTAGGAAAAGTTGGTACGGAAATTTTGCTGCGCCATCATTTACTTCGCCACACGACGTCAGCCACAATGCAGTTACAAGCCTTTTCGCCTTTAGCAATCAGTGCGTTACGGTTATTTCCTGGATTGTCATTGAATGTTTTGCAAAACCAGTTGCGCGAACCGCTGCGTGCGTTAGTACTGGAAACGTACGGATTGGGGACCGCGCCGGAGGATGATAAGTTTTTGGAAATTATCCGCGAAGCCACTGCCCAAGGCATTGTCATCGTCAATTGCAGCCAATGCCCAACGGCAAAAGTGAAGATGCGCCAATACGCCGCCGGCACCTCTTTGTTAAACGCGGGGGTGATTTCCGGTGGCGATATGACAACGGAAGCGGCATTGACCAAGTTATTTTATTTATTCAGCAAGAATCTTGATATCAATGAAATCAAACAGCAAATCAAAGCTGACCTACGTGGTGAACTAAGTTTATAAAACTTCTTCACCTCTCCCACAAGGGAGAGGTGAAAAGCGGAGCAATTTTATAAACTAGTGTTATAATGCCCTGTTTTTCAAATGATTAGATTAAGGAGTGAGCATGCTGGCTTATAAAGTCGCGGCTAAATATCAAAAAGGGCCCGAAACCGTAGTCGCTAAATTCGAACGGCTAAACGAAGCCCAAGCCTTTATTCAAGATAAATTACGCGAAGATATAGGCTTGAAAGTTAACGTAATTTATAACTTATACGAACTAGGTGAGCTAGTTGCAAGTTTTGACCAAAGCCAGCTTGACTCTAACCAAGCAAGCGATAGCAGTGAGGGCGGTGGCGGTCAGCAAAAATCAAGTTCCCAGCGCTTTAGCCCTAGTCCATTACAAACTAATTTACGTCCAACCGGCATGCCGCCTTCCTCTTTTGTGGATGACGATGACGTTAAAAAATAATGGCTTGGCCTATTCCTGAATAGAAAAATCCTTTTATTATTTCACTGCATTTAAGATAGCCTTAAGCTGAATTCTCTATGATTTATTAATTTTTCGGTGGAGTTAATAATAATGTTGTCGGGTACTCTTTCCTCAACTGCTACAGCACTGCTTAATATGACGACGGAGACAGAAGTCAGTCCTGTGTTTCTTCAAACAGCGGATAATTCACTACGTAATTGGGGGATTGCTACCGCTTTACTGATTGGTCTAGCGATCTTTTGTTTACGCCGGCCTACACCTGTCCAGCTAATTAGAGTTATCCACGCATCCAGTACCAGATCAAAAATGGAAGAGAAAAAAGCTGAACCCGCTACTACCGAGTTAACACCGTTAGTAAACCGGCAACTATCTGAGCACAGCCAGCACCCAAGACCTTTGAAGGGTGTCTATCACAACACGTTACTAGCACAAATTAACGCATTAACCGCTAATAAGAATGATGATCCCAATGTCGCTATCGAAATCAGAACGAGTGAAGATGACTTCGATTTGGAGGATTTTAAGTTGGATGAAATGGCTAAGGGAACCAAAAAATTCGGTATGGGTGGTAGTTAACCGCGATTAATATTTTACCCGCGGATAATGTATCATTTGCACTGTATTTCCATCCGGGTCCGCGCAATAAAAACTGCGCGTGCCATCTCTATGATCTTTTGGCTCTGCTTTAATCTTCACGCCCGCCTCGCGTAAATATTCACACCAGTCATCCACATCCGCGGCGTCTTTTAAAAAAAATCCCAAGTGGTCCAGACGCTGCGGTTTTACCGGGGTAAAATCAACAGGCGCACGATGCAAAGCAAAGTTATCACTGCCGGTGGTCAGATAAAGATTATCCGCATCCGGTCGCCAGTCAATTTCCATGCCTAATAGTTGCGTGTAAAAATGTTCACATTCGGCAAAATTCTTAATGAATAATGCGACATGACGTAAACCAAGAGTGGGTTTGGGTTTTTGCATAGAAGACAGACCTAAGTTAATTTTTTTAATTCCGCGCGCATGTCGGCAATGACTTTTGCATAATCCTGTTCTTTAAAAATAGCTGAGCCAGCAATAAAAGTATCGGCGCCAGCGCTGGCCGCTTGTAAAATATTATCAACTTTAATGCCGCCATCAATCGCCAGCAGCATGTTTTTACCTCTTTCATCAATTAACTGACGCGCTTTACTGATTTTTTCCGTGATCGCGGGTATATATTTCTGGCCACCAAACCCTGGGTTGACCGACATAATTAACAGCATATCCAGTTTATCCCAAAGGTATTCTAAATGATGCAGTGTGGTTGCGGGATTTAACGCGATACCTGCTTTGCAACCATGCTGATGAATTAATTCCAGGCTGCGATCAGGATGCAGCGATGCTTCGGGATGAAAAGTAATATAACTGGCGCCAGCTTTGGCAAATTCAGTAATCAGTGCATCAACTGGATTTACCATCAAATGTACGTCTATAGGGGCATTGATACCGTATTTTCGCAGGGCTTCGCAAACCAGAGGGCCTACGCTCAGATTGGGCACATAATGATTGTCCATGACGTCCAGATGCAACATATCCGCACCCGCCGCCAGCACCGCTTCCGCCTCCGCTCCCAGGCGGGCAAAATCGGCTGCTAAAAGCGAAGGAGATAGTAAAAATTTGCGCATATTTCACCCATTGATTATTTTTGATGCAGAAATTGCTAGCCTTGTTGTTACATTATAAACTTCTTCCTGGTATATATCTGCTATCTCCTGCAGCGATTTTTCTACTATAATCACTTCCCTGATCATGAGGGGATGGTTATTTTGCGCTACTTATATAATGTATTATTTTATCTGACATTGCCCTGGCTGTTTTTGCGTTTGTTATGGCGATCGAGAAAAAATTCTGCTTACCGCCAGCGTTGGCGGGAACGTTTAGGTTATGTCTCGCCAAAGAGTGAGCATTGTATTTGGGTACACGCGGCATCGGTGGGTGAAACCCTGGCAGCGGTGCCATTGATAAAAGCTTTGCAAGCGCAATACCCGGACCTTCCTGTTTTAGTCACTAACATGACGGTCACCGGCAGCGCGCGCACGAAAGCGGCGTTTGGTGATCAGGTAATAAATTCTTATGTGCCTTATGATGCGCCGCATATCATGGCCCGCTTTATTAAGTTAAGCAAACCGGTAGTAGCCATCATCATGGAAACGGAATTATGGCCCAATCTTTTTGCCACCTGCGGGAAAAATAATATTCCGGTGATTGTCGCTAACGCGCGCTTATCGGCAAAATCGTTCGCGGGTTATCAGCGCATTGCCGGAATGACGCGGGACATGTTAACGCATGTCGCTACCATGGCGGTGCAAACGCAAGTGGAGGCGGACCGTTTCATTGAGCTGGGTTTACAACCATCCAAAGCCATTGTCACGGGCAACATTAAATTTGATATAGAAGTCCCCGCTGATCTGGCGGAAAAAAGTAAATGGTTGCGCGAACAATTGGGCAGCAACCGTTTAATTTGGGTTGCGGCCAGTACGCATGCTACCGAGGAAGAAATAATTTTAGCGGCGCACCAACGCATTTTGGAAAAATTTCCCCAAGCATTATTAATTCTTGCGCCGCGCCATCCGGAACGCTTCAATGATGTTTTCACTTTGACGCAGCAATCGGGTTTTAATGTGGCGCGTCGTAGTCAGCAGGATACCTGTACCGCGGCAACTCAGGTTTATCTAGGTGATACGATGGGTGAGTTATTAAAAATGTATGCAGTAAGTGATGTAGCATTTGTCGGCGGCAGTTTTGTGCAGGTGGGTGGCCATAATATGTTGGAGGCCGCGGTGTTGGGCAAGCCGGTGATAACAGGTCCGCAGTTATATAACTTTGCTGAAATCAGCCGTTCTTTGCAAGCAGCGCAGGGTATGGTGGTAGTCCAAAATACGGATGAGTTGGTAGAGGTGGTGTTACGGTTATTAGGTGATGAAAATTACCGTGCAATGGTAGGTGAAAGCGCGCGGCGTTTTGTTGCTGCGAACCGTGGGGCGCTGGCCAAGCAATTGCAGTATACCAAGGTGTTGATAGATGAGAAATTGCAACTGGCTTATTAAAGTTTTTGTGGTTTTAGTGTGTTGGTGTGGTTCTTTTTTTTCATACGCTGGCGAACGCAAAGCATTTATCATTGATACGGATGGTTTCAGGGATGATGTTATTGCGATGTTGTATTTGTTAAAAATCCCGGATATTTCTGTTAAAGCAATCACGATTGAAGCCAATGAGAATGCACATTGTCAGGCGGCTTTTCACACTACTCTAGGCGTATTGCATTTAATAGGTTTGAAAAATGTGCCGGTGGCTTGCGGAATAGATAAACCGGCTAACGGCACTTCTGTTTTACCAAACTCCATGTTAACTAAAGAAGATAATTTTCTGTCGAGCACGGCGGGTTTATTGCCGCGGTCTACAATGCCGGTGAATTATGGTGGCGTAAAATTGCTGGTAAAAACCATTCGTGCATCGAAAGCGCCAGTGACTATTGTCGCTATTGGCCAGTTAACTAATATAGCCGAGGCTTATCAACTAGATCCCGGTATTAAAAACCATATTAACAAAATTTATGTGATGGGTGGGGCGGTTCATGTGCCAGGAAATATGGACGGTCCAGAGCAACACAAAGCGGAATGGAATTTGCATTTTGATCCAGCGGCGACGGCGGTGGTATTGGCGAATTTTCCGGTGGTATTAGTACCGCTTGACGCCACCAATGCAGCGCCTATGAATGAGGCTTTTTTGCAGCGGGTGATGGGTGATAAGCGCAATATTGCCTACGAATATTTTTATCAGATATTAAAAAACGGCATCGTCAGTTTACGTTCCGGCTTATGGTTCTTCTGGGACCCAATGGCTGCGGTAGTGGCGACAGATGAAAGCGTTTGTGAATTTAAATTTGAAAAATTAAGAGTAGTGGAAAAGCCGGAAACGGGGTCGCAGTTAGGAGCGACGGTGGTGGATGGTCGTAAGGGTTCGTTAATTAAAGTTTGCGAAAAAGTTAAAGTTCGAGAATTTGAAAATAAACTTTTGGCGGTGATAAATTCTTAAAGTGAATGGAGCATGACAAACAACTGTCATTCCCGCGCAGGCGGGAATCCATTGTAAGTATTTCTCAGGTATTGCTATTTTCAATGAATGGATTCCCGTCTACGCGGGAATGAAATGTGTGGGGTTTACCGTAGCTCTTCTAACGTCCGATAAACCATTTGCAAATCCTGCAATGCTTTCTTCTTATCAACCGGGTTACGTAATAAATACGCTGGATGATAAGTGATAATTAAAGGTGTATCACTCACACCATAACGATGAATTTTATTGCGTAATTGACCTAACGCAGTTTTTGTATTCAATAAAAAATGCGCGGCGATTCTGCCTACCGCCAATAATAACTTCGGCTGAATCAATGCAATCTGCTTAGCTAAAAACGGCGTGCATAAATTCACTTCTTCTGGCAAGGGATCACGGTTCCCCGGCGGGCGACACTTTAAAATATTCGCTATATAAACCGTTTCACGTTCAAAGCCAATCGCCTGCAGCATCGAAGTCAATAACTGCCCCGCTCGACCGACAAACGGTTCACCCTGCTTGTCCTCGTTAAACCCCGGCGCTTCCCCGATAATCATCAAGTCCGCCCGCCGGTTGCCCACCCCAAACACCGTCTGCGTGCGTGTCTTGTCCAAGCCGCAAGCCGTGCAATGCTTGACAGCTTGTTCCAATACTTCCCATTCACCACTGTTTTCCAGTACTGCCGGGACCGGTGTGGATTTTGCCTGCCAGGCTTGAATGCCCATGGCCTTCAGATAGTCTAAATGTCGAGCGTCCATCGATTTACCCTGCCTACAAAGTTCATCTAGCATAATGCAATAAAATGAATTAGCAACCCTGGCCAATCGAAAAATGATTGTTCAATATTGGTAATATTCGTTAAAATAGCACAAAGCCAATGAAAGGACCTGTAATGAAAAATATAGCCGTTTACGCCGGTACGTTTGATCCAGTCACTTTTGGCCATGTCAACTTGATCGAACGAGCACTACATGTATTTGACCGCGTCATTGTGGCCGTTGCAGACAGCCCGAAGAAACAACCCTTATTTAACCTGACAGAACGCGTAACTATGTGCGAAGAAGTATTAGCTAAACATCCCAATGTAGCCGTTTTTGGTTTTGAATCCCTGTTAACAAATTTTGCTCGCGAACATAAAGCCAATGTCATACTACGCGGCTTGCGCGCGGTATCCGATTTTGATTATGAATTTCAACTGGCCAGCATGAACCGTAGAATCGCGCCTGAATTGGAAACTATTTTTTTAATGCCAGATGAACATTACTCTTATATTTCTTCCCGACTGGTGCGCGAAATCTCTGCCCTGGGCGGTGATGTCAAAGATTTCGTTCCGCATAATGTTTTGAAAGCCTTGCAAGATAAAATAAGTAGAAAATAATATGGCATTAATGATCACTGATGAATGTATCAATTGCGATGTCTGCGAACCGGTTTGTCCTAACAAAGCGATTTATCAGGGCGCTTTGATTTATGAAATAAACCCAGACCTTTGTACCGAATGCAAAGGCCATTTCGACGAACCCCAATGTGTTGCCATCTGTCCCGTCGATTGCATCCCTGTCAATCCGGCTCACGTTGAAACCCCAGCCCAGTTGCAAACAAAATATGAAAAATTGACGCAAAAAAACTAGCGATATAAATTATTCTTCATTAGCCGATAACCAGGCGTTAATCGCTTGTAAATCCTGTTCACTCAAAGTTCCCGCCGCCTGTTTTAATAACAATAAATTATTCACATAAGCGTAACGGTCAGCGGCATATTGGGTTTGTGCCAGAAAAACTTTTTGTTGCTGGTTTAATACATCCACTAAAGTCTGCGTGCCAATACGGTAACGGGAACGTAAACCATCGAGTGAACTAATAGTGGATTTGATTGCTTGACGGTCGGCTTCCAACTGTTGAATGCCTAATTGAATGCCAAGATAACTTTGTCGCGTATTGCTAATGGTGGTACGTATGGCTGCTTCCAGTTTTTGTAATGCGATTTGATAATTGTAGCGTGCTTGATTGGTTTGCGCGACGACCGCGCCGCCAGCAAAAATGGGAATGCCTAAATTCAAACTGACTGTCCCATCCGAAGTATGCGCTTTGTTAGGCGCGATAAAAGGAGTGTTTTGTATGGTGCTACCGTCAACGCCGGTAGTGCCACTCAAGTTATTGTTGTAACCAACGTTGTAAGTACCCTGCAAACTTACTGTCGGGAAATGCCCGGCGGTTTGTTGCTTGATGTTTTCCCGCGCGGCTTGCGCCGCGTATTCATTGGCTTTAATCGACCAATTTTGTAATTGCGCAGTGTGTACCCAGGCTTCCATAGCAGCAGGTTGCGGAGAAACCAAGGGGAAGTGCGTACTTAAATGGGCGAGCGAAGGATATAATTTGCCAGTGATGGCGCGTAAATTTTCCTGATCAATCGCTAGCGCGGTTTCAGCCGCGATATAGTTTGCCGCCGCGGTGTCATAAGAAGATTTTGCGGTGTAAACATCGGTAATGGTTTTGGAACCGACGTTATATTGCTGATTGGTTTGGGTGTATTGTTCCGAAAAAGATTTTTTGTTAGCGCCGCTGTACCGCAGATTTTCTTCATCTTTTAATACGGCGAAATAAGCACTGGCCACACGCAGCATGAGATTTTGCTCCGCCGCATTGAGCGCGGCGTCTGCTTGCTTGCTGGCGGCACACGCTCCCGCCAGCGCTTTGAATTGCGCATAATTAAAAACGGTTTGCGTCAGCGTCAAGGTGACGGAATAACCGCGCGAAGTGGCAGAATACTGTGGCATGCCCGACGCCGCGGATTGATGAAAGTGGGTCAATGAGGGGCCGCCATTAATGCTCGCTTGCGGTAATAATGGCGCGCCATTGATAGGCACATTTTCTTTATCCGCCAGTCGTTGGGCAATAGCTTCCTGGTAAGTGGGGTCGCTGAATAAAGCTTCTTGATAAACTTGCATTAAATTGGCTGCGGGTGCAGTGACAGAAAATCCTATCAATAGCAGGAACAGCAGGGTGTTTCTTTTCATGGTAGTTAGTCCAAACTGGGTCTGCGGATATTACAGGTCTACGTAGGGAGGTTTACGTAATGAGGTGGCAATTATTGCTCCGATCACTAATGACAATGGAACCAGTGCAACTATCCAGTGCCAGGGTATGGTGGCGGCAGGATGGTTGGCATATTTCTCCAGTAACTCGCCGATTAATTTCGCCATTAACGTATTGCCTATAGTGGTGATACACGCCACCAGGCCGAATGTTATACCGGTACGCCCGGGAGTGCAATAATCATAGGCATAAGCGTAACAAATAACCGCCACACTGGCCAAAATACCCGCCAAAAATAACAGGGTTGAAATCACTGAAATAGTCAAATCAGAGGTAAATATCACCGTGCTAAAAATAAGTGCTGCTAATAAATAGCCGGTGGTCACCACAAAGCGGTGTTTTTCCATTAAGCCAGCAAAGAGTCCGGTCGTGACCGCGCCTAGTGCAAAACAGGAAAATGCTATTTTTACCGTTTCATTGGCGATTTTTAGCCACATATGAAAGTTCGCTTGTAGATAAGTCGTGCCATAATTTAATAAAAAAGTGTTAGGTACCCAGCCCAGCAAGGAGACAAATGCGATTAACCAGATTTGGTGTTGCTTTAATGGCACAAAGATTTCTTTGAATTTGGCTTTTTCAAAAGTTTGGTTTTTACCAGCGCGTAGACTAAACAGGATAAATAAAATAATGGCGGTGCCTACACAATTAATCAGCAACGTGAACTGGTGTAATTCGGCGCGGGTGCTAATGCTAGCAAGATAAGGCGTAACGTAATTTGGCAACAGTAATAAAGTTGCAAATACCAAGCCAACGAAAAATGCAAAATGCCGGCGCGGCAACCACAGTGTTCCTAGTGTTAATACGCTGATTAAAATAAAAGGATGTGCATAACCAATTAAAATGCGGCTGTTACTAATCGTTGCCATTGAATCGGCGCCGGCAAAAAGATAATTACCGCAAATGGCGACGATTAACGCCAGTGACAGAGTCAAGCGCAGCCCCAGGATATCCACGACGATACCGGCGACTACGAGAGCAGCAATCAAAGAATATTGGTAATGGGCATTCAATTCATTCAATGCCTGGGGACTAGTGTGCATTTCTGATAATAAACTATTATATAAAGCGGTGGGTTCAACGCGTAAGGTAATGGAAAAGGCAATGGCAAGTAATGCGACACAACAAATTAATAATCCTAAAGGGCTTACGCGCACCTGGTTCTTATTTTGAGTTCTCATTTAGTTTTCCGGGCAGGAGACTGTTTAATGATTATATCAGAAAGCGGACCTAATTCTATTTTCCTGCGCGGGAATGACTCCTAGCCCAAAACTCTATTTTGATCAATATTTATACATAAAATTCAATGCGTTAACCTTATGTATCTTTTTTTCTCTTAATGACATCTTAAGGTATATATTTTATACTATTAATAGTGTGCCAACAGAAGCCAAAAGGGATTTAGCCCTAACAACCAATCACGCGAGGGTTTGGGATGTTAAATGCAGATTCAAGTTCACTGGCGGCATTGCATGCTGACAAAAATAATTTGGGCATTGCAGAAAAATTTCTCGCCGGAAAAATTCACGGTCAGGAATGGTTGACTGATGTTGATCTTGAACGCATGGCCACGGTGTGTGGTATTAAAGAAAATATTTCAATTACTCGCTTAAATCCGTTAGACATTGGCACCATTCTGCATTTCAAACGTAAAAAACATGTTGCCAATACCCCCTATTCTATTTCATTACTGTTAAATAAAGGCAGTTCGGGTGACATTTCCAGCCAGGGCAGTCATTGGGTAAGCGCAATGCTGAATGTTGATCCCACTACGCGTGAAATCAACATTGTATTTCGTGATAGTTTGCACATGTCTTCCATAGAGCAGGAAAAAATAAAATCTGAATTAACGAAAGCGATAAATTACCAGGAAACTGTGGCCGGGTCGCCGCCTAAAGCCTATCGAGCTTTTCCAGGTTTTAAATTGACGTTTGATATGGCAGAGCCGAATGTAGCGCCGTTGCAACATGCGGACAGCTGGAGTTGTGGCTATCAGGCATTCAAAAATCTGGTGGATCAATTGCCTGTTGTTAATAACACTCACTTTAATGAATTAAGAAATTTAGTGGATGTCACTGCTGACAAGCTACGCGGTATTTTTTATCGTGCCTTATTAGGCGGAATTGAACTATCCACGGCAGCGTTAAAAGAGGCAAAAATTGATAGTAAGATTGTAGTAGGTGGAAAAATCAATGCGGAGTATTTGCATGACTTTGTCGAACACGTAGCAAAGATGAAACCTAATCGGGTGCCAGAAAAAATATCTCCTGCTGAGTTGAAAGAGTTAAAAGAAATTGAAGAGGCGGCTACCGAAGAATTAAAGTTATTGGAAGAAAAATTTAAAGAAGCTATTGTCAGCAAGTCAATCACGTTGGATTTAACTGAAATATTTAGTCCAGCGGATACTAAAGTAGCCAGCCGCGCCAAGATGATTGCCCTGGCCAGGTTGATTGATAAATATGAATTCCCGGAAGTATCCATCATAAATATTAAAGCGCTGGAAGGTGCCGAAAACATAAAGTTTTTTAACCAGCAATTTAATTTGTTAAAAACAAAATTCAATATTGATGCAGCGGAATTGGAGCATACAGTCAGTCAGGAACTTATTTTAATTAATAATCGTAACGAACTCATTAATATTCTTAATGTAAAAATCGAAAAAGATGAAAACCCCTGGCAGGATTTATGGCGCCAAAGAATTTCTAATGGCGCTATTTATAAAGATCAATTGTCTGCATTAGAAACTTTAAATTTATATACAAGCGGTAATCACGATTATAATTTTACCAGTGCGGTGAATGACAGTGTAGAAAAGATTGCGCCAAGATACCTGGAAGAATTATTAAAATATTTAAATAGCAATAAAGATTTTTTTCAAAATCGTGATGGAGGTTTTCATCTTAAAAATCTGGCATTAAGTTCCTACCAACGTGATGCTGATCCAGACGGAAAAGCAGCTTTAGCTCAGTTGGAAACACTTAATAAGTGGTGTGAGCAAGAACATTATTTTCCATTTACTGCGATTGATTTAACGCTGAATCAATTCACACCTGAAGCATTTACCGTTTTGAAAAAGTTTATTGAAATTGTGGGATCAAGGTATCCCAGCGTAAATTTCTTACGATTAAAGCTAACTGATAATGAGTTGGGGCGCTTGGCTTTTACTGCGGATCAGTACGATGAATTGATAGCTTTATATAAAAAGCATGACATTTGTTTAAACATAGTAACTTTTGAAACTCCTTCTGGCGCTGATACTACCAGGCAAATAGCGTTCGAAAATCAAGTTGTTGATAATATTAGAACAAAAAATATAAAACAGTTGTTGGGTAACAAAGTAGAACCTAGTGTTATTGTCACGCCAATAGAAGTTATTGATGAGGCATCGGCAAGAAAAAGTAGAAATATCCGACCTTACAAATTACAAAATTTTGATATCAGGCAGAATTTAAATACCGAAATCAATGTTGACCAGCAGCAGGAGTTACAGCAGCAACATCAATTACAAACCCAATTGCAACAAGAAGTGCAGCAACAAATACAGATTCAAGAGCAAAGCCAGGCGGAAATAGATGATTCAAGCGGTGATTTTCAAGGTGAAGATTTGATCGATTATGAAAAATATCAAGCAAATGACTATATGTCAGACTTGATAATCGGTTTTGGAAAGCAAAAGGTGACGGGTCACAAAGGCAAAGATGGGGATAAAGAAGCAGTGTGGCAAGATGTTTTTGGCATAAAACCATTTTTGCCTAAAACAATTAAATATGTCACCCAAAGCGCAATTAGTAAAATACATACGGTTCCGCAATATTTTCTTTACGGTATAAATATGGATAATTTACCGGAAGGTTTTTTTGTTCAGCAATATCAAGAAAAATTTGTCTTATGTTTTGATGAGACTAAATTTGTCGAAAATAAAAATCAATCACCGTTAACTGTAAAAATTTCCTCAGTGCCGCTGGATCAAGCCATGTTAGGTGATCAACGGGTATTTCTACCAGATGATACCGGTGAATCGGTTATAAATAAGGAATTAGAATATCGGAGATGGACTTTGCCTGACTTGAACAAATTGATTAACGGATTGCTCAATAAATCTGGACAGGACCAGGCAAAATTTCAACTAGACTATGGTTGGGTTTTAGAAGATTTAACGAATACGTATATTAATTATTTTACACCACCAAATTGCACTCTTTCTTTAGTGAAGATTTTATATACCGATGGTGCTCAGGGTTTACAAGTGTTGCTGGAAGCATTAAAGCAGATGAAAGCTAAAGACGAGGCGCTCTATATTCATTTTAAAGAATGCTTTATCCACGATAGAAGTAACATTAAAAACGTGCTTACCGAAAATAATTTAAAAGTCATGGCTGATTTACCAAACATGTCATCGGTAGAAAAAACCTGGTGGCTAACAATGGTGAGTCAGCAAGCCAGAATGGGTTCTCCTATGGATCTGGCGCAACTATACGATGCTTTTCAATATTTTCTAAAGCGGTTGCGAGAAGCGAATATCACCTTGCCCTTTGTCTGCCCGATAGAAGATTGCAACAATATGCAGGTGGGTTTAGATCGTATGCTAGGCATTCTCAGCAAAGTAAATCCACGTAACCTTGTTGATCAATTAGAAAATATGAAGGGCTTATCTTTTCATGAAGCAGGTGCATGGTATGCGGGCCGCTGGTTAAATTTCCACTATTTTCATCCGGCAATGGGTTTATCGCCCGATAAATTTAATGACCAATTTGAAAAGAATATTTTACAAAGAGAAGAGTTAAACCTTACTTACCGAATTGATTTTGCTGACCTGGCTAAAGTAGCCTTGTCACCAAAAGTGGATAATCTGGATTATCCGATTATTCTATTCCACCGTTATTTAGGCGGTGCCGCCCGTATCAATAGTACGTATCAATACTACGTCGAACTGATAGCCAGTTTGCGCGAACAACAGTTTCCCCTGGCAATTAATACAAAATTATTAGCATTATTGGCGGTGGCAACGACGGGTGACCGGGGTTGTTTGCCACAAGATCCTATTCCCCTGTTTTCATTTATTGCAGAACAAGATACTCCTAAAATTGAAGAGGTCTTAACTGCAGTGATTGAGGAAATAGATAACTGGCAAGACAAACCTAATCTGGATGAGTTGACGAGTATCGTAAAATTACTTGCGACCAGCACCCTGGACATTAAGCCCACTCTGACCATGCTGGCTAGCCAAAATTCTGTCGCGACTTTAGAATCGTTCACGCTTTGGAACCAGAATACCCAGCATTTGGCTGCGGATCATTTTATTTCGTTTTTTGAACGCCTGCAGAATTTTGACCCTGTAAATATCGATTATCTGGCAAAAATAGCCGCCAGTTTACAAGAACCTTTCGTCATGGCGCGCGTGGATGAATTAATAACCCTGCTTAAGCAAATAAAATTGCAACCGACTTACGCGGAAATAATCAAGACCCTAGCATCGATTGATACCAGTAAAGATAAAACTGACCATACAAAACTCCCTGCGCTTGAAGATTTAAATAAAGCTTTAAATGCAGTAGTAAAAAAGAATGATCAACGCGAAATATTTCCACTGTTGGCAGCGCAACTTCCTGATTGCAAATTTAATCTGGCAAGTAATATTGTTGCTACACAATTAGATTATGCAAGCGCGATGCAAAAAAGCCTGGATGATTTCAATGCCATATTAAATGATTATAATATTCCGCCGTTAGAGGATGAAGATTTACAACAAGACCTGGCTAAAAATATTCAAAAGAAAATGTTTGAAATAGAACAACAGGCAATCAAGAAAAACAAAATGATGTGGAATATTGTTAAAGACACGGTGGTCTACGAAAAAGTAATGGCCGTGGCGAAAGAGGCTATTTTAGGCAGTGTCAATTCAGCAACGGTGCAGTTTCCCCAATTAACCATTTTATTGAAGTCTAAATTTCCTGAGCCGGCCCTGGCCAATAGATATGACAGTATTGGTAATAATATTGTAATTCTGACTCAATATGCTAATAGCGTGAATGAACTATTTGGCAGCTTGCTGCAATTGCGTAACCGCTGGCCCGATTTAACTATCGATTTTCTGATTAATTCACCCAGGGCCAATCAATTCACGCCGACACAACTGCAACGCATTATGGCGTCAGTTAATTTGCTGGAAGTAAGTTTTATTCCGGCGAGTTTATTAAAAAGTATTTTTGCTGATAACGCGTTTGCTGCGCTTGACGATAAACCGGCTAACGTTGAGCAATTGACTAGATATATTTGCCAGGTAATTGAATTAAAAGAATTGAACCTGACCCAGCGTGCCAAATTAATCGATATAGTCACGAATGCCAAAGACCCTTCAATTATTGAAGATTTAATTAAAATGCTAAAAAAGATTAAAGACCAGCATCCGCCAATTTTAAATGATTGTTTTAATTTGCTGGAATCTTACTATAAAGAAAACACCGACAAGCGGGTTATCACCGCTATCAACGGTATGGCGCACATGCTGGGTGATAATGCTGAAATTAAACAAATTTATTTCCATGGCTTGCGAGATCATTTAGCTGCATTCTTGGAAATTTCTGAAACTGTTTTGGAAGATGTGGCGGCGACACGTCGTGCTGATTTTACCAGAATTCTGACTTATTCCTGTCTTGAACAAGAGTCTGATGCGAAAGCATTAATTGAAAACCAGGATATTCTTAATCAATTAAAAGAATTAAGCGGCACCCCTGAATTCGATGAATTAAACAAATTATACCAAAAACGCCCTTATCCAAAATTAGCCAAGTTAAAACAATTTTTTGAAATTGATAATGCAAAAGATAGACAAAAATTTATTGATAACTATGAACTTGATCCCCCTGGTTTGCTTGCCAAGCCAGAAAATGTGGATAAATTATTTGATATGAGCGGCATAGATCAGCGTATTGATGCGATACGTGATTTGTCGCGTGATGTCAAAAACCCCTTATTTTACACCCATAGAAAAAAACTAATGCAGCAGATGGTTTTTGTTAATAGCATTGGACGTACGCATAATTTATCCGTGCCGGGAATAAGTGCTACCTTCCCCGCAGGTAAAGATAAAAAAGCTTATCAAAAACCCGCCTTGAAATTAACTAAGCAACAGTTACAGAATTTAATTAAACATTATCGGGCAATGATTAGTAATCCTAAGGATTACAGCGCCGAAGAAATCAATCTTGCTAAATTAGAATTTGTCGCGCTGGCGCGTATAGCAATGTATCGCACCACCGGGAAATTACCCTATTCTACTCAAGTATTAAGTTTATTAAATGTCATGCTGCAAGGTGGAAACATTTATTCAGAAATACGCACCGGTGAAGGCAAGGGCGGTATCACAGGCTTGTTCGCGGCATCAAAATGGATGGAAGGCGGCGCGGTGGATGTCCTTAGTTCAAACATGGAATTGGCGGCCCGTGACTTGGAAGAATTTAACGATTTTTATGAGTATCTTGGTATTGGTACACATTTGATACGCGCCAAAACCAAGGCTGATGCTTATAAACAAGATGGCATTAATTATTCGGATGTCTCAGAGTTAGCTTTATTCCAGCAGCAATGCGATTTATTCCACCACAAGCTGCCCGACAAAGTTTCCTGTATTTTAGATGAATCGGATTTTACCGCGCTGGATAATACCACGCAGTTTCGATTTGCAACCAGCCTGGATGAATCATTTGATCCCCATTTTAATCCAAATGAATGGCTTTATCCGATTATTTTAGAATTTGTCGCCAGCAAAGAATTTTTGAATAAAGAAAATCCCTTAACCACCAAGCAGGATATTAAAGCGTTAAAACAATTCGTCATTAAACATACTAAATTAAAAAATGCCGAGAAAACAAAGTTTTCCAAAATCACTGATGTGCAATTGGATAAATGGATTGATTCCGCTTATACCGCCAGTCAGTTAGTAGCCGGCGAAGATTTTGTGGTACGCGATACCCATATCGTGCGC
Source organism: Pseudomonadota bacterium (assembly GCA_040389045.1). Classification (GTDB taxonomy): domain Bacteria; phylum Pseudomonadota; class Gammaproteobacteria; order DSM-16500; family DSM-16500; genus UBA5158. Next base: position 51,944 of record JAZKAT010000025.1, on the reverse strand, counting down.
GAAGGGCAATCGATTCCGGTGCAGGTTGCCAGAGTCAAAATACTCCATCGCGAGAGTTCAGATTCTTCATTCAGCAATGGCGTCCATCAATTTTTGCATACGCGCTTAAATCTGGAAATCGACGCCAAAGAACGTAGCGGGAAAAAATTCCCAATCGAACCGGAAAAAACCTATCTGGCTTCAAAAAGCGCGAAAAACTTTATTGATTATTATATGCGTCGCGGTAACGTTCTGGGCTTGACCGGCACCGTAGGCTCAGAAAATGAAATTATGGAAATGCGCAAAAATTATGGTTTCAAATTTTATAAAATTCCGCCGCACAAGCCCTTGGTACGCAAAGATCATGCTCCTATATTTGCCAGACGTCAACGCAAGGGTTGGTTTTGGTTGCAAAAGGAAACCGCTCAGGAAGCGCATTTACGCACGATACTCGAACAGGCCAAAGAGTTTCGCCGCAAAGGTCAGCCTGAATTAGCATTTTGTGATGGGGTGAAATCTTCGCAGACATTATATGATTACCTCTTACAAAAATTGGGGCCAAACAAGCTGCAATTGTTTAACGGTGAGCAATTAAATGTTCGTGAAAAAGACCTCACCGACAGCGCTGGTTTATCTGAGGAGATTACGGTAACGACGCCTATGCTGGGGCGTGGCAATGACTTTAAACCCCATTATGAAAATGGCGATCCCGTACTGGAAGGATTAGCAGTGATTGATACTTTCATTTCACCAGACCGTGACTATGGTCAGAAGATTGGTCGTGCTGGGCGTAACAATGCGAGAGGTGATACGGTATTAGTGGTCTCTGAAGATGAATTCAAAAAATATGGCATGCCAGTCCCACGCAATCAGGCGGACTTAGAGCTCGCCATAGAAAAAATAAAAGCCCTATTGAATAATGAAAATTTCAAGCAGCGCCGTGAGCGCCAGCTTTTTGCCGATGTTAAAGACCAATTCTTCAATCAATATGTGTTTAACTGCAGAAACCTTAAAGCGAATGTTGAGAATTTTTATCAACATTTAGGTGCCAAAGGCGCGTCTGAAACCTGGCAGCCATTACAACATTTATGTCATTTACTGTGGGAGCAATTTTTAAATAAAATTGACAGCCGTTGGAATGAACTGGTAGTGGAGTTGCACAATGATCTTGGCAAACTGCCAGTGGCGGAAAAAGATGCCTTGGAAAAGAAATGGCTGCAGGAAAAAACCCTGGTTTTAACCGAATTTGCTAACAAAGAATGGGCCTTGACCTTAACAGCCATTGAATTAACCAGTAACGAAAAATTATCCAGTGACTATGCCGCGGCGAGCAAACGTATTGAAGAAAGCCGGAAGCAACCGCTAGACGCCGAAGTTGCTGCTCTGGTTATCCCTGATGTCAAATTAGCAACTTATCAGGCGCAGGCATTTACTTCGCCCCCGGTGCCCATTTATGAAGAAGTACCGGTTAATTTAACTTACAATTCTCTTGATGCAACGCAAGTTAACGCGGATGAAGTTTACTTGAGTTTAACCGATTCTAAGGAACCCGATGTAAAAGCCAATGCATTCTTTAACGAATTAAATATTATTTATAGCAAATTATTTAAGAATGGGCCCCAGGCATCTGGCTTTGGATTAGTAACTATTGCTCAAGTTAGCTTGAGAAAATTATTAAATGATTATCACAACAATTATAAAATGCATACTGAGGGTCAAAACCAAACCAGCACCTTGGCATTATATTTTCGGTTAATGGAAAGCATCAGTAAATATGGTGATGAGCAATTTAAAAGAGCTGCTTACGATATTTATACTGATCATGTGCATACTTATGGTAATGATGGTAATTATGTGCATCTCATGGCGAATAACATGTTTACCATGCGTAACGCCGGTGCGCTACCCGCGGACGCTGCAATAGATTCTCAGGAATTGTTAGGCATGTCTGAAGAGCAGGTATGGGAAGAACTTAGAGCGTATGCGGAAAATAAATTGGAGGGCTATGCCTGGTCGCTTTTCAAGTCGGATGATAGAAGTAAAGCGTTGGCTAGTTTAAAACTGCAATTAACTAAAATTGATGAAAGCCATGATACACCTAGCCAGAAAATAGCTAGCCTGATTGAGAAAGTCAATGAAGCATCCATTGCCGCAGCCGCAAGTGATTTGCATCAGGATAGACAGAAAGGTAGCTGGAGCATTTTTTCTTATCGCAACACGGATGGTAGTCGTTTTCAAAATATATTGACCAAAATTACTGATAAAGCCATGTCCTTCGCGCAAGTGATGCCGGAGAGTAATTTAAAAAATGAAGAATCTATCGCTTATTTTGCCAAAATACTTGGCCAATTATTAGAACGCACTGATTTAATAAAAGTTCGTAATCACGATATAATAAGTCAACTTCGTGCTGATCATGACTTTAGAGATGCTATATTCAGGCTGGAAACCAACGCCAATAAGTTGGATTCTCAAAAAGATTTATTATTTATTTATCAACGTTTGCATGTTTATCTTAAAAAGTTCAACGATAGTAAAGAAAGAAATAATTCCATCAATGCCTATACTAATTTTATGACTGAGGTATTGGGCAGACTGGAAAAGTTTCAATTTGCCCAGGAAACTAAAGAATTAGCATCTGGCCCAGCCAAAGATAATTTTTACAGTTCGAATACTTTTATTTTACGGAAAAATATTCAAAGCGCTATTGAAGCGCTGTTGCAGAAAGATCATATTGCGAAGAAAAATATTAATCTCACTAAGTATGCTAATATCTTACCCGGGAATGGCGTGGAAGTCCGCTTAGCTCCTAGCGTATTGTTTGAAATTGAGCGCTGTTTAAAACTCCAATTCCCACAGGTAAAATCTATTGATTTAGTCAAGTCAAAAACTTCCTATGCGAAAGATAGACTAACTGCTGGCTTTATATTAACTTTTAAAAATAATGAAGTTTTTAATGTGCCGATTGTAGTGAATTCATTTTCTAAAGCACAGGGTAAAAATGATTTTGTCTTTGTAGAATGGCCAGAAATTAAGGCGGAAAGTGTTGCGCCGGTGAAGAGTAAACGCATCTCAAGATCAGCCGCCGTCGCCCCATATACCCCACCATCGGTTTCACCAAAAAATATCAGGAAAAAATCGTAACCTTTACGCCTGCGCGGGAATGACACAATGATACCGCCAACCTAACCGCCGCCACCAAACTTCCTGGATCCGCCTGTCCCGTACCCGCCAGCCTTAACGCCGTCCCATGGTCCACCGAAGTCCGAATAATCGGTAACCCCAGCGTCACATTAACCGCACGATCAAACCCTAGATACTTCACAACCGGTAACGCCTGATCATGATACATCGCAAAAACCGCATCCGCGCCCGCCAACACTTGTTTGGTAAAAATAGTATCCGCCGGCAATGGTCCAATCACATTAATATTAGCCGCACGCAACTCCGCTAGCGCAGGGCCAATGATATCGATTTCTTCACGTCCCAGATGCCCCGCTTCACCGGCATGTGGATTCAATCCACACACTAAGATTTTCGGTTCAGGAAGATGAAATTTATTATTTAATTCAGCATGCAGCAATTGCAATTTTTCACGTAAAACAATCGCAGTGATAGCGGCTGGGACTTGCGCCAGTGGTATGTGGGTAGTCGCCAGCGCCACTTTCACACAATCAACGACAAATAACATTAGCACTTGTCGCGCCTGACAAAAATCCGCTAAAAATTCGGTATGTCCGGTGAAAGCAATCCCCGCATCATTAATAATGCTTTTGTGTACTGGGCCAGTAACCAGCGCGTCAGCCTTTTTTTTCAAAGTTAAATCAGCACCCATGGCCAGACATTGCATGACATAGGGCGCATTATCAGTGCTTAATTTTCCCGGCGTGCAGGGAGCATTCAAGCTAACTGGCAATAGGGTTAACTCGCCGGGATTATGTAATAAAGGGGGGTTAGTTAAATCAGCGTCAACCAAAGTCAATGGCAAACCTAACATACGCGCGCGCGCTTGCAATAATGCAGGATCAGCTACGACACAAAGCTCAGCCGTAAAATGTTGTTGCGCTAGTTGGACAACAATATCCGGACCTATACCTGCCGGTTCGCCGGTGGTCAGTAGAATGCGCGGCACACCCACCATCAAGTCTCAGGGTGCATATTAATAAATGCTTCGCTGCGTATTTTGGTAGACCAGGCTTGCAAGCCTTCCGCCATTTTGCGCTGATAAATTAATTGCTGTACTTGTTGACGTTGTTGGGACGCATTGCCTTGGGGTGGCAGTTCACGCATCGCCACCAGACGAACAATATGAAAACCGTTAGGGGTAGAGATAGGGCCAAGAATATCAGCTGGTTTCATATGCACTAATTCATTAGCAAACGCGGGTGGAATTTGTGGTAAACGCAGCCAACCCAAATCACCGCCTTGCAAAGCCTGGTTGTTGCCAGAATCCGCCGCTGCCAGTGCGCTGAAACTCATGCCGCCATGAATTTTTGCCAACACAGTGTCAGCTTGTTTTTTAGCGTTCGCAACATCCTGGGAAGAAGGTGTGGCGGGTAGCGCGATCAAAATATCTTCGAGATGATATTCGCGATTATTATAAGCTTTCCAGGTAGCAGAGCGCATGAAGTCATCGACTTCCTGTTCCGTGATGGTGAGATGCGAACCCACTTCATGCTGTTGGACTTGTTGAATCAACATTTCTTCGCGTATTTCTTTGCGATAAGCTTCCGCGGTCAATCCCGTTTCACCCACTTTTTCATAAAGGTCTTTAACGGGAACTTTATTTTGGCTGGCAATGTTGGCGATAGCTTTCTCGACTTGATCATCAGTGATTTTCAACCCACCCGCTTCGGCTAATTGTAAAGCGAGTTTGCGATCAATCAATTGGTCCAGTACATGTTTGCGAATGTCGGCAGGCGTTGGCGCGGAAGTATTGCTGGACGCCAATTGTTTTTTTACCGTGCTGATCGAGTCATCCAGTTCACTCTGAGTAATGACACTATCATTCACGATAGCAACAATACCATCTAATGATTCTTGACTCGTTTTTGCAAATGCCATGCTGGAAAGACCCAATAACATAACACTGCCGATTAAAATTTTACGCATCATAAAACACCACTCATCTTTAATTAAAAATCTTGTCCGAAATTGGCATTATAGCCGCCTATACTGCTGCTGACATATTGCGTCGGATCGCCTGATCCAAAATTACCAATACCGCGTAAGGCGAACTGTAAATATATTTGATTATCGTACACCGGGGTGCCGTTAATATTGAGGTTAGTAAAAGTCTTCCCCGCTACAAATCGCACGGCCCAACAACAACTGTCATATTGTAGACCATATAATTGGTTCTGAAAATGAGCTTGATTAATACTTTGGGTCCAGCGCCCGACCGCGCTCCAATTGTTATTTATCGGCCACGCGAAGGAAAAGTCTATTTGTTTCAGGTTGTTACCATTGCTATTAGGTGGTAAACCGGGCTGTAAGTCCCCGTTTCTCACAAAGTTATAGGCCAAATTAATAATATGCAAAGCGTCTCTATGGTACTGCAAAGCGATATTCTGGTTGTCCATCTGGTTCAATTGGGTGTTCCAGATGGTATTGCCGGTCAGCGACCAGTTAGGTATTAATTGAAAAGACAACACCCCGGCTAATGGCGAACGCCGCAGTTGATTATTCGTGGTAGTGACATCAATACAATCGGGAGTGTCCACAGTGCATAAAGTCACGTTACGGTTGGCGAAATAAATGATTTCACCCACGCCAATACGCACGCGCTCAAAACCAGTCTCGTCTTCGATGAAACGAGTCGTAATCCCTACGCTCACTTGATTAGCGTCACCCAAACGATCAAGACCGCTGAAGCGGTTGTACATGAACAATTGATCGTAAGTTAACGTGTTGGCGGTAGTATCAAATAAAGGAATCTGACTTTGATTGTGATAAGGGATATAAACATAGTAAAGCCGTGGTTCCAGAGTTTGTCGCACGCCATAACCAAATAACTTCAAATTGCGATCAAAATAAATTTGCGAATCAACATCAAGAATAGGTATAGACAGATGCTGTTGTTTCGACATTAAATTAGAAATATCGCCAAGCCGATAAGCACTTAACCAGGCTTGCACTCGCGGCGTAACATACAGATAGGGTAAGTTAAATGGCAAGCGCGCGCCCGGTTGTGAATGTAACCGGTCACCTATCGCAAATTTGGTATCAGAGCCAGGCGTTGGGCGTATATCAAAGCGGGTAGCTTCATTCATGATAAAATAATCCATGCCAAAACGCTGATCGGGATAATCCGCATTTAATACCAGTTGTGGAAAACGACTATATTGATTTTGCGTATTGGTTTGCGCATTCACTGGATGCAAGGTTTCGTATTGTTGAATACGGCTAGTGAAATTCCAGTGCGTATCTTCATAATTGATGTCAGCTTCTTGCAGTAATTGATTGTCAGTCACTTCCGCCAGGTTGTAGCCGAAATCACGCAAATATTCATCGTCGGTCACATAATTGTAATCCACATGTCCCGACCAGTGATCATTAAAACGCGTAGCATTCTGCCAGGCGAATGAACCACGTGAATCGCTGGCATTTTCCAGACGGCGTAAATTCGCCTGGGTAGTTGGATCAGTGATATCACCAAATTCATTTTGCGCCGCTGATTGAAAAATCCGAAACGCTCTATCGTTGGGAATAATTCCAATGCGCAGCAAGCCGCCGCTGGAAGGCGTGAGATAGCGGAATGAATCATTTAATTGTATGCCGCGTTTGGCCATGATCAATGGCGTAATCGTGGTGTCATAATTGGGTGCCAGGTTCCAGTAAAACGGTGTGCCAAGATAAGGCCCGAATTTATTGGAGGAACCAAATGATGGGAACAAAAATCCAGTCTGGCGTCTATCATCAATAGGAAAATTTAAATAAGGGGCGTAAAACACGGGAATTTTTTTTATGTAGAGACGCGCGTTAGTGGCATGGCCACGACCGGTATTTTTGTTAAGTTCAATTTGTTTGGCACGCACTTGCCAGACCATGGCGTTCGGTGGACAAGTGCTATAACTGGATTCACTGAATTCAAATACTTTAGGCGCCACTTTATTAAATTGTTTTGCCTGGCCCCATGCGCTTAATTGGGTAATTTTGCGCGGCGCTTGCAGAATTTCATTGCTAGGCGTGGGCGGGCGCATTGCTGACTTGCTGTAAACCGCGGTGCGATAAGCGATATTTTGCAGTGCCTGGGTTTTGGTGACCAAATCCATGTGCGCGCTTTGCGCCACTACCAAGGTGTTAGGTTCCCGCAAATGCACATGACCAAAAATATCGATGGCGCTGATTTTTCCGGTTTTGGGATCGCGATAAAGATAGGCTTTATTACCGGTGACTTCCTGGCCATATTGCGTAACGCTGATGTTGCCTTCCAGGGTTGAGGTACCATGCTGGGCAAACAATGTCTGGTCACTGGTTATTTGCAGTAATTGTTTTTTCGCGGCATTTTCCGAATATTTGAAGGGCCCTTCCAGATAATATCCACCACAGCGGTTTTGTGTATTAGTATCGATGACCCAGCCTAATTGCTCTGCCACGGTATCCGCGGCCAGGGTCGTTTGGGGAATGGTGATTTTTGTAGAAATTGGCTTAGTGCAGGTCGTCACCGCCCAAGCGTGCGGCATGAAAAATGCGGTCAGCACTAGCAGAAGTAGCGATACGATAGCTTGTTTCTTGACCGACATTTAAAAAGCAGCCTTAAAGACTTAAAACCTGCAAGTTTAGCGAAAAGGGGTGTGGCTTGCGAGTTATTCTGAGGGTAGGATAAGCTTCTGTGTTCCGTTATAAGGGCTTTTATGGATCAGCGTCAACAACAATTACAACATTGGTTACAAACTGTCTGCCAGTTGCCGCCGTACACACTTGAAACTATGCGCTCTGACGCGAGTTTTCGCCGTTATTTTCGCGTTAACGTGGCAGGCCGCAGTTATGTAGTCATGGATGCCCCGCCAGAACGTGAAACAAATACCCTGGCCTTTGTGACACTGGCTCGCGCCTTGCGCGCTAAGGGTGTCACCGTTCCCGATGTGATTGTTGAGGATGTGGCGCAGGGATTTTTATTGCTTACGGATTTTGGTGATAGTCTCTATCTCAACGAATTAACGTCTGTAAATGTGGATAAACTTTACGGGCTAGCAATGACGGCGTTGGCGCGTTTACAAGCCTGTGGCGAGTTGAATCTTGCTGCGTTTAGCGCGGAATTTATGTATAAAGAATTGCAAACTTCGAAAGAATGGTTTTTGCAAAAACATTTGGCGTTGGAATTATCCGCCGCAACGGAAAAAATGTTAGCGGATTATTTTTATTTTCTCGCTGAAGTCAGTGCCGCGCAGCCGCAAGTGTTTATGCATCGGGATTATCAGTCGGGCAATTTGCTGGTATTGCCTGACGAGCAGGTTGGGATACTGGATTTTCAAGATGCTTTTGTCGGGCCGCTTACTTACGATCTGGTATCACTGTTGCGAGATTGTTATATTGCATGGCCAGAAGCCTGGGTCACACGCTGGGCTTTACAATATAAAAATAGTATTCCCGCTTTATCAGCAGAGCGAGATGAAGTTTTTTTAAAATGGTTTGATATTATGGGCATGCAGCGTCATTTGAAAGCTTTGCTGACTTTTACGCGAAAATTTCATCGTGATGGTAATGCTAATTATTTGCAACACTTGCCGCGTACGCTAAATTATGTGTTGGCAACAACGCAACGTTATCCGGAAGCTGCTGCGTTTCATGAATTTTTAACGGCTACGGTAATTCCTCAATTAGCCAAGGTAACAACTTTATGCGCGGAATGATTTTAGCAGCGGGGCGTGGTCGTCGCATGGGTGGGCTGACGGATGATATACCCAAACCATTATTACGGGTGGGTGGCCGTTATTTAATTGAATATTCTTTACAGGCTTTAGTAAATAGCGGCATAAAAGAGATAGTGATTAATATCAGTTATCACCGCGATCAAATTAAAGCGGCGTTAGGTAATGGCCAGCGTTTTGGCGCGAATATTCATTATTCAGAGGAAGTTACGGCGCTGGAAACGGGCGGCGGTGTTTTGCAGGCATTGCCTTTGTTGGGTGATGAACCGTTTATTGTGCTTAGCAGTGATATTGTTTGTGATTATCCATTAAAGAATTTGCCACGTGAGCCCGCGGGGTTGGCGCATTTGGTGGTGGTGGAAAATCCTGATTATCATCCGGTTGGTGATTTTTGTTTGCAGGGCGACCGTCTTTATCTGGGTGATGAGCGCAGATATACGTTTGGCAATATTGGGGTTTACCGCCCAGAATTATTCGCCAATTCAACCGCCGGCTGGTTTCGCCTGGGCGATTTAATCATTTCGCAAATCCGCAACCAAACCATTACTGGCGAACTTTACCAAGGCTTCTGGCAAAACATCGGCAACCCACAACAGTTAGCAGAGTTGGAAAATAATCTGACGCTCTTCACCTCTCCCCTTGTGGGAGAGGTCGGCGCCGCAGGCGACGGGTGAGGGGTGTTTTTATCTTTTTATTAACTTAGTAGCATCTTCATTACTTGCAGCAGATACTTCCGTCAATTCATATTCAGTCACCACCGCGGCTGCGCTGCGCGTGTGCATGAAACTATGTACCCTGACCCACGATTTTTCCAGATAACACGCCACCGCACCTAGCAGACCAAAAAACACGATGCCGGCTATTATCAGTTGTGTATTTGATAAAGAAGAAAATGTGCGATTCGCAGTGTTAGCAATTTGCATGCTCGTCATGTTTTGCGAAGTAAAGTTGGTACTTGTTAAATCAGAAAAATTGGCAAAAAAATTGCGACTACTATTCATTAGTGAAAACCTCTTTAAGGATTAGCTATGCCCAGCAAGATATCAAGTTTTTCTTAAGGAATTATTAAATATACGCCTCTTCTAGATGACTAATCTTGGTGGAGTATTTCCTGCGCAAGAGGTATTAATGTTTTCCGCAATTTTTTTGCCAAGATGATATAGGTATAGCTAGTAAAATCAGTTAAACTACTGCCTCGCAACACCTCTTTATCACCCCACTTTCTCCGCTCCACTCAACTTTTAGTAACCTGAACTCCAAAGGAATTATATGTCGTTAGCTATTGTTTATAGTCGTGCGTGTGAAGGGATTGCGGCGCCGTTGGTGACGGTTGAGGCGCATTTGTCGCGGGGGGCGCCCAAATTTAATATTGTGGGTTTGCCTGAAGCGGCGGTGAAGGAAAGTAAAGATAGAGTACGCAGCGCATTGATTAATTCACATTTTGAATTTCCACGTGGACGAATCACCATTAATCTTGCGCCAGCGGATTTACCTAAGGAAGGTGGTCGTTTTGATTTGCCTATCGCGCTGGGAATTTTAGCCGCGTCCGCACAAATTCCCGCTACCAAATTAATCTCTCATGAATTTACCGGTGAATTGGCATTGTCAGGTGAATTACGCGCGGTGCGTGGTGTGTTGCCAATGGTAATAAGCGCGCAACAAGCAGCGCGGCATTTAATTGTGCCTGAGGCTAATGCCAGTGAAGCGGCACTGGTTAATCACGTGCAGGTTTTTTTCGCCGATCATTTGTTAACTGTGTGCGCTTACTTGAAAAATATAACGCAACTTCCCGCTTGTGCCTTGACGGAACAAATAGAAAATTTTTCCGCGACAATTGATATGGCAGATGTACGCGGCCAATTGTTCGCGCGCCGTGCGTTAGAAATTGCTGCCGCCGGCAGACACAGTCTATTGTTAGTGGGGCCGCCAGGTACGGGTAAAACCATGTTGGCAACGCGATTAACGACTATTTTGCCGCCCTTAAAAAATCAACAGGCATTGGAAGTCGCCGCGATTGCTTCTGTGAGTAATATGGGGTTTGATGCAAGAAAATGGCAAGCATTACCCTTTCGCTCGCCGCATCATACGGCTTCAAATGTTGCGCTGGTAGGAGGTGGGCGGCCACCCAAGCCAGGAGAAATTTCCCTCGCACACCATGGCGTATTATTTCTTGATGAATTGCCCGAATTTGGCCGTCACGTTTTAGAATCGTTGCGCGAACCTTTGGAAGCCGGAGTGATAACCATTTCTCGCGCCGGTTATCAAATGGTTTTTCCCGCTAATTTTCAATTAATCACCGCCATGAATCCTTGTCCTTGCGGCTATGCTGGCACTGCCGCAGAAAATTGTCATTGCACGGCGGAACAAATCCAACGTTATATTGCCAAATTGTCAGGGCCGTTATTAGACCGTATCGATATGCATGTGGAAGTGCCGACCTTGCCTGCGGCCCTGTTAGCCACTGGCAGCGGCGAGTCAAGCGCCACCATAAAAGAACGGGTGATGCAGGCCCGTAGTCAGCAATATCTCAGACAACAAAAATGCAACGCTGATTTGCTGGTGGGTGAACTGGAACTTTATTGTCAGTTAAATTCCGCTACCCAGGAGGTCTTGACCCAATTTATGCAAAAATATAATTTATCGGCCCGGGTTTATCATCGAACGGTAAAATTAGCCCGGACCTTAGCGGATTTGGCAGGAATTGAATCGATCTGTATTGAACATTTACAGGAAGCTTTTGTATATCGTTGTATGGACAGGATAAAAGCCAGCAATTAGCATAGCGTATGCACTTAAAATGATCAAATAATTCTCCTTGTTTAGGTCTATATCAGGCTATAATAAGTAAATAAGAAGAGTAAAAACGCTGGAGGTTTATAATGCCATTAACATTTTACCCACATGATGAAGATGTCGCGGTTGGCTCCGCACAAGAGCGGCTGGAAATTTTAATGGAAGCGGCGGAACGCTATAAGGCATTGGTGCTGGACCCTAGCACTTTTGCTCTGGAAGAAGGGGATGATGGTAAAAAGGCCATGACTCCCAAAGATTTAAGAGTAGCGTTCAATTGGCAAGAAATTACCAAGTTGTTACGTGAACTTCGCGAATTGAGCGAAACTAATCAAGCAAACAAAGCGACTAAAGCGGACCGGTTGACGCGGTTGGCGGATGTTTATGAAGTATTGCGTGGTGCCAAGATGTCCAAGCTTGAAGCGGTGCGCATGGCGATAATGGCTGAAGTGAAGCAACTGCGTTCGGGTGGCAGTTCTGTGCCAGCCGCTTAAAACTCAAACTTCCTACTACGATAAGATTCATTCCCGCTTGCGCGGGAATGAATACCTAGATTAATTGCTAATCAATTTACTCAACTTGTTGTCTTCAGAATAAGCGGCAATCGCTTCGAAGCCATAACTGTTGGTGTAACGGCAGAAGTAAAGATCACTATGTTCTTCGGTCGGACCACTTTGTATCGCTAAAGACTTAAGCGCATCAGACGCTTTGGTTTTTGCTTCGTCAATAGAAGCTGCTTTAAACTTCATGAAGAAGTGCCAATATAAATCGGTGTCAAAACGATGATTTTCCATCGAATAAGTACACTCATCGGCAACACAGGTTACTGTGTTATTTTCTTCTTGTGCTTGAATGTCTGAAGCGCCCGGACATTTTGGTGGCACGACAGCAAAAGCGCTGTTTACTAAAAATAAAGATAGAAAAGAGGAAACACTTGCTGATTTTAAAATACTCATTTTTACCTACTCCGTTAAGTTTATGAACCTAACGATGCTAGCACATATTTTTAGAAAGGTAACCTTTTAAATATTTCCCATCTTTTTGTTTAAAATTCTTTCTCACGCTAAGGCGGCTAATAGTAGACGGCTATCGCATCGACGTCTTCGATAGTATTGTATCTACAGAAATAAAGCGTATTCGTTTCGAAAGTTGGGCCACTTGCCAAGGTTAGAGATTGTAGCGCCTGCGCAGCTTTGTTTTTTGCATCATCTTCGCTGGTGGCTTTCAAATCCATAAAGAATAACCAGGCAGTACGTTCCCAGCCGTCAATCGTATAGATAGGAGTTGAAGAATTTATATCATAGGTACAGTTACCCGAATTATCACAGCGTGTTACCGGCGATTCCCTGGCGATCTTAGCTTGAATTTGTTCAACAGTGGGGCAATCTTTTGGGGTAAAGAGCCCGGCAAACGCTGGGTTTACTAATGATAAAGCGAGAATTGAACTAGAAGCTATTTTAAAAATATGCATTTTTTGCTACTCCTTAGTGAAGATTGTAGAAATAATTATGGATTTAAAAATGCGCATCGCATCCTGCACCGTCAAGTTTTTGAGCTTAAAAGTGGATGCTAACATATATTTTTTATTGAAGTAAACGGAGTTATTCCTGGAATTCGGCCAAGGCGGTTTTTAATTTTTCCATAGCAATTTTTTCCAGCTGGCGCACGCGTTCAGCAGAAATTTGATAATTGTCAGCTAAATCCTGTAGAGTCATTTTGTCATCGCTTAACCAGCGGGCTTGCAAAATTTCCTGGCTGCGTTCATCTAATTGCTGCAATGCTTCATAAAGATTGACGTTAGATTGTTCTGACCAATTGCTTTTTTCCATTTGCGCGGCCGGGTCAAAACGGGTATCGGTTAAAAAGCCGGCTGGAATAAACGGCAGGTTTTCATCTTCAGACTGGTCATCATAACCATCGAATGAAGCGTCACTCATGCTTAAGCGCATTTCCATTTCGCGCACAGTTTCAGGCTTGACGCCCAAGTCTTTCGCCACTTCATTAATTTCTTCGGAAGTAAACCAGCCCAAACGTTTTTTCATATTACGTAAGTTAAAAAATAATTTACGCTGGGCTTTGGTCGTAGCGATTTTTACAATACGCCAGTTACGTAAAATAAATTCGTGGATTTCGGCTTTGATCCAGTGCACGGCGAAAGTGACGAGGCGTACACCCATGTCAGGATTAAAACGTCGCACGGCTTTCATCAAACCGATATTACCTTCCTGGACTAAATCATTCAGCGGCAGCCCATAACCCATATAACTTTTGGCGATACGCGCCACGTAACGCAAGTGCGGCAAAATAAGATTTTTGGCAGCGGTCAAGTCATTGTCTTGCTGGAGTTGTTTGGCGAAACTAAATTCTTCCGCCTGGGTCAACATGGGAATTTGGCTGACATGCCCCAGATAAGCTTCGAAGCTGCTAATCGGCAAATTGATTCGAAACGCTTGTAAGCTCTTGTTTGACATCACAATTTTCTCACGATTTACGATGAACAACTATTTTAGCACTCTTGTTCGTAGAGTGCTAATGAATTTGTTTGAGCGGAACCATACTTTAATTGTAGCAAATTCTTGATGTTGGGAGTGGTTGGAGGAAAAACAGCCTTCTCTTTCCTAGGCTTACTACCGAAAACAGCCGTCTCTTTTCTTGATTTAATATTCCTCTTTATATTGTAGGACAGTTACATACGGACTAGTTTTTGCTTTTCATTAAAAGTTACATTAATTTGCCCGCAAATGCCGGGTTACCGCAACCAATGCCCCAGTGAAACCCAACACAATACTGCCGCCTAGCAACATCAACGTTTCGTGTAAATTAATTTCTGCGAGTTGAAACTGACTGTGGTACAGCTGCGCTAATTGACTGGAAGGAGTTTTCATCCACAGCAATAATAAATCCACCGATTGCCAGGCGATAATCCCGCCCAGTAAACCATAAATCATACCCGTATAAAGAAATGGGCGGCGGATAAACGCGTGCGTACCGCCAATCAACTTGATCACATCAATTTCTTTTTTATTATGTTGCGTGGCTGAGCGTATGCAATTATTCACAATCAATAACACACCCAAGCCCAGGAAAATTGACAACGCGTAAACAAATCTATGCGCCAGCGCCACTAGCGCATACAAACGCTGCGCCCAGACTACATCCAGTTGCACCGCATCGACTTCAGGGTTTTGCTTTAAATTATTGCCTAACGTGGTCAATGCCGCCGGGGTATGCAAAGTTGTAGCGGGTAATACCACAATGGCCCAGGGCAATGGATTGCCACTTAAATCCGACAGTGGATTTGCGATGCCCGCCTGCTCCTGCAATTCTTTCAAACCCTGGTCGGGTGAAATAGCGGTGACTTGATTGATAGCGGGATTTTTCTTGAGGATTTTTAGTAAATCATTGGTCTGCGCTTCATTGACTTCCGGTTTCAGATACAGCGTCAACTGATTGCTTTGCTGAAAATTATGACTTAGCACTTCGACATTTTTTAACAAAACAAATAACGCCAGCGGTAATGCCAGCGCGATGCCAATCACTACACAAGTCATGACAGTGTTGAATGGCGAGCGGCTTAATTGACCTACGCTATTTAATGCCGCCTGAGTATGACGTACCAGGTAATTACTCAACAAAAGTTGAGATTTTGTCTGCTGTCCCTTGCGCATGCAATAATTTTCCCCCAACGAGTGTAAATTGCTGGTGCTTGAAGTTTTTAATTAAGCCCAAATCGTGCGAAGCAATTAAAACAGTCATGCCCAGTTGGTTAAATTGTTCGAACAAAAACATAATTTCCGCGGCCAAGTCCGGATCGAGATTGCCGGTAGGTTCATCCGCCACCAATAATTCGGGTTTGTTAACAATAGCGCGGGCGATAGAAATACGTTGCTGTTCGCCGCCTGACAATTCGTAGGGATAAAAATTTTCTTTGTTAGTCAAACTGACTTTCGCGAGCACGGCACGTACGCGGCTGCTGATTTCCTTGTAGTTATAACCGCCCGAAACAATCAATGGTAACGCGACATTATCAAAAACATGGCGGTCCATTAACAAATTAGGGCTTTGCAAAATGATACCAATTTTACGGCGTAAATAAGGCATGCGCCGTTGTGAAAGATCATTCAATTGCATGTTGGCAACGCGTATCCGGCCTTCGGTCACCGGTTCTAGTCCGGCAATAAGTTTTAGCAGAGTGCTTTTGCCGGCGCCGGAATGACCGGTTAAAAAAGCAAAATCGCCGCTGGCAAGATGGAAGTTCACATGATCCAAAGCCTTATGGCCATTGGAGTAACGCTTAGTGACATGTTGTAGTTCAATCATTTTGCGCATCCGTCATTTCAAATAATGCGTTAACAAAATCATCGGCGTCAAAAGGTCGTAAATCATCTATGCCTTCGCCTATGCCTATGTAGCGAATCGGAATATTTAATTGTTTGGCAATCGCAAAAATAATCCCGCCTTTGGCAGTACCATCCAGTTTTGTGAGTGCAAGGCCCGTAACACCAATCGCATCGTGGAATTGTTGTGCCTGGTTCAATGCATTTTGGCCTATGCTGGCATCTAACACTAGCAGTGTTTCATGCGGTGCGCTAGGGTCAAGTTTGGTAATAACACGTTTGACTTTTTTTAATTCTTCAACCAGATTATTTTGCGTATGTAAGCGTCCCGCCGTATCGGCAATGACAATATCGGTGCCACGCGCCGTGGCGGATTCAATCGCGTCAAAAATCACCGCCGCCGGGTCCGCCCCAGGATGTTGGGCGACTACCGGTACTTTATTTCGCTCACCCCAAACTTGTAATTGCTCAATGGCGGCAGCGCGGAAAGTATCACCAGCGGCTAGCACCACACTGGCATTGGCGGCTTGCAAACTTTTAGCTAATTTGCCAATAGTGGTTGTTTTGCCAGCGCCATTGATGCCAACGACTAAAATGACGAAGGGTTTTTTGTCAGCGTCTATGGCCAGGGTTTGCTGGCAGGGACGCAAAATGTTTTTCATTTCTTCTTGTAAACTGGCCAGCACCGCCGCGCTATCTTGCAATTCTTTGCGGTCAAGTTTTTGGGTCAGGCTAGTAATTAATTGCTGGGTGGCGCTTATGCCTACATCGGCGCTGAGTAATTGGGTTTCAATGAGTTCGATAAAGGCTTTATCAAGAGTTTTTTTGCCCAGGACCAGGGTGGCCATGCCATTGCCAAAGCGGGCGCGAGTTTTACTCAGCCCTTGCTTCAAACGGGAAAAAAAACCTTTTTTTACTACGGGCGTGGGTGGTTCTTCCACCAGATCAGGGGTCGTCTTTTTACGTTTTAACAACTTAAACATTGCCAGATATTCCACTTCAAAAAACAGGCTGGGTTCAATATATCATAGGATTCCAGTAACGGACAGAAAGAGAATAGTCCCGCCTGCCAGCTTGCGTTGGCATGACAATAGCTGCCAAAATAGCCCTCTTTAAAAGGAGAGTCACTTTGGTGCCAGGCCAGGTTCGGATTATTGGCGGGATGTGGCGTGGACGCAAATTAAAAGTGCCGGATTTACCCGGACTACGTCCTACGCCGGATCGTGTGCGGGAAACTTTATTTAACTGGTTACAACCAGTCATTGCCGGCGCTTATTGTCTGGATATGTTCGCGGGTAGCGGGGCTTTGGGCTTTGAAGCATTATCACGCGGGGCCGCCTTCGTTGACATGGTAGATCAATCAAGGCAAGTCGTGGATTTATTGCTCCAGGAGGCGGAAAAATTTGCTGCTCGTAACCTGGACATTTATGCTGCCATTGCCCCCAAGCAATTACGCCGTCCCGCTAAAGTTTATGATATTGTGTTTGTCGATCCGCCGTTTGGTGAAGATTTATTAGTGCCTTGTTGTCATTTTCTGGAAGAAAATGCTTTTTTGGCCGATGAAGCTTATATTTATCTGGAAGCAAAATCGCCGCTAGACGCGGCCTTGCTGCCGCCAAACTGGCGCTTATTAAAAAACAAAAAAGCCGGGCAGGTAGCCTACCACCTGGTGTTACGCTCAAAACAGGAATAGTTTTTATGACAACAGCAAAACCACGGTTATTGACCGGTGACACACCAACGGGACGTTTGCATTTAGGCCATTGGGTTGGTTCAGTGGAAAACCGGGTGGCACTGCAAAAACAATACGATTGTTATTTTATTATTGCCAATGTGCATGCCTTCACTACGCGCATGGACAAGCCAGCGGAAATACGTCAAAGCGTTATTGATATTGCCATCGATTATCTGGCGGCGGGGATTGATCCACAGCAAAGCACGATGTTCGTGCAATCAGAAATTCCGACGATTGCGGAATTGACGTTTTTCTTTAGCATGTTGATTCCTTATCCGCGCTTAATGCGTAATCCAACCATCAAAGATGAAATACGCGATAAAGAATTAGGGGATAATTATCCATTTGGATTTTTGCTCTATCCCGTGGGTCAGGTCGCGGATATTTTATCATTCCGTCCGGCCATCGTGCCGGTAGGTGAAGATCAAGTTCCGCATCTTGAAATGACTCGTGAAGTCGCCCGTCGCTTTAATCAATTATATTGTGGCGTGTCGTCACAAACACTAGACGAAGATTATGTAAAACAGGGTGGTTTATTTCCCATCGTCGATGTGAAGTTAGGACGTAGCCGCCGCCTGGTGGGTATAGGGCCGCCGGATGCGTCGGGGAATTTATTGAAAATGTCGAAGTCTTTGAACAATGCGATTTATTTAAGTGATGATGCTGACACTATCGCTAAGAAAGTGAAGGCCATGTATACCGATCCCAAGCGCTTAAAAGCTACCGATAAAGGCACCACCGAAAATAACCCCTTGTGGATTTTTCATGATACATTTAATCCCGATGAAGCGTGGGTCACTGAGGCAAAAGCCAAGTATAGAGAAGGCCAGATTGGTGATGTGGAATGTAAAAAACGCTTAATTGACATATTGGTTGAGTTGATTGGCCCCATTCAAAAACGCCGTGATGAATTTGCCAGCGATCCGGGCGAAGTGTTGAAAATTCTTAAGAAAGGCAGTGAAAAGGCGAATGTGGTGGCGGAAGAAACCTTGCGCCTGGCTAAGATTGCAATGCAGCAGAATTATTAGCTTTGAGGTTTCCTGGAAACCGCAAAGACAGGGTATACTAATAATGGATTCCCGCCTGCGCGGGAATGACAGCAGGGTAACTAAGGAGCCTATCATGGTAAAAATACCAAATCTGGATGATTTAAAGAAAGCGGGTGCTAATCTGGTGGATTCGGCCAAGTCCGGCGGTCTGGTTGATAAATTCAAATCGGGTGTGGAATCATTTGGCGCCAGCCTTGCTAAAGAAGGGACACCTAAAAGCACCGACCCTATTGTCAGTCAATTTGAAGCCGTGAGTATAACGCTGGCGGAATTGATGCAAACTCATAATGCCCAGGCCAAGTTGATTGGAGTTGCGCAAACCCAATTAGCCGCGCTCACTAAAACAGTACAGACCTTGCAGACACTGCAAGCAACCACCCTAACTCCGGAGAAGAAAGAGTGATAAAGAAACAGGAAAACGAAGATTTAAGTCCTTATAAAAAATGGGGTCTTACCCTTTTGCAATTGATGGGCTTATTGTTAGTAGTAGGGATAGTTGTTGAAGTTATTCTAAGAATATTTAAGATTTAGTGTCTAGCTGTGATTGCACTGCTTTTTGAAATTCCAACGGTTTGGCGAGTTGAATAAATCTATCCTGGTTGCCGCCAAAGCCATTAATGGTAACCGTGCCATAATTCCAGGCTTGCGCCAGCAGGTTTTGATCGACGGTGACATGCGATACTGTTGATAATCGGGTATCACAAGAGTAACGGTCAAAAAAACCTTCTTTCATCACTACCCGCCGATTAGTCACTACGTAATCCGAAGTAACGTAGGTTAGCCATTGCTGCAAACCGGTATAGATCGCCAGTAATAACATGATAGCCGCGGGCATGCGGTGGATGTGGTTTACGAAAGGCAAATGCTGAGTAAGTTGGTCAAAGGTGATATTCATATTTCCCACAAAACCCACATTGCTACTGAGAATACAGGCGAATAGGATAAAAATTACCGGAACCATAAAAATAATCACATGTTTTTTGGTACGGAAAACGATTTTCTCATCCGGCATTAAGTTTTGGTCGATGTAGCTCATGGAGTTAATCTCTAAACTAAAGAATTAGTATATGTCATTCTGAGCAGCGCGGGAATGACGGTTCACCCACCACTGTCATTCCCGCGCAGGCGGGAATCCATTCCTGGAAACCCCAGATACCCGATCTGCTAATAATGGATTCCCGCCTACGCGGGAATGACAGTCAGCAAGAATCAAAAGCTGTTGGGCTTCGTTGCACTCAGCCCAACCTACTGTAGCTTTAAAGTCAAAACAACCCCGGCATTTGCTTCACTAATTCCTGGCGTTCTTTCACCGCTGCGTTAGTCAGCACAAAGCCATAAATTTCCGCTTTTTCATTATAAAAAAGTGCGCGTACATCAGGAGTTTCGGCGGAGATTTGCCAGTTACCCGGCATGCCCTGGGGTGGGGGGCAGATAACTAAGGGATGAGCGGGCGTTTTTACCGTGACGGGCATGGCAGGATAGATTACCGGCGTGTTAGTGCCAGCCAGGGTCTTGGCCAGCGCGCGGGCGCAATTGATTAACGGAGTGATATAAGGCAACACATGGCCTTCCACTTCCGCGCAATCCCCTAGCGCGTAAATTTCTTTGACGCTGGTTTCAAGGTAACGATTAACCACAATACCGCGTTCCGTTTGTATCCCCGCGGTTTTAGCCAGCGCGGTATGCGGCACCAGGCCAATCGCGGACAAGACAAACTCGGTGGCGATTTCTTCACCGTTTGATAAATCCAGACGAAATCCCTGCGGCGTTTTGGTGACAGTGTTGACTACACAATCCAGGTGCCAGCGCACCCCTTGGTCGGCCAGCGCTTTTTGCAGCAATTTACCAATGGTAGGCGGAATCAATAAATTCAGCGCGGTGCTGGCAGGCGCAATGATATCAACTTCATAGCCCGCATTGACTAGATCATTGGCGAATTCACAGCCGATCAAGCCCGCGCCCAAAATGGCAATTTTCTGCTTATTTTTAATATATTCTTGAAACATGGCGTAATGGTACAAATGGTTTATCGACATGACTTCACTGACGCCATCGCCGCTTAGCGGTGCTTTCAACACATCGGCGCCACAAGCCAGTACCAGCTTAGAATAGGTCAAAGCTTCATCACCCAGAATCACCGAGTTGGTAAGCGGGTCAATCCGGGTCACCAGGCTATGCGTGCGTATGGTCGCATTTAACTGGGTGGCCATGGCTTCGGCGGTGGCAGTGGTCAAGGAATCGTGATTTTTGCCATTAGTCAAAGCGGTTGAAAGCAAAGGCTTAGAATAAAACCTACCCTCGTCGGCGGTAATGAGAGTGAGCGGTAAAGTCTGGTCAATTTTACGAAATTCACGGGCCAGCTGATAGCCAGCCAGACCGGAACCAATAATGATAATAGGTGATGTCATAGTTTAGAACCATTGCCAAGATGCTGTATGATACGGTCTTTACCATTTAAATTGAAGTTGAAGATTATGTCGCTACACTGGCAATCTTATCCTGAACTTTGCGTAAGGCCACCCGCCAAGCTTATGCCCTGGCTACTGGATGCCAATTCGTTCATGCAACGCTTGCGGCAGCATGAGGTGAATGGTGCGGAAGTACGGGTCTTAGCTCAGCAATGGCAATTTCCCAATCGGTCAGAACAAAGCTTATTGGCACTGCCGCCACGGCAATACGGTTTGGTGCGTGAAGTAGTGATTAGCAGCGTTAAGGCGAAGTGGATGTTTGCTCGCACCGTTTTCCCGCGCGCGACCTTGACTGGCAAGGAGCAGATGCTCGCAAGGTTAAAAAACCGCGCCTTAGGTACTATGTTATTTAATCATGTTAATGTTACGCGTGGGCCGTTTGAATTTGCTTTGATTAAACCAGGTGATGCCTGGCACCAAAAAATAACGCTGGCTGCACAACGGAATGAACCGCAATTATGGGCGCGTCGTTCGGTTTTTTCGATTAACCATAAAACTTTATTACTGTGCGAAGTTTTTTTTCCTGACTTGATGGAGTTATGAGATGACTAGGGAACAGTTAAAAAATTATTGTTATTTGTTGCGCTTACATAAACCAGTGGGGATTTTATTATTATTGTGGCCTACCTTATGGGCCTTATGGCTGGCGAGTGATGGCAAACCGGATTGGCGCATTGTGGCAATCTTTGTTGTCGGTGTAATAGTAATGCGTTCCGCCGGGTGCGTTATCAATGATATAGCGGATAGAAATATTGACGGGCAAGTGGCGCGCACCAAAATGCGGCCATTAGCAACTGGCGCCATCAGTGTACCCACGGCGCTGATAATATTTTTGCTGTTATCGCTGGTCGGGTTCTTATTAGTGTTGATGTTAAATCCATTAACTATTTATCTGGCGTTGGTGGGGGCGGTGTTGATGGTGACGTATCCCTTTTTGAAGCGCGTAACGCATTTGCCACAAGTAGGCTTGGGTCTGGCTTTTGCCTGGGGGGTGCCCATGGCGTTTGCGGCAGTGACTCATAACGTACCTGCCGAGGCGTGGTTATTGTTTGGCGCGGCGGTGTTATGGCCAATCAGCTATGACACTATTTATGCGCTAGTCGATAAAGCAGATGATATGGCTTTTGGAATTAAATCCACAGCAGTGTTATTTGATGATAAAAGCACGGTATTTATCGCCACCTTCCAGGTTGCGTTTTTATTATTGATGACGTATGTAGGCTGGGTGTTCGACTTAAATATTTTTTATTACGTAGGCTTGCTGGCGGCGGAAGGTTTGTTTGCGTATCAACAATTTTTAATGAAAGATGGTGAACCGCGAGCTTGTTTTGAAGCGTTTTTAAATAATCAGTGGGTTGGGCTGCTGGTTTTTCTGGGCATTATTATGAATTATCTCATATGAAAATTATAGCGGACGAACATATTCCGGCTATCAAACAATATTTTGGTGGGGTCAGCGAATTAATTTTAAAGCAAGGCCGTGATATCACGCGAGCGGATTTGCTGCATGCGGATGCTTTATTTGTGCGTTCAGTGACGCGTGTTGACAGTGAGTTGTTGCATGATACACCGGTTAAATTTGTCGGCAGCGTAGCGACGGGTATCGATCATCTGGATACCCAGTGGTTAACCCATGCTGGTATAAACTGGTATGCGGCGCAGGGTTTTAACGCGGTTGCGGTGATGGAATATGTGATTGCGGTGGTGGCGGGCCTGCAAAAATCGGCGCGACTGCCTTTGAAGTCATTGCGCGCGGGGGTGATTGGCGTTGGGACGATTGGCAAATTGGTGGTAGAGAAATTAACTTTACTGGGTTTTGATGTTATTCAATGTGATCCCTTGCGCGCGCGCGCTGAAAGCGATTTCCATTCGGTAGCAATAGCGGATTTTCATGATTTAGATTTGGTGACTATTCATACGCCGTTGACGCGTCATGGCGACAATCCTACTTATCATTTAATAGACCGCGATTTTTTACAGCGCCAGCAAAAACAGTGTGTATTGATTAATACTGCGCGTGGTGCGGTTATTAATTTTCAAGCGTTAAAGCAATGGGGTGAAAACTTATCATGGTGCCTTGATGTCTGGGAAAACGAACCCCTGATTGATGTTGAAGTATTACGACGAACTAGTATTGCCACACCACATATCGCCGGTTATTCCGTACAAAGCAAATTATTCGGCGTGCAAATGCTTTATGAAGCGGCCTGTAAACAAAATATTATTAGTCAGGCGGCTATTGACATTGTGCCGCCTAATAAAAAAATTCTTACATTTGGCGAGCGGAACGTAGATTGGCGTGATGTAGTTTTGAAAATTTTTGATCCGTGCGTGTTAACTAAAGTCATGCGCAAAGCGCTGGCGGAGAATAATAGTGCGCAGACGTTTGATGATTTACGTAAGCATTTTAATGGCCGTTATGAATTTGCTTGTGTGGAATTGCGGGATGTAAACTTGGGAGTTGAGGATATAAGAATTTTGAGCATGCTGGGTGTTAGTTTAAATTCTTTATCGGATAATCGGTTAGCGGTTTGATAGAAGTCAACATAGATGTATGTATCCATTAGCTATTACTCTTAAAATCTCTTTTTCCAGTCACCTTTAAATCCTTTTATCTAGTCTATACTTATTATGAGACCTTAAAAAAGGCGCATGCAATGCTTGAGCGAATGATTAATTCAATCGACGCTAAAACAGCTGAGCTGGAACAGCAATTATTAAGCCGATTACACAAGCAGTGTGGCGCTATTATTGATGGAATGCGTAAACTTAAAAGCGCGCATTTAGAATCGGAATCTTCTCAAGTTATCGAAAAGAAAACGCAAAACTTGCGTTCGAAAATTGATATGTCGCTCAATCAACAATTGGCTACCAGTAATTTAACTGATTTATACAGTCAAATACTTAAGTTAAAAAATGATGCCCGCGCCTTGCTAGATGCCAATATTGTAGATCTTAAAAATGAGACGAAAAAAGATGTAATAGAAGTTCCCAGAATGGAACTTAATGAAATCTCAGTACAACGCCCATCCGTAAGTATTTCTACCAGTAAAATGCTGGAAAGCTTGAGCCACTCAACTTCAGAGCAATCTTATCGTAAACAAGCCACCGTAAAACATTCCAAATTGTCAGATGTTGAAGAAGCCAGAGGTGCCATTGAAGAGAGTGATGCGGCGTTAAAAAGTTTATTAATCAATATAAATAAAAATAAAGAGAAAATGCTTTCGATAACCGAGTTGCACGCGTTAGCAGAAGATAAAAGGGCGCCAAATAACAAAGCCGCGGTCAAGCTGTTAGACATAATTTTTGAACAAAATAAATTCCCTGCCAAACTTGAAGAGAAAGTTTTAGCCTTAGAAGCTGAGTGCAAAGCCATTGAGCAATCGGTAAAAGCTGTGCGCTTTACCCAGGAAACGATGAATCAATACAATGACGTAAATTTTAATTTAGTGACGCTTAAATCCGCTGTTAACAGTATTAGTAGTGCGTCAATGAACTTATTAGAACAAGTGATGACGAAAGATTATTTAAACCAGCTGGCGCAAAACAAACCCACCAATGTTAAGAGTGCGGTAACGCAAAGAAACAAATTTATAGCTAATTCAATTGAGCGGGCTTATAAAATAATTTCTACCATCAAAGCTATGCCATTAATGAGTCACCTGCAGCAAGCAGTTGCAGTTGAAGCAGTAAAAAAGCCGATTGCGCCAAGCATATCACAAAAAGTGATGACTTTTTTTAATCGAGGCAGTAACAAAGTCCATCCAGGGGCAGAAAGCAAAGAGTCTGTGCGCAAAAATAATTTTATGGAAATCACGGACGGTAATAAGAAAAAATCACCCTAACCGTCATCCCCGCGCAGGCGGGGATCCATTCATTGGAATTCTAGCGGCTAAAGTTCTGAATGGATTCCCGCCTGCGCGGGAATGACAGGATAGTATTATTGGGAATGACAGAAAGAGTAAAGCTGCGGGGAATGACAGGCTAGGAAAAGACAGGGCAGCAAACTAGTAAATCCCCCCGCCACCTTCCGGTGAAGCTTGATTACTGGAAGAAACTCCATTTTCATCCTGCACTTCATTCGGCAGTTCATTTTCTTCATGTTCATTTTCGGAATAACGCGGGGCCCTTTCTTCGCTAGGTGTATAAGGTTCCATGAATAATTCATTAATCGCGTTAGAATCACTTTCGTCGGCGCGCAATCCACTCTGCGCGTCAACGCGTAAACTGACTATATCGGGTGGCTGGTCAAGGACATGCTCTGGTTTGTCGTGCAGTGCTTCTTGCATGAATTCAATCCAGATCGGTAACGCCGCCTGCGCGCCATACTCATGTAAGGATTGCGGTTGATCGAAGCCCACCCAGGTCAAGGCAACAATGTCAGGATTATATCCAACAAACCATGCGTCAATTTGATTGCTGGTCGTGCCCGTTTTTCCAGCCAAATCTTTGCGACGCAAACTACGTGCTTCGGTCGCGGTGCCATATTGAATAACATCGTGCAGCGTTGACGTGATCAAATAAGCAGTTTGTTCACTGATAACACGCGGCGCATGGGTAGTGTCTTTCGGCGCTTTGTGCTCTGATTTCGGGTTAGCAGCTTCCGCTTCTTTCGCCGCCGCCAGTAAAGTGGGCGCAAGATCATCTGGACAGGTTGGGCAAGCCGCTAATGGTTTGGCTTGATAAATAATTTGTCCCGCCGAGTTGCGAATGTTATCGATAATATAAGGTGTGACCCGGAAACCTTGATTAGCAAAAACCGCATAACCTGTGGCCATATCCAACGGTGTCACACTCGCCGTGCCTAGCGCCAAAGATAAAGTTGGCGGCAATTGTGAAGCGGCGAAACCAAACCGTTGCGCATAAGTCACCGCATAATTCGTACCAATCAAGCCTAACAACCGGATGGATACCAGATTACGCGAATGCGCCAGCGCTTCGCGCAAACGGGTAGGCCCGTAAAAACGACCGGTATCATTTTGCGGACGCCATAAGGTGTTATCGATAGGATTTTCAATCACAATTGGCGCGTCATTAATGACAGTCGCCAGTGTGTAACCTTTATCAAGCGCCGCGGAATAAATAAATGGTTTGAAACTAGAACCGGGTTGACGCAATGCATTGGTGATACGGTTGAAATTACTATTTTGAAAATCAAAACCACCGACCATCGCGAGAATTTCCCCATCTTGCGGATTCAACGCCACCATGCCAGCTTCGGCTTTAGGTATTTGACTTAAGCGCCAACTGTTACTGCTAGGCATAATGCGAATCACATCACCGGGTTTTAAAATTTCATCCGCGCTCTCAGGTATACGGCCCAGAAAATCAGCATTGATTTGTTTGCGTGCCCACGATAAACCATTCCAGGGTATAGTAATCAGCGTGCCATTGGCGCGTATCGCCAGCACTGATTGGTCGGCGACTTCCATGACAATAGCGGGTTCCAGCGTGTTGACGACTGGAATCATGCTAATCTTTTTCTTCCAGTCCATTAAATTTTTTAAATCAGGCGTGCCAAGGTTTTGTTCTGGGCCGCGATAACCATGGCGCTGATCGTAAATCAGTAAACCATCGTGAATAGCAGTGTTGGCCGTGCCCTGTAGGCTGCTATCCAGTGTCGTATAAACATTAAAACCATCGGTATAAATAATATCGCCATACATTTGTTCCAATTGCTGACGTACCAGCTCAGCTACATACGGTGCTTTAATTTGAGTTTGTAATTCATGATAACTGGCTTTGAGCGGTGCTTTGATGGCGGCTTTGTAATCTTTTTCCTGAATGTAACCTAACTCATACATGCGATAGAGCACATGATCACGGCGGCGTTTGGCGGCTACGGGATAAACGATAGGGTTTAACGCGGAAGGTGCTTTGGGTAATCCGGCCAACATCGCATATTGATCTAAACTCAATTGATTAATGGGTTTGCCGTAATAAATTTCCGCCGCGGCTGCAACACCATAAGCGCGGCTGCCCAGAAATATTTTATTGAGGTATAACTCAAGAATTTTTTGTTTGCTTAAGCGATGGTCGATTTTCAGGGCCAGTAAAATTTCACGAAGTTTACGCCCAAAAGTTTTATGGCGGGTCAAATAAAAGCTGCGCGCGACTTGCATGGTAATGGTGCTGCCGCCTTCTTCTTTTTTACCGGTGGCGATTAATTTAAGCCCCGCGCGCATCAAACCTGGCACGTCAATGCCCGGGTGCTGGAAGTAGCGTTGGTCTTCGGTCGCCAGTACGGCGTCGATTAATGATTTTGGTATTTGTGCATAAGGTATAGGAATGCGGCGTTTTTCACCATATTCCGCCATGAGTTTTCCATCATGAGTAAAAATTTGCAGAGGGACTTGGAGTTGTACGGTATTTAATGCCTCAATATCAGGTAATTCAAACTCAATGTAATACATTACGCCAATAAATAGCACCACCAGCCCGAAAAGAATCGTTATAAACAATTTTCTTATAAGATGAAAAACTAATGTTTTCATGTAAGTCTTTAAATAAGGGGCTAATCATTCGATTTTACTCTGCGCGGGGCAGATAGGCTAGTGGGTTATTCCCTACGGCCGCTAATTAAAAAATCTGACTGACTGGTGGTGCATTTTCGGTTTTAGTTTCCGCGTCCGTGGTGGGCAAATATGGCTGCATGAAATATTCAAAAATCCCTTCCGGCATATCGGCTGAGGCGAGCACGCCAGTCAGTGGATCAATGCGAATGCTTAAAATCCCCGGTGGTTGTGGAATAGTTTGTTCGGCAACATTATTCAATGCCGCTTTCATAAAACTAATCCACATTGGCAATGCCGCCTGGGCGCCATATTCATGCAGCGATTGCGGCTGGTCGAAGCCCATCCAGGTTAGCGCGACCAGTTGCGTATTGTAACCCACAAACCAGGCATCAAACTGGTTATTGGTAGTGCCAGTTTTGCCGGATAAATCATTACGTTTCAACGCCAGCGCCCGAGTCGCCGTGCCATAAGCAATCACATCGTGCAGCACCGAAGTTACCAGAAAAGCATTTTGCTCGCTGATCGCACGCGGCGCTTTTTCATTGTCAGATTTAGCTTCGCACTCAACACTAGTGCAGGCTATTAAAGGATTTGCCTCGTAAACCAGCAGGTTTTGCGTGTTACGAATGGTTTCAACAATATAAGGAGTGACCTTAAAGCCACCGTTGGCAAACACCGCATAACCCGCCGCCATGTCCATGGCGGTCACGCTGGCAGTACCCAGCGCCAGTGATAATGCTTCTGGTAATGAAGAGTTGGTGAAACCAAAACGTTTTATATAGTCAATCGCGTAAGGTACTTCGATTTGTTGCAATAAACGGATGGAAACCAGATTGCGTGAATGTACCAGTGCATCACGCAAACGCGTTGGCCCATAAAATTCATGCGTGTCATTTTGCGGACGCCACAAACTATGATCTGGATTTTCCACCACGACGGGCCCATCGTTAATAATGCTTGCCAAAGTATAACCTTTATCAAGCGCCGCCGAATAAATGAAAGGTTTAAAGCTTGAACCCGGTTGGCGTTGCGCATTGGTGATGCGATCAAAACTACTTAATTGAAAATCAAAACCACCCACTAAAGCCAGGATGGCGCCATTTTGTGGATTAAGCGCGACTAATCCAGCTTGCGCGCGCGGCAATTGCGCGAGGTGCCACTGGCCGTTAATTTGAATGATGCGAATGACATCGCCAGCTTTTAAAATATCTTGCGCACCATGGGGTGTCTGACCCAGATAATCCGCATTAACTTGACGCCGCGCCCACGCCAAACCTGCCCATGAGATGGTGGCTACGCTACCATCGTTGCGCACCAGATTCACGCTTTGTTCGGATACCTTAGTGACAATTGCCGGTTCCAAATTATTTAACGCGGGAATGTTCGCTAAAATTTTTATGAGACGCGCATGTTTTAAATTATGCGTACCAATGTTTTGTTCCGGGCCACGATAACCATGACGTTGATCGTAAGCGATAGTTTGGTCACGCACAGCAATATTGGCGGCTTCTTGCTGTTGACTGTCAATGGTTGTGTAAACATTAAATCCATCAGTATAAATGCTGTCCCCGTACATTTCTTCAAGTTGCTGGCGCGCCAGTTCAGCGGCGTACGGCGCTTTCGCCTCAACTTTTAATTGATGATAAGAAGCATTCAATGGCGTATTAAGCGCGGTTTGATAATCTGTTTCAGTAATATAATTCAATTCGCGCAAGCGGCTTAATACATGATCGCGACGTTTTTTAGCGGCAATGGGATTAGCGATGGGATTTAACAAGGAAGGTGCTTTAGGTAAACCCGCTAACATGGCATATTCCGGCAGCGATAATTCAGCTAATGGTTTGCCATAATAAATTTCTGCCGCCGCCCCTACGCCATAAGCGCGATTGCCCAGAAAAATAGTATTGAGATACAGTTCCAGAATTTTTTGCTTGGTTAAGCCATGGTCGATTTTAATGGCCAGTAAAATTTCCTGAAATTTTCGGCCGAAAGTTTTATAACGCGTTAAATAAAAATTACGCGCAACCTGCATAGTGATAGTGCTGCCGCCTTCTTCTTTTTTGCCCGTGACGATGAGTTTGATAGTGGCGCGCAGCAAGCCTGAAACATCAATACCAGCATGTTGAAAATAATGTTGGTCTTCAGTAGCGAGCACCGCATCAATCAAGGGCTTGGGAATTTGATCAAAGGGTACAGGATTACTGCGTTTTTCACCGAATTCACCAATCAATTTGTTGTCTTGCGTGTAAATTCGCAAGGGTGCCTGCACCGGCGTCGTTTTCAAAGCCTCAATGTCAGGCAGTTCAAACTCCATGTAATACAGCGCGCCCAGGAGTAAAGCTGTCACCACGATGAAGCTAAAAATAATAAATTTTTTCACGATCTTAAAGGGTATTACTTTCATGTGATAAGGTCTGACTTGATTTACATTAATTTCACTTTCCCTATACGGGAGAGGAGAGAATTATACTTGAGTTTTTTCAAAAGTGTGTGCAGTATATAGCAAGTTATTTCGCAAAGCCCAACATTTATACACTCCTCCTCCGCTTACGCATCCTTCACTTTTTACCCTATTGCTACCGAGAATTCTTTTCAGGGAGATTCGCTTGTTCGCTTTTGCTCGTAGAAAACGCACTGATTTTATTGGACTTGATATTAGTTCCGACGCCATTCGTCTGTTACAACTGAAGTTACGACGCAACGGCTGGGTGGTTAAAAATTACGCTACCGCGCCTTTGACAGCGGGCAGCATCACTGATGGGAAAATTAAACAACCCCAGGAAGTGCAGGCGGTAATCGCGCGCCTGGTAAGCGAAACCAAAACTGCCGGTTGTCTAGCAGCGCTAGCGTTACCCGCCAATGCCGTAATTAGCCAGCAAATAACCCTGCCCCCGCGCTTACCCCCGCTGGATTACGAAATTGCTATTACCGCCAATCTGGCACGCTATTTCCCTGGCGTAACCGACGCACTATGTTTTGATTTTTTAACTATGCAAGGCAGCGATGCAACGCGACAGGAAATTTTTTTAGTGGCGGCACGCCAATGGCAAGTAGAGAGTTACGCTGCGTTGGTGAACGCTGCTGGTTTGCGAGTAAAAGTCATAGATGTAGACCGCTTTGCCCTGATACGCGCCGTGCCATTAACAGTGGCGGAATTTAACGAGCACCATGCAGTAGTGCTCATACATTTTGCTAAGCAACATGCGGACTTAATTATTTTTAGCAAACGAATTATTTTGCTGGAACAACGCTGGCACCGCGAAGATGCGTTAGCGTTTTCTGATACGGTTAAGCAGGCGCTGAATTTGTATTTTTCGGCGGCACCAAAAAAGATTGATTATGTTGTGTTATCAGGTGAGCTTCCAGAAGAAGCAGGGCCGCTCGCGGATTATTTTAGGGGTGAAGCGGGATTAAAAATTTTTCTTGTAGACCCTTTGCGAAAAATGCAGATGGCAGCGAAGGTTGATAGGAAAAAAATACAAGATGACGCGAGTAATTTGCAGATTTGTTGTGGGTTGGCGACACGGCGGTTTCAATGAATGGATTCCCGCCTGCGCGGGAATGACAGGGGTGGGGGATGTTGGAAGTTAATTTATTACCTTGGCGGGAGCAGCGCCGGCAGGCGCGGCGAAAGTTTTGGGTGGTGTTGGCAGTGGTGGCACTGTTGATATTGGGGGTGGTTTTGTGGAGTTATCTGGGTAAAAAAAATTCGGATAACATCGCTGCAATTCCGCCGGAAAACACAACTGTCGTCGCACCTGAGCAACCATTACCAGAAATTAAATTTGTAGGCTTAATGCAACAAGGTACGCGAACCTGGGGTTTAGTGACCGTTGCCGATGGCACGACCCATGATGTGCAGGTTGGCACAAAAATTCCGGGAATTGATGCTTGGGTAGTGAGTATTAATGCGAGCGAAATGGAAGTGAAAGTAAGTAATCAGCAGCATTATGTGTTGGAGATAAATAAAACCACCCCTCACCGTCGCCGACCTCTCCCACAAGGGGAGAGGTGAAGAGACATTAACAAGGATTCACATGTTCAAAAAAATTATTATTATTTTATTGCTATGCGCAAGCACTATTGCTTACGCGGAAAAAAATATCGCTGTGGATTTGCAGAATGTTAGCCTGGCGGACGCCGTGCGTATCATGGCGAAATTTCTGGGTTTGAATCTGGTGCTGAGTCCAGCCGTCAGTGGCACGATCTCATTGCATCTGCATAACGCTGCGCCGCGTGATGCTTTTGCATTGTTGCTCAATTCACAAGGACTTGCCAAAACACAACTAGGCGATGTGATGTTCATCGCGCCGCGCGCTGAATTGCTTAATCGTCGCCAGGATGATGCAAAAATGCAAGCCGCTTTTATCGAAAGTGCTCCACTCAATCTGCATATCTGGCAAATTAACTATGCCAAAGCCGAAGATATTGCCCATCTCCTGCAAGATAGCAATACCTCAATGCTGTCAGCACGCGGCCATGTCCGTATTGATGCTCGTACCAATGTCTTGTTTGTCCAGGATACCGCGGCCAAGCTCACCCAGGTCCAGGCACTTATCAAAAAATTAGATGTGCCAGTCCGACAAATTCGTATTAAAGCAAGGTTAGCCAGTGTGGACAGTGATTTTGAACGCGAACTAGGTATCAGTTTTACCGCCCGCGATGCGCGAAATTTAGCGAGCACCCTGCCCCACCATTTTAGTTTAGCCATAGCCAGTCTGGCAGATGGGTCATTTCTCGATATCGCGCTAGCTGCCATGGAAAAAGCGGGCCATGGAGAATTGATTTCCAGCCCCAGCCTGTTCACCGCCAACCAGCAAACCGCCACCATCGAATCCGGCGAAGAAATCCCCTACCAGGAAGTCAGCTTAAGCGGCGGCACCGCAGTGACTTTTAAAAAAGCAGTGCTGAGTTTAAAAGTCACCCCACAGATCATGCCCGGCGATAAAGTCTTGCTGCAATTACAAGTCAACGAAGACCGGCCCGGCAATCTCATAGTGCAAGGCGTCCCCACCATCCGCACCCGCCTCATAGTGACTAACGTTTTAATGAAAAGTGGCCAGACTATGGTTTTAGGTGGAATTTATGAACTCAATAAAGAAAATGATGAAGAGCGTGTACCCATTCTCGGTAAAATTCCAGTGGTTGGTTTGTTGTTTAAACAGCACACCACAAAGTTTAGCAAACGTGAGTTATTAGTTTTTGTAACCCCGGAGATAATTGCGTAAAATAGTCTTTCTTTATTGATGACAGCACAGCCAGGTATGAAAAAGAACATTAATAAAAATATTTTTTTAGTAGGGCCCATGGGCGCCGGTAAAAGCAGCGTCGGGAAATACTTGTCTAAACAATTGGGCATGGATTTCTATGATACAGATGAAGAAATAGAAATTCGCACCGGAGTCGATCTGGGCTGGATCTTCGATGTCGAAGGCGAAGACGGTTTTCGCAAACGCGAAGCCGCAGTAGTAGCAGATCTTGCAAAACTTACCAATGTCGTCGTCGCTACTGGCGGTGGCACCATTATCACCCCAGAAAATCGGGAGATTATCGCCGCCCATGGTATTGTCGTTTATCTTGAAGTCACCCTGCCGTTGCAACCCGCTCGCGTAGTGAATGACAGTCGCAGACCACTATTGCGCGTAGAGAATCGGGATGAAATCATGGCCAAGCTGCAAACCGAACGGGAACCGCACTACGAAGCCATGGCGGATTTTAGAGTACCTACCGATCATCGCAGCGTACGTTCAGTCGCCGAAGATATTATTACCTGGCTGACTGGACGGCCGAAATGATTTATCAAACAGTTAACTTGCAGTTTGATAAACGGCAAGTACCAGTCTACATAGGCCAGGGAATTTTTAATGATAGCAATCTGCTAGCGTCGCACATTCATGGCCCGCGGGTGATGATAGTCACGCAACAAGTTATCGCCGATCTTTATCTGGAAAAATTACGTCAGGCGCTGCCGCAACAAGTGACTGTAGTGTTACTACCAGAAGGTGAGCAATACAAAGAATTATCCGCCTGGCAAAAAATTCTCGATAACTTAATTCAACTCCAGCATGACCGCACAACCACATTAATAGCCTTAGGTGGCGGGGTAATTGGAGACATGACTGGATTTGCCGCGGCATGTTTTTTACGCGGCGTAAATTACCTGCAAATTCCCACCACTTTAATTGCCCAGGTAGATGCGGCGATTGGTGGTAAAACCGCGATAAATCATGCGTTAGGCAAAAATCTGATTGGTGTGGTTTATCAGCCGCAATGCGTGATTGCCGATATGGATTTGTTAGCGTCACTGCCCGACAGAGAATACCGCGCTGGTTTTGCTGAAGTGGTGAAACACGGTGTGGCGTTTGATCAGGATTTTTTTTACTGGCTGGAAGAAAATGCCGAAGACTTAATTAGTAAATCCCCCGCCGCATTACTCTATGCTATTTACATGAGTGTAAAAATCAAAGGCCAGATTGTCACCCAAGATGAACAGGATAACGGTATACGGAATTTATTGAATTTTGGTCACACCTTAGGGCATGCATTAGAAACCGCGGGTAATTATCAACAATTACTCCATGGCGAAGCGGTAGCGATTGGTATGGTATTGGCGGCAAAATTATCCGCGCAGTTAAATGGATTATCCGTTATTGCAGTAACAAGATTAATAAATTTGTTAAAAAACTTGGGTTTGCCAGTACAAATAGATTTGCCACCGCTGGCAGAGCTGCTGATTATTTTGCAAAGAGATAAAAAAATCCGTGCCGGTAAATTACATTTTATTTTATTAGCAACCATTGGCCATGCGCTGAAAACCGCGCAGGTCAGCATCGCTGACCTGGAAAATTTATGGCAAGAAGATATTAACGCTGTACTTATTGAGTAGCATCCCCACTAGGGCTTGGTGGTGCAGCCGGAGCCGCCGTTGCAGGAGCCGTCGTTCCAGGAGCAGGGGCTTTAGTACCTGGGCCCATCATCATGACGGGTGTTTGACCGGCTGGAGCTTCACCCGCTCCCTTGCTAGATGAACTGGAGTCCATCTTAGAAGGTTGGGTTGCACCGGGGACTGGGACACTAGTAACCGCTGCCGCTGCCGCTGCCGCCGCTGCGGCTTTAGCATCTGCTAAGGCTTTAGCCTGCGCTGCAGCTTGCGCCGCTGCTGCCGCGGCATTTTGGTCTGCTATAGCGCTATTTGGATTGGTGTTTAAAGATCCTGGCGGTGGTGGTGGGGTGCCTTGACCCCCTCCCATAATGTCAACAACATCAGCTAATTGGATAGGTTTGGTGGCAGTGGTAGTCGCGGTAGTGCCACTACTGTCAGTTTGCGCAGTCACCGTAGTAGTCGTAGTCGGGGTCTTCTTTTCTTCTTTTTGGCAGCCAGCAACACCAACAATACAAAGACTAATAAGAGTGGTGGCTAAAAGAGTTTTTTGCATAGTCGAGGTTCCTTTTGATGAGTTTACACAGTCCTATCAAACTATCTTATCACCAAATCTAATGGCGGGGCAAAGCGACAATGTTGGCGCAAAATGGTATGCTATGTTCTTTAATAGTTAGGCAGTTTTATGGTTAAACCTGATTTACAAAATGACCGGTTGCTGCGGGCCCTATTACGGCAGCCAGTGGATAGGACGCCAGTGTGGATCATGCGCCAGGCCGGACGTTATTTACCGGAGTATCGCAAAGTTCGCGCCACGGCGGGCAGTTTTATGCAGTTGTGCAAAACCCCGGAATTAGCCTGTGAAGTCACCATGCAACCGTTGGCAAGGTTCTCACTCGATGCGGCAATCTTATTTTCCGATATTTTGACGATTCCCGACGCCATGGGTTTGGGCTTGTCATTTAAAGAAGGTGAAGGCCCGCAATTCGCGCGCCCGTTGCGCAGCGCGCATGATATCAATGCACTGGGTGTGCCCGATCCGGAAACCAATTTGCGTTATGTGCTTGATGCCGTGCGGCTAGTGCGACATGAATTGGCGGGTAAAATTCCTTTAATTGGTTTTTGCGGTAGCCCCTGGACGATGGCGAGTTACATGGTCGAAGGCAGCGCCAATAAAGAATTTCCGCAAATAAAAAATCTTAAGCGTGAAGATCCCGCGTTGTTACATAAGTTACTGCAATTACTTGCCGAAGCGGTGAGCCAACATTTAAATGCGCAGATTCACGCTGGCGCGCAGGCAGTCATGATTTTTGATACCTGGGGTGGCATGCTGGAAACAAAAGATTATCAAGATTACTCCTTGCAGTATTGTCAGCAAATTATCGCGAATCTGCTGCGAGAACATGATGGCAAACGCGTGCCGGTAATTTTGTTTACCAAAGGCGGCGGCAAGTGGCTGGATCTCATGGCGCTCAGTGGTTGTGACGCAGTGGGAGTCGACTGGCTGGTTGATTTGAATTTGGCGCGGGGTAAAGTCGGCACGAAAGTGGCTTTACAAGGCAATATGAATCCGCAGTATTTAACCACTACACCCGATGCAATCCGTAATGAAGTCGCGCGAATTTTAGCAAGTTATGGTCATGGCTCCGGTCATATTTTTAATCTGGGCCACGGTATTACTCCCGATGTGCCTCCTGAAAATGTTGCAGTATTGGTGGATGCTGTTCATGAGTTTAGCCGAACGTATCACGCGTGATTTCAAGCCTGCCTGGTGGCTGCCCGGCCCACATTTGCAAACACTGTGGCCGCCGTTATTTCGCCGTTTCAAAAATAAATTACCACTACGTCGTGAACGTATAGAACTTGCCGATGGTGATTTTGTTGATTTGGACTGGTCGCAGCGTGAGCATGGCCCGATTGTGCTGCTGCTGCATGGTCTGGAAGGATCAGTGAACTCGCCTTACGCCCGAGGTTTATTACACGAATGCAATGCGCAAGGCTGGCGTGCGGTGGTTATGCATTTTCGCGGCTGCAGTGGCGAACTCAACCGCTTGCCGCGGGCTTATCATTCAGGTGATACAGCGGACCTTGCGGAAGTGGTAAATTTGCTGCGTGAGCGTGAACCAAATACGGTGCTGGCTGCCATAGGGGTTTCTCTTGGGGGCAATGTGTTATTGAAATGGTTAGGAGAAACCGGCAGCAATAATCCGCTGATTACCGCCGCCGCCATTTCAGTGCCATTTGATTTATCCAAATCGGTGGATTTTTTGCAGCAGGGTTTTTCGCGGGTTTACGATAAGCATTTGTTGACTTGTGTCAAAGAAAAGTTCGCGCGTAAACTGGCTACCACTGAGTTGGCGGTGAGTTTGTCACAGTTACAATCCTTCAAAAATTTACGTGAATTCGATGATAAAATCACCGCGCCATTACACGGTTTTATTGACGCGGCGGACTATTATATTAAATCGAGTTGCCGCCCTTATTTATCCAGCATTAACGTGCCGACATTAATAGTTAACGCGCTGGATGATCCGTTTGTTCCGATTGAAGTTATACCTACCGTACAGGAAATTTCTTCGCAGGTGACTTTGGCATTAACGGAGCGAGGGGGGCATGTGGGATTTATTGGCGGAGCTTCGCCATGGCGGCCGGAGTATTGGCTGGAAAATGAAGTAGCGGCTTTTTTGAAATTGAAGTTACAAGAGTAGTGAATGACAACGCTGTAGCATGGTATTCAAGCGTATCAAGGGTAAACCAATTAACGCGGTAAAATCCTTACCTTGAAATTCTTCGATAAGAGTAATTCCCAAGCCATCGGCCTGACAACTGCCCGCGCAAGCAAGGGGTTGTTCCTGCTTTAGGTAATTTTCTATCATGCTTAGCGTTAACTGCCGATAAATCACATCGTACTCTTCCAGCGCGAGCTGCATGCTTTGATCGCGGGTATCTAGTAAACACAAACCTATATAAAATTTCATGCGCTGGCCACTGGCCGCCATAAGTTGCTCGGTAGCGGTTTGCAGGGTGTGAGGTTTGCCAAAAATTTTTCCTTCAACCACGGCGACTTGATCAGCGCCTATGATGAGCGAAGCATGGTTGTTTGCCGCGACGGCTTTGGCTTTAGCAACCGCCAGCCGTTGTACTAATGCTTCAGGCTGTTCATTAGCAAGTGGTGTTTCATCAACAGCGGAAGGCGCGATCGTAAAAGGTAATTGCAAACGCTGTAATAGCATTTGTCTTGGTTTGGAAGTGGAAGCCAGTACCAGTTTGGGCGTGGACATTTACTTAACCAGCAAGATCAGTACTTCCTGATCCTCGATTTTGTAGACCAGCCGGTGCTGATTAACGGTTTCGCTGTAAAGGCCAGTCATGCCTTCGATTTTTTTTGCACCGGGCGGGCGCGGATTTATCGACAGCGCTTCGGCCAGCTTGATAATGGTTTTTTGGGTCTTGCCGCTGAGTGCTTTGATTTGTGCGATCGCGGCGGGAGCAACCCTTACATGGTAGGGAGTGGTCACGCGCCTAAGTCTTCCTTCAATTGTTCAAGCGTCACGCTGCCGGCGCTCTTCGAATCTTTGAATGCATCACCCGCTTCACGTAAATCGTGTCTATCTTGTGTGGCTTCCAGAAATTGTAAATCTTCAATGGGAACCATCGCGACAATTTCCTTGCCGCGCCTAGTCAATATGACGCGTTCTTTATTGTGGGAAACATGGTTGATCAAGTCGGTAAATTTTTCTTTTGCATCAATAGTCGTCATCGTTGTCGTCATGACCGGTATCCTTTTAAGATGTTAAGACGATGGTTTGAGGCCCCTGGCTCAATGTTGTTAATCAGGCGGTAGATTTTTCTTTTTCTAAGTCTTTCGTGTATTTACCAACGCTGGCTAAACTGTTTAACTTGGCGCGTTCCAGGAATATTTTTTGCGCGGCAGCAACATTTTTGCTTTCGCCTAACCAGGTTTTCATACAGTAATCCTGCAAAGCGCGCGCGTAGGAGTAACTGATGTTCCAGGGATTGCCATTCATCTGGTTCATGGCATTGAGGTTGGCGGTAGCTTCTTCCGGGGATTGACCGCCGGATAAGAAATTAATCGTAGGCACAGCGGCTGGAACAGTGCGGCGCAAAATCGTGATAGTGTTTTTAGCAACGGCCTCTGCGGTGGCCTGGGTCGCGCATTTTTTACCGCTAATTACCATGCTGGGTTTTAGCACCAGATATTCCAATTGTACTTTGTGTTTGAACAGTGAGTGAAACAAGGCATGCAACACATTTTCAGAAACTGTAGCGCATTGTTCAATAGTATGGTCGCCGTCGATTAATATTTCAGGTTCAACAATAGGGACAATGCCATGAGCTTGGCATAGTGCAGCATAACTGGCTAAACCTTCCGCGTTGACGCGCGCGGCGAGTGCGCTAGGGGTGGTGGCTGAAATGTTATAAACTGCGCGCCATTTTGCAAAACTTGCGCCTTTGGATTTGTAATCAGCAAGCCTGTCGCCTAAACCATCTAAGCCCTGGGTAACTTGTTCATCTTGGGTATTGGGGATGATCACCAGACCTTTATCAACTTTAATGCCGGTCAATAAACCATTTTTTTGCAGCAAGGCGGGAAAGGTAGTGCCGGTGCTGGTGGTTTGATTTAAGGTTTCTTCAAATAAAATGACGCCACTGATGTATTCACTTATGCCTGGGGTTGTTACCAATAATTCACGATAAGCCAGACGGGTTTCTTCCGTAGACTTAATATTCAAGGCTTCAAAGCGTTTGGTAATAGTGGGAATGCTTTCATCGCCGGCGAGTATACCTTTGCCTTTGGCGGATAATTTTGCAATGGTGGCGGCTAAGTCTTTGATGGTTGCTGGCGTCATGACATTAAACTCCTCGTGCTTGAGTAAATGAGTATTAATAAATGCGGGCAAGGGTAACATATTTTGGGGGTGGTAACAAAGTAGAAATGTCCACCACCCTTAATACGCCTTCGCAAATATCACTTGTTGTGGGCTGTTTTCGCCAGTAAATATACATTTACCCGCGACCGGTTTTTCATCCAGTAGCGGTATGCAACGTATGGTTACATTCAAATCTTGCTTAATCTTGGCTTCCACGTCGGGGTCGCCATTCCAGTGGGCCAGCGCAAAGCCACCGTCGCTGTCAGTAAAAAATTTATAAAATGCGTCTTTGGAATCAATAGCAACAGTGTTCTTTTGACGGAACTCGGTGGCGCGGTTAAACAAGACTTCTTGCAGCTCATCTAATTGTTGTACCAGTGTGTCAACAAATTGCTGGCGTGGTACGGCCTTGCGTTCCTTGTAATCCTGATCACGGCGCCCTACGAACACGGCATCGTTTTGACATTCTTTCATGCCGATTTCCATGCGGAATGGCACCCCTTTTTTGACCCAGCTCCAGGCTTTTTCACCGCCGGTTAATTCGCGCTGGTCGATCTCAACAATGATTGGACGCTGATGGTAAGTGAGCGCGCGCAACTCTTTCGCTATTTTTTCACAGTAGGCAAGGATTTCGGCTTGCTGCTCTGCTTTATGGGCGATAGGTAAAATGACTACATGCACAGGCGTGATTTTTGGCGGCAGGATCAGGCCATTGTCATCGCTGTGGGTCATGATAAGTCCACCAATCATGCGGGTGGACATTCCCCATGAGGTAGTCCAGCCAAATTCTTCCTGACCTTGTGCGCTTAAATATTTAATGTTGCAGGCTTTCGCAAAGTTCTGGCCTAGGTTATGAGACGTGGCGGATTGCATGGCTTTTTTATCTTGCATCATGGCTTCTATGGTGTAGGTTGCATCAGCGCCGGGGAAGCGTTCACTTGCGGATTTTTCCCCTTTGATAACGGGCATGGCGAGAAAGTCTTGCGCGAAATTCGCGTAAAGATCGAGGATGGTCAGTGTTTGTGTTTGCGCTTCTGCGGGTGTGGCATGCACAGTGTGGCCTTCCTGCCACAAAAATTCCGACGTCCGCAAAAACATGCGCGTGCGCATTTCCCAGCGCATGACATTCGCCCATTGATTAATGAGTAATGGCAGATCGCGATACGATTGTACCCAGCGTGAAAATGCTTCGCCGATGATGGTTTCAGAAGTAGGCCGGATGATGTAAGGGTCTTCGAGCGGACTGCCGGGAATTAATTTGCCATCGGCGTCTTTCACCAGGCGGGTGTGGGTGACCACCGCGCATTCTTTTGCAAAACCTTCGATGTGGGCGGCTTCTTTTTCCAGAAAGCTGACGGGGATCAGCAAGGGAAAATAAACATTTTTCGCGCCGGTTGCTTTAATTTTTTCATCGAGTACACGCTGCATGTTTTCCCAGATGGCATA
Organism: Pseudomonadota bacterium; assembly: GCA_040389045.1. Taxonomy (GTDB): domain Bacteria; phylum Pseudomonadota; class Gammaproteobacteria; order DSM-16500; family DSM-16500; genus UBA5158. Next base: position 10,980 of record JAZKAT010000025.1, on the reverse strand, counting down.
ACCCCAGGGTTTCATGATCATGCAGCCGCGCACGACGGATGTTTCTGCAAGGTCAGCGGCTTTGATGACTTGCTGGTACCATTCCGGATAATCTTCGGCGCGCGTGGGGGTAATGGCAGTTTTAGTTTTTTGTTGTTGTGCTTTTTGTTGATCAGGATTGGCTGGTTTCATGGAGTACCTGTTTTATATGGCCGGAGACTTTGACTTTGCGCCAGATTGCGCGAATCTTTCCTTGTGTATCTATTAAAAATGTCGACCGACTGATGCCTAGAAAGGTGCGACCGAATAAACTTTTTTTGTTGATAACACCATAAGCTTCGCACACGTCGCCATTGGTGTCGGCGAGTAGTGGGAAGGGCAGTTGGTATTTTTGTTTAAATTTTTCGTGGCGGTTTGGGGTGTCTTTGGAGATCCCTAACACGATAGTGTCCTGGTCGGTAAAGCGCGGCAGGGTGTCGCGAAAGTCACAGGCTTGCTGGGTGCAGCCGGGGGTATTATCTTTTGGATAAAAGTAGAGTACGACTTTTTTGCCGCGCAGCTCATGGAGTGTGACGGGAACATTTTGGTCCGATAGCAGGGTGAAATCGGGCGCGTCATCACCAATTTGTAATGCCATGTTATTACCTTTCGAGAATATTGATTGAATTGTTAAAGCGCTACAATTTGAACCCATACTGGAAAATTGTCAAGAAATCAAAAAAAGCCCTTTCAATCATTGAAAGGGCTTTTTTCTTGCGTACGCAGGTTAATATTAGCGGGATAGTGCGTTACCGACCAAACCACCACCGACTGCCCCTACTACTGCTCCTACTGGGCTTCCGTTGGAGATTGCGGCGCCAGCAACACCACCAATAACTGCGCCTCCCGTGGTGCCAACTTCTTGATTCGTGCAACCTGTTGTCAATGCTGCTATTGCTAGCAGGGTTGCAATTGATAGGGTCATCTTCTTCATATACTTTCCCTCCTTCGTTCAATCGATTGAATTATGGGTA
>JAZKAT010000025.1:0-9888 GCA_040389045.1 Pseudomonadota bacterium | reverse complement strand
CTTTCAAAGTTTCCCGCACTTGAAACGGCGGGTTCACTATCGCCATGCCGCAGCCATTTAATTCTGTCGCAATGTCTTCCGGATAAATACATAACTCTGCCAGCAGCACTGGTCGCGAAATTTTATTTTTCAAGCTTTCATGAAACCGCACCAGGCTGCGTTTTTCTTTAATCGGATACCATAATGCATACACGCCTGTTTCAAATCGCGGAATGGCTTGGCCCAGGATTTTGGGGATGGCGGCTAGTTCATCTGATTTTTCATAAGGGGGGTCGATTAATATTAAGCCGCGGCGCTCTTTGGGTGGCAGAAATGCTTTTAATGCCTGATAACCATCTTGATGATGCACACCGACTCGCCGGTCATGATAAAAATTATCTTTCAACTGTTGCCAGGTTTCATCATGCAATTCTGTTAACACCATGCGGTCCTGGGCGCGCATCAACTCCCGCACAATCATCGGTGAACCTGGGTAATAACGCAGATCAGCAGCCTTATTGTTAAACTCCGCCACACACGCCAGATAATCCTGAATAAGTGGTGGTGGATTTGCAGCCGCTACAATTTTGCGAATGCCACCTGCGGCTTCATTGCTTTTTTGCGCGCTAGTGTCTGCTAAATCATATACCCCTAAACCCGCATGAATATCTAAAAAACAGAACGGCGTCGCTTTACGCAATAAAGCCTGAGTAAGTGCTACCAAAACAATATGTTTGAAAGCATCAGCAAAACTGCCAGCGTGATAAATATGACGATAATTCATAGAGAGTTTATTCTTTCAGATGGGATTATTCCCACAAGGGGTAATGTTCGAGGTTAATATCTTCCTTGAAAAATAATTTAGTGCCCAAGGCAAAAGAATCCGTATAGTCCGATACGTAAAAATGTTTAGTGCCATTGCTTTTATTTGGATTTAACAGCTTATGCTCCGTCAAACGCTGCAAAACCGTTTGGGCGACAATATCGGAAGGATCGATGATCTCGATTTTGTCTTGATAGTAACGGATAATTTTTTCTTTGATAATGGGATAGTGGGTGCAAGCCAGTAACAAGGCATCCACTTCGCGCAAAGTATGATGCGACAAATATTCATGTAACAAACCATCAATAGCATGATGATTACCAAACTCCTCAATCGCCGAAGCCAATAGATTTGTGGCCAGTGAAGTCAGCTTGATGTCCGCGTTCAAGGCATCGATTTTCCGTTTATAAACATTCGAGTAGACCGTTTGCTTAGTGCCAATCAAACCTATGTGTTTACTGGGATAACGGGTATGCATGAAGCGGACCACCGGCTCGATCACATCCATCACAATAGCCTTGTCAGCTATGTATTCTTTAACAAGCTCATAGGCCGCGGTCGAAGCTGAATTACAGGCGATCAAAATCAATTTGCAGTTTTGCTGCAATAACATATGGGCGATTTTAACCGAATACGCCTGAATGGCAGCGGTGGATTTGTCACCATAGGGCAAATGGGCGGTATCGCCAAAATAAATAATATTTTCCGCGGGCAATTGTTTGACGACGGCTTGCGCAATGGTTAACCCACCGATGCCGCTGTCAAATATACCTATGGGTTGTGAAGCGGACAGTTGCGTCATTACCTTAGTTCTATCAATGTAAGGCCGTCATAATAACGCAGAATCACCAGCGTTGCCAGTCTGAAGGATCAAGCCTAAAATACCCCATCACATTAAGGGCCAATATTATGCGCGTACTGTTTCTCTGCCGGAATAGTTTTGAAAAAACCGCCGGGGGTGTCGTTGAATATCTGCATTACCTGCCGCCAGCGCTGCGCGCACTGGGAATTGAGATTTTGTATTATGCCATGGGTAATGAACTAGATGACACATTACAAGGCCCACATCTTTTGCCAAATGGTGTGCCAGCTTACTCAGGGCCGGTGATCAAGCCAGGATGGTTTGTAGCTCGTAATAAATTAACGGCCCTCGAGCAATTGTGCCGTAGTGAAAAAATTGATTTAGTCCACGCCCAGGGAACTTATCGCAGTGGCTTCGTTGCCCGAAAACTTTTCCAGAAAATGCAAATCCCTTATGTAGTGATGAGTCACGGCGATGTCGTGACGACTAATTCAAGCCGGATGCAGCGTGGCAGCGTGCAACGGCGTTGCCAGCATATTTTGCGTGATGCGACTGGCGTCATTCATTTAACCCCCATGATGGCCGAAGCATCCCACGCGCTGTGTGACGCGCGCCAGAAAAGCGTAGTCATTGGCAATGGTATTGATTTACAAAGTTTTGCTGGCCTTGATACGTCAGAGCAAGACTATATGCTGGCGATAGGGCGCCTCGAGCGCGAAAAAGGATTTCATGTATTGGTTGATGTATACGCGGCGCTGCGCCAGCAAGACGTACGCACATCGCTAGTCATTGCGGGTACGGGTAGTCAGGCACAAGCATTACAAACGCAAGCACGAGCGTTAGGTTTGACAGTCATTACCGAATTACCCGCGTTATCAGCAATTCCGCCCGCCAGCATCGTGTTTACCGGTTATGTTAAAGGTGAGGTGAAATGTCAGTTGATTTCGCAATGCAAATTGATGTTATTTCCTACGCAGCCAGCGCAATGGGATGAACCATTTGGTATCGTGCAGATCGAAGCGATGGCGGCGGGTAAAGCATTGGTAGCCAGTGATTCCCCCGTCACGCGTTACTTGCAGACCAAAGGATTGCAGGCAAGTTTAGTCAGAGCGGATGATATTGCGGGATGGACGGCGCAAATCGGCGAATTATTGTTTGATCCCGCATTACGGAAAACAGCCGGAGACATGAATCTGCAACATGTAGACCAGTTTGATTGGCAACCTATCGCAGTGCAATATCGTGATTTTTACCGAAATATCCTGATTTGAGAATCTGGCAGGCAATAAAAAAGGCGGTAGATTCACATCTAGCCGCCTTTTTCTCTCCGTTAGGAGAGATGATTACATTGCTTTCTTAGCCTTACGGCGTTTTTTAGCAGCTTTACGCTTTGGGGCTTTTTTAGCAGCTTTTCTTTTCACAGTACGTTTAGCTGCGCCTTTCTTTGCAGCTTTACGCTTTTTAGCAACAGGTTTTGCAGCTTTACGCTTTCTTTTCTTTGCAGTTGTCATGACTTTTTCTCCACATGTGTTGGCCGTGTTGAATGAATTTAGCATTTACTGAAATATTACACTATTAGGGAAACCACTAAGTAACACCAGGAAAAGGTTAGCGATGATTTGAAAATCCAAATCTTACGACACTGTCTTCCTGACAAATTTACTAACTCCCAGAGCGAATGATAACTGCGAAGTTACAATTTGCCAAGCTTTGTGTTTCATAACGAATTATTTAAACCGTCCCAAGGTCTCGTTATCATTGCATTACCAAATGTTTCAAGCGAAAATTGGACTTAACGATTTGTGAGTGGACAATGAAACAAACCTCAGCAATATTCATGAAATACGATCCTGCGACCCAAACACTTCATTGCAACGGTGAATGGGTGATAACAAACATCAATGCTCTGGAACAGCAATTACGCCAATTACAACTTCCCGCACAGGGTGTCACAGTTGACGGCGCAGACATTACCAAGATGGATAGCGCCGGCGCCTGGTTATTAAGCGCGAGCCTGCATGGCAAAGATAGCAAACAAACCAGCGCGCGCTTTACTAATTTTACGGAACAACATCAAAAGCTGCTGTCATTAATTGAAGAAAAAGAAGCGGCGCAGTTAGTTGTTCCAGAACAAAAAAAGCCTACTTTTTTCGAGGAAATTGGTCAATTTACAATTGAGCAGTGGGATGAGTTACGCGATTTTCTCGCGTTCACTGGCATGTTGGCTATGGAGACATTACGTCTCGCAGGCAACCTGAAAAAATTTCGTTTTGCAGCGTTGATGAGTGTCATTGACAACACCGGTTTACGCGCCTTGCCTATCATTGCTTTGTTGTCATTTATGATTGGTGTGGTGATTTCATATCAAATGGGAACGCAGCTCCGCAGCTATGGTGCAAATCTTTATATCGTCGATTTTCTTGGCATATCAATACTGCGTGAGTTTGGTCCGCTGCTGACTGCCATCATGGTTGCTGGCCGCACGGGTTCGGCATTTACTGCGCAATTGGGTACCATGAAAGTAAATCAGGAGATAGATGCGCTCAATACCATGGGTGTGACGCCTGCGGAATTATTATTGATACCCAGATTGCTTGGACTTTTCATTGTTTTGCCATTATTGGCGATCTGGTCGGATATTTTTGGCGTATTGGGCGGCATGCTGATGTCGCATGATATGTTAGGGATACAACCTTACGATTTTTTAGCGCGGTTTCGCCATGTCGTTCCATTAAAAAATTTATTGATTGGTCTGGGCAAAGCACCGGTATTTGCAATGCTGATCGGCAGCATAGGCTGTTTTGAAGGTATGCGCGTGGCGGGCAGCGCGGACAGTGTGGGTAAACAGACAACGCGCAGTGTAGTATTAGCGATTTTCTTTATCATCGTGGCAGATGCAGTATTTTCCGTATTACTAAGCAAGATGAAGCTATGACGACAGCAGATGACTTGATTATTGAAGTGAAAGGCTTAAGGACTAATCTGGGCGGCACCTGGGTAAATGATGGTTTAAGCTTTAATGTGCGGCGTGGTGAAATCCTGGCGATTGTCGGGGGCAGCGGCTCCGGCAAAACTACATTGCTGCGGGAAATCCTGTTGCTGCAAAAAGCCAATGCAGGTTCAATTAAAGTATTTGGCATAGAATTAACGACAGCAAGCCCCAAAGAATTGTTAGCGGTACAAAAACGCTGGGGTGTTTTATTTCAACAAAATGCTTTATTTAGTTCATTGACTGTTTTAGAAAACACCGCTTTCCCACTTCATGAGCATACCAATCTGGATGATGGTACAATCAAGAGTCTGGCGATGTTAAAAATTCTATTAGCGGGGTTGCCAGCCAGTTCAGCAATTAAATATCCCGCCGAACTAAGTGGTGGTATGCAAAAACGGGCGGCACTGGCGCGTGCGATAGTACTTGACCCGGAATTATTATTTTTTGATGAGCCGACTTCGGGCTTGGATCCAGACAGCGCAGCGGCTTTTGATGAGTTAACATTAAATTTACAAACTACGATGGGGTTAACTATTGTCATGGTGACCCACGATCTTGATAGTTTATGGCATGTTGCAAACCGCGTTGCATTTTTAGGTGAGGGCAAGGTATTGTGTATAGATGCGGTCGATAAAGTAGCTGCTAATCCTAATCCGTTAATACAGGAATATTTTTCTGGTCCTCGCGGCCGGAAAGCAGAAGGGATGTACGATAAAGATGGAAACTAATGTAAATTATTCCATAGTTGGCGTATTTGTCATAACCCTGGTGGCGGTGATTATTTTTGCCATTATCTGGCTGTCCGCGGGCATAACTGCTAATCCCACCAAATGGTATAAAGTCTATATGACTGAATCAGTCAGTGGTCTTAGTATTGATTCGCCGGTGGAATATAATGGTGTCAATGTAGGCGCAGTTAAAAGCATCGAATTAAATCAGAAAAATCCCCAATTAGTCGAAGTCTTGTTAAGCATCAAACAAAACACGCCTATTACCCAGGGCACGGTAGCGACGTTGAATGTAAAAGGTTTAACGGGGATTGCGTTTATCGCCTTGCAGGATAAAGGTTTGAATACCGCGCCATTGGTAGCGCTGGATGGACAGGAATATCCAATTATCAAAACTGCACCCTCATTCTTTTTGCGCCTGGATACTGCCATCACCAAATTAAATGAGAATTTGCATTCAGTCAGTAATTCTATCCGTTTGTTACTCGATCAAGAAAATTTACGCTCCATTAAAGAAATTTTAATTAATTTCCGTAAGCTTACCGGCACGCTGGCGGCTAACGGTGGAGATTTCACTACTATCATGAAAAATACTGCTGCCGCCAGCGAGCGGTTTATGCCATTGCTGGAATCGTCTACGAGTGCCATGCAGGAATTTTCCACGCAAACCTTGCCGGCCGCGAATAACGCTGCCGCGAATTTTGCCACGGTTGGCAACAATCTTTCAGCGGCTTCTTTTGAAGTAAAACAAAACCCAGCAATATTGATTCGCGGCAAAACCCCGCGTCCACTAGGACCAGGAGAATAAGTGATGCGAACGAGCAATTATTTTAAAATACTAATAGGCTGTTGCCTATTGTTAACCGGTTGCTCGGTGTTTTCACCCGTCACACCGGTTTCCAACATGACTTATGTGGTGAATACCGTGCCTGCTGTGCCAGTACACCAGCGGCATGGCGGCAGTATTTTTGTCGCGGAACCAGCGACAGTATCAATTTATAATACTACGGATATGGCTTATTCGACTTACCGTTACCAGATTGGCTTTTTTGTTAAAAGCAGCTGGGCGGCGACGCCTGCGCAAATGTTGCAGCCATTGATAGTGCAGACTTTGCAAAACACTAAACATTTTTCATCGGTCAATTCCGCAATAGGTGTAGGCCAATCCACTTATATGTTGAATACGCAACTGCTACAGTTCCAGCAGGATTTTACCAGTGGCCAGAATATCTTTAGGTTGCATGCGCGCTTGCTGCTGATTTCATCTGCTACCAATCACCTCATCGCCAGCAAAGATATTTCCATCGCCATCCCGGCGTCGCAAAATACACCTTATGGTGGCGTAGTGGCGGCAAACATGGCCGTCCGCGACATGCTGGCTGAACTCGCACGGTTCTGCGCGAAGCATACTTGAGGCAGAGAGGCATCTCACGTATAGTAGCGACATTTTGTCACGGACTCCCCATTATGTATAAAAAGAATCTCCTGGCTGCGATTATTTTCGCAGCAGCTACGCAGTGTGTATTTGCCGGAAATATTCCCTATGTAGGTGTTAAATTAGCATTGGATACTGGCAGTTGGGATTTTAACAATCCAGCGGGTAATAAGTTTCACTTTGGCTCTAATGGTGAAGTGATAGGAATTTTTGGCGGGTTGAGCACGATAGTCGCGCAAAAATATTATTTAGCTGGCGAAGGATTTGCGAATGCAAGTTCGACCAATACGGCCAATAAAATTATTGATGGCAATGGCACAACAGCAAAATTACGTACCACGTATAGTTATGGTTTGAGTTTTCTGCCTGGTTTTAAAATTTCTTCAGATACCTTGCTGTATGTGCGCGCTGGTTTGATTAGAACCTTGTTTGAATTATCGCAACATCCGGGTGGCAATCGCAACAATGTAGCGACTGGCGGCCAGGCTGGTATAGGTTTATCGCTTAGCCTGGGCAGGAACCTGGATTTGCGCGGTGAGTATACATATACCGCGTATGCGTCTTTTAACAGCTTGAGTAATAAGATTTCGCCGCGCAGTAATGAATTAAGTGTGGGGTTTGTTTATAAGATATTGTAACTGAGTTATTTGCGTGGTGATTTTTGGGTTGGGTTTTTTGAAGTGTTGATAGTAATCCTGACACTTGAATTTGAAGGCGCGCGAGTGAATAACTGAGGGCTATTAGTATTGGTTGGCGATTCATTATATTTTTTCCATAACACGTAGATGATTGACAGCGCGGAAATCACCGTTCCCGATGCAACGACCAAGGTAGGGATAAGCATATCTTGTAGTTCAACTTCAGATTTATTCAAAAACGTTTTTTGTTGCGTTTTAACCGCTGCTTTAATGAATTTTGGCGCGACATTTGCCGCTAAGTTTTGGATAGCGGGTACAGCAATGCTGCTTAACGCCATGGTATCAAGCTGCTCTGCAGCTGAGGAAAGTATTGATTTACCGATCTCAATCACGGTAGAAGTTTTGGTGGAACCAGGTGCTTCGATTTTAAGATTAAGCAAGCCATTATTTAATACTGCTTTGGCAAACGCTTTATTAATATCTGTGCTAAGTGTTTTTTTATCATAAGCGGAAAAGTCAGTTAAAATAGAGTTACATGTTTTGATATAAACATTTAAAACCTCAGCATAAAGAGTTTTATCCAGATTTACGGAAGGATCAACATCGGGTAATTTTTCCAAACGCATCTTCTCATAGATAGTTTTCATCTGCGCGATGTGATCTAGATTTAATTCAAATCCCAGATGAAAAGGCGCGGAAAAATCTGATACGCTCATGGATTCACTCGCTAATTTAAAATATTCTTCAGCAGTTTTTGGCATTATTGTTGTGCCATCATCATGCAGCCCACCATCAGCGTCAATGATTGCCAAGCCCTCAGGCGTATAGCCCCAATTTTCAAGTTTGGTTAAGTCAGCAATAAAAGTCCTGGCTACAGCTAATTTTGCGATATCACTGCTGCTGATGGTGTTGGACAGCTGAGCTTGAAAATCTGGGCCATTCATTTGCAACTGTACCGCCATGTTAAAAGCAGGAACTTCAAGGGTGGCAAAATATAATTGACCATCCTGCACATAACCAAATTGAGGGGTATTAATGTTTAAAACATTCTTGAGGAATAATAAATTATAGGCTTCCTGAAATCTGAAATTGGTTTGGTCGTTGGCAAGCTTCATAAAATACGTTTTGTCGCTGATTAAGCATTTGCGCCCCTGGTTGATACCCATTTGTTTTAACCAGCAAGTCTTTTGAGTAACGCCAAGAATATTTTGGGTGAACATATCCGGACGCTCTGGATTCTGAGTTCTTGAATTGCCTGATGAAAGATTTTGGATGACTGCTTTACCAGGTGAGATGGCGCTGGCCTTTGCTGAGTTGGTATGCCAAATCCATACCCCGGTGCTGAATTTAACAATGTTATGCAGCAAAGTATTTGGGGAAGACTTTGGCTTTTTCTTAGTTTGCAGCACCTTTCTTTTACCCTTAGGCATGGCAGGTTTCTCACGTGACTCTCATATTATATAGTTTAGCATTTTTTGATTAAAATTTAGCCTATATAAATCAATAGGGTTATAAGATCAAAACTTGATGAAAAGCGATTTTTTCTTAAAAAAGTGCGCTGTTTTGCATAGCGGCGGGTGAGGGGTGGTGGTGTGCCCCTCTCTGACCTAATAGCGTAATTTTTAACCAATTCATCCCCCCATTGCTTGTCCAAAAAACGTTATAATAGACAAATGAGAAACCTCCCGTTCAAGTCTTCACAACTTGTCTCAATCGGCGTGGAACTCGAGCTCCAGCTGATAAATCCGCTCACCTATGATTTGTTCAATCGCGCCAAAGAAGTCATCAAAACCATAGGCACCAGCGCTCTTGAAAAAAATATCAAACCCGAAGTCACCCAAAGCATGATTGAAATCAATTCCTCTATCCATCAATCCCCCGCGGAACTAGCAGTGGAATTTGAAAAATTGCATACCACCATGCTCTCGCTGGCTGAAGAATTCGAATTTAAAATTTCTGGCGGAGGCACGCATCCCTTTCAACGCTGGTCGCTGCAGAAAATTTTTCCGATTAAAAGATATAAAAATTTAGCGCACCAATACCGTTACTTATCCAAACGCTCAACCGTATTTGGCCAACATATACATATTGGTTGTCGCAATGGTGATGAAGCAATTTATTTGACCCACGCGCTGGCGCGTTATGTGCCGCACTTTTTGGCGTTAAGTGCATCGTCACCGTTTTATCAGGGTGCGGATACCGGTTTTAATTCATCGCGCTCAACTATCTTCACGGCTTTTCCGCAAAGTGGCGTGATACCTTATCTGCTCAACTGGAAAGAATTTTCCGAATATTATTTTAAAATGCGCCATCTTGGCATTATCCAAAGCATGAAAGATTTTTATTGGGACATACGTCCTAAACCAGAATTTGGCACGGTTGAGATACGGGTTTGTGATACGCCACTCACGGTTAAAAAATCCGTACTGCTGGCGGCTTATGCGCAATCGCTGGCGCATTATTTATTGCAGGAAAGACCGGTGCATTGCAC
>JAZKAT010000024.1:151014-153721 GCA_040389045.1 Pseudomonadota bacterium | reverse complement strand
CTTTAAGCTCACAATTCGCTAAGCAATTATCCCTACCAAAAGTAAGTATTTTCCCTTAACTCCCTAATTCTAAAAGAATTTTATTAGATTATTTAATGTCCGCATCCTCTTTTTATGGGCAAAATCTCACAAAAACTGGGGGCGACGGCGGGTTTGCTTTAGACCGCATACCTTTTAACCTAACATGACCACAAAAACATATGTTAGGGAGTGTTATTAAATGAGTAAAATCGCGAGTAAAAATGCACGATACACGGCAATACTGTCCCACGGCAAAAAAGTATTTTTTGTCCGCAATAGTTCTTACTTTGAAGATTTGCAGGCTAAGTTAATTTCCCTGATTCACGGCAAATTAGAAAATGCTCAAGGTAAAATAATTGATAATCACAAGGGTGAAACAGTGCGTACCTTCAGCCGACAGACTTGTTTGGAATAGTCTAACATCTCACTCCCAGATTTTGTGTCCTTCTGTGACAGTGAATACTGACTGCCAGCCTGCGCGGTATGACAAAGACCCTTTATTTCACCATCTTTTGAAATACCGAAAACATTTCCATAGGAATCGGAAACACAATCGTCGAATTTTTTTCTTCAGCAATATTCGATAGCGTCTGCAAATAGCGTAATTGCAAAGCCTGCGGTTCCTGCGCCAGAATTTGCGCGGCTTCCAGCAACTTCTGTGAAGCTTGCATTTCCCCTTCCGCATGAATGATTTTCGCGCGGCGTTCACGTTCTGCTTCCGCCTGTTTAGCGATAGCCCGCACCATGTTGTCATTCAAATCCACGTCTTTGATTTCCACGGTAGCGACTTTAATCCCCCAGGCTTCAGTTTGTTCATCCAGAATTTTCTGGATAGACATATTCAGTTTGGTGCGTTCCGAAAGTATTTCATCTAACTCATGTTGCCCCAGCACCGAGCGCAGAGTAGTTTGGGATAATTGACTGATAGCTTCCATATAATTTTCCACCTGGATGACGGCTTTTTCCGGACTGATGACCCGAAAATAAACCACGGCATTAACGCGTACCGACACATTATCCCGTGAAATAACATCCTGAGGTTGAATAGAAAAAACCACGGTGCGCAAATCCATTTTTACAATTTGCTGAACGAAAGGAATAATGATGACTAAGCCAGGACCTTTTACGCCAGTATAGCGCCCCATGGTAAATACTACCGCCCGTTCATATTCCCGCAAAATTTTAAAACTGATTAATAAAATAATAACAACGGGAATGGCAATATAGGAAAAGAGACTAAAGAGTTCTGACATGCTGAGGTCTCCTGTCAGTGGTAGATGGATTAAGTGGCGCAACAGTCAATATTAACCCTGAAATCGCTATGACGCGAATTTTTTGTTGTAATTGTAGCGGTTCGTTACTTACTGCCTGCCAGATTTCACCACCTATGCGTACTTGCCAGAAATCATTTAAAAACGCTAACACTTCGCCTTCTTCCCCCACGATAGCTTCGCGCCCAGTGACCACTTTTGCTCGCATGGCTTGTACGCTCAAACTGACGATTAATAGAAAATAAGCTACGGTTAACACGGTCATCATGAGAATCAATGACCAGGCAATTTGATAGCCGGGACTATTGATATCCAATAGTAAAATTGAGCCGGTGACAAACGCGGCTATGCCAGCGACGCCCAATACGCCAAAACTGGAAATCAAGATTTCAATAATCATAAAAATAATGCCTAACAAGACCAAAGCAAAACCTACGTAATTAATCGGTAATAATTGAAATGCATAAAGCGCTATCAATAATGAAACGGTGCCTGCAGCGCCCGGTAATATCAAGCCTGGGTGATAAAATTCAAAAAACAAACCATACATGCCTATCAATAATAAAATATAAGCGATGTTAGGATCGGTGATAATTTCCAGAAATTTATACCGCCAGTCAGGTTGATAGGCAGTAACCGTGAGATTAGTAGTAATTAATTTTTTGCTGGCGCCATTGACGCTTACGGAACTGCCATTAATTTGTTTTAATAAATCAGGGATGTCAGTGGCGACATAATCAATGACATGCGCTTTCAGTGCTTCGGTCGCGGATAAACTCACGGAATTTCGTACCGCTTGTTCAGCCCAGTCAGCATTGCGATTATGCAACTGGGCCATGCTTTTAATATTGGCGATGGCATCATTGGTTTCTTTACGTTCCAGGGTCGAAAGATTTTGTTGATCAATCTTTTCGGCTGCGTTAGTGGATTTATTCGTGTCTGCCGCCATTAAATTAACAGGTGACGCCGCACCTACATTGGTGCCCGGCGCCATGGCGGCAATTTGGCTGGCATATAAAATAAAAGTCCCCGCGCTGGCAGCGCGCGCGCCACCAGGCGCGACATAAGTGGCGACGGGTATGATTGAAGCGAGAATGGCTTTGTCGATATTGTGCATAGCGGTTGATAATCCACCTGGGGTATCGAGTTGGATAATGATTAATTCCGCTTTGCGAGTTGCGGCGAAGTTCAAACCGTTTTCTATATAATTTTGCGTAGCAGGGCCGATAGGGGAATCTACATTCAGTAAAATAGCTTCAGCGGCGCTGCACACAGAGGGGGCTGCCAGGCAACTGGCTAGAAGAAGTTTCGCGCACCACCACAGGACATAATTTTTCATGGTTGTCCTTTTCTTCTTATGGGTATTTTATGATTATAAAACTTTTTAGTGAATGGTGCTTATGGAATATAAAGAA
>JAZKAT010000024.1:62287-150914 GCA_040389045.1 Pseudomonadota bacterium | reverse complement strand
GGGGTTTACAAAATATTTTCCAACCCATAAACCAACTCTTTCAATTCAACGACTTTCTTGCAGGACAAACAAACCCCCGGCATAAACGCTATCCTGTCTATAGAATCATGTTTCAAGGTAAGTGTTTCACCTACGCTGCCAAAAATCACTTGCTCATGCGCAACTAAACCCGGCATGCGCACTGCGTGAATGGGAATTTCATGATGGGTGGCGCCGCGTGCTCCTGGGATGGTTTCACGCAGTTTTTTGCCATTGCTTTCGCGTTTAAAATTACCGGCGATCATTTCCGCGGTATGCAGCGCAGTGCCAGAAGGGCTGTCCAGTTTGCCATCGTGATGCATTTCAATGATTTCAACATGAGAAAAATACTTGGCGATTTCTCTTGAGTATTTCATCAATAACACTGCGCCTAATGAGAAATTAGCAGCGATAATACCGCCTAATTTTAATTTCGCGCATTCAGCCTGAAATTTTTTAATTTGCTCAAGCGTAAGACCGCTGCTGCCTATGACCGGATGCGCGCCAGCCGCGATGATAGTCGCCGTATTCGCGAAAACCGATTCCGCGTTAGTGAATTCAACTACTACCTGGGCTTTATTTTTTTTAATCGCGTCCGTTAAATCATCTTGCCGTGTAGTCGTCCCCACTAATTCTAAGGCGGGGTCTGCGGAAATAGCTTTAACGGCAGCTTGACCCATGCGTCCATTGGCGCCAGTAATGAGTACTCGGATTGGCATGACTAATCAATTCCCTCTGCGAGAGTTTAGTAGGTTTTTCATCTGCGACCGTTTGTTGGTAATGTTGATGTTGATGCCAAAGGTACAACTTTTAGCAATTTCTTGCCCTTGCCTTGTTTCGTCTTGCTAGCTAATAATAATGCAGCATTTTCGCCATGGAGTTTTTTACCGTTCCTACCATCAACATTGTAACCATTGATACTTCTGGATTCCTCTTTCAGCTTGCTGCTGCTTTGCGATGCACGTTCACGTTGTTGTGCATCTTCTATCTGCATATGCAAGCCATCAATTTCAGCTCGCAATGCGGATATTGTCGCATTACGTTCAATAACAGTGTCAGCGCTATGTTGATACTCATCTTGAACTTTGGAAAGCAGTTTGGTTGCTTTCATAAGAGCTTCTTGCAAGCCTTTTTTGTCTGCGGCTGCTTTAACAGAAGCGCTGGTAAGTTTACTTATTTGTGCAGTTAATTCTTTTATTAACTGGTTCTTGCCGGCAAGCTCCTCGTCTCTATCAGTTACTTGCGATAATAATTCGTCAATTTGTGGTGCTAATTGTGCTTTTTCTTCTTCTACTAGCGTTAATTTTTGGTGGGTGCTCTTCAGGTCTTCGTGTGCTTGCTCAACCTTTGTAGCTAATTCATCTGCCATTGTACCAAGACGCATATTATAATCTGTGGTGTCCGCCAATTTTTTTGACACAATGCCAAACTCTTCCATCAGGCTATTCAAGTCATGTTGAAACTGGTTTTTTGTTTGTTCTGTTTGAGTTAAGTTTACTTGTAATTCGCTATAGCGGGTTAGCAGTTCCGACACTTCACCAAGCTGCTTTTGGTAGTCAGCATTAGTTTCACTGAGTCGAAATTTCAAGGCGTCTCGATTAGCCTGTAAATCGTGATATTCCTGATTTAAGCGCTGAATTTCTGCTTCATATAATGCAAAATGTTCTTCAGCGTCTGCATATAATTCTTCTCCGTCTGCATTTAAGTCATCAATTTCCAATTCATGATCAGCAGCCTTGGAGTAAAGTAAGCCAATGACAGCGCTTGCAGTGGTTAATTGTTGTTGGTGTTGACGTTTTAGTTCGTCAATTTCTTCCTGATGGGCGATTAAAACAGCTTGTTGATCTAGAAAAGTATTGGCCTGGGTTAACAACTCATCCCTGGTATCTAATGTACTCATTTTGCTTTGATAAATAGCGCTAAGTTCTGCAATATTATTTTTGGCTTGTTCTACTGATAAACTTCTATTGGTGACTTTGGCGCAATTATCTAAAATCTTTAAAAAAGTCTCAAGCGTGGACGGGCCCGATGAAGGAGTCGAGATTTGCATTTTCATGACTTCAACTTCATTTTCCTTAAGTCCCAGGGTTAAGACTTTTTCAATTATTTCGGCTACGACCTGATCAGGAGTGTGGTCTGGCTTTTTATCCTTGTATACGTATTTACGTACAGATTCAGGGTCGGTGTTGTATTGCTCTAGTAACTGGTCAAACACGAAAAGCTTGGTGGTTGGGGTAGTCACTAATCCTACTAAAGTGATGCCACGTCGGTTCACCTCCATCATTTGGTAATAGAGTCTAGCTTTCTCAACCAGCATTTTAAGTGTTATAGCCATGTGCACCCCTTTCTTGTGGTAAATTTTTATATAGTACTACAACGTGCGTGTTCGCTTAGGAATAGTGTGCGATATTTTAGATTTTTGCAATAGTCTCACCATCACCACCGTAAATTATGTTTGCTGAATAGTAAGGTTTTTGAAACAATGCAGACTACTATTTTCATATAACACATAATACAATAAATATACAGAATGAAGGCGGCTGTAAAGTGATTGATCAAGATGGTTTCAGACTCGGTGTGGGTATCATACTGGTAAATTCAAATCGCCAGGTATTTCTGGCGAAACGTATAGGTAAGGCGGCATGGCAATTTCCCCAGGGGGGTTTAATGGCGGATGAAACGCCAGAACAAGCCATGTTCCGCGAATTGAAAGAGGAAATTGGTTTGCAACCGCAGGACGTTAAAGTCTTAGGTGCCACGCGGCGCTGGCTGCGTTATCGGTTGCCGCAACGCTTGGTCAGACATTATTCCCAGCCTTTGTGTGTAGGGCAGAAACAAAAATGGTTTTTGTTGCGTCTGGTGAATGAAGATGCGCAGTTTGATTTATCTGTCACCAGCAGTCCAGAGTTTGATTCCTGGGCCTGGGTATCGTATTGGTATCCATTAAGTCAGGTAGTGGCGTTCAAGCGGCGGGTTTATAACCTGGCCATGAAAGAATTCGCGCGGATAGTGTTGTCGAAACGCTTTTGGGAAGCTGAAAAGGAAATTTAATTATTATGCTCACGACCCTGCGCAGTATTTTACAGGAAGTCGATAGCGCCGAAGATTTTCGCTCGGCATTGGGCATTATGGTAGAACGGATAGGTCAGGCGCTTGATGCCCAGGCTTGTTCGATTTTTTTGTTAGACAGAAAACGCGGCGAATATGTGTTAACCGCAACCCAGGGTTTAAATCCTCTCGCTGTGAATAAAATACGTATTCCAGTTTCCCAGGGACTGGTGGGTCTAGTCGGCGAGCGTGAAGAACCGGTCAACATTGATTATGCCGAAAAACATCCGCGTTTTTTATCGGTACCCGAAGCCCGCGAAGAACCCTTTAAAGCTTTTCTCGGTACGCCGATTATTTATCACCGCCAAGTGTTAGGTGTGCTGGTAGTACAACAGCATGAAGCAAGACGTTTTGATGAAGCGGAAGAAGCTTTTTTAGTGACGCTGGCGGCGCAGCTGGCCGCAATTATTGCCCATGCGCAGGCGACGGGTTCGATTGCTAATTTATTTGAGCGCCATGACTATGTAGGCGAAGTCACTTATACGGGTATTGCCGGTGCCCCGGGCGTGAGTATAGGCACGGGCGTAGTCGTGTTCCCCTTGTGTGATTTCAATGTTATACCCGATCGCGTGCCCGACAATATTGAGCAGGAAATTTTGTTGCTGGAAAGCGCTCTGGCAGCGGCGCGGGAAGATATGCACCGACTGGCTGATCGCTTGTATCCAACTTTACCGGAAGAAGAGCGCGCGTTATTCGATGCCTATGAACGAATTTTAGATAACGCCAGCCTGGGTGTGGAAGTCATTGCGGAAATTCGTGCTGGCAACTGGGCGCAAGGGGCGTTGCGTAAAGTCATTTCTACGCATGCTGACCGCTTAACGAAACTGGATAATGAATACTTGCGTGAACGTGCCGCGGACATCCGCGACCTGGGGCATAGGGTATTGTCTTATTTACAAAGCAGTGACCGCATGCTGCCACACTACAGTGAAAAAACTATTTTAATCGGCGAAAATTTATTGGCGACGGATTTGGCGGAAGTACCGGAAGGTTGTCTGGCGGGTGTTATTTCCGTGCATGGCTCGAATAGTTCACACCTCGCTATTCTGGCGCGCGCCATGGGTGTGCCAACGGTGATGGGTGTCGCCGATGTTCCTATCGCGCAGTTGCAAAATCAGGAAATAGTCGTCGATGGTTATTATGGACAAATTTACATTTGTCCGCGCGCATCATTGCGTGAAGAGTTTGAGCAATTGATTCATGAAGCACAACAATTGGATGAATCACTCAAAGTATTGCGGGATGAACCGGCCGAAACCAAAGATAATCATCGAGTCATGATGATGGCCAATACCGGCTTGGGCGCGGATGTTGGGCGCGCGCTGGCGGTCGGCGCGGAAGGTGTAGGTTTGTACCGTACTGAAATTCCTTTTTTAATGCGTGAGCGTTTTCCCTCGGGCGAAGAGCAACGCATTGTTTACCGTCAGTTATTAGCGTCATTCGCACCGCGGCCAGTCACTATGCGTACGCTGGATGTAGGAGGTGATAAAGCATTGCCGTATTTTCCCGTGCGCGAAGACAATCCTTTTTTGGGTTGGCGAGGATTGCGCATTTCACTTGATCATCCGGATATTTTTTTAGTGCAGGTGCGCGCGATGATGCGGGCCAGCGCTGGCTTGAATAATTTACGCATCATGTTACCGATGGTCACGGATGTTAGTGAAGTGGATGAAGCGTTACGTTTGTTAAAAAAAGCTTACCTCGATGTCTGCGAAGAAAATTCGCAAATTGAAATGCCGCAGATAGGCGTGATGATTGAAGTGCCGTCTGCGGTTTATCAGGCGCGTGGTATTGCCAAACGCGTGGATTTTTTATCGGTAGGCAGTAATGATTTAACCCAATATATTTTAGCAGTCGATCGCAATAACTCGCGCGTCGCCAATTTATTTGATTCATTCCATCCCGCAGTGCTGCGCGCGTTGATTCAAGTGGTGGAAGGCGGCCATCAGGAAGGCAAGCATGTCAGTATTTGCGGCGAAATGGCCGGTGATCCGGCCGCAGTCATTTTATTATTGGCCATGGGATTTGATTCACTCAGTATGAGTGCGTCATCAGTGGCGCGGATGAAATGGGTGGTTAGACAATTTACCCTGAAAAAAGCCGCGAAATTGTTGCAAGATGCGTTGGGTATGGAAAGCGCGGTAATGATACGATGTCATTTGGAATTAGCGCTGGAGCGCGCGGGCTTAGGCGGATTAATCAGGGCGGGCCGTTAATGTCTATTGGTATTTATCTTTTAATCGGCGCGTTTTCTGGCATGCTCGCGGGCCTGCTGGGACTGGGTGGCGGCATCATTGTCGTGCCAGCGTTAGCGGCGGCATTTGTACATTTACATGTGGTTGCGGATAACCATGTCATGCAAATGGCGATTGGTACCTCGCTGACCACGATTGTTATTACTTTTTTATCGTCACTAAGAGCGCACTTAAAGCGGCAATCGGTGCGCTGGGATTTGGTGAAAAGATTTTTGCCCGGCTTACTGTCAGGTGTAGTGTGCGGCGCGTTGCTCGCGCAGTATTTGCCTTCGACGGGGTTACGGATTTTTTTTAGTGGGTTTCTGATATTTATCGCGGTGCGATTATTTCAAGGCCAGCTTGCGGAAGCTAAACCGGATTTCCCCACGCCAGCGCTGACTTTTGCCATGACGGGTTTGATTGGCACCTTGGCAGGTATTTTAGGTATGGGCGGCGGCGTATTGTTGATTCCGTTTATGATACGTTTTCAAATTAATATGCGGCAGGCGACTGGCACGTCAGTGGCTTGCGGTGTATTTATGGGTTTGCTGGCCAGTAGTTGCTTCATGTGGTTAGGCCGATCGGCGATGTTGAATGTGCCCTGGAGTACCGGGTTTGTTTATTGGCCGGCATTTTTGGGAGTGGCGCTCTCCAGTATATTGTTCGCCCCCTTGGGCACAGCGCTCGCTTATCGGCTGCCAATACCCGTTTTAAAGCGTATACTGGCAGTTTTTCTATTGTTGGTCGCAGCGAATATGCTGACACCTGTTATCAAAGGGTTTCTATGATCGCTTATCCACACATTGATCCAGTCATCGTTCAGCTGGGCCCACTGGCCATTCACTGGTATGGCTTGATGTATCTATTTAGTTTTGTGGCCTGCTGGGTATTATTGACTTGGCGGGTAAAACATTCAGATCGTGGTTTTTCCGCGGAACAAATGTCCGATATCTTATTTTATGGCGCGCTAGGGATTATTTTAGGTGGCCGTCTGGGTTATGTAATTTTTTATGCATGGTCTGATTTTATCGCCAATCCATTAATCCTCTTCAAGATTTGGAATGGTGGTATGTCATTTCATGGTGGCTTCCTGGGTGTGTTAGTTGCCATGGGATTGTACGCGCGCAAAATCGGCAAGAATTTTGTGGATATTATGGACCTGGTTGCGCCTGTGGCGCCGATTGGTTTAGGCGCGGGGCGCATCGGTAATTTTATTAACGGCGAACTGTGGGGCAAAGTGACTAATGTGCCCTGGGGCATGGTATTTCCACACGCGGGCAGCGCGCCGCGACATCCATCGCAGCTTTACGAATTTTTTCTGGAAGGGGTAGTGATGTTTGTCGTGTTATGGCTTTATTCAATGAAGCCAAGACCGCGGTGGGCAGTGTCTGGATTGTTTTTAATTTTGTATGGCGCGTTTCGGTTATTAGTAGAATTTGTACGAGAGCCCGATGCGCAAATTGGTTATCTGGCGTTTGGCTGGTTGACGGAAGGGCAAGTGTTATCACTGCCTATGTTAATTTTTGGTGTGATCATGATGTTTTATGCGTATAGGAGCAAAACACAATGCAGCAATATTTAGATTTGATCAAACATATTCGTGATCATGGCAGCAAAAAAACGGATCGCACTGGCACGGGCACGTTAAGTGTTTTTGGTCATCAAATGCGTTTTGATTTAAGCAAAGGCTTTCCACTGCTAACCACGAAAAAATTATCGGTGCGCAGTATTTTTTATGAATTGCTGTGGTTTTTGCGCGGTGACACTAATATTAAATATTTGCATGAGAACAGAGTTACTATCTGGGATGAATGGGCGGATGCGCAAGGTAATCTTGGCCCGATTTATGGTGAACAATGGCGCGCATGGCGCACGGCCGATAATACCACTATCGATCAAATGACTAAGCTGGTCGAACAAATCAAAACAAACCCTGACTCAAGACGTTTGATTATCAGCGCGTGGAATGTTGGTGAATTAGCAAAAATGGCTTTGCAGCCTTGTCATGTCATCATTCAGTTTTATGTGGAAGAGGGCAAGCTATCGTGTCAGTTATATCAGCGTTCCGCCGATATGTTTTTAGGCGTGCCATTTAATATTGCTTCGTATTCTTTATTAACTTTTATGGTTGCACAACAATGTGATCTTATTCCGGGTGAATTTATTTGGGCGGGTGGCGATTGCCATATATATTCAAACCATCTTGAACAAGTGGATTTGCAATTAACGCGCACGCCGTTACCATTGCCGCGCTTGTATATCAATCGCAAACCCGCTTCATTGTTTGAGTATCAGTATGAAGATTTTGAAATTTTAGATTATCAAGCTCACCCGCATATTAAAGGTGAGGTGGCGGTTTAGAGAATGGCTATCCCTATCAAAGAAGAAGGTTTAAGAACTTCAAGATTAAATCGTAATCATAGAGTCAAACTATGGGCTGAATATTTGATAATTGATCATGATGGCCCTTATGAAAAGCTTTATGTAAAGTTTTATCCGCAATCAGCTGAATTTGCGGCTGGAGTTTTATTTATGAATATTAAAGATCGTAAACAACCCAATAAATTTTATTCCTATTACGATAGTAAGTTAAAAACTTATATCTTCAGCCATGATACTCGTGATGCTTTGAAGTTCTTGTTGGGCATACCGGACTGCATTAGCAAAAAAACTCATGACGAGGCGATAGCTGCTCTGCCTGCGGCATTGCTTTATAATAATAATTTTCCATCGGTGAACTATGGGTTTTTAAGAAGAAATTGATCCGTTCTGTAAAGCTGACCCTTACATCTATCTTATTAAGCCGTTGATCTTACTAGAAATAAATAACTATTTGACCAAACTAAAGTGACAACTTAGAATGGTCAAATGTATATAAAACGAGATATAACTCAACAAATTCTGGAATCCTCGGTCAGGATTCAAATTTTGCTTGGCCCCAGGCAATGCGGGAAAAGCACTCTGTTTGCGGCTGCTTATGAATCAGTTGCAGGAGAGGGTAGTCTGCCTCGGTACTTTCAGGAAATTACCTTTGATGACTTGCAAATGCGCCAACTTGCTAATCAAGATCCAGCGCTTTTTTTACAACAATTTGGACCACCCTTGTTACTCGATGAAGTGCAATATGTTCCTAATCTTTTTCCCGAACTTAAAAAAGTGGTTGATCAAGTTAAACGTACTGAGGTATTTCAATCATCCGCAGCGAAACCCGGGGTCTTGTTTCGTTTGACGGGTTCAAATCAAATTTTAATGGATAAAAATATTAAAGAAAGTTTAACAGGCCGCGCTTCATATTTTTATTTGAATACACTGACGGTACACGAAATTTTAACTGCCTTACCGGAAACACTGATTAAAGATATTATTTTTAAAGGTGGTTGGCCTGAGCTTTACACTAATGACAGATTGTCACCGACAACATATTTAAATGACTACATTCGTACCTATGTTGAAAAAGATATTATTATGAGTGCAGGTATTCAAAAGTCATCAGAATTTCTTACGGTTTTACGATTGTTGGGTGCGCGCACCGCTCAAGTAACCAGGCATGAAGATATTAGTAAAGATAGTGGTGTTACCGCAGTAACAGTTAAAGAATGGACAAGCATTTTAGAACGGGCAGATTTAATTTATCTACTAAAACCTTATTTTAACAATCTTACTACGCGCCTTATTAAATCACCAAAAATATATTTTTTAGATACTGGACTAGCGGTAAGATTGCAAGGGTGGTCAGATCCAAACCCGTTAATTAATAGCCCGCAAAATGGCGCTTTATTTGAAACGCTAGTATTGGCGGAAATAGTAAAATTTATTCGAAATTATGGAAAAGATTGGGAATTATTTTTTTGGCGGACAAAAGGAAGTAGCGATGCTGAAGAAATTGATTTTATACTCAAAACAGAAAATGGAGCCATGTATGCATTTGATGCAAAACTTGCGATACAGGGAATATCAAAAGCTGAGAATTACCCTCCTTATTATAAAAATCATATTTCGCCAAAAACACCTTTGGCGTTAGTCACTTATGGTGGTTCCAGATTGAAATTATCTGTTGATTGCATAGTGTTGCCAATCGCGGAATTACATGATTATTTGATGGCTATTTAATTTGTTTTTTAAATAGAATATCTCCGGATCGGGGCTGCTTCAATTTCATCCTCGTCTACTTCAAGAAACTCCAAAAGTTTGATTTTTTCCAGAATGGTATTAAGTAAAGGCTCGGCGGGTTCTAGCTGTTTTGTTATATACTTAGCGATAGCTTTCTTGGCTGCAGCAAAGAGTTCAGGGCTTTTATGTGTTATAAGCGGTTTCAGCCTGGTATGAAAAAGTTTTTTTAGCTCACCTTGTTCTTGACTAAATAAATGTAAACTCTTAGTAAATTTCTTTTCTAATTGATTAATTAAGTTATCAAAATAATTTACCTGATAATCAATTATTGCTACTTGTTTATCTGAAAGAATTTCTACCATCCAAACATCCCAGTTTTGAAAACCTGGAACATTGGAATTCTCAATTTCTTCTATCATGCTAGAAATATGATTCATTCGGTTCGTCTGTTCGGTAGAGTCAGTAACCGGAGCAGAGTTATAAATTAGCTTTTCTGCTTCGGTCATTTGAATCAATTTGCTCAAGGTCAAGAGAGTTAATTTATCTTCCTCTAAGCGCAATGAAGGAGGAATTTTTTCGATTGCTGAAATAGCAAAGTTTATAAAATACTTTCGGTGATTATAATCTGATATCAGCGGGGCATATTGCTGCAACAGACCAGCGATATTCTGTTGTAAGAAATGAAAACTTATACTGTCTGGTGAAATTATATATAAATCGTGATTAGTCATTATTTTTTTAATAGAACTAATATTTTTTTTGGAGGTTGGATTGGGGCGTAACAAAAGCATCTTTAATCCAAAGAGTAATGCGTGTTGGTGAAATCCGGTTAAATTATTTTTCTCAATCGGTAAAAGATATGTTTCGGGAATATCTGGGTAAATCTTAAGAATCATCAGGTAATTATTATACAGATTTTTCACTGCAAAATAGCTCAAAGTACTCAGGGTAATTTCTTCTGGTTGGTCCATTAATTGATTAATGAAAATTTTTATTAATGAGGCATAAGCATTGCCATCTACTTGCTGGGATGCTGCTGGAATTTTATTTATAATTTTTTTAATTAAAGTTGCAAAATAACCTATTTGTTCCCTGTCATATTGGCGACAGGTTATTGTCAGCTGGCTAATTAAATTTTTTAAAAATAAATGTTGATAATTAATATCTTCCTCAGAATTGTCTAGCTTAATTTTTTCATTGTCTGTAATAGCGGCTTCCAGATAGTTAAGCTGGACTTGCGGCGACATAGATTTATTTTTTTCTTCACCTAATAGGTCAAATATAAATAGGGTTTTTTCTTGCAGTATTTTGGTGGAATAAGCATAGAAGCATTGGTTGGCTGGTTCGTTAGGTAATAAAGCTACGTGACGGATTATTTCATCGGCGATTAAGAGTTTTTCGTGATTACTATGTTTACCAAACACATTAAATTGGAGTTCTAATTCATTAATTACGTTTTTTATAATATTCTGAAAAATTGCTGCGTGTAATCTTGGAGGTAATTTAAGAATAATATTCTTTAAGCGATTAAAAGCGTTGTCTAAGTGGTGGAAAGCTGATTCAATATTGTGTGGGAGTACTGCATAAGCTTTATGTTGTTCAAGCATGGTTAATCCAAGTTGCGCGTTGAACCAAGGATTTTCAGCAGTATGTGCTAAGTGTTCACTACACATGCTGGCTAAATGCAAATGCTCCACTGCTTGTTCAGGATCGCTAAAGTAAAATATCATGCCATAAGAAAAATAAGCATTACTTAACTGAAGCTGAAGTTTTGTAGAATAATACTGAATAACGGTAGGGCAACTGCCCTCCATAGCTTGAAGAATAGTTTCTCCTTGAGTGTATGAGGATATCGCTTGGACAAATTGACCTGTATTATAGTGTTCTTCGCCTTGATCCAAAATGCTGGCTAACACTGCTTCACTTCGCGCCTGGCCGTAGATCACAGATGTATGTTCAGGACCGCGGGATTGAAGTAAAGGTGGTGCCGGTGTAACAATGCTTTGCATAATAGCGGTTTTGCCATCATTAAGCTGGTTCAAAAATATTAAAAATTCTTCGGATTTAATATCAAAAATTAAAGAAATTAATTCGCCATTGTTAGCAATATCTTTATGGATACCAGTAATAATGCCAGCGTCCATAGAATTGTTAAAAACTTTTTGGTTAACTAAGTGGGTGATTTGATCGCACAACAGTATTTTTTGGGTTGACCATTGGGCGTTGAAAGCACCAATGCTATTGAGATACTTTAAATATTTGCTTTGAATTTTTTTCGCAATGCCACTATGAGCGGAAGCTTGATAATAAGCAAGGCCGACGATGGTTAGGTAAAACAATTCTATATTTTCAGCTGTTAACTCAATAGAAGGTGCTGCCGCTACCTTGAGGGTAGAAGATGATTGCATAAAAATTACTCTCTCGTTTTGCGGTTAATCTATAATTATTGTGGGGTGGATTATACAGGATTAAATCTTAACGGAATATTATGGCTGATGTTTGAAAGTTAAAATGTTTGCGTCATTTGTGATCAACTGGCGTTCACACCCAATAACATACCCACAAAAAAAGTAATAGCGCCTGCGGTAATCCCAATCAGTAAAGTGCGCAGCCCGCTCCACCAAACATTACGTTGAGTGAATAAACTTAACGAAGCACCAATCGCGAACAGCGAAATCATTGAAAAGCCAATAGCCATAGATAAATTATGCTGCGATTCGCTCAGAATAAATGGCAACAGTGGAATAGCCGCTCCCACCGTGAAAGAAATAAAAGATGAAATAGCCGCTCCCCATTCCGATACCAAATCATCTGGATTAATACCCAGTTCTTCACGGGCTAAGGTATCAAGGGCTTTTTCAGGATTTTGAATTAATAAGTTGGCGACTTTTACGGCTTCTTCTTTAGGTAAGCCGCGCGCCTCGTAAATAAAGGCAAGTTCAGCGGCTTCTTCTTCAGGATAAGTATCCAACTCATGTTTTTCCAGAGCGAGTTGATATTCCAGCATTTCGCGTTGGGAGCGCACTGAAACATATTCTCCCGAACCCATAGAACAAGCCCCAGCCAGTAAACCGGCAATGCCGGTTAATACTATAAAATGCTGCCCCGCGTGCGCGCCGGCAACACCTAAAATCAGGCAGGCATTGGAAACCAAACCATCGTTGATGCCAAATACTGCCGCGCGAATATTACTGCCGCTTTTTAAAGTTAAATGTTTATGCTCGCCGTTGCCATTGCGGCCATGCATATTACTCATGTTCTGAGAGCGATAAATTGACATGCCGCGAATTTTGCTCGCCGCCAGCATGATCCGTAAATATTTCGTGCCGAAAATTCGTATCAATCGTGCGATAAACAGCGTGCGGTAACCGGGGGTAAAGGTCGGAGGCTGGATATTGGATTTGGCTAATTGCTTGACCCAGAGATCGGCTTGTTTGTCCGCCATCGTCGATAATTCAAGGAATAGCTTTTTGTGTTCCGGGTTTTTTTCAATTTTAGCGATTACTTGATAAAGGTAAGCGGAACGCTTTTCTTCTTGCCAGTTATCCAGTAGGTCCATAGTTATTCCAACTTAAAGGTTGCTAGACACAACCTTCATCATGATAAGATTCAGACAATTTTGCTTGTTCAGAACGTTCTTGAAAGGCAAGGTTTTGGTTCGCGGTATTGCCACTGAACATCATCCGGTTTTTGATTTCTTTACACACCGCATAACGGTTGTCGTCCTGGTTATGCATGGTTTGGCAAGCGGTCAGTAAAAGTACGATGCTTAAAGCTGCTGTATAAGCTATTTTAGACATTTGCGCTTCCTTGAAGTCCCTTTTATTCACTTTACCTCAAACGATAAGGTAAACAAAGCCCATTTTAGAGAGAATCAATGGAAAAAGTTTGTCCCTGCGCGTATCATAGGAAAAAGCGATTTATCGGAATTTTATTATAAGGTGGCTTGTGGGAAAAGGCGAAAAAAAAGACGAACACGAAGCACGGGAAGCCGCGAAATATGAGCATCCGATTCCAAGCCGTGAATTTATCCTTGAACATCTGACTGAACGTGGCCGTCCAGCCACTCGCAAACAGTTAATCAGCGATTTGAATCTCCATGTTGATCATGAAATTGAAGCTTTCCGCCGGCGCTTGAATGCCATGGTGCGGGATGGTCAATTGCATAAAACCCGCCGTGGTACTTACGGTCTCATTGAAAAAATGGAACTTATCTCCGGTCGCGTCATTGGGCATAAAGATGGGTTTGGTTTTGTCACGCGTGATGATGGCGGCGACGACTTGTTTTTGAATGCTCGGCAAATGCGCGGGGTATTACATGGCGACCGCGTGCTATCGCGGGTTTCAGGCATGGACAATAGAGGCCGGTCGGAAGCGATTATTGTGGACGTGCTGGAGCATAACACCCAACAGTTAGTAGGGCGTTACGTTATTGAGTCGGGTTCTACCTTTGTTGAGCCTAGCAACCAACGTATTACGCAAACGATTTTAATTCCGCCAGAAGAGAGTGCCAACGCCAAACACGGTCAAATGGTGGTGGTTGCTATCACCATGCAACCTTCCATGCAAAATAGACCAGCGGGTAAAATTATTGAAGTGCTAGGTGACCACATGGCGCCTGGCATGGAAATTGATGTGGCGATTCGTAACCATGATTTACCCTATATCTGGTCTGAGGATGTCGAAGCCGAAGCAGCCAGGTTCGCCAGCACAGTGCCGGCGGACGCTTTAGAAGGGCGTTTAGATTTACGTGATTTACCCTTTGTGACTATTGATGGGGAAGACGCAAAAGATTTTGATGACGCGGTTTATTGCGTACCGCAAGGTCAGGGCTGGGTCTTGTATGTGGCGATCGCGGATGTTGGACATTATGTTAAATTGCATAGCCCATTAGACAAAGAAGCTTATCAGCGCGGTAATTCAGTGTATTTTCCGGAACGAGTCATTCCCATGTTGCCGGAAGCCTTATCGAATGGTTTGTGTTCGTTAAAACCTGAAGTTGACCGTTTGACGATGGTGTGTGAAATGGCAATTTCCGCCACGGGCAAAATTACCCGCTATCAATTTCACGAAGCCGTGATTCACTCCCATGCGCGTTTGACCTATAATCAGGTTTACGCGATGGCCAAACAAGGTGATAAAGAATTACAGCAGAAATATCAAAAATTATTGCCGCACATCCAAAATTTATTTGATATCTATCACATCCTGCATAGCGCGCGTGAAGCGCGAGGATCCATTGATTTTGACATGCCGGAAACACGTATCGTGTTTGGTGAACAACGCAAAATCGAACGGATAGTGCCAACTATGCGTAATGATGCACATCGCTTGATTGAAGAATGTATGTTATGCGCGAATATCTGCGCCGCGAAATTTTTATTAAAAAATGAATTTCCCACCTTGTTCCGTGTGCATGAAGGACCTAGCGATGAAAAGCTTGCTGATTTGCGCAAATTTTTAGGTGAAATGGGTTTGAAATTGCCGGGCGGAAAAAAGCCCACGCCCAGTGATTACGCCCATTTGTTAGCTGCGATTGCCACACGTCCAGATTCGCGTGTGATTCAAACGGTATTATTACGTTCACTAAGCCAAGCGGTTTACAGCGCGGAAAACAAGGGCCACTTTGGCCTGGCGTTTGAAGCTTACACGCATTTTACTTCACCCATTCGTCGTTATCCCGATCTCATCGTGCATAGAGGCATACGTAATGTCTTAAGAAAGAAATTTCCCGTTCATGAAGAAGCTTCAGCATTACTGGAAAA
Organism: Pseudomonadota bacterium; assembly: GCA_040389045.1. Lineage (GTDB taxonomy): Bacteria > Pseudomonadota > Gammaproteobacteria > DSM-16500 > DSM-16500 > UBA5158. The sequence continues at coordinate 135,679 of JAZKAT010000024.1, read as the reverse complement.
GCAAGGCCAGCATTGTTCGATGACCGAACGTCGCGCCGATGAAGCGACGCATGAAGTTGTTGACTGGTTGAAGTGTGAATTCATGCTGGATAAAGTCAGCGAAGAATTTGCCGGTGTTATCACCAGCGTGACCAGCTTCGGATTTTTCGTAGAGTTAAAAGATATTTATGTGGAAGGCCTGATACACATTAGCACCTTGCCTAACGACTATTATCAATTTGATCCTACCAAGCAGGCTATGCAGGGCGAACGCACCGGTAGACGTTTTCGTCTTGGCGATGTTGTGCAAGTGCGCGTAGTGCGCGTTGACTTGGATTTGCGGCAAATAGATTTTATGTTAGCTGAAGTAACCGACGCTGCTAGGCGTGACAGTAAATCACCGCAGAAAAAATCCGCGAAGAAAAAACGCCGATGAGTAAAACCTATGTTTTTGGACACCATGCGGTTGCGGCCTTGCTAGAGAAGCAACCTGAGCGTGTTGTTCACTTGTACGTGCAAAAAGAACGTCACGATCAAAAAATCCAGCAGTTGCTTGAACTGGCCAATCGCGCTGAATTGATTACCGAAGAAGTTAGTCGGCAAGAGCTGGATAAATTAACCGGTAATGCGGTCCATCAAGGTATCGCGGCTTTATGTCATAAACCCAAAACTTATAGCGAAGCCGATTTAGCTATCTTGCTTGAACAACATGCCAAACCTTTTTTACTGGTGCTGGATGGCGTGCAAGATCCGCATAATCTGGGCGCGTGTCTGCGCAGCGCCGATGCCGCGGGTGTGCATGCAGTCATTGTGCCAAAAGACAAGTCGGCAAGTTTAACGCCAACAGTTAGCAAAGTGGCTTGCGGCGCGGCGGAAACAATACCCTTTATTCAAGTGACTAATCTGGCGCGGACCATGCGTTATTTGAAAGAACAAGGAGTATGGTTATACGGCGCGGCGGGGGAAGCTAAGCAAAGTGTTTTCCAAACCGATTTATCGGGGCCACTGGCCATGGTGCTGGGCGCCGAGGGTGAGGGGCTGCGCAGGTTAACTCGCGAACATTGTGATATACTGCTAAACATTCCAATGCAGGGTTCAGTTTCCAGTTTGAATGTATCGGTGGCAACGGGAATTTTTTTATTTGAGGCATTGCGACAACGGATGGGTTAGTAATACCAAGGAGTGATTCATGATAAAACGGATTTCACTGTCTTTCTTTACCGTAGCATTCTTAACTTTAGTTAGCGCGGCAATTTTATTTTGCCTGGGTTTGATTTCGCAATTTTCTGGTTTTGCCGTTTTTGGGAGTCGCAGCGAAGCCGCTTTAAAAAATACTTTGCAGGAAGTTTTAACTAACCGTATCGCGGTTTTTGAAAAAGATATTCAAGAGCCTTTGCATGAAATTAATTTGCTTATTGCCAATCCGGTGTTTCAAGAATCACTAGGCGGCAGCGCGGCCAGTAACAGTGCTGAAACATTGCAAGGCTTGTTCGCCGCGCGCGGCTTTACCGCCGTGCAATTGCAGGATAATAAAAATAAATTAGTTTATGCACTGGGTAAATTCACCCAATCTTCCAAAGTTGTCGTGCCGCTTAATTTACCTTACGAAGCCAAATTAATTTGGAAACAAGGTTGGATGATGCGCGTGACTGCCCGTCTTGTGCCTGGCCCCAAACAAAAATATGCTGGCGTGTTAATGGTGGAATGGCCGTTAACGCAAATTAATAATTTATATCAAAGCAATGCTGGTCTGGGAAAAAATGGCGAATTTCATATTTGCACGTTGAATAATCAAGATGAAGCGGTGTGTTCTCCCGAACGCTTAAAAGACGAACCCTTAGTATTGCCGCTGATTGAAGATGGTAAGCCCACCGCGATGAGTTATGCACTGGCCGGTCAAAAAGGGCAGTTGACTGCGATTAATACGAATAAAAATGAAATTCTGGAAGCGTATAGTCCGATAGGTACGTTAGGACTGGCGGCGATCGCCCATATCAACACCGCGGAAATTTACGAACCGGTGCGCCAGCAAGTCCAAATTATTATCCCTATTTTCTTTTTATTCGTGTGTCTAGGAATGTTGTGGCTGTATTGGAAAGTATCCCTGCTAGTAAAGAAATTAACGGTCGCCGAAGTTCAACTGGAAAAAATGGCTTACCATGACGCCTTGACCGGCTTGGATAACCGCAGTGAACTGGAAAAAAATATTTTATTCGCATTACGCATCGCTAAACAACAAAAAAGTTTTTTTGCTTTAATTTTTCTGGACCTTGATCACTTCAAAAAAATCAATGATACCCTGGGCCATGATGGTGGTGATCAATTATTAAAAGAAGTCGCCAAACGCTTGACTGCTTGCGTGCGTCACACCGATAAGATAGGACGACTAGGCGGCGATGAATTTGTGATTTTGATTACGGATTTTCAGGAAGTGAGCTTTGTCGCCAAACTGGCGGAGAAAATTTTAGCGGCTATCACCGCGCCTATGCAAATCAAAGAAAAAGTCATCACTATCACTAGCAGTGTAGGCATTAGTATTTTTCCGGATGATGGTTTAAGTATGGAAACACTATTGGAACACGCGGATATGGCATTGTATCGCGCCAAAGAATTCGGTAAAAACAATTACCAATTCTTTGGCGGTAAGGTGGATGTAGAAACGAAATTATAAATCGTCTCTTAATAATCCGCCTGCTAATAACACTAATAGAAATAAGAATAAGAATAATACGAAAAATATTTTTGCTATGCCGGCGCTTGCGGCAGCCACACCCGTAAAACCTAGCAAGCCAGCAATAACTGATACGATAAAAAACACCAGTGCCCAATATAACATATGCATTTCTCCTAGGTTATTTAGAAAATAGTATATCATTTTTAAGCCCTATTCAATCCGAGGGTTTTCCCTTATGATATATTCTTAGATCGACATGCTACTATAACGGCTATTGTAAATAATATGAGGAACATAAAATGGGTAAATATGTACTTGCATGGATACTAGGTGTTCCTTTCGGGGTTCTCTTGTTAATTTATTTGGTTTCACATACGTTCTGATTTAATTTAAAGGAGAAATCGCATGAAGAGCAGTGATCAATTAGCGCATACCAATGAATGTAAATGTCTCTCCTGGAAACCTGTTGTGGCGGGGGCTTTAGTTGCTGTTGGACTTAGTTTTTTGTTGAATTTATTTAGTGTTGCGATAGGCTTGACCGCTTACACTACTAATAGTGAAGGCGTAGAAAACTTAGCGTTTGGTGGTTTAATCGGTACTGCTATTGGCGTAATTGCTTCAATGTTTGCCGCTGGCTGGTTAAGTGGTTATTTGTCCCAACGTCATTGCAGCAAACGTCATTTAGGTGCTTTATATGGTTTTTTAACCTGGTGTGTGGCGTTAATAGTAGCTTTTTTCATTACCGCAGACGCTCAACAATATGTCGCTTATTATGGCCATTTTCTTGCTGGGGTGAATAATGCAGCGGCGAGCAATGCGGCAGCAGCAGCGGCAACCCAGTCTACGAATAGCCTGGTACTGAGCACCTATATTGTTTTCTGTTTATTTTTCCTCAGTGCTTTCGCCAGCAGCTTAGGCGGCCATTGCGGAATGCGTCACGTCTGCAAAAACCCCGGTTCTTGCTAAATAACTTTGTCTTTCACCTCGCTTCGCTTCATCACCTCTCCCCTTGTGGGAGAGGGTGGCGCCGAAGGTGAGGGGTGGGGTGAAGGTGAATCTCAAACTTTATCCCGCTCCCTTCCTCAACAACTTAAGCGGATAAAGCGTACCACGCCAAATCACACCTTTATTACGATAAGTCGCGATAACAGAATTCAACATCGTATAAATTAAAATCCCTATGGCAATAGGATAAAAAACCGCGTGCCATCTCTTTAAACGGAATTGTTCAGCGACATAGACACTTATCGTTCCTGTCAAAGCAACATTAATAAGATTGATATAACACAGCGTGCCAGTATAGATAAACGCTGCCAGCAATGGCCATATATAAAAAACCACAGTTAAAAAACAGATACCCAGGGTAGTAAATAATTGGTAATTAAAGAAAGCAAAACAATTTTTTTGCATGCCAGCAATCATGTCTTTCAAGGAAGCGTACCATTCGCGCTCAATAAAATCCTGACCGTTTGCCGTATCTTGTTTAAAGCCATTTCTTTTAATTAATTGGCCAAGACGTAAATCATCCAGACATTCCAACGCAATAGCTTGATGACCACCGCAATTTTCATAAGCGGTTTTTTTAACTAAATTAAATGAACCATGGCCTAAAGATTTTTTACTCCAGGAATGGCGAATACGCCACGGTTTGAGCGCCATGACATAAGCAATGTAATTTCCCAGTAATGAAATTCTTAACCAAAATTGTTTTCGTTGATGATATTCATATATAGTTAAATGATCTAATTTGTGTTCCAGCGCGTAGCTGATGGTTTTTAGCAAAGTATCGGGTTTCATCAAAACATCAGCATCAGTAAATAACAACCATTCACCTTGAGCGCGCGCCGCCGCAAAATGTAGCGCGTGATTTTTGCCTAACCAGCCATCCGGTAATTGAGTAATGTGATGCACCTGAAGATTAGGATGTTGTTGTTTTAAGCTTTCCAAAATCGACGCAGTGTTATCCGTTGAGCGATCATTGATAGTGATGACTTCAAGCTCGGGATAATTTAGATTTAATAAAGATGTTACCGCTTGCGCTATCATTTTTTCTTCATCAAGCGCGCTTAAAATAATAGAAATTTTCGGCAGTTCCGCGGCGGACACTTCTGGCTGATCAGCCAAATTCGTAATGTTATTAAATCCAATCTTTAATTCGATCAGGGTAAAAACAAGGTAGCCTAGGGTCAGCAATCCAACAGACATTAAAAGTAATTGCATAGATACGTTAAGCTTCCTCTTCAAGGCTCATTTTCTTGAGTATATTATAATAGATTAAATAATATTATCTATTTTAATGCGAGACCCCAGTCGCTGATTTTGTTGCTAATTACACCAAGTTTGAAAATTAGTGGATTATGTGTGCAATATCTGACTTGTTTTTGACAAAATACTCTGGCCTGTTAAGATAAATAAGGGAGGAAACATTTATGATTGATATTATTTATAATATGCCAAGCATTTTATTGTTTCTCCTGATTTGTTCAATCAGTATTATTTTCTCGGTTTTTAGTTTAATCACCATTGATAAGTATGTGCCTATCACCTTTCGCAGCCATGAAAATGAAGGCTTGGTTATCGTGAGCGCTATTGTCGGGATTATTTATGCGATGCTGGTAGGTTTTACCGTTTTGTATGAACTTGAGAATTATAATAAGGCTGACCGCGCCGAAAAAGATGAAGCCAAGATAATTTTTGCTATTTACCGCCAGACGGGAAATTTGCCGGAACCCGGCGCTAGCAAAATCCGTGAGCAAATCAAAGATTATGCGCAAGTTGTTATTAGAGATGAATGGCCAGCCATGATTCATGGTAAACCTATCGCGGAAGTTGGCGACAACATCATTAAAAATATTTATAAAGATATCCATGACTTTACTTCTTTAACGGACAACCAGCAGAAAAGCCTGGATGCCATCGCCATTGATAACAATGCCTTATTCCAGGCCCATGAAGAACGGACTGACAACCAGAATGCGGCGTTAACGCCAAACTTGTGGTTAGTGTTAATGCTGGGAAGTTTTCTGACGCTAGGCATTAATTTTCTGATAGGCATGGAATTGCATATGCATATTGTCTGTGTAACGGTGATTGCCTTGATGATTTCCGCCGTGTTTTATCTGATCGTCACCTTGGACCAACCTTATCGCAGTGATTTCTCGGTGTCGCCAACCACTATTAAAACTACTTTGAAATTTTTAAATTCACGTGATGCGATGTGACTTAAACATTAAACCTGAAATGCATCACATCGCCGTCGTGCACTTGATACTCTTTGCCTTCCAGGCGCCATTTACCAGCTTCTTTCGCGCCATGCTCGCCGTTAAATTTGATGTAATCTTCATAGGCGATGACTTCGGCGCGGATAAAACCTTTTTCAAAATCCGTATGAATCACACCCGCGGCTTGTGGTGCGGTTGAGCCAACGGGAATAGTCCAGGCGCGAACTTCTTTAACACCGGCGGTGAAATAAGTATCCAGTCCCAATAATTTATAGCCGGCGTGAATCACGCGGTTCAAGCCCGGCTCTTCCAATCCCATGGAAGCCAGAAAATCCAGTTTTTCACTATCATCCAATTCCGCGATTTCACCTTCCAGCGCGGCACAAATCGCCACTACACTGGCTTTCTCCTCGGTCGCAATTGCTTTCACCTGGTCAAGATAAGGATTATCAGTGAAACCATCATCGGCAACATTCGCAATATAAAGCGTAGGTTTGAACGTCAATAATTGTAATTGTTTTAAAATAATTTTATCTTCTTTGGTTAAATCCATACTACGCACTGCTTTGCCCGAATTTAAGTGCGTTTTAGCTTTTTCCAGCAGCGCGGCTTCAGCGAGAATAGCTTTATCACCACTTTTTATTTGCTTCTGTAAACGCTGTATTGCTTTGTCGACCGCTTCAAGATCAGCGAGGGCCAGTTCAGTGTTAATGACTTCAATATCATGTTGCGGTGAAATTTTTCCTGAGACATGCACAATGTCATCGTTTTGAAAACACCGCACCACATGCGCAATCGCATCGGTTTCACGAATATTCGCTAAAAATTTATTGCCCAAGCCTTCGCCTTTTGATGCACCGGCCACTAATCCGGCAATATCAACAAACTCCATAGTCGTTGGCAAAATACGTTCGGGATTCACAATCGCGGCAAGTTTTTCCAGCCGTGGGTCGGGTACAGGAACCACGCCTACATTCGGTTCAATGGTACAGAAAGGATAATTAGAAGCGTCCACGCCGGCTTTGGTTAAACAATTAAATAACGTTGATTTACCAACATTAGGCAGACCTACGATACCGCATTTAATTCCCATGATTAATCTCTTATGATTTTTCGCTATGCAATAAATGCATGGCTTGCTGAAATTCACCCTTCATCACCAAAGGCAATATGCTCTCGGCTGCCTGCAGCGCGGAATTTATTTCTTTGCGCTCGGATTTACTGGGTGGTGATAGAACATAATCAACTACATCTTTGCGCATGCCAGGATGACCGACGCCAATGCGCAAGCGATAAAACTTTTTCGTGTTTAAATGACTGATGATATCGCCCAAACCATTGTGGCCACCGTCACCGCCATCGAATTTCAAGCGCACCGTCGCGACTGGCAAATCAATTTCATCGTGAGCAATTAAGATAGCTGCGGACGGGATTTTATAATAGCTAGCCACCGCTTGTACGGCTTGCCCGCTTAAATTCATAAAAGTGGAGGGTACGAGTAAATGACACTCATGGCCTTTCACCGTTGCTATGCCATGCGCGCCATGAAATTTTGTGGTGGGACGTAAGACGACGTTTGCATCATCGGCCAGTGAGCGTACAAACCACTCGCCGGCATTGTGACGGGTATGCTCATACTCGGCGCCTGGATTACCCAATCCAACGATGAGAAGAATACCCGTTGACAATGCAAACCTCCCGGAGAAAAATTATTCTTTCTCTTTTTTAGCGTCGACTTTTTTGCCTTCGTCTTTGCTTTCGCCAGCTTCGCCTGCTTTCGCTTCAGCTCCCGCTTCGCCTTCCACTTCAGGCGCTGCAACAACATCTTCTTCGATAATGCGTGGCTTGTGAACAGAAACGACTGGCAAATCATGGCCTTCAGTGCCATGGCTAAGTGCGGTCAGCGTTACACCTTTCGGTAATTTGAGATCTGATAAATGCAGAGTTTCATCGAGCTTCATTTCGCTAGTGTTAACTTCAATGAATTCTGGCAAGTCAGCAGGCAAACAGGAAATTTCAATGTCGGAAATCGCGTGATAAACCACACCACCTTCGCCAAGGCCTGGTGCTTTATCGTCACCGATAAAGTGCAATGGCACGTGCATTGTTAATTCCTGGTCAGCGCGTACCCGCAAAAAATCGATATGATTAATGCGTGGATGGGCAGGATCGCGTTGTACCGCTTTTAAAATAACTTGCTCGCCCTGGTTAGCAATCTTTAAATTCAGAATGTGCGAATAAAAAGATTCATGCGACAAGGCATGACTTACTTTATTGTGATCTAAGGTCAGTGATACTGGCGCCTGGCCTGCACCGTAGATAATAGCAGGTACTTTATTTGCATGACGTAGGCGGCGGCTCGCACCTTTCCCTATGTCAATACGAACATCAGCGTCCAGTTCGAATTTGATAGCAGACATTTGTGTTACTCCAAAATTAGTAAATGACAAAGACCCCTGCGACCGGGATCTAAAGAGGGCGGTATTCTACCTGAAAAAAGGGGGCAAGTCACAGCTAAATAGCGATATGATCATAAAATGGCCAGAATATTTGGTATTCGTAAATGCATTACCAAGGATGATTAGCTAAGTCTGTTTGCCACAGTATCCAGATTTAGTGCTCGGAGGTTTACTACCTAATTATTGCATATAAATCAACATAATAACTTTCACCTAAGCTAAAAAATGGGACTGAGAATAGGGTATTTCTGAAGCATTATATGCTTATAGGAGCGATAAAATGCCCACTATTTGATTTATGTTTAAGCGTTTGTTAAGTAAAAGCGTGCTAGAATGCTGTAAATTATTTAACCAAGGTTATTTTCAATGTCTCGCCAATTATTGTTTACAGGCACACAACAAGCACTCAAATCTATAGAAGAGGAAAAAGGCGACGTCGTTTCCAACTGTGCTTCGGCAGCTTCTAGCTCGTTGCTTACGATGGCATTGCTATCTCAGTCCCCTCATAACGAGAAGGTACCAAATGAACTCATGCAAGTTTGTCCAATTCCCGCAGGTCCGAAGGATCTTATATTAGCATATCTGGGTGATGATTTTGATACCCAGAAAGATGACAAAATCGAACCATTCCCTATAGAAGTACGCAAACAACTCACGTTTCTTGGTGTAAATCTTTATGAGTTAAAGGCTAAAAAGGCTCATCATGTTGCAAAACTCATTCTGTCTGGCGAAAAAGAAGATGTGGAAGAGGCGGTGGCTTTAGTAAAAAACGACGCTTCTCTTTTAAATTATACAGTCAGAGTAACTGCTACTAATGGCAGAACTGTTGAAGGAAGACCGCTGGAAATTGCAGCCATGGCTGGAGATTTTAATCTTAAAGAAAATTTAGAAGAAAAAGATCGCGGCGTCGTTGAGCGTTTAGCATTAGCAGCCGAATTATCAAAAGAAGAAACGAATAGGCAATTAGAAGTCATCACATCAGAAGAAGCGAAGAAAGCAAATAAAGCCAGAAACAAAGTGATTTTGGCCGCAGTAAAAGCATTCGGTGAAGGTATTATCAAAGTTAGAGAAACAAGCGATGAAAGAAATTCGAAAAAATTCCAAGCTCTCTGCCAACCAGTGATAGATCAGCTTGAAAAGGCTTTACAAGCGGATCCAAAAGAAGTGATCACATTAGGTTATATTTTTGATATTAAAATTTCACAAGATGCTGCAAAATGGTTTAAAGAAAATATTGATCGCTTGGGTGATTGGTCAAGTATTCAAACCAAGGTATTTTGTATCAATGGACTTGGAAAATTGCAATACCATTCGTCGGCACGTGATGGTCAAGTTATTAAAGCTGGTATTATTAATTTTACTTATCACGGAAATATTCCCGCTCGGACTTTAAAAAACGATGATGGCTCTTCTGACTTTGATAATTCTGCTTCTCGTTTAGGTGTTGATTTTTACTTTGAGATGTATGGCGGTCACCATGTCATAGTTCCTGCTCATGGCCTTTCTCGTAATACTCCTTGGGCCTGGTGTGATCTTTTTGAAGAACTTATATCGAGCAAAAACAGCAGCATTACAAAACTGACGCAACATCTAGACAATCCCAAGAGGCAGAGTACTTGCCAAATAATGTAGGTCGGTTGTAAGCATTCGCCCGTCTACATTGCCGAACGCTTACAATATTTGTCATGCCAGCGCAGGCTGGCATCCAGAGAAACTTACTGGGTGCCAGTTTACGCTGGCATGACAGCTATCTTAATCAATAAACATCCTGCTTAACGACCCCGCGCCACTGATGCGGCGGATGGCTTCCGCGATCATATGGCTTAAGCTTAATGAGCGTATGCGCTTGCATTTTAACGCATTATTTTGCAATTGAATGGTATCAGTCACCACCAAATCATCTATTTGTGAAGCTTCAATATTTTTAATGGCTTTGCCGGAAAGCACTGGGTGAGTAATATAGGCAGCGACTTTGTTAGCGCCATGTTCTTTCAGCGCGTCAACGGCTTTGCATAATGTACCCGCGGTATCAATGATGTCATCGACAATAATACAATCGCGGTTCTTCACGTCACCGATAATATGCATGACTTGCGCTTCATTGGGCTGCTGACGGCGTTTGTCGATAATGGCGAGATCAGCGCCGGGAATGCGTTTGGCAATAGCACGGGCCCGGATGACCCCGCCTACGTCCGGCGAAACCACCATAATGTTTTGATAGGATTGTTTGTGAATATCTTCCAGCATGATAGGCGTACTATAAAGATTATCCACGGGCATATAAAAAAAGCCCTGGATTTGGTCGGCATGTAAATCCACCGTGACCAGACGACTGATGCCTACCGATGCCATCATATCGGCGACGATTTTTGCGGTAATTGGCACGCGCGCGGAACGGACGCGGCGGTCCTGGCGGGCATAACCAAAGTAGGGTACGACCGCGGTAATTTTTGCGGCTGAGGCGCGTCTTAACGCATCTGCCATGATGATAAGTTCCATCAAATTATCATTGGCGGGATCACAAGTTGACTGAATGATGAAAATGTCGCGGCCCCGGACGTTTTCTTGAATTTCAACCAGGGTTTCGCCATCACTGAACCTGCCTACCAATGCTTTTCCCAGTGGCAAATTGAGTTGTTCTACCACTCGCTGGGCGAGTTCGTGACTGGCATTCCCACTAAAAATCATTATCTCAGACACGGTACTTTTCCTAATTACACGGGTTATTCATTATATGGGTTTTTCAGAAATATTCGACATGCGCGTTTCAATAAGTGGCTGGGGTGCTAGGATTCGAACCTAGGGATGCCGGGATCAAAACCCGGTGCCTTACCGCTTGGCTACACCCCAACATCGCGTTGAGTCAGAGAAAATAGAGTAGAGCTACCCGTTTCTCATAAGGCCGCTATTTTGCTGGCTGTGTAGGTCAGTGTCAATGGCTTAACTTAATTAATTCACCTGCCATTGACTAATAATGAGTTTCACGCTCAAGCCATTCGAGCGCATAAAAATTTTGGTTGGCAAATCGATGCTGTTCGTGGAAGTGTAGCGCAAATATTGAATTTGCCACCCTTCCTGGTCCAACTGCGTTATATGGTTATAAGCATCAAGATGTTTTTGCGCAGGAACGCCGGGTACTGGCAGGCCGCGTATCCAATAGTAAAGATTGGAAACGGGCAAGTTCCAGCCGGTTTGTTGGACAAGCAATTGTTCAGGTGAACTGGCATAAAACATTTGACCATGCGGATTTTGCAGGCTGACTTGATGGGGAGAGCCGGTTAATTTGAAAGCATTGGTTCCCATAGGCCCGAATAAATCCAGGGCATAGTTCTTGTGGGTTTGCTTCCAGTGTATTGAAGCGCTGACATTATCTTTTGGATTACGGATCGCAATCATGCCGCTGATATTCCAACGGGTGATGCTGGACAAAGTTTTCGCCCGCGCTTCCCAGCCAACAACCTGGTTCTGCGGCGCCTGGGGCGCGGTTTGCGTGGTGGCGCAACTGGTCAGGATGGTTATGCAAAGCAGGGCCAGTAAATAGTTTTTAAGAGTACACATAGCGTTATTCATCCGTGAATCTTCCTTTTGTCATTCCCGCCTTTCTCCTATGTCATTCCCGCGCAGGCGGGAATCCATTATTAGTATACCTAGGTATTGCGGTTTCAAGGAATGGATTCCCGCCTGCGCGGGAATGACAGTACCTTGATTGTGCGAAACGAGTACACCCAATCCTTTTATATCTCAACCCATCCAACAACCAGCCGCTTTTTAAAACCTTTTGGTTTGCCTCTATTTAACATAAAATAACCCCAATCTTAATAACCAAAAAAACCCATGCCTATCATTGTCTGTGGAATAAACCATAAAACCGCTCCGGTTGAAATCCGGGAAAAGGCGGTATTCGCAACTGAAAAACTTGCCATCTATCTCGCGGATTTATTGGCCCATGAAAATATTAAAGAAGCAGTCATCCTCTCTACCTGCAACCGCTCCGAGTTATATTGCGATGCGGGAAATGCAGAATTATTGTTTGAATGGTTTTGTCGTCAGCATAATTTAAGCGCGCGCGAGTTAAAACCCGTCTGGTATATTTATCATGGCGCAGCGGCGGTGCAACATATTATGCAAGTGGCCTGCGGTCTGGATTCCATGGTGTTAGGCGAACCCCAGGTGTTAGGGCAAATGAAAGAAGCTTTTTCAGAAAGCTGTGCCGCAGGCAGTGTAGGCCCTTTGTTTAATCGGTTATTTCAACAAGTATTCGCGGTCGCCAAAGATGTGCGCGCCAACACTGCTATCGGCGCATGCCCGGTATCGGTAGCCTCAACCGCGGTGAACCTGGCGCAACAACTATGTCCTGAACTGACTGGGGCCACCGTGTTAGTGATTGGCGCGGGTGATACCGCGGAATTAGTATTGCGCTATTTGACCCTGCGTGCGCCGGAAAATTTACTGATTGCTAACCGCAACCTGGAACACGCCAACGCGCTGGCGAAAAAATATGCGGTGGAAGTTTTTTCTCTGGATGATTTATCCAAAGCATTGTTACGGGCGGATATTGTTATCTCCGCAACCGGCAGTGTGCAGCCACTGATTACCAAAACATTAATGCAAAGTATTTTATCCTTACGCAAAAAACACGACATTACCCTCATCGACATCGCCGTGCCACGCGACATTGAAGCACAGGTGGGTGAGTTGCCAGGCGTACAGCTACGCTGTATTGATGACTTGAAAACCATTATTCAACATAATTTGCGCGGCCGTGAACATGCGGCGGAAAAAGCCACCGAAGTTATTCAACAAAAAGCCCATGATTTTATCGCCTGGCTAGATTCATTGGATATGGTCGCAAACACTATCAGCGCTTATCGCCGGCAAATTGAAGAAATGGGCCAGGCCGAGTTGGCAAAAGCCGCGCGCCAATTGCATCGCGGGGATGACCCATTGCAAGTGCTGGCGAGTTTTTCCCATGCGTTTACCAATAAATTATTACATGCACCCAGTGTGCAATTACGTCAGGCCGGTGTTGAAGGTCGCATTGATATTTTGCAATTAGCGCAACAGTTGTTTGCAATCCCACAGTCAGAATCTGAGTTGATATGAAACCCACTATTCAAAAAAAACTACAATCCTTAGTTGAACGCTATGAAGAATTAAGTGCGTTGATGGCGGACGCCGAGATCATTAACAAGCAAAATGTGTTCCGTGAATACTCGAAAGAATATGCGCAAATTGAACCCGTGGTTAATAATTTCAAACGCTATGTGATTAACATGGAGCATAAAAACAATGCGCAACAATTATTGAATGAACCTGACCCGGACATTCAGCAATTAGCCAAACAGGAATTAAAAATAGTTGAAGAAGAATTAACGCAACTGGAAGAAAGATTGCAACTGCTGTTATTACCGCGCGATCCCCATGATGATAATAATATATTTCTCGAAATTCGCGCGGGCGCGGGCGGCGATGAAGCATCAATTTTTGCTGGTGATTTAGCACGTATGTATACCCGTTATGCCGAAGGCCAGCGCTGGCAGGTTGAAGTCATCAGTACCAGCAATGGTGAACACGGTGGTTATAAAGAAATAATTATGCGTATCATTGGTCAGGGCGCTTATTCGCAATTCAAATTTGAATCGGGGGTGCACCGCGTGCAACGCGTCCCGGAAACAGAAGCGCAAGGCCGTATTCATACTTCTACTTGTACCGTGGCGGTATTGCCTGAGGTCGATGAAATCGAAAGCGTTAACATTAATCCTGCTGATTTACGCATTGATACTTTTCGCTCATCAGGCGCAGGCGGACAGCATGTGCAAAAAACCGACTCTGCCATTCGTATCACCCATATTCCATCGGGTGTGGTAGTGGAATGTCAGGATGAACGTTCACAACATAAAAATCGTGCCCGTGCCATGTCATTGCTGACCGCAAAATTATTAGCGAGTGAGCGCAGTAAACAACAACAGCAACAAGCACAGACACGTCGTGATTTAGTGGGTACAGGTGACCGATCAGAACGTATCCGCACTTATAATTTTCCTCAGGGACGGTTAACCGACCATCGCATTAATCTGACGTTATACAAATTGCCGGATATTATGGAAGGTGATCTGGGCGCGATTATCAATGCCCTGGTCCATGAGCATCAAACGGATTTGCTGGCGACGATTGGCGAGTAACATAATATGCAAGCAAATTTAGCTGAGTTTACTATCTTAACCGCCATTAACGGGGCGACCGCGGAATTAACGAACAGTAGTAGTTCCCCGCGCCTGGATGCGGAAATTTTATTAGCACACACGCTGGGAGTTGTCCGCAGTTATTTACTGGCGTGGCCAGAGCGTCCCTTATTGTTGGCGCAACAACAAGGTTTTACCACCTACATTAACCGCCGCGCTCAAGGCGAACCGCTGGCTTATATTATCGGCAGTCAAGAATTTTGGTCGCTAGATTTTACCGTCACTCCCGCGACTTTAGTGCCGCGCGCTGACAGTGAATTATTAATAGAAATTATTTTAACAACATTGCCAGCCGCGGCTTCACTACAAATTGCTGATCTGGGTACTGGCGCAGGGCCGCTCGCGTTAGCACTGGCCAGCGCGCGTCCCGCCTGGCATGTGCATGCCACGGACAACAATGCAGACACACTGGCGGTCGCAAAATTAAATGCGCAACGCTTGAAAATTTCCAATGTGAGTTTTCATCTTGGCTTTTGGTATGATGCGCTACCCAATGAAAAATTTGCGGCAATTATCAGTAACCCGCCCTACGTTGCCATTAACGATAAGGATTTAGCACCGGCAGTCGCGCGCTATGAACCGCATGCTGCCTTGTTTGGCGGCGTAGATGGATTGTCTGATTTACGTCATATCATCACTCATGCAAATAACTATTTGCAGCCCCAGGGCTTGTTAATAGTTGAACATGGCGTACGCCAGGCGGGAGCGGTTACCGACTTATTTAAAGCCGCGGGTTTTGAAAAAATAGTCACTCATCAGGATTTATCAGGTAACGATAGGGCGACATTAGGAGTAAAATAGCAAAAAAGTAGTATTTTTTTAAGCCAACATGGCTGAAATTAGCTAGTTTTAGCTATATTTTTCATTTGTTTAGTGTTTATATTGCCTATCCGTAGGCTTTTTGGTATAGATTCCTGTCTTGTACTAAAATATAGGATGGGGTAGGAGAATGGTAATGGCAGCAACTAAAGACATTTTGGAACCGAGCTTAGAAACTCTAGGCATGGTCGCGTATAAGCCTAAAAAAGCTGAAGAATACATGAGCGGTAAAATGCGTCAGCATTTTATTAAGATGCTCACGTTATTAAAGCAGCAAATTATGGAAGGCGCGGACCGTACGGTGACGCACATGAAAGATGATGCGATCAATTATCCTGACCCGAATGACCGGGCCAGTCAGGAAGAAGAATTCCGCCTTGAGCTGCGCACACGGGACCGCGAGCGTAAGCTGCTTAAAAAAATTGAAGAAGCGTTGCAGCTCTTGAATGACAAGGAATATGGTTATTGCGATGTCTGCGGAGTTGAGATAGGCTTACGCCGCTTGGAAGCTCGTCCAACTGCAACACTCTGTATTGATTGTAAAACTCTTGATGAAATCCGGGAAAAGCAACAGGGATGATCCCCCTCAAAGTGCTATTTTTGGGTTATAATTAAGAAACCAAGGCTTTATTGTCTATACTATATATACGTAATCCTAATCAGCCAGAGGTAGTGTAATGGCCGCAGCACCTCAAGGTGGTGGTAGCTCAGGTGATAATTCCGCCGGTATACTTTGGGTGGTGGCCGCTGTATTTGCCGCGATTGCGGGAATCTGGTATGCCGAACAATCCATTATTGTTAGCACCTATTTTAAATTAAAATTATTTGAAATAAGTCTGTTAAGTCATTTCACTAACAATCTTGAAGATGTACGCAACGCTATTTTAAATAGTGATCCTTCCAAAACTAGCATGGACCAAATGATGTTGATTGGTTCGGCGGTAGGTTATTACTTACGTATTCCTTGCATCATTTTTATTTTGATACTGGCCGTCGTCGTTTTTTTTGGTAACTCCGTGCGAGTTTTTGTGCGCACTTACAATATGAAAGATTTAGTTACCCTGGAACAGGATAACTGGCCGCAAATTGTTCCCGTCGCAAAACTGGATTTAATAAAACAAGATATCGATAAAGGGCCATGGTCAATGGCGCTGACGCCTATTCCTTTTTGCAAACGCTATAAGTTACTGGAAGAATTCAAGCGCGCGCCTACCGAAGGCATGTCGCGCAAGGAAATGAATAAAATTGAAGTACGGTTAAAACGTGGTGATGCTAATAAAGTATTTGCCATGCAGCTAGGCCCATTGTGGGCTGGTCCAGAAAAACTACCACCGCATGTCAAAGCCTTATTCGCTATTTTCTGCGCGCGTTATCAGGGTGATCCCGCCGCAGTAGCTATGTTAAGACAACTCAGCAAGACCGCTATCACCAAATTGGATTTTACCGGTATTGATCAAATGTTAAAAAAACATGGCGGTGATAAAGCCGTTAAGAAAGTCATGGAGTCGCACGCCTACGTCATGACGGTTATGGCATCAATGCTAGCCCTCGCGCGCCTGGATGGTGTGCAGGCGTCCGCGGATTTCCTGTGGTTGAAACCATTAGATCGTCGTCTTTGGTACACCTTGAACACGGTTGGCAGACAAACCCCTTTTCCGGAAGTGGCCGGGATTTACGGCCATTGGATAGCTGAGCGCGAAATGGGAAGAAAATTGCTAGTGCCTATGGTGGAAGAAGCTACCAATGCACTGGAAGGAGCCTTAAAAGAAATTATCTATAAGCCTGACGAACCAAACGAGCCAACAACATAAAATAGGTATTTTTATGCAACGCGGTTTAGATGAACAACATGAGATGTCACCCCAGTTATTGTTACGCGATACGCGTACCATGGGGATGCGTATCGTTGATTTTTTCAAAGACCCGGTCAATAGTGCCTGTCTGTTAATTAGTTTTGCCACCGCCGCGTTTTTTCTTTCGGTTGCCAGTGAACTGGTGGCATTAGTCGCTTTTTTTGTTTTTCTTTATGCTTACACCCGCAAAACCAAATTACCTTTCCGTATGCCTATGCGTTCGGGCGCGCCAGATTATAATGATCCCTTGCCAGGCTCAAACAAGCCAAGAAAAGCCCGTGGTATCAGTTTATTCGGTAATCGCAAACAGACTAACGAAGAATTATGGTTTAACAATGATGATTTGCGCACACATGTCTTGATTTTCGGTTCAACCGGTAGCGGTAAAACCGAAGCGCTAGTGTCATTGTCATTTAACGCCCTGGTACAAGGCAGCGGCTTTTTGTATGTGGATGGCAAGGGCGATAACAGTTTATTCGCCAAAGTTTTTTCGATGTGCCGCTTCATGGGCCGTGAAGATGATTTATTGTTAATTAACTTCATGACTGGCGCGCGCGATGTGGTAGGCGCTCAGGAACGTCGTTTATCCAATACCATGAACCCGTTTTGCAATGGTTCATCCAGTATGTTAACGCAGCTGGTGGTGAGCCTCATGGATTCCGGTGGCCAAAGCGCTGACGGTGATATGTGGAAAGGCCGTGCCATCGTGTTCGTCGAAGCTTTGATGAAAGTGCTAGTCTACATGCGTGACACGGGGAAACTCCTGTTAGACGCTAACACCATCCGTAATTATTTTGAATTGACGCGGCTGGAAGCGATTGCCATGGATAAAATGTTTATTCGTGATAATCAAGAACCCGTCAGTCTGGCCGATACACCTGATTTAATTCTGGAACCTATCGTCAACTATATTATTAACTTGCCGGGTTATGACCGCTCCAAAAAAGGTAAACAAAGTTCTCAGGTATTAGAACAACATGGTTTTATCACCATGCAGTTAACCCGTGTATTCGGCTCGCTGGCTGATACTTATGGTCATATCATTCGTACCAATCTGGCGGAAGTGGATTTAAAAGACGTGGTATTAAACCGCCGCATTCTAGTCGTATTGTTACCCGCTCTGGAAAAATCTCCGGATGAATTATCCAACCTGGGTAAAGTTATTATTGCCTCGTTAAAAGCCATGATGGCCGGTGGTTTGGGTGAAGGGGTTGAAGGAACTTATAAAGAAGTTGTGTCACGCAAACCAACCAACGCGCCTACACCCTATATGTGTATTCTTGATGAATATGGTTATTACGCGGTAAAAGGCTTCGCGGTAGTGCCAGCGCAAGCGCGCTCACTCGGGTTCTCGGTTATCTTCGCCGGACAAGATTTACCGGCATTCCAAAAGGCATCAAAAGAAGAAGCCGCTTCCATAGGCGCGAACACCAACATTAAAATTTGTATGAAACTGGAAGATCCCATTGAAACCTGGGAATTTTTCTCTAAAACCGCCGGTGAATCTTATGTGACGAAAGTGGATTCATTCCAAACCAACGCGAGCAGCGTGTTAAACAATTACATGGATAGTCGCAGTGCTTCTTCCGAAAAACGCGCCCGTATTGATTTACAGGATTTAAAAGATCAACGTGAAGGCGAAGCGCATATCTTCTTTAAATCAAAGATTATCCGTGCCCGCATGTTTTACGCGAATCCTATGCCAGCAGAACGTATGCGCATTAATCACTTTTTGAAAGTTGAACCGCCTATAGGCCGGGTACTGATAGACCTGGAACATCGTATGGAGCGTTTCAAACAGTTGCTGGAATCGCAGACGGTAATTTTTGGCGATGCTCATGAAGAATCCGAAGAAGTTACTATTGTTGCTAATGAAATGAAAAAAAATCTCCAAACTAATCCTATCGAAAAAGGCGTGTCCGCCTTGTTAGCTTTCCACAATCGCAATGATATGCCGGAACCAGAGCCGATGACGATTGACATGGCAGCTAGCGATGAAGTGGCAGTAGGGGCGCGAGGAGTGACAGCGAGTGCGCCGCCACGTGCAGAGCCGCGTCGCATCGAGCAGCCAGTGGTGGAAGAGGAAGCTGGCCACTTAAATTTATTCAGTAAAGTAGCTTTACCTGAGAAAGTCCAAACATTGGTGGGTGCCGCTACTTTTGAAAATTTCAGTAAGCCTTTGGTCAGCAGAGCGATGATCAAAGATAAAGTGGAATTGTTAGAAAGAGTCATGGGTAAAACAGGTTCTCAAGCCAATACCATTACCGGTGAAATTATCAAAGATATGTTAATGGCAACCGATTATCCACCAGACACAACCGGCTTGTTACAAGATGTTACAACGGTAACGACAACCGCTAAAGAAATCGCAGAGTTTTTAACGACTTTACAAACTGCCAGCACGGAAGATTGAGAAAGGTTACTGAAACCAAATTTCGTGATATAAGTTGGGTATTTATCGGGATTCGGAAGAGTCGAAACAATGGATGTTAAACTGATCTCATTTAAACGAACAACAATCCCCTGTTTAGGCAGGGGATTTTTATTTATTTTGACTGGTTTTTTATCTTTTACACTCTTTGGTTGTGCTTCTTCAACAGTCCAGCGCAGCGCCGCAGACCAGGTTGATACCGCCTATGAAGCTTCCAACGCAAAATTGACCCATGCCGGTGATGATGATCCGGCTGAAGTTTACCAAAATTCTCCGCAAACGACCAAAGGCGCATTACTTGGCGGTGCTACCGGTGCGGTTGCCGGTGTGGCCTTCGCGGGTACCGCTGGCTTATTGCCGGGTTTGGCGGGTGGCGCGGCATTGGGAGGGTTCCTGGGAGCTTATGTTGATTATCACACCACATTGCGTGACCAACTCGAAAATCGAGGGGTAAAAGTGATGGTAATAGGTGATCAGGTCAAGTTAGTGATGGCTTCTGATCAGGTTTTCTTTGGGATGTCTCACAATATTATTTATGCGTCTTACTCTACTTTCGATGCCATCGCCAAATATATTAATCTTTACCGAACCATGTTAGTAAGTATTGATACTTACACCAATGATTCGGGTGATAAAAGAGTAAATGGTCTGATATCAGAACAACAAGCTGTCGCCATTCAAAAATACTTATGGCCACGCGTCAATACCCGGGTTTTAGTGGCGAAAGGGCATGGTGGTTGTAATTTGTTGACCGCCAATAATTTAAATTGGGTTGAAGGCATCAATTACCGGATTGAAATTACTTTTGAAAAACTGCCAGTATAGGCGCGGAGCAGCGATATGATTGCACAACGCAGTGAAATTACGCTTTATCAAAGTATTTTTTATCGTGACCAGTATTACAAGGTGTTGAATTGGTTAGTGGTGGAAGCCGTGATCATCATCTGTTTGATAATGGCGATTCTCTATTTCATTTTTTTTCATCCCGGACAGCATTTTTATATTACAACAACTAGTGGCCAAATAATGTTATTGCCCAAAGGAAGTTAACGGCATGCAACGAGGCAATTTGTTTTATAAAAATTACTATCAACAAGTGGTTTATTTGATCCTGGGTATGATTACCGCCATCATTTGTATTTCCCTCGTATTGATGTACCAGATTTTGCATCGCCCATTGCCAGTATTTAGCGCGGTCACCCAGGATAGACGGGCGATGACTTTAGTCTCCTATGATGAGCCTAACCTGATGCCGGCTACGTTAATCCGCTGGGCCAGCAAGGCTGCGGTGGCAGCGTACACTTTCAATTTCGTTGATCACACTAAGCAAATTGCTCAGGCGCGTCCTTACTTTACGCCGGGCGGCTGGGATGCTTATCAAGGTGCGATTGATAGCACGGTAACGCGGGTGGTTAAACAGCAATTATTTGTTTACGGTGTGGTGACCGATCCGCCAGTCATTTCCAGTCAGGGGCCAGGGCTGCAAGGCTATTCATGGCACATACAAATACCATTTTTGGCGACTTATCAAAGTGCTGAACAATCCCGGTCTACCGATTATTTTGTGATAGTTAACGTGGTGAAGGTACCCACTACCATTAATCCCGATGCTATTGGCATTGAATCTTTTGAAATGCGTCAAGTACATGGTGCATAAGCGATGATTGAAGAACGTACATTGCAAGATGATGATCCGCTGGTAATGGTGAATATCCGTAATAAGTTTTATCGCCAAAAGTTTCATATTATGCTGGCGGTATTTTTGTTCGGACTGATAGCCATAGCGATATTGACGACCATGCTGGTTTATATTGTCAAACATCCGCCGCGTCCATTGTATTTTGCCACCGATGACGCGGGCCGTTTTATTATGGATCTTCCACTCCAGCAACCCAATATGCCGGTAGCGGATGTCGCTGCCTGGGTAGTGAATGGGGTGCAGGCTGCCTACTCTTATGACTTTATGAATTTCCATTCTCAGCTTCAGGATGCGCAGAAATATTTTACCGATTATGGCTGGCGCGCTTACATGAAAGGTTTAGATGCTTCCAATAACTTATTGGCTTTAAACACCCGTAAACAAGTGGCGATTGCCCGTGTCGTCGGCCAGCCCAAACTTTTAATTGAAGGGCCGGTCGGTAAAGCGAAGATATATGGCTGGAAATTTCAGATGCAATTGTTAGTCACTTATTTAATGCCGCCTGGTTATGATGATAAAAACAAATTTTCGAATCCATTAATTGTTACAGTTATCGTTGAAAGGCAAAATATTTTATCAAGTTATAATGGCTTGGGTATTGTGCAGATGGTGGCGGAACTGGCGCAAACTACCACACCGCAAGCATTACCTGCGGCCCCTACTACATGATCAAAAAATAAATCGAGGCGCGTTACAACTAACCTAGTAGAAATCTCTACAGACCCTATACAATTTAGGATGTCTGAGATATAGTTCAAAGCTAATCGTACTGAAAATATTGAACTATTCCGCGCAGTGAATGAGGTGGCAATGGCTGGGGAAGAGTTAGAAATAGTCCGCCTGAGGAATGATTTTTACAGGGATGGCTTTTATAAAGTCTTTATTCTTTTAGCCATGCTGTTGTCAGCGATTATCTTACTGTTGATTGGCTCCCTTTATTTATTTACCACTAAACCACCTCCCGTTAGTTTTTATACTGACAATGATTTAAGAGCTTTCCCGCCGGTCCCTGTTTCGAAGCCTTATATTAAGCAAGCTGATTTGATACAATGGGTCAGCCAAATTTTGCCGCAGGCTTTTACCTTTGATTTTGTAAATTATAATGATGAGATAAAGCAGCTGCAGCCGTATTTTACGCCACGCGGATGGAGCACTCTGCTTACCCAGGTGGATATATATGCGAACCCCGGCACAGTGCAAACAGGAAGACAATTTGTTAATGCCAGCGCGAATGGCACACCGACCATACCTAATCAGGGATTATTAGGTGATAAATATGGATGGTGGATACAAATGCCACTGACTATCCATAAGCTGACTCTGTCAAGGCATGATGAAGTTTCGATTGTGATACAAGCGTTAGTGGTTAGAGTGCCAACGCTGAATAATCTAACTGGAATACAGATAGACAATATAATCGTACAGGGAACTCAAGGCCAGGCAGGCCCTCCAGGACCGCACTGATGGAAAAAGGAATTATAAAAAATATAGCATTTGGAATTGTGCTGTTCGTATTATGCAGCCAAATCGCTATAGCGCAGGATGCCATATCAGAAACTGATGCGATGGCGCCTGCCACTACGACTACTACTACCACTGTTATCCGGCATGCCTATTCACCCACGGATAGACAAGGCTTCGATTTTTCCAGAAATGCTCCCGCAGTACAGTCGAAACCCATGACTTATGAAGAATCTCGCGACGCAATTTTAGATTCGGCGCCAGTGATGTCCACCAGTGCGGATGCGAATACCGCGTTTAATGCTTTACTGCAGCAAAATATGCCATTAACACCCCAACAAGTTATCAAGCTGCGGCAATTGCTGGATGTTTCACAACGCGCTGCCGCCACGCCACCGACGGTGCCACCGAAACCCGTATCAACCACCATCATTATGAATCTGGCGCCGGGTACTACGCCGCCCGCGATTCGTCTTTCTAAAGGTTATGTGACATCGTTAGTGTTTGTTGATTCTACCGGTGCGCCCTGGCCAATTGCGGGATATTACATAGGTGATCCTAAGGCCACCAACATTCAATGGGATTCGAAAAGTAATGTTTTACTAATGCAAGCCAATGCACCGTACAGTAATGGCGATATCGTTGTGCGTTTGGTTGGATTAATGACACCGATAACATTGGAACTCGTTTCCGGGCAACGCGTTGTGGATTTTCGTACCGATGTACATGTTTCCGGTCTAGGCCCCAATTCAAAAGATATTCCGATGGATAATGGTTTGCCAAATAGCGCGAACCAATTATTGTTAAGTGTGCTGGATGGTATTGCGCCCCCGGGCAGTAAGTTATTGACGGTGAAAGGCGGCGAATGTCAGGCTTGGTTAATGGGTGACAAAATGTTTTTACGTACCCGTTTTACCTTACTATCCCCAGGATGGATGGGCAAAATGGTCAGTCCCGATGGCATGTATGCTTATGAAGTTCAACGTAGCTCTTCGGTTTTAGTTTCCCTGTATGGCGAACCTGTTGAACTTAAGATTGAGGGATTCTAATGGCGTCGAAGATAGCTCAAATGTTTTCAAAAGCCAGCGCCAGATCGCGGGTCTTCATGATTGTGGGGACAGTGCTGGGTCTGGTAGGCATCTTTATTGTCGCTACCAAAATGTTAGGCGGTGGCACGAAAGCGGCAGGTAACGCCAAAGTTGCTGGCGCTCCTTCGTTGCAATCGGTGCCAGGTGGTCAGTTAACGCCTGAATACTACCGTGCCCTGATGCAGGCTAATGCGCAATCTGCTCAACAAGCGCAAGTCAGTGGCGCCAGCGCGGTGCCAACTCTGGTGAATGCGCCGGGTGTGCAACAACAGGCGGCGCCAACGCCTTCAGGTGATTGTACTCTGGTGTGTCCAAATCCGGATAATCCGGATGTCAGCAATGAAATTAATGACCTGGTTAAAAATGGCAAACTTTCACAAACCGATGCCAATCAATTATTAGATATGGCAAGAAGAAATGTGCCGGTGAGTGAATATGCAGATTATTTAAATAATTTAGTTAAACAAGGCAAACTTTCTCCAGAAGCAGCCAGAAGATTACTGGCGACTTATGATAAACAACATGCCAATGCGACTGCAGAAGAAGCTGCGCATACCATGGATGGGTTAATCAAATCGGGCAAGTTGCCGCTTGATGTCGCTGCGCATTTGCTGGATATGCAAAAACGCAATGTGACGCCGGGGGAATATGCCGAAGAATTAAATCGTTTGGTTAGAGAAGGTAAAATTTCTCCTGATACCGCAGCCCAATTACTTGCGCAATATACCCAACAACAAGCCCGACAAGCGGCCGAAAAAGGCGCTTCCATGTTGAAAGACATGGTTGCTTCAGGTGAAATAACGCAAGATGTCGCCAGTGATCTTGGACAATTGCAAAAACGCAATGTTCCGGTCAGTGAATATGAAGCTGAATTAAATCGACTGGTTGCGGAAGGAAAAATGACGCCTGCAGCGGCGGCTAAATTACTCGCGCAATACAAAGCACAACGAACGACAGGAGCGGTATCGGGCACTTTGCAGGATATCGTTTCCAATGCCGAAGCGCAAAATGCGCAAGACCTTAGTGATTTGGTTGGCCAGGGTAAAATATCACAGGCCACCGCTAATGAAATTTTGGCGTTGCAAAACAAGCATTTGACGCCACAACAATATGCAGCGGCCATTGATCAAATGGTTAAAGATGGAAAAATCCCACCCGATGTAGCGCAGAAATTGAAAGCCAATGCGGAACGCTTAAGCGGACTGGTTGCTTCAGGAAAGATTACTCAGGACACGGCAAATGCTTTGCAGGATTTATATAATCGGAATGTATCCCCGCAAGATTATAATGCTGCGATTGACGAATTGGTCAGAGAAGGCAAGATCCCACCAGATGTCGCCGCGCAATTAAAAGCCCAATATCTTGCTGATCATGGGGGTGGTGCGGGTGAAACCCAGGCGGCCGCCGATCAAGCAATGGAGACTTCAGTTGGGTCATTAGTTTCACAAGGTCGCATTAGTCAGGCGACGGGCAGTGCCTTGATGGACTTACAAAAACGCCATCTCTCACCCCAGGATTACAATGCCGCAATTGATGAAATGGTCAGGCAAGGAAAAATTCCTCCCGATGTTGCCGCAAGATTAAAAGCGGAATATGCCGCACACAGTGCTGCAGTCGCTGCGGGTGGCATAGGAGATATTAATAGTTTAGTTGCCAATGGCCAGCTTACGCCAGATGGTGCAGCGCAATTACAACAGTTACAACGTAGTCAGGCATCTACGGAAGAATACAATGCCGCTATTGATAGATTAGTTCGTGAAGGTAAACTTTCGCCCGCCGCCGCGGCGAAGTTAAAAGGGGATTACGGCAGACTGGCCGCAGTACGTGCGGAAGCTGCCAGGTTGACCCAGATGCAAGCGAATAATGCGACGCCGGCTGAATATGCTGCTGAATTGAAACGTGCGGTAGCGGCGGGTTTAATCACGCCGGAACAAGCGGCGGCTTTGCAACGCGAGTATAACGCCTTGACGGCTAACGTGCCGGTGCCGGGAAATGTTAATGCCGTCGCACCACCTACGGGAGCAACTCCCGGTCTTGAAACCAATGTTCCCGGCGGTGAAAGTTTTGCTGGTTTGCAAAAACGTCTCGCCTCACAACGTCCACCTGTTCCAGTCAACCGAGGTGGTGGCGCGCCTTCGGGGCCAGATCAAGCCGCGCAATTTGCCGCAGCCGAAGCGCAGGCGGAAGCGGAAGCCGCAAAAGAACAGCAACAGCATATACAAGATTTAATTAGTCAAATGACTGGCCAGGCCCAGGCGCTGATTGCTTCCTGGCAGGCACCGGTTATGCAGGCTAAAATGGGTGCCTCTGAAGCCGGTAAGGGTAGCGGCGGAGCGGGTAGCACAACAACGACCACCCGTGAAAAAACTACTATCGGCAATGGTGGTGGTTCTGGAAACGAGTCACCGCCGCTGCTCAAAGCAGGAACCATTTTATTCGCAGTGTTAACTACCGCGGTTGATAGTGATTATCCCGATACTCCCGTCATGGCAACTATTGTTAATGGCGTATTTAAAGGTGCAACACTCCTAGGAAAACTGGCGCTGGCACAAGGCCAGAACAAGGTTAGCTTGAACTTTAGCATCATGAACAGAGACGATTGGCCCAAAATGAAATCGGTGACCGCATTTGCTATCGATCCTGATACAGCGCGTACTGTCATGGCCAGCAGTGTCAATAACCATTACATGCTCCGTTATGGCACAATGTTTGCTTCATCATTTGTAACCGGTTATGCAAATGGTATCAGCCAGTCTGGATCGACGACCTCTAGCGGTATCTTTGGTACCACTAACACGCATCCACAACTTAGCCCTGGCGAGAAAATTGCGGTAGCATTAGGTCAGGTAGGTACGACGTTTGGCGCGGCATTGGCAAATTATGTTAATACGCCAGTCACTGTTAAAGTTAACTCTGGCGTAGGAATAGGTATATTATTTATGGCAGACGTACCATCAGGAGATTCACCTGCAACAGGCGGTGGCGCAGGTGCGGGAATAGTACAAGCGGCACCCGTAAAATAAGGTAATATATGGAATTAATGCTATACCTTTAGTATAGAGGGAATTTAAAACAGGGGCTTTTAAAAATGGCACATGAGAGAGACGATAACAAGTACGATGGCCAGGAAGACGGTGAATATCATTTTTCCGATGACCAGGGCGGTTATGAAGTTGAGCCGGAAATAACTCCTGCGAAACCAGCGCCCAAGACTGCGTCACCTGTTGCTTCTATACCATTGAAAGACAGGCTCAACCAATATCGTAAGCCACTTATTGGTGTAGGCGTGTTCATGCTGTTAATATTTCTGGTTTACAAGATTTCTGCGCCTAGCTCAACTGCGATACCCAATACCGATTTCGCTCAAAACGCCGGTACCATTCCCGTCCAAAAACCGATGATGAAACAATTACCGAAACCCATAAAAGTTGCTCAAGCACCGGCGCAATCCGCAGCCGAATTTCAACCATTGCCACAAGCGCCAGCCATGTCTATGGGTAGCCCTACTAGCGCTGCGCCAACCACTGCGGCTATGCAACCACCGGCAACCACTGCAGCGCAGGGTATGCCAGAAAGCGCCACCATTTCCGCGCCACCGCCACCTCTTCCTGAAACAGTAGCTACTGTTATCGCGCCAGCACCAAAAGTCGCACCTGCGGAAACTTATTATAATCCCGCGCAACCTAACTCTAATTTATCGCCCGCGGAAAAGCTTGCCGCTCTGGAACAGGAAAGCGCCAAGTTAACCGCGCAATACGCGCAAAAACTTGCGGAACAACAAGCGCAAAACGCGGCTCTACAAAATCAAGTTCAAGACTTGACGCAGCGCTTGGCCAGCATGGAAACCACGCTCGCTCATTTAGGGCATCTTATTCAAGACTTGAAACCAGGTCGTGGTGGATCAGGCTCCATGGCCGCGGGCCCACTAGAACCCAATGCACCTGTTGCGCTGGCCCCTTCTGGAGAACCTAAACTGACCTATAGTGTTCAAGCGATTATTCCGGGCCGGGCCTGGTTGAAGTCTGATAATGGCGAAACAGTCACTGTGGCTGAAGGCGATATCCTGAAAAACTATGGCCGTATCATGAAAATTGATCCCTATGATGGGGTGGTTCAAATTGATACCGGTTCCCATATTATGAATTTGGCCTATGGCGTAAGTACCGATTAAATAAGAAGTTTTTCTAAAACAGTTGAAACAGTGGTATGATAAAAAAAGTTCAAATACAGGATTTTTTGGTATTTTTAGCCTAAAATTAAGAGAAGGCCATCCAAAAAGTATACTACTGCTCAGAGGCTGTATTCATGCCAAATAAGATTAATAAATATCTACCCTCCTTAACAAAAGCATTCTTTTTGTCGCTAGCTTCATTCTCCTGTTTTTATACCCAGCTCGCTTTTGCCGATGTTCCTGACGCGGCGACCATGTTGCAAAACCTGATATCCCAGGTGCCGCAGTTTATGCAACTGGTGACAGCAACTGCTTATGTCATGGGAATATGGTTTATCTATAAAGGGGTTTTAGGTTTAAAAGCTTTCGGTGAACAACGTAATATGATGGCGCAGAATGAACACTTAAAAGGCCCGTTAATTATGATGGCTGTTGGCGCGGCGTTATTGTATTTGCCTTCCTCAGTACAAGCTGGCTTAACAACTTTTTGGGGCGACTCCAATTTTCCTAATCCTTATGCCTATGTCCCCGCTTCGAACGATGATTATACGGTGCTATACCAGGATGCTTTTATTCTAATTCAATTGCTTGGTACTGTTGCATTTATTAGAGGATTGCTGGTTCTTAGCGCGCTTGGCGGCGGTGGTCAGGGTGCATCACTCGGTAAAGGCATGACTTACATCGGTGCGGGTGTGATGTGTATCAATCTCCCAGGTTTTCTCGACACCATCAATGGCACTTTAGGCATAACCGGCATTATCACTAACGGTACTTAGTAATTCCTGAACTTTCTTTCACTGTAAAAATTCAATAGCTGCTATTTTTTAATAGCCTACAATCATTGATTGTAGCCAAATAGTTAATTTTATGAGATGCTAAACCGAGTGCCGTGCCTGTTGATGGTGTTGGCGAGTATGTTCGTTTTTATTCTAGAAGGAGCTTTCTGTAATGAATAAAAAAACCGTAAAAAAAATTGTTTTATGGATAGGTGGTTTGACTTGCTTTAGTGCTGCCACAGCCGCGCTCGCTGTTGTTAACAGTGGTCTGGGCGGTATTGCTAACCAGGTGACAAGTAACCTGGGTAGTGTTGCAAAACTTATTACCGCGGCATCCTATGTTGCTGGTATGGGCTTTGCAGTAGGCTCAATCGTCAAATTCAAAGCTCACAAAGATAATCCAACACAGATTCCAATTGGTATGCCAATCGCTTTATTGTTCGTTGCAGCCGCGCTGATTTTTATCCCTTCAGTATTTAAAAGTTCAGGCGCAACGCTGTTTGGCCAAAGTGGTACTGTCGCTGGGGTTTCTGGTGTTACCACATTTGGTGGAACGAAATCCAGTTAAGCATAAGTTGTCATAACTATGCATGAGCTACAATTGGCAGTAAATTTAACGGGATGGCGCATCTTCGTGAGGCGCCGTCAAGATAAAGCATTTGAGCCAATTGCGCGGCGTGTTTATGAGCGTGATAATTATACTTGTCAATATTGCGGTTTCCAGGCGAAAGAATTCCAGGAAATTGTGAACCTTGACGCTAATTATACCAACAACAAGCTTAGCAATATGGTCACGGCTTGCTGTTTTTGTTCGCAGTGTTTGTTCCTCGAAACATTAGGGATGGAAGATATGGGCGGTGGCCAACTTATCTATGCTCCTGAAATTTCTCAAGCTGATTTAAATAGTTTTTGTCATGTATTGTTTTGCGCGATGGGTAATGGCACTGGCTATCAGGAAAGCGCGCAAGCTATTTATCGTGGTTTCAAATTCCGTAGTCAAATTATTGAAAACAAATTCGGCCCTGCCACCAGTAATCCCGCCACCTTTGGCCAGTTAGTTTTAGAATATAATATTGAGCATCCAGGACAACCGAATGAAATATTGAAAGATATCCGTTTGCTGCCATCGTATGTTAAATTTAAAGTTCAATTGGATACTTGGGCCGCGGCGGCCTTACAAGAACTTTCTACCGAATCGGATGGAGCTCAAGCTTAATAAGAATGTCTAAGGATTGACAATGAGTTTTATAGACCCGTTTTTAGATGGTATTGACTCACTCATGGCTTGGTTTAGCACCGAGCTAAAACAAACCGCAGAATCTTATTGCGATTTGGAAACGGCCGATGATAAACATACTTTAGTCGCCCGTGATGGCTCGCTGGTTTCGCTGATTAAAGTTGCGGGTGTGACCAAGCTGGTCGGTACTGAGGAATTTGAAGCTATTCATGCGGGTTTAACCCAAAGTTTACAAGCCACTTTAAAAAGACCGGGCCATGTGGTGCAGGCGTATTTTTTTTACGATAAGACCGCTGTCAAACCCGTACTCGAAGAAATTCTTTCTCCTGCCCGCGCAACCGCTACCCGTTTAAAATTAAAACTCGATGACTTATTTAAAGAACGCATCGATTTTCTAGCGAAGTATTGCGCTAAGGAAGAATTGTATTTTGTTTTGTGGACCCGTCCCGCATCCATTAGCGGCGAGCAAATGAATCGCGCGGTAAAAGATAAGTTAGAATTAATTCGTACAAACAAAATTCCACCTTATAAAAATGGCCAGAATTTATTGGCGGCATTGCCGGATATTCGCGAATCACACTCTTCATTTGCGCGTTCACTGGTGGCAGACCTGTCGGGCCTTAGTATTGCCTGCGAATTATTGGATGTGCACACAGCGCTGCGTGCGATTCGTGAATCTATCGATCCTGATTTTACCGATTTAGAATGGAAGCCGGTATTACCGGGCGATAAAATTCCTATACGCGAAGTGCGACCGGCAGCCAATGAATTGTCAGGGCTAATGTATCCGCCCTTGGCGCGTCAGGTATTTCCGCGCGACGCGGAGGCTATTGATTTACGTACCATACGAGTCGGTGATCGTATTTATACTTCTATTTTCATCGATTTGTTTCCGCAGGATTTAAAATCATTTATCCAACTGTTTAGCCGTACCTTGGCGACCCATGTGCCCTGGCGCATGTCATATCTGATTCAAAGTGGTGGCTTGGCAGCTTTAGGATTTAAATCCATGATGGCGGGTATTCTTAGCTGGACTGCCGCCCATAATGCTTTAGTAAACGATTCCGTGAATTTGCTCCGTACGTTGGAAACGAATACCGATGATGCCATGGTTAAACTGCAGGTTTCACTGGCCACCTGGGCGCCGGAAGGAAATCTAAAATTATTGCGTACACGTGCCGCGGAATTGGCAAAAGCGGTTGAAGGCTGGGGAACTTGTGAAGTTTCTGAAGTGTCAGGTGATGTGTTTGGCGGTTTTGTTTCTAGTGCCTTAGGTTTTACCGCAACGAGTGTGGCAACACCATCGATTGCGCCGCTATCCGACGTGACCTACATGTTACCGTTTGCCCGTCCGGCTTCTTCATGGGAACACGGCGCACTATTACTACGATCACCCGATGGCAAACCGTGGCCTTATCAGCCGGGTTCGGCAATGCAAACCACCTGGATTGATTTAATGTATGCGCGACCAGGTTCTGGTAAGTCCGTGTTATCGAATGCGCTCAACCTTGCACTGTGTCTGTCCGGCGGCTTGATGCGTCTGCCGCGTATCGCGATTGTTGATATCGGGCCATCCAGCAGCGGATTAATTTCTTTGTTGAAAGAAGCATTGCCACCCGAAGACCGTCATTTAGTGGCTTATCATCGCTTACGCATGACACCGGAAAATTCAATCAATCCATTTGATACGCAATTGGGTACGCGTTTTCCTACGGCGCAGGAACGCGGCTTTTTAGTGAACTTCATTACGTTGCTGGCTACGCCACTAGGGGCTGAACGTCCTTATGATGGTATATCCGACATGGCTGGCCTGGTCGTTGATGAGTTATATAAATATCTCGCGGATGATGCCAAGCCGCATCCTTATACGAAAGGCATCGATTTATTGGTGGATGATATTCTTAGTGAAATTGGTTTCGTGCGTGATGAGCGTACTACGTGGTGGGAAGTTACTGATGCATTATTCCTGGCGGGTTTCCCCCATGAAGCGTTGCTGGCGCAACGTTTTGCCATGCCATTGTTAGCTGATGCGGCGGCGATTTGCCGTACCCAGGTGGTTGAGGATTTATATGGACAGGTTAAAGCGCCTACGGGTGAACCGTTAATCCAGGCATTTAGCCGGATGATTTCCAGCGCGGTGCGCGAATATCCGATTTTGTCGAACGTGTCGCAATTTGATATTGGTGATGCACGGGTTGTTTCACTGGACCTTGATGAAGTTGCCAAAAGTGGCGGTGACGCCGCGGAACGTCAAACCGCGGTAATGTATATGTTGGCGCGTTACACTTTAGGCCGGCATTATTATTTAACAGAAGATGTGCTGGTGGATTTCCCGCAGGCTTATCGCGAATACCATAGAAAACGCATCTCGGAAATTCGTGAAGATGCCAAGCGTATTGTCTATGACGAATTCCATCGTACCTCGAAAGCCCGCGCGGTGCGTGACCAGGTTATTTTAGATATGCGCGAAGGTAGAAAATGGAATGTGCAAATTGCTTTGATATCGCAATCACTAGATGATTTTGATCCAGTCATGGTGGAATTTGCCACCTCGGTTTTCATTATGGATGCCGGCCCTGAACAGGCCATCAAACGTTCCACCGAAATTTTCGGTTTGTCAGAAACCGCGCGGGTAGCATTGAAAACCCGTGTCCATGGTCCACGAGCGGGTGGCGCGACTTTCCTTGCCCAATTTTCCACGAAGAATGGTATCAATACGCAGTTGCTAACCAGTACCTTAGGGCCAATTGAATTATGGTCGTTTAGTACGACGGCGGAAGATGCGCGTATCAGAAACAAGCTTTACGCAAAACTAGGGCCGGCCGAAGCGCGGCGGGTGTTAGCGAGTTTATTCCCATCAGGTTCGGTAAAATCACTGGTTGAAGCGCGCTTGGCGACATTTAAAGAAAAAGTGGGCGTGATCGAAGAAACCAACAATTTAAGTATCGCGGATACATTATTCCAGGAAATTCTCGATGCTTATTCCAAAAATCCGGATGTAAAAAGTCTGCCGAAGTAAGCCACTCGTTATTTCTTAACATAGCCGGCAGGCAACTGCTGCTGTTGCTCTTGTGTCGTCGTCCTTTTAGCTACCGGCATATAGAATGGATGGCGCTGCCCCTGGGGTGGAACCACCGGGCCGCTAAAAGGAGTCATATTTTGTAGCGGTGCTATTGGATAGTGGAAAGAAACACTTTGTGGTTGCAGTGGTATTGGATAGTAAACAGAAATACTTTGCAGTGGTTGCCCCGCTGGATAGCTAAAAGAAATGCTGTGTGGTGGCATGGAATAGTTGAATGCATGGAGATATGAAATCCGTAATGGCTGCAGTTCAATGGGACGGCCATTAAAAACATTAGCGGGCTGCTGCTGTGCTACGGGGTTGAACACAACAGATGGAGTCTGGGTTGTTGGTGGTGACAATCTTACTTTTTCTCTAAGCGTCAATTCATCCTTAACTAAATTAAGCGCAATTTTGTTGGCATCAGTAAAAAACTGCGGTGAAATTTTAAGTAATTGATTTTCGACGTTAGTTAAAATGCCAATGTCACGGTCATTATACATAACATTAATATAGTTCAATGGAATAAGAACGCGAATAACATTTTCAGCAAGTTTACTTCGATAATCGACTAAGTTGACGCGGTCGTCCAAGAGTTGGTCTGGTACAGGAATTCTAGCTAGCGCCTGAATGGCGCCCATATAATATGCGCTGATCAACTCAATCGAAAAATAACTCAAAGTAATTCTGGAAATTAAAGCGATAAGCAGGTTCGCGAATTCACGTTGCTGAAGGTAAAATCGGTCTTTCCCAGGAAAAGAATAAGTTGGGTCACTTAAAAAAATACCGGCGTCATCATTTAAAGATATTACGTCCAGTATTTCCTTGATATAAAAGTCTGAGGCAGGAGCTGTATGTTTAAAGAGGGAGTTTAATTTAATAAAAGCATATTCATTTAATGAAGAGTAATAAAGAGGTTGTGTTTTATTCTTGAAGGCGCGAGGGACATGGTTTATTTCAAGTAACATGCATTTCAAGTATTTTTGTGCATCTTGTAAAACCTCAAACGACGATTCATTATGGCATTGCTGCATCAGTAATGCTTTATAATTCATAATCAATGTTCCATAAAGCTGGAAAACCTTTCTTTCATTTTTTTTGTTCCAGCTAGCTTTTATTTTATCATATTCGGCGATGATAATTTTACCTAGCTTAATTTTTACCTGAAGATTAAGCTTTAAAAGCAACTTGGGAAGAAAATTTTCAAGCGATTTAATGAATTGTCGTTGATGAATGGTATATTCAGGAGAGTTGACAGTTATTTTGGCGTTTTCATTAATCGCCATTTTTAAATAAGTTTGACAAGTAGTGAAATCATCTTCAAATTCACTAATTAATAATTGTTGGCATTTCGCCGCCAGTGCTAAAGGCAATCCTTTCTGCGCTTCATAATAATAGAAATCGTCGGCATTGCGTTTAAATTCTATGGGGATTTCTTTTAATAATTGTATTGCAGTGGTGAAACAGTGTATAGGTTCATCAAAGTCATGCTTCTGGTTCGCTTGCAGGTACAAAGCCTTAGCTAAGTCTCTGGAGCATTTAGCTAATAAAGCAGTGTGTTCCATCATTTCTTTAAATTGCCAGGTTTGGGTATAAAT
Organism: Pseudomonadota bacterium; assembly: GCA_040389045.1. GTDB lineage: Bacteria > Pseudomonadota > Gammaproteobacteria > DSM-16500 > DSM-16500 > UBA5158. The sequence goes on along the minus strand of JAZKAT010000024.1, from coordinate 100,910 downwards.
CACCTGATAGCATAATGCAGCTTTTTTATAGTCTTCCAGATTAACAAAATGGTCCGCCATGAATTCCCAGGCATAAATTAAATCCAGGCGTAAAGCGTCATCGATCTGCAGAGTGTTATTATCTAATTTCAGGTTTGACAGGCTAAAGATTTGTTGAATGTCATCAAACTGTAAAGCTAGGTAGGTGGTAGTTTCGGGTGCGATATAAGAAGAGTTTTTTAATTCCAGATTGAAGGTCAATAATTCAAAATATCGTTGTTTTTGCACTGCAAAAAAACGCTGCTCGCCAACCGTAAGTTGAATGTTATTAACGACAATAAGTGAAAATGCTAATCGATAATTTATGATAGCGTTCAGGGTTTGATTGGCTTTTCGGCAATTATCGGCAGCGGTCGTGTAAAGCTTAATTGTATTTCTTAAGCGGTGCTCTTTTTCCGCTGCCGTTTCCATCGTGTATTCATAATCTTGATTTAAAAAAGATTCCATTTTATTGTCCCGATTTTAATCTTTTGTTTGCACCTTCATAATTTGCAGAAGGTTTTTCAGCTTCGGGCGCAGATGAACATGAATAAAATCTACTTCTGTTCAAGACTGTGAGTGCATCATCGGTAAAAATCGAGGCGGCATTATCATAGGTAGTAACATTTTTCATTAATGTTAAATAATCGAGTTGATGATTTAGTTTTGCTTGTTGAAGACGAATTTTGATAGATTCATCAGCGCATTGTTCTTGAAGAGTTGTTACCAGCGCGGTGAGCGTATTATTTTCCGTATCGGCTACCTCTAGCATTTTAAAGCGTTCTAATTTGTTATCCGCAAGCTGGTTGGCTCTGCTGAGCAGCCATAAAGTGAGGGATGATTGTATGACCACACAATTGATATCATCCATTGCAAACCTATGCTGTGCTGGTATTAAATTTAGCTGGGCCAAGGCCGTTTGCAGAATGCTTATCAATTGGCTATCCGGGGTCAAATTTTCCGTTGCGGAAAAATAAATACTGTGTGCGCACGCTCTGATGTTCTGAGCCAAAGTTGACAAATTATAATTTGCTAAAAAGTTAGCTTGAGCCAGCGAGGATTGATAACAAAGGCCAGCATCTAAGTATTGAGCTTTAGCATAAAAATGTGTGCCTAATATATCCCAGATATCTGCCAATTTATGTCTGGTCATGACGTCAATATTGTTTCTTAATAACATTCCATCTATTGGCTCAAGGGTAATAATGGATTGTACGCCGACGTAAAAATTAAATAATTCTATTAGTTTATTAAAAAATGGCGACTCTATTATTAAAGGTTTATTGAACAATAGGTTTAAAAAGTTATTTTGCGTAAGGGTTAACGTTAATCGTTCTTCCTCACTAAGTGGAAAAGGAAAGCTAAAGTAAAGTGACAATGCCAGGGTGTAATAAGCGAGAGCCGCGTCAGGCGCGTTTGCGAGCATACAGTCATCGGCGGTAGCCAATAGATAATTTACATTTATACGAATCATTTGTTCAGGAAGTTGTGAAGTATTGCTAATCTCAGAAGATGATTGCATAGTTTTTACGCCTCGTTTTATCTAATAGTTTGAGTGTAAATTTTATACTATGTAAGCAATTTTGTATAGTTGTTTTGTGTGAGGGGATTCCTCAAATGAGGCGATCACTATTTATACAATAGTATAAAATACATTATTATTATAAATTTCTACTGAATACAAAGGATTATATTTTTTCTCCACTGCGGTAAAGGCAGTGGAGAAAGATTGTTATGCTTCGCCATTCAATTGCTGGGGCAAATGGAAGCTTTCCAGATTGGCTTGCATGAATGGATTTAAATGCGATTGGGTAAAGAGGTAATACTTGGCTTTATGGCCATTTAACTCAAAGGTAAGCAGCAATTGTTTTGCTGAAATAATTTTTTGGGTGGATTTGTTGATTAACCGGAACCAGCCCCATTCGCTATTTAAATTGTAATTGACTGGCGGCGCGTTTTTCGCCAGGAAATTAAGCGAAGTGTAACGGGCGTTTTTATTACCCGGCCAATTCATCACTTGGGGAATCGCCACACCACCATGCTCATATTGAATGCCCTGCCCGTTGATATTGAGTGAGAACCGTCGGATATCACTTTCCAGCGCCAGCGGTTGCAAGGTAAATTTCAGTGCCAGTTGGTTATCGCCATTGGGGAAGAAGGTGTGTTGTAAGTCTGCGGCCCGTTCAAAATTATTCAAGGCATTGCGCGAGAAAGGAATTTGGTCATTGTTGACTTTTTTCCAGTACCAGCCGTGTGGGTTAGTGTCGACGAAGGGTTGCAGATAATTTTGATAAAAACTGGTTATTACACCATGCGTTCCTAAAAACTTGGTGAATTGTTCCAGCGAAACTTCTTTGCTGGCCGTCGCCGAGAAGGGATAACGGTTCGCGAGTTGCGAGTTATACGTAGTGATTACACTGTTTTCCCAATGTTGTTCAATATACTGGGCGGAGTTTTGCAAAATTATATGCCAGCTTTTGCTAGCCAGATTATTTAACCAGTATTTCAATGGCGCGGGTGTGTTGTCCGCGGTATTGAATAACACCGTAATAAAGTCGGTACTGGTGATAGGGTTTTTCATGTGTGCGGCTGCCGCTTTAAACGCCGCGGCGTTGACATCACCCGCGCCTAGCACAGACTCCAGACTGGCATGCGCCTGGTTTAGCGCGACAAATGTTTTATATAAAGCGCTATTTTCCTGGGTGCTTGAACCAGCAACAAAAGTATTGATTGCAGCCAGCTTTGGACTGGCATTAGTGATAGGCCCAAATGAAGTATTTTCTTTAACCGCGATCAAGAGTTGCAATAACGGCGAATTATCATGAGCTAAACTAACCAATTGCGCATCGACTTGCGCCAGTGTGGTGGGTGTTAGCAGTTGCACGTTCTGCAGGATGTTTTCCCAGGTCGAAATATAATTTGCTACATATAAATTGCGTAACTGATCAGTCAGATTTTCCGTATTGGCTGCCGTTGACGCGCCGCCTAATACCCAGCTGCCTTCCGTGACTTCACGCGCCGCAGCCACTATCCTGCGGTCATAAACATCCTGAAATGCTTCAGCAGTGAAAATTTTGGGAACTTGATAAGAAATTTCCTTGTTGATGAGGGTTGAATGTTCATCGGGATTAATTTCCAGGCTGATCGTATTTTTCAAGTGATAAGCAGGAATACTTTTCACGATAGCGTAACTCAAGTCTAGCGGCATTAAGTTCGTCAACCGTTTGCGCGCGCGTGCCACCAGGATTTGATCCAATTCCATGGGTTGCCACGCGGTATTTAACGCGGCGTGGATATGGCTGCTTAATTCAGTGCTGTTCTTTTTGTTAAAAAGTTCAGGATTAATTTTCTGTAGCGTATTAAACACAAAATCAGGTTGTAAATGTTGGCCCGCGCCTAGCATTAAATAAGCTTTTAACGCCACATACAAACCTTCCGGATTTTTGTTATTAGTCGTTGTCAGATAATTTTCAAGGTCGTAGCGAATCTGCGGTAGGACGATAGTTTTTAACGCTTGTTGATAAGCGGCGGCCGCGCTTTGTTGGGCGCGATCTGTGTAAGGTAACACGGTGCTGCCAGCGGCGGTTTGCTGTAATGCATTCATCAACGATAAGGCTTTTGCCAAATGCGGCGTTTGCTGGCTGGCTTGCTGCACATCACTTTGATATTGCGATAAACCATCGCGAATGGCATAAGTTTGTTTGATGCTATGCCGTAATTCATTGCCAAGAAAGCCCGCGGCTAACACGGCGGTGCAAATAGAAACAGTATATATAGCGGGGTTATTGCGCCAGTTAAAATTAAATGTCATGCCCATGCGGGAAGGCGCCTGGTCCGCGGTGGCTAACAAGGCTTGTAATAACAATTGTCTGACAAAGTAAGCGCGAGTCGGCATAGATGGCGCGCGCAATATTAAGGATTGTGGCGACATGCTGGATGCGGCTTGCAAATGAGTAGTTTGTTCTTCCGCCATTTGTTGCATGGCGCTAGTCAGGTAAACGCCTTGCAGATTAAAGCCGGATTCCGGGGCGATAATTTTTAGCGTCGCTAAAACATTTTCTTTCAAGCGCTCGATTTGCAGCGGAAAATCTTTTATCTGAGGGCGGGTGAATGGATTTCTTTCCTGGTGCAGGCGCCAGATTAATTGTTTGTTTAAACGCTTAATCAATGCGTTAAAACGATTGGTGAACATTTCTGCCAGGCTTTCATTATCTTTAAGCGTAGGTAAGGTAACACCCCAGGCCTGCGATAATTCATCGCTGCCGCTATCGCTGAAAAAATCCATAAAACCAGGGAGCTGATCGCATTTGGTGATTGTCAAAAAGAACGGTAAATTGCTGCCAAACTGTTCCCGCAACTCCAGGAGTTGTTGTTTTAGTTCGGCGAAAGCACGTTCTTTATTGGGTGCTGACATAAGGTCTGACACGGGCAGAGCGAGCACCACGCCGGTTAAGGCTTTTTTACCGCGGTATTTCTTGATGAGAACTAAAAAGTTTTGCCAGAGCGCATAAGCAGAAGGATTTTTTGGTTGGGTGGAATTGGCTGGCGCCATGGTTTTTTGTTTGGCGTAAAGATAACTGCTAGGTACATCGACCATCACGGAATCACGTGTTACCCACCAGTCACACACATCAGAAGGGGGGATATTTTTAATATTTTCATTTTTAAATTGCTTAGCCAGAATATAATTAATATTGGAATTGGCTAATAAGGTGGTTTTGCCGGCATTGGCGGGGCCGATTAATAAATACCAGGGTAAATGATATAAACTGACGTTTTTGTCATGTTTGTTGATCACGGTTTTTTTTAGAAAACGCATCGCACCCTGAAAACGGCTTTCAATGGATTGAATTTTTTTGGCGAGTTCTGGATTGATGGACGCCAGTGGGGTAGAAGTAGCTGGCTGTTCTTTACTGTCCAGAAAATTAATCTTCAAAATCCAGGCCAGTACCACCGCCGCGATGGTATAAAATCTTTTTTCCGGTTCTATCAAAGGTGTCGCATCGGCGATTGAAATCAATGGGCCGCAATACCAGATCAGCAGCGCGATGATGCTAAAAATAATAATGGGATAAAACTGTTTTTTGGCCGCGAGGTTACTACTCAGTTGTTTGATCGTTGGTTTCATAAGACGTTATTTTTCCCATGCTGGTTAAGTCTTGATAAGCTTCTGTGGAAGTCACGTTAAGCAAGTAACGAATACCAGCGAATATGGCTAGGCTTACGCTGGCGATCAATAAAATGCTCACCCATAACGGCATATTTTTCGTGCCCTGTTTCGCGGCGCTGGCCGTCGGCTTAATTTGGTATGGCGATAGTGTTTTGGAAAACTCACCACGATAAGCGCGGATGCGTTTGTAAAGTGAATTGGTAATCTGTTCCAGCTGACTATTGTTAAATTCACTTGCGCGATAATGCCCTTTGAAACCCAGGCTCAAACAAATATACATGAATTCCATAATATCAATATACAGATTGGGATCTTTGACTAAACGTTCCATGATAACGAAAAAACGTTCCTGATTAATGGATTCCTGGTTAAACGCCGCTAACAAGGTATGACTGTCCCATTGACCTTGCGCACCCCACGGGGTGTTGGTAATGATGTCATCCAGGGTGGCGCATAATGCGTAACGGCTGACGAGAATATATTCCGAGCTGTAGCCATGAGATTTGGCGACATCCTGAAAATTGTTAATTTCGCGTATGAGTTCTTTGCGCAACTTGGTCAAGTGCCGATAGGATTTCATTTGTTTCAACTTGCCCATGATTGAAAATAAATAGGCGGAGGTATCAACAAGTGGATTCAAACCAGATTTGGCGGTATGCGTAACGAATTTGCCGGACAGGAGTAATTGAGAGGAGGTATCTGCAGCTTTTGCTGGCAGTGACTTCCGTGTTTGTGGTTCGTTCTGAGGATGATAAGAAGTCTCGGTTAATTCTTTGTCATCATTAGAAACTTGTTCATTTATGATGGTAACCATTGCTATTTCATCTTCCCTAAAAAAAAAGCATTAAGGGATTATACATAGGGGCTATTGACAATTCTACTATGCTGGCCGGAAAGCATTGATATTCTGCGCTCCGCTGCTCATTTACTTAGGTAAACTGCGCTGCGGTGCTCAAATATCAATGCTTTCCGTCTCAGCCTAGCGAATTTCAATAGCCCCTATCAAAAGATAAATTTATATAGCAAAACAAAACATCGAGTGAATAAGAATTATTCACTCGATGTCTATTAAAATTAAAATTTCAGGAAAGCTTAGAAATTAATCTAACATTCCATAGATTTTAAGTTTCTTGCGCAAGGTACCACGGCTAATGCCAAGTAAAATAGCAGCGCGTGATTGATTACCTTTCGTATAATCCATCACTGCTTCCATCAATGGCATTTCAACTTCAGCCAGCACCATTTCATACAAGTTATTGGGCACTTGGCCTTTTAACTGTTGGAAATAACTTTCCAGTGCTTGTCTGACGCTGTCATGCAGCGGCTGGTTCTTGTGCGCTACGTTGAAAGCTGTAGCCGCTTTTTGTTGCAACATTTCGGTTGCTTCAGATGTATTGTTAGCCATAGTCTGTCTCTCAAAAAAATAACTTAAATGAAGTATGTAAATCTTTAAGCCGTATTTAACGAAGGAGTATTATAACAGTTGTTCTTTGTTCGATCAATTCAAAAAAGAAGGGTTGATGCGAGAACATGCAAAATACCATTAAGCGTCAATACTTCCATGTGACTAATGATAGGCTTATTAAATGAAATTGACAACTTTATTGACGAACCCCGACTAATCTACACCATTCTTCTTTAAAAACAATGGCTTGCGTGAGAATCCAAGGGCTGTAAGCGGTGTTAACCTGGCCAATTTGTTCTTTTAAAATGCCCGATAATAGGATTTTTCCACCGGGTTTGAGTAAGTTAGCCAGCTTTCTGGCCATCTCAATGAGGGGTTGGGCTAATATATTTGCAATTAATAAATCAACTTTTTCACCGGAGTAGCCATCCGGGAGATAGGTTTCCAGGGTAGATTCGACCTGATTTCGGGTCGCATTTTCGCGTGTTGCCTGCAAAGCTTTGTCATCATAATCGATGGCAATGGCTTTTGAAGCCCCCAATTTTAATGCGGCCAAGGCTAAAATCCCTGAACCACAACCATAATCAATGACGGTTTGGCCGGGTATGAAGTTTTCATCTAACCACTCCAGACATAAAGCGGTCGTGGGATGGGTGCCAGTACCAAAAGCGAGGCCAGGGTCCAGAATGATGTTAATTGCTTGAGGATCAGGCGGCGTTAACCAGCTAGGACAAATCCATAAGCGTTTACCGAAACGCATAGGCTGAAGATCATCAAGACAACGGCGTTCCCAATCTTCATCAGCCAATACCTGAGAAGTGAAATCAATAATACTGCCAGCAGCTTGCTGATGGTTGAGATAAGCATAAACTTCACTGCAATCGTGTTCATCATCAAACAAGCTCACCAATTTGATGTCTGGCCACACGGGCGCTGGTTGATTGGGCGCGGGTTCATAAATCGGTTGATTGCCAGCATCGTGCAGCGTGCAAGCCTGCGCACCCAGTTGAGTCATTTGTTCACTCAGCATTTCAACATGCGCTGCGGTGGTGGTGATATGAATTTCCCGCCACGCCATTACATATTCAACCATTGTTCAAGGTAGTGAATGTTGGCGCCGCCTTGTTGAAAAGTATTGCCGCGTAAAATGTCCTGGTGTAAAGGCAAATTAGTTTTGATGCCATCCACTACCATTTCATCCAGGGCGTTACGCATTCTGGCGAGCGCCAGTTCACGGGTTTCACCATGCGCGATGACTTTAGCGATGAGTGAATCATAATAAGGCGGGACTTTATAATTGCTATAAATATGCGAATCCAACCGAATACCTGGGCCGCCAGGCGCGTGAAAATAAGTAATGGTGCCAGGGCTTGGCGTAAACGTGCGCGGATCTTCCGCGTTAATACGACATTCAATGGCATGGCCCCTGAAGTGAATGTCGGCTTGGGTGAAACTCAATTTGTTGCCAGCGGCAATGCTTAATTGTTCTTTCACAATATCGATGCCGGTAATCATTTCCGTGACGGGATGCTCAACCTGCACGCGCGTATTCATTTCAATGAAATAAAATTCTTTGTTTTCATATAAAAATTCAAAGGTGCCAGCACCACGGTAATTCATGTCGCGACAAGCTTGCGCGCAACGTTCGCCTATCGCCTGACGTTGTTCGCGGGTAATACCCGGTGCGGGTGCTTCTTCGAGAATTTTTTGATGACGCCGCTGCATAGAGCAATCGCGTTCGCCTAAATGCACAGCATTACCTTGACCATCGCCCATGACTTGAATTTCAATATGGCGCGGTGTTTGCAGGTATTTTTCCATATAAACTTTATCGTTATTAAACGCCGCGCGCGCTTCATTGCGGGTCATGGAAATGGCGTTTAGCAAATGCGATTCGGTATGCACTACACGCATGCCGCGGCCACCACCGCCGCCGGAGGCTTTGATAATGATAGGATAACCAATTTCACGCGCCATTTTGACGGTCTTTGCGTCATCATCATCAATAGGTTCACTTGACCCTGGCACACAGGGAATGCCCAAGCGTTTCATGGCATTGATCGCGGCGACCTTATCACCCATTTCACGAATGGTATCGGGGCGTGGGCCAATAAAAATAAAACCGCTTTTTTCAACTTGCTCAGCGAAATTAGCATTTTCCGCTAAAAATCCATAACCCGGATGAATTGCCACCGCGTCAGTTATTTCGGCCGCGCTGATGATGGCGGGAATACTGAGATAACTTTCGCTGGCGGGGGGCGGTCCTATGCAGACGGATTCATCCGCCATTCTAACGTGCATTAAGTCACGGTCAGCGGTGGAGTGTACGGCAACGGTTTTAATGCCTAATTCTTTACAGGCGCGGAGAATACGTAAAGCGATTTCACCGCGGTTAGCAATGACGATTTTATTTAACATGGTAATTTTCTCTTTGCTTGCAGTTATTCAATGACAACCAGCGGTTCATTAAATTCAACCGGGCTACCGCTTTGCACTAAAATAGCCGTCACCTTTCCAGATTTGTCGGCTTCAATTTGATTAAACATTTTCATGGCTTCAATCAAGCAAAGCGTGTCGCCGGATTTAATTTGCTGGCCCACTTCAATAAATGCCTTGGCGCCTGGGGAAGGCGCAAAATAAACGGTGCCAACCATAGGGGCTTTGACTGTGTGTTTGTTTTCAACGACTGCTGGTGCGGGTTCTGCTGCTGCAGCGACCGGCGCGGCAGGGGCCAGGGTTGGAACTGGGGCTGGCGCATAGTGTTGTTGTTGCATAGGGGCTGCCATCATGGTTGGCGCCACGTTAGTGACGCGACTGATGCGAACTGATTCCTCGCCTTCGCGAATTTCAATTTCAGCAACACCCGTTTCCTGGATGAGCTCGATTAGTTTGCGGATTTTTCGCATGTCCATAATACGTTGTTAACTCCTGATAGATAAATATGGGCGTAACGCAGCGCCAGCAAATATCCTTCCGCGCCCAGGCCATTGATGGTGCCTATGGCGATATCGGAAAAATAAGAATGCTGACGGAAGCTTTCACGTCGGAATATATTGGATATATGTACTTCGACAAAGGGTTTGGCAATTGCCAGTAACGCATCGCGTAACACAATGCTGGTATGGGTGAATGCCGCGGGATTAAAAATAATAAAATCCGCAGTCGTGGCGTGCAGTTGATTAGTCAGCTCCGCCTCACTGTTACTTTGCAGGGACGACAGCGAATGCCCTAGCTGGTTGGCTAAGTCAAATAGTCGTGTATCTATGCTGCCCAATGTTTCATTGCCGTATTGTTCTGGTTCGCGAACACCTAGCAAATTTAAATTGGGCCCGTGCAAAGTTAAAATTATTGCCATGGGGGCACCTTTGTGTGGCGAGCATTTTGCATGATCTGGAAAGTTTTGTCTAGATCACTGCTAATGGTAGCACGTTAGCTGCAGTTGGTTGCAAGATATCGTTTTTTACCTTAAATGATTTTAGCGGGTTTTTGGCAGGTTTGGCGTAGTATTTCAACAATTGCTGGTATTAATGAAATAAAAATGACCGCTATTATAATGGTTGAGAAGTGGGTTTTAATGAAAGGCTGGTTGCCAAATAAGTAGCTAGTGTACAGTAAAACGCCTATCCACAGAATAGCGCCTATCAAGTTGTAGGTGAAAAATGACCGTTTATTCATGGACCCTATACCAGCAACAAAAGGGGCGAAGGTGCGGATGATAGGGATGAAGCGGGCGATGATAATCGTTTTAGCGCCATAGCGGCGATAAAAGTCGCTGGCTTTAATTAAATGATTTTTATTCAGGAGTAACGAGTCAGGGGAATAAAAAACTTTTGGTCCTGCCAGTTTGCCGATGAAGTAATTGGTAGCATTGCCGGTGAAGGAAGCCACTACCAGTAATCCGAATAGAATATTAATATCGAGTGCCCCGGCGCTTGCCGCCAGTGCGCCAGTGGCGAAAAGTAAGGAGTCACCGGGCAGGAATGGCAATACCACTAAGCCGGTTTCGCAGAAAATAATGAGAAATAATATCGCATACGTCCATGTGCCATATTGGTCAACCATATTGATGAGATATTGATCCAAATGCAAAATGAAATGAATCAAGGGATGCAAATATTCCATGTTGTTCCTAGGTTAAATAAATATCAAAGCGGCTACTGTTGCCTTTCACGCTGTAATCAGGTGTTAATTCCGCCAAATATGCCGCGAGCTTGGGACGTTTTACCACAACACGCTTGGCGGCACAAGTTAACGCGATCTTAAGTAATTGATCCGCATCAAGATCGTCACCAACCAGTTCATGAAACAGCCGCATTTCTTTTTTAACGAGCGCGGATTTAGTGCGTTTGGGGAACATGGGGTCCAGGTAAATAACATCAGCGGGTGGGAGTGTAGGTAATAGGGTAAGCGCATTACCTGGCAAAAGTTGCATTCGATTAATCACAGGTGCTATTTCGGGATCACTGGCTGCGCGGGTCAATGCATCGGCGAGTAATACATTAATTATGGGTGATCGTTCTATCATTTCAACTTGAAAGCCAAGACTGGCAATAATAAAACTATCCCGCCCTAGTCCTGCGGTGGCATCAATAATTTTATTTGGCTTATGATTTTTTAACCCCAACGCCCGCGCTAAATTTTCACTACGTAGACTGAGATTCTTTTGCCGATAACGCGAAGCCGCCGACAGGAAATCAATAAAAAATGCCGCTGTTTTTTTACCCGGTTGTTGGATGCCAATGTAGTCGGGGGTGATTATCAATAAATAATCGCAGTCCGCACAGCTATCTTCAGTAAACGGCACATTCAATTGCTCAGCTAAAGCATGCGCTTGAGAAATTAGGTTTTGTTGAGTGGCAAAAACTTGAATGGAAGGCATGTTGATTTATTATGAGTTATTTTGCGATGAGAATTCTAATTAAAGAAAAATTAAAATCAAGATCAAAATAAGCTATTTGGCACCAATTTTTTTAGGTAGTAACTTTTCGGTTGAAACTTTATATTTTTCCTGTAAATCTCTCATCAAGACTTCACGTGCATTATCTGATAGCTGAGAAATCTGTGTTTCTAAATCTGTAATAATACGTGATTCATTAGCTGAAAGCGCGCTATCAGTAGATTTATTTTCCGAATTAAAGAAGCCGACATTAGAGCTACTGGTAAGTGTAAAAGTTTTGCTTGACTGAAGTATTGTTTGAAATTCCTGATTGGCGTCCACTATTGCAAATACAGACTTATCAATTACCTCTTTTTCTCTCAATATATTTAGTGCATTAAAAATATTACCTATGACGCTTATAGATGTTATTGGAGTAAATTTTCTTAAAATAAAATTTTGAGAATCCGTGTCAGCTTCATATATTTTTTTTAAAGCACCAATAGTTCCTTGCAAATCTTTAGCTGATTCAGTATCGCTACAATTAATTTCTAGCAAAAAACTTCCATTTATCTCATTCACAGTTATACTGATTATAGGAGAATTAGGTCTAGAATCTATATTAATTGTTGGCATATTAGTTCCACAAAACAAGTTAAAATTTATAGCCTAAGCGCTGCTGAAAAACCAGTTCCTTCAGGTTTGTTATCATCTGCTAAATTTTGATTGACCGTAATTTTAGCACATAAGTCTTCAGGTGGCCAACTCTTAATATCATATCGGTAGGTTATATAGCTTGAACCTGAAATAGGCCTTTCTTCTTTTTTAATTCCAGAAGGTTTTTTGCCTGGTGGAATTTTTGCGTCAATAAGATGTTGATTAATAGTCTGTAATATTGATTGCCACTTGGCTAAATCCTTATCCGGATCATAGTATGCATAAATGGTTATGTCCTTTCCCTCCTGACCAATTTGGTCAGACATTTTTAAACCTTTATTTATGATTTTAAAAAAACCTACATTATTATTCATCAAAATATCTTTTGTAATATTCCATCCTTTCTCAAACATAGGCTCATCATTTTCGGGCAAACCTATGTGGAATTTCAGTTTATTATTTTTAAAAAATTCACCTTCTTTACAGGGTTTAGCTTCTTCTGCGTCGGTATCATAATATGCAACGGCAATGAAATTTTCATGCATAGGCATAATTGATGCGGTGTATCTTTTATCTTTAGATTTAATAAATTTTATTTTATTGGAGGGTTCATTACTTATAGAAAGTTTCAAATTTAAATTTGTATAAGAAAATTCATCTTCCTCTATCTGTCTTGGTAAGGACATAATAATATCCCTTATAAAAATACAAGTGCCAATGCGGGTAAAACCAAATCATTAAGGGTAAATTATATCATTTTGCGGGCAGCTATCGAAGGCCTCGTATTTTATAAAGATATGGCATTGAAAAATTTGGCAAAATTTGGCAACTTAACTTATCGATTGAGTTAAATTGTTATGCAAGCGAGTAAATTTCATCACCGTTAAAAGCTTGAATGGATTGTGTCTTTATGGAATGCATATTCTGCATGGCGATAACAGTGATTCAAAAAATGTAGGTTGGACTGAGCAGCTCGAAGCCCAACAGTTTGTTTCATAGATTCAACTCTTACCCCTCACCCGTCGCCTAACGGCGCCGACCTCTAGAAGAGCAAAAGCTGTTGGGCTTCTCTGCGTTCAGCCCAACCTATATTTTTTCTAAACGATGTGATCACATGCATACGTGATGATCTTCACCTCTCCCACAAGGGAGGAGGTGAAAAGCAAAAGCTGTTGGGCTTCACTGCGTTCAACCCAACCTACATTTTTTCTAAATGATTGTGATCACATGCATACGTGATGCTCTTCACCTCTCCCCTTGTGGGAGAGGTCGGCGCCACAGGCGACGGGTGAGGGGTTTATAAAAAAAGTCCTGTCGGGCAACTCATGACTAAACGCAACTGTTTAGGTAAGAGGTGAGGTTATGCATTTCCAAACCTTGAAAATCAGGGATGATTTTCCAGAGCCTACAGGGATGTATTCACGGCGTGTTTGGAAATGCATAACCTCGCCTCTTACCTTCCACCGCTCTGCTTTTTTTAAAAAACACATAAGCTTCTTTAATAATTGGTTAATATTTCATTAAGTATTGTTGGTTTAGAATAAAACAAGATGAACCAACTGTGATGGTGGAGGTAATGATGGCGCATGTAGAAGCAATTCAACACGCAAAAGAGTTATTAACTCAATATAATCATTACGCGGCTATTCGACAAATTTTAGCTGACGACGAAGCTTGGCAAAATTTAAAAGAACATAATGGTCGAATATTCGCTGCGCTGGAAGCAGTCTTGCTTACCGAAAACTCCAAAATTTATCCCACTAAACTTTACGATAATGTGTATAGCGTATTAGTGTTTTTTAGCCGCTGTTGGCCACGCAATAACTATGATCATCCCGAAGGGCAGCCGCGCGCTTATCAATGTATTTATTCTTTAGATCCCATTACCAATCCTGTTTACACCTCTACCGGTTTGATCATGGAAGCTAAACATTTGCCTGAAATTTTAAAAAATGGCAAAAATCCTTTGAATCGACAACCGTTCAATCAACGCGACATTGATTATATGAAAGCGCAGGCTGCGGAATATAAAATGCCTCTGCCAAAAACAAAAAAGGAAAAATTTAATTTGCGTGATGTTGGTAAAAGTATTTTTATGGCCAGCACAACGATATTGTTCATCGTTCTTGCGTTTACTGTTGCGCCATTATTAACGGGATTTCTTTTTTTTACTGCTTTAGCTGTACCGCTGATCACAGCCCCGTTAAGTTATCTGCTTACCCATTTTTGGTTTAAGCATTCGACCGCGAAAAAAACCGCGGGATTTAGCGATAAAATAGCAAAATTAATTTCGCTTAATGGTGATTCTGCTGCAGAAGAAATAGCGCCTGCATTGCCGGTCGAACCAGAATATGAAAGGGATCAACCAGGATTGCCACGCAAGGTTGGGGAAGTGGACCATCCTGAAGTGGTAATGGCTGTGGGTGAGCCCAATCATCCGGAATTGTCAGCGCAGCCGCAACAAGTGTTGATTGAGGTAAACAGTAATAGACGACAAGGCATGTTAAACTGGCTCAACAAGATAGAACCCGCATTACATAAAAGTCCTGAGCAGGATGAACAGCCAGGATTGTCAATTAATAAAAGATAACCCTCTAATTTTTGATAACTCCTGTGATAAAATCCTTGCTTCATAATCATAACGCAGGAAGTGTTTATGCAATCGTCCACATTAACTGATCTGGAATTATCACAAGATCCCTTGGGTCTTGCTCTTGCAAAATCTTATCGAGAAAAGGAACTCGAAGCGGCAGCGAAATTAGAAGCTGATAAAAATGCTGTTATTGAGTATTGGATACACTTTAATAAATTAAAAAAATTCCAGGAGGATTATTGTCAGGAATTGCCTGAATTGCTGCGTATTTTGCATAATGAGGATAATGTTAACATCTTGAAGAGTAAAACGTGGAAAACGCCTTTTCTCACCTTGATGAAATCATTAGCGGATTTGAGTGAGCTATGCAGTAATGATACACCGTTACCCTTGCGCCAAGCATTAATCGAGGGAATTTGTTTAACCGAATATTTTACTAAAGTTAAATCCGGTAACTTTCCTAAAGATGCAGAAGAAAAAATACTAAGTCAAATGGCTGCGCTTACTGCCAATATTGAAGCTCTCGCCCAATTTTCCCAAAATCCACACGATGAAAGCTATAAACGTAAATTGACAGAAGCTACCGAAGAAACAATTTCCACTTACGATGGTTATTATCGCATTCATGAAAATCGTGCACTGTTTCGTTTTTTGGGAGTGGTCAATTTAATGTTATGTATCGCTGCCTGCGTCATATCGAGTATTTTGATGCCCCAGACTGCAGGCCTGGTTCCTATATTAACTTTTATAACAACGGGTTTGTTAGGGATGAGTAGCATTGGTTTGTTATACGCTACCACCCAAACTTTAAGTCAGAATCAGGATAATGCTTTTCTGTTTCGTGCTAAAGTAAAAGAATATTGTTTTTTCCCTTCTAGGCCAGCAGCGCAGCCACAGCCTGATGCTAAATTGGAAGAACAATCACAACGAACCCATACAATGGAAGTAACTTAGAGGGACCTTAACGTGTCCGACCAATCGGCTACTTCACAAATATCTCTTACCGGCGCGATTTCAATTGGTATAGGCGGGATGATAGGCGCGGGCATATTTTCTATTCTTGGTGTGGTGGCCATGGCGTCTGGCGCCGCGATGTGGATTTCATTTTTGATAGGCGGTTTTATTGCGTTATTTTCTACTTATTCTTATGCCAAGCTAGGCGCGAAATTTCCTTCAGCGGGTGGGGCCGTGCAATTTTTAGTGGAAGGTTGGGGGCCAGGAATAGTTAGCGGCAGTATTAATTTATTTATGTGGATAGGTTATATCATTTCAATCGCGCTGTATGCCCAGGGTTTTTCGGCTTATTGCATGACGTTTTTTACCAATACACCAACGCCGCTGCTTGCTAAAAGCATTGCTTCAGCGATTGTGATTTTATTTACTGCTATTAATATTCTAGGGGCTGGCTCAGTTGGCAAAGCGGAAATATTTATCGTTTTTGTCAAAGTGTCTATTCTGATTTTCTTTGCTGCTGTGGGTTTGTTTTTTATTAATCCCGAAAATCTTGCACCCGTGCACTGGACCAACCTGGAACATATCTTTTTTGGTGCGGGTGTTTTATTTATTGGTTATGAAGGTTTTGGGTTAATCACCAATACGGCTGGCAATATGAATAATCCGCAAAAAAACTTACCCAGGGCTTTGTATATCAGCGTCTTTATTGTGATTGCGATTTATATTGCAGTTTCGGTGACGGTGGTTGGCAATCTTTCCCCCCAACAAATTGCCACAGCGGGTGATTATGCCTTAGCGCTGGCAGCTAAGCCTTTTTTAGGTAATTTTGGCTTTAAACTAATTGCGGTCGCGGCCTTATTTTCTACGGCATCGGCGATCAATGCGACTTTGTTTGGCGCGGCGAATGTGAGTTATATGATTGCTCGCGATGGTGAATTACCAGAAAAATTTGAACGCACTGAATGGCGCAATGCCACGGGTGGTTTATTGATCACAACTTTCTTAACCCTGGTTTTTATTCTGTTCTTTGATTTGTCAGGTGTGGCCATGATGGGCAGCGGGGCATTTTTATTAATCTATGCCGCGGTCAATGCGGGTCATTTAAGAATACTCGCGCAAACGCAAGCCAAAAAATCTCTGGTAGTTACTTCGCTAGTCCTGTGTATCGCTTTATTTGTCATTCTGGAAATTTATACTTATCAGCATTCACCTTTTGCGGTTTATACTATGCTGGCTTTATTAATCGGCAGTTTTGTCTTTGAAAAGGTATATAAAACTTTGTTTAGCGCCAGTAAAATAAAACAGCCAGTGAGCCCGCGATTGTAATTTTAATTATACGATATATGGATTTTTCAATATGAAACAACGCATCAAAACTGCACTACGTAACAGCCTGTTAGCTATTCCTTATTTTTCTCGCCAGCATAATTACTACAATAATGTTTTGGCTGATCCTTTTGTCGGCTGGACCCGTATTGGCATACCCGGCTGGTGTGACAATAGTAATATTAAAATGCTGGATTATTGTATGCGCCATATACCTGCGGGCGCAGTTATTGAAATTGGATCTTTTTGCGGATTATCGACAGGAATAATTTCACATACTTTACGCCGCTATGGTAAACAGAATCCGTTTTTTTCAATGGATGATTGGCAATTTGAAGGATTTATTGATACGGGTTCAGTCTCCAATGTGTTTACGCATAATGATTGGAGTGCTTATACAGAAAATCTTTTTAAACTATCCACCGCGTTGACTACCAAAGGAATTAATCACTCTCACATAAAAGTGCAATCGAATGAGTTTTTTAATTTGTGGTCATCCGCGAATACAGTGACTGATCTTGCCGGACGTAATGTATTGCTTGGCGGTGAAATTGCTTTCGCTTATATCGATGGTGACCATTCCTATGCGCAGGCAAAACAAGACTTTTTAAATATTGATAAATTTTTAGCGCCGGGAGGTTACATTTTTTTTGATGATAGTGCCAACAATTCTAAATTTGGCTGTCATAAGGTTGCGCTTGAAGTTAAAGAACTTCCTGCTTATAAACATATCTATAAAAGATTTATTGCGCGAGGCAATACAGCGAATTATTGTTTTCAAAAGAAATAATAAGCAGTCATTAAAGATAACTTTTGCATAACAACGCTACTATAGTGAGTGATGTTACGCCGATAAAAACCGGACGGATAATTTCCGCACCTTTTAAGATGGCAAGGTGGGCGCCAAACCTGCCACCAATCAATTGCCCCGCGGCCATGCAAATTCCCATACGGTAATCAATGTTATTGCCTAGCGCGAAACAAATTAAAGCGACAACATTGCTTTTGAAATTAAAAACTTTTGCATACGCTACCGCACTACGGAATTGATAGCCCAGAAAAAATGTCAGTGAAAATACCCACAGCGAACCAGTGGCAGGTCCAAAGAACCCATCGTAAAACCCGAGAAAAAAGCCAAAAATAATATAAAACCAGAATTCTGACATGCGCGGTTTGCGGTCTTCATGTCCCAAAGTGGGTGTGAACAGCATATATAACAACATGGCGAATAACAGAATGGGTAAAATTTTTCGTAGCAAATCACTACTTAACATTTGCCCCGCAATAGCGCCCAACACGGCGCCCGCAATTCCAAAAATCAAACCTTTCTTGATAGTTTTAAATGTAAACCAGCCGTGTTGATAATACTTAGCGCTGGCCATGAAAGTCCCAAAGGTGGCCTGAAACTTACTGGTTCCAAGAGCGATTTGGGGCGGCAAACCCGTAAAAAGTAGCACCGGTAATGTAATCAAACCCCCACCGCCAGCAATCCCATCTATGGTGGCGCCAAGCAAGGCTGCGAAAAATAATACGGGGAATAAATAATGAGAGTGTTCAAGCACTGTTTAGCACCTAAAAATAAGTCGTTTCGATTATGCTGGCGTGTACCAGGATTGTCTACCTTGAAAATCGTAGCCCGCCTACACCATTGATTAATTATTAACCAAAAATTCCTCAATCTATGATCGTCTCCCTACTAATATGGCTAAAAAATATTGCTTATTCCCTACCCAAAGACAAAGCCACTAGCTCAAAATAATGCTATAATCGCGTGATTTTAATGATTGGGTAGTGTTAATGACTATAAAACCAGGCCATCGCCATTTCCCCAAGGCGCGTATGCGGCGTATGCGTTATGACGCATTTTCGCGGCGTTTGATGGCGGAAACCAAGCTGACGGTGGATGATTTAATTTATCCTATGTTTATTAGCGAAGGCAGCAAGCTGCGTGAAAACATTAACTCTATGCCGGGCATTGAACGCTTATCCGTTGATATGTTGTTACATGAAGCGGAACAATTAGTAGAATTAGGCATACCGGCGGTGGCGTTATTTCCTTGTGTTGCTGTTGACAAGAAAAATTTGCTGGCGGATGAAGCTTATCATCCGGAAGGCTTGATCCAACGCGCGGTGCGTCAGCTTAAACAAAATTTTCCTGAGCTGGGTGTGATTACCGACGTAGCGTTAGACCCTTATACATCGCATGGTCAGGATGGTTTGATCAACGCGGCAGGTTATGTGTTGAATGATGAAACCACCGCCATATTGGTGCAGCAGGCTTTGTCGCATGCGGAAGCTGGCGCCGATGTAGTTGCGCCATCTGACATGATGGATGGTCGCATAGGCTTGATTCGTGATGCACTGGAACAAAATGGTTTTACCAATACGCGCATTCTGGCATATTCCGCGAAATACGCGTCTGGCTTTTATGGCCCATTCCGCGATGCGGTGGGTTCAGCGCAAGCTTTAGCAACCGGCCGCGGTGATAAACATCAATATCAAATGGACCCCCGTAACGCCGATGAAGCGTTACATGAAGTGGCAATGGATTTGGCGGAAGGCGCTGATATCATTATGGTTAAACCCGGTATGCCTTATCTTGATATTGTGAAACAAACCAAAGAACGTTTTCGCGCGCCGACTTTTGTTTATCAAGTCAGCGGCGAATATGCCATGTTGAAAGCGGCTTCGCAGGCAGGCTGGCTGGATGAACGTTCAGTGGTAATGGAATCACTCATTGCAATTAAACGCGCGGGCGCGGATGGGATATTAACTTATTATGCAAAGCAGGTGGCCGCATGGCTCAAATAAAAGAAATTAAACTTGCTCTCGAAGAATTGTATGCGCCGATATTTTTGTCGGAGCGCAGCCGTTATGCGGGAATAATCACGTTTGTCGCCGTGGTCTTGTTAGTGGCTTATGCGGTAGTGAGTACGCTATGCAGCTGGTATGGTGATTTTAAAGCACCACAAGCGCTGCCCAAAGATACCCATATTGCAAGTGTGAATACTGAAGCGCAATTAATTACCGAGTTACCGAAACAGCATTTGTTAGGCCTGGCGGAAGGTGATGATGCCTTTCTGCCAATTACCAGTTTACAGTTGCGTCTGACCGGAATTTTAAAAGATGCCGGTGACAAGCATTCCAAAGTCATCATCGCCGAGGGTGAACAACCTGGGAAAGTGTACACGGTGGGTGATACCTTATTATCTGGCATTGTCATCAATGCGATTAATGAAGATGGCATTGTGCTGGAACATAGCGGACGTCTTGAAAAACTACCATTAATGCGTGAAGCCCTGGCATTTCAAGATGCGCCAAAAACTTTATGGGAAACAAACTGAAGGAGTTTGCTGTGTTGCAAAGATTAATGATATTAATTTTGTTAAGTCTATTTTTACCATCCTGCGCGTCGCAGCGCGATGATTATCGCCTGGATGTAGGTAAGCGCAGATTTGCCGAAGGAAATTATAAAGAAGCCTTTCACCAATTATTACCACTGGCCATGCAAGGTGTTACTAAGGCCGAATATGCGGTGGGCTACATGTATTACTACGGCTATGGCGTGCCAGCAGATACTGAATCAGGCATGGTCTGGATGGATAGAGCAGCTAGTCAAGGCAGTATGCCAGCGCAGCGGGCCTTGGAGTTAATTCATACCGGGCCAACCCCAGCGCAAAAAATGGTAGCGCCGACTTTAACCACTAGTTAAGTATTTCCGTTAATTATTAAATTAAGCAGGTTGCGCTGTTTTTTTAGTGGAGGCGCGTTTCTTGCTTTTCTTGGCACGTTTTTTCTTTTTGGGTTCTTTAAAGATGGAATGCGAATCTCTTTTTACGGGAATGAAAGACTGTGGTTTTACATCGCCGATTTGTTCATAGAATCGTTCCAGGTGCGTGTCGTCATCTTTATTGATGGTCTTACTAAGAATTTTTTTGCTGGCTTTATATTGCAGTTGAAATTTTTCAAACATTTCATCGGCGGATAAATTGCTTTGCAAAATGTCGGTTAATTGTCGTACCGCTTGAAATTTCTTAACCGCAAGCTCAAATCGAACTTTATTTTTTGTGCCATCGGGTAAACCCTGACGTATAACTGCGTCAGCGACTTGCAGTATTTCTGCTTCAGTGCCGCTCGCTACCTGATTTGCTTTCGGCAAAATAATTTTTTTGGCGAGATAATGCAGGTAATGATTGGTGACTTTGCGATAATTTTCAATAAAATGATCGTATACCGGCGCATCCAGAGAAATATTATTCCCATAAGCTTTGCGTAACTGCATGATTTCGGCGCTGCTGCGTTCCAGGTTGGCGGCAGTCACGGAATTGTTCAAGTTTACTTTGTTTAATTGATATTTTTTCCCAGGTTCATAGAAAACATAAATGAGCGCTTTGACAATAAATTGTAAATCCGGTGGCGCGAAATTGTTATCCTGCAATTGCACCCGTTCTAATAAAATGTGGTCTTTGATAATTTGTCGAATTAACATCGCCGCCTGGGCTTTTTCTACATCGTTTAATTGCAACGTTAAGTTCGAAACATTTAATTCAGTGAGCTTGTTGAGAACCTTTTGTAAAGAAGCTTTTTCTTCCGCGTTGGTGTAACGGTCATAATGACGTTCAACTATAAACGCCACTTCTTTGAGTTTGGTAAAGGAATCAATAGTAGAAGAGATAGATGTCGGAATGACCGGCATAGTCTGTAGGCTAACAACGACATCGACTTCATTAGCAGCCGTTGTTTTTTTATTTTTTTGCTTGTCACCCATGACCGTTTCTCCCGATTTTGAACAAGAGCCGCTGATCGTGATTTAATTATAATACTAAAAAAAATAATATTACTTTGCGGCTAAAAATAGCTGAGCTAAAAAACACTGAAGAATGAAGCAGTTACCCCATGAAAAAATATTAAGCACGGCTAAGTTTTAACTCAGTATTGACGGTACCCGTGGTATCAAGAGGAGTAATAGACATTTGCGTGATGAGCAACTGATGTTGTTGGCAAAGCAGGGTCAGCCATTGTATAAAACTATCAAAATTGACTTTTTGCAATTGTAATTGTACAGAATCATTTTCAGCTTGTTGCAGTTGCGAAACATTTTGTGCGATAGCGCTTTCATTAATCCCATTTTGTACAACGCTCAGTAACGAAGTAGTCTCCCCGCTATGGGAGGAATACTGCTGATTTTTTTCCAGTGAATTGATACGTTCATTACTGGCTTGCATCCAGTTTAATAAAGTTTGATCACTGCGAACTTTATGACGTAACTCATTGACCTTATCACTGAGCGGCGCAAAAATAATTTCGTAAATTAAAAATATCAGCACTAGCAAGATACCCATGCTAATGGTTTGCTTTTCACGCAGTGCCAGACCGAACCACCAGTTTTTCATGAATTACCATCCGAAATAATAAGGGTGCCAGTGGCGCCAGCGCCAGCGGCGGCAACATTTTGCTGTTTCACTTGTAACCCTTGCTGGATCAATGCCTGGGTAAGCGTATCAATACTCGCTAAACTGGGCGCGGTAAATTCCAGGCTGAGTTGATTGTTGCGATAATCCAGTTGCTTAAATTTAATGGCTTTGACTTGCGTTTCGCTTTTAGCGAGATAGGCCAGCCATGCCAGCAAACGGTTTTTATGATTTTCATTGGTCAAATTATTTAATTTATCTGTCATACGGGCTTTCGGGGCAACTACGCTGGTCGCGGCGGGAAAGTTATGTTTATATATAGTATTGATAGCAGTTTGCAATTTTGTTTCTTGATGATGCAGCATCATCAGTGAAACAAAATCACAACATAAAACAATCGCTAACCACGCGCCTGCCAGATACGCGGTCAGCCGCCAGATTTTTTTGCCGTAAGTCGCGGTGCGCTTGGGTTGAAACACGCCTTGCAATAAATTAAGCGTATTTTTTTCGGGAAGATTGGCCAGCGCAAGCATAAAATCTTTTTCCGCCGCATGCTGGGTGGCTTGAGGAAAATCATCTGTCGAATAATTTACGATAGTGATGGCAGTGGGTTGTTCTGTTTGTTCCGCCAGTTTTAATTCGAGTAAAACAGCTAAATTGTGTTTGTCGCAAGCGAAACCACTATATTGTCCAGTGCGCAAAATCGCGCTGTCGCCAAAAATTTTAATATGCCATTGCTGATCATTGAGCGGTAAAGTCAGTGGCGCTGGCGTAATGATTGAGGGTTGCAAACCAATTTCCTTTAGGGCATCAAGCCAGCCGCGAAGTTTTGTTTTGGTAATGATGGCGACCGGCAAACCGACGACGTCATATTCACCAATAGCAAAATGCAAATCTTCCACTTCAGCCAGTAATTGTTCTTCAATAGCAAAGGGCAGCGCTTGTAATAAACGGTGGCGACTCATCTTGGGTAATTTGGCGGTAATCAGCAACACATCTTCGGGCGGTGCGATCGCGATAATTTGCGCACTTTGGTTAGCGGCTGCTACTGCCGCTAATTCACTTAATTGTCCGTGCAAAATGATTTGTTCAGGTGCGCCTTGCTCATTGGTCAGTATCCAGCTTAACTGGGACAAATCGGATTTTTCCAGATAAAGAATAAGCTTTCGCATTACAAAGTGCCTTTCAATTGCCATAACACGGTTATAGCGGATTTGGGACCTTGAGTGGCCCGTGATAGTAAAGTATAAAGAATTGTCTGTTGTTGGCCTATAGAAACCTTCGTTTCCACTAAAAAATAATTACTGACTACGGTAATTTTACCATTGTCGATGTGATTGTTTTTAATAACATCGACCGCGCCAAATGACTGAGGATCAAGAAAAGGCGTTTGCTTACGCAGTTCGATCAGCTTTTGAGTGTCGGCAAAGGACATATGTTGACTTAAACTCATTAGCACCTGGGCCGGGGCATTATTGACATTAATGGGTGTAGTGGCCGGTAATACAATAATGTAAGGCAATAACTTATTATATAAATCAGGTGTTATTCCTTTAATTAAACGTAATTCGCTCACACTTGCCATAGGGGCGTGTGGTGATTTATAGCCCGGGTTTAACCCAGCATAATAAGCGGCAACCTCAGTGTTATTGTTAGGGCTTAGCCAGTCATGAATAGCGATAGTGATTTTAGTGGCGTCGGCATTCTTAAGTTTGGGTTCTATGGTTTTTATTAAATGTAGAAAATCAAATTGGTAATCCGCCACCGTCAGATTATTCAAATTAAATAATCGTTGCGCATCGAAAATAATACTTTGGATCTTATAGCCATTCACATTTTCTTCTTTGGTTGTAATCGGCGTTTTATCAACTACTTGGTCCGGTTTTTTTTGCTGCCAATCCATAGTTAATTTGTCGATAGCCCAGGCCACAGAACCTTGAACGTATTGCGCGGTTTGTTCGGTATTTAATAAAGCTTCGGTGCGACGAATATCTACCTGCAGGCGTGTCATCATCACGATAGATGCCGCGACCGCAATCGTCATCACAAATAAAGCGATGATAATGGCGGTGCCACGTTGACTGTTTAGACTATTGACGTGTGACAAATGCTTTACCTGGAATAATATAAATTTGCGTTATAGTGCCCCAATGTGCGAGGGTCAAATGAACTCTAACCGCATTTGGCAGTGGGGGAGCTTTGGTTTTATCTTGTGGCGGCCAGCTATTGCTATATTTCCCTTTGTCATCAAGATATTCAAAACGCACCTCAGTGACTTTATCCAGCAATTGTCGCTGATCGGATTTTGACGTAGAAATTTGATCTAGCACTTGCCAGGTTTCGCGGGTGAAATGCTGGTCAGCCATGCGGTAATTAACGCGCTGCAAAGTGCTGCGATCCAGTTGAGCTTGTGGATTAGCCTGTCCACCATGAGTAAAATGAAAGTTATCGCTTTTACCAATGAATGCGGCTTCTCTTTCATTACTGCCATTCATGATTGGCCGGTCAATCGCCTGGGTAAGATCATGTTCCAGGTAAAGTGTTGCTATCTGTAACGCGGCCATGCGCGCGGAGTTTTCTTCAGTGTGGGTCTGACTTTCAAAAATCATATGCAAGGCGCGCGTCATAATAATCGCAATGATAGTGAAAATAAACAAAGCCACTAGAATTTCCAGCAGGGTGAAGCCCCGCATTTTTTGGTTAGGCTGCATAAACATAACCCGTCAAAGTAATAAGTGGTTTGGTTGCGGATTTTTTACTGACTTTGACATGGATTTCTCGGATGTGTGGGTTCCGTGATGACAGGTAGTAGGCGTGTGAAGTCCATTCTTCACCTAGCATCTTGGTATCCTGGTTTAATTCACCCGGTTCCACCGGCAATTTTAAAAAACCTAAACGTGCTTCATTCATGACATTCATTGCTACCCAGTTAGCAATAGTTTTATCTTGCAGATAAAGTGTGTCTTTAATATTTTGTGAAGTGGCTTTGATAATCGCGGTGAGTGAAATACTTAGAATAGCCAGTGCAATTAATATTTCAATCAGCGTAAAGCCATTAGTTTTATTAGCTGGAAATCGCGGCACTTTCAATACTCCCGTTGGCATTGCCGATAATTTGAAAACGCGGTGGTTTATCGGTTTTACCAATCAGTATGGTGAAAGGAATAATATCGCCACTGGTTGAGATAATTAACTGTGGTTGTTGCACGGCTTGTGGATTCTTCGCCAAATGAATTATTTTATCGCGTACCTTAACCGTGATTTGCATGTCATCGGGAATGTTATGCAAACCCAATACTTTATCGGTTATCGGCTGCCAGGGATGGTCTTTTGAACTCGCGTCAAATTGATAAAATTGAAATGACTTATCGGTGAATGCCAGGCCGTAAACCGTCGCCTGTAACAATGCCTGCTCTTCACTTAAGGTGAGCAGGCTGGTAATTTCATGCGCCAGATTTTTAAAGCGGGTAGTTTGATTGAAGCTAATCGACAGCACCGCGGCGGCGCCGACGATGCTGATGATCAACATGACAATTAAAATTTCTATCAGTGTATAACCCGCCGCGGGCGCAATAGGTTTACGCATTTATGCTTTATTATCCGCATCGTTATTACTGATTTCATTACCGCCATCTTTGCCTTTTGACCCATAACTATAAATACGCAATTTATCGTTATCATTGGTGTATTGATAATTTTCGCCCCATGGATCTACGGGTAATTGTTGTAAATACCCATCGGATTTCCAGTTGCGTGGCGTCGGATTTGACGTTGGCTTGGTAATCAAGGCTTCTAAACCCTGGTCGGTAGTGGGATAAAAGCTATTATCGAGCTTGTACAAATCAAGAGCGCTTTGAATGGCTAAAATGTCTTGTTTGGCTTTGACGACACGGGCTTGCTCGGGTCGGCTCATGATTTTGGGGACAATAATGGCGGCCAGGATACCGAGAATGACCACAACTACCATCACTTCAACCAGGGTAAAACCTTTAATGCGGCGGAACGTAAACTTTTCTGCTTGTCTATTCATAGAGTTATACCTAAATAAATCACTTTCTGTAATAAAGTATTATAATAAAGTAACTGCGAAGTTTTGTATTATATGTACAAATGGTAAGGATTTCAGCTTTTTGTTTAAAAATAGTCACATTTTCTTCAGGGAAGACTAAACCCCTAACTTAGAGCGAGTAGATAATATGCCAGAGTCGAGACGATTACAATCTGAACAGGGAATCGGATCGCAATTTGATTCTTTCTTGGCAAACTTCCAGGGGTTTTCGTCTTATTCCATGGCGAATTTCCTGATGCAATATACGGCGGCTTTGTTGATTCAGTTGTCTCTGGCTGATCAGGCAGTTAAACTGGCAGAATCGCTGATTAGCGGCTCGATATTCGCGGGCAGTGAACTTAAGGCTATTGCTGGCAAGTTGGATGAGAGGTTGAGCGGGCTTTATCAGGGTTATGCCAGTCAGTTGAAGATGACTATGCTACATGAAGAGCCTTTCTTAAAGAGTCCGCAGATTTTGCAGAAGGCGGGTGAAAAACTTAATGAAAACCTGAACACATTAAGCGGTAAGAATTTGGAACGTAATTTGGCAATGAAGAAACAGCTTGGGCCTGATGCGGCCAGCAAAGACGATAAAAAGGATGATTACACCCCACCGAAACCGAAGGGCAGTTTTTAAGTATCGAAATGAGGAGCACGACATGTTCGATCGGTTGCAGAAACCATTTTTGACAGTTGAAACAGGTGAAGCTTATCAGCCTTTGCGTTTGACTTATGAGTTGGTCGATAAGCAACCGTTGATTGATACTCTCAATCGTCTGCAATGTTTAACTAAGACTCCGGGTACGGATTCCTGGAATTGGTATTGGAAGGGTGAAAGTGAAGATATGCATTTTGAGTCGCTGGATTCTTTTCGTCGCAGTCCTGAGCATCCAGTCCGTTTAGGCACATTATTAATTAAGAATAATACTTTTTACATTAGCATGCCGTCCTTTAAGCGTGCCTGTCTGGCTGTGCCATTTTTTCATCGTATGATTAAGGCGGAGAACGCGCGTATCCATCACGTGGATTTTATCAATAAAGTATTTGCGATTGATGAGCGCTTGCCGCACGGTTTTACGGAATTGTTTAAAGAAGAAGAATTGGAACGTATTTTGCAACAGCGTGTTGCGGATTATGATAAGGTCCAGGAATTATGTGAACAAGCGCGTTCAGCGGAAGATGCGTTTTCTATTTTGAAAGAATACACCAGTGCGGAAGCGCAAAAGCGCCTGCCGTTTGCAGAACGTTATGTGTTTGATCTTGACAGTAAGGTTGACCCGGAAATTGTATTTTTAAGTTTTTATATTTTTTTACGGGGACGGGAGTTAGTTGCGATCAAACGTTGGTTTGGTGAAACGGGTTATTCGCTGGCAGATGCGGCGGATGAAACGATTGAGCAAGTGTTTGGTGGGATGGATATTGATATTATCGAATGAGTCTTAGTTCAGCCCAGTTATTTTAACCCGACAGTTGGTCCAACTGAAAAATCGGCAATAGAATCGCTAAAACGATAAATAACACAACCGCACCCATGATTAAAATAATCGCCGGTTCAAACAACGTCAGGCTGGTTTCAATTAATTGTCGGATATCATTGTCTTGGTTGTTAGCCGCTCGTTCCAACATCGGTTCTAACTGGCCACTTGCTTCCCCACTGGCGATCAAATGAATACTCATAGGGGGGAAATAACGGGTTTGGCGCAAGGCTAAATGAATGTTCGCACCTTCTCGAATGCGTTCAGTTGCTTCGCTCACGGCTTTACGAATCGGAATATTAGTAATTAATTCCGCCGCAATCGACATTGCTTCTAATACCGATACCCCAGCCGAAGATAAAATCGCAAAAGTCCGTGAAAAACGCGCCGTGTTAATTACTTTGGTCGCATTGCCTAAAACGGGCAGGCGCAAGAAATTTTTATGAAATTTTTCACGAAAAGATAAATTATTTTTTAACGTACGCAACAGTACAAAAATCCCACCTGCCAGCGCCAGCAAAATATAAATACCAAAATTTTTAATGCCACTGCTCAGCGCAATCAACAACTGCGTTATGCCAGGTAACTCCTGACCGGTATTGGCGTAAACCGCAACCATCTTCGGCACCACATACTCTAATAAAAAACCCACGATCCCAAATGAAACCAAAATCATTAACGAAGGATAAACCATCGCATTCTGAATTTTTTGACGCATAGCACTTTGCTGTTCCGTATAATCCGCCAAACGCTGCAATACCACATCAAGGTGTCCTGATTTTTCCCCCGCCGCCACCGTCGCGCAATATAACGGCGAAAAAGTGTTAGGAAAATCACGCATGCCATTTGCCAGCGAATGGCCGCCAAGAATTTTTCCCCGTACGGATAAAATCAAACCCTTGGTGCGCGGCTTTTCCGTTTGCTCGCCAACCGCGGTTAATACCGCTTCAATCGGCATGCCAGCCGCCAGCAATGTGGCTAATTGACGAGTGACCAGCGATAATTCCTTGCTAGTAATTTTGCGGTTTGAACCAAAATTGCCAAAGGATTTTGCGGCGCTGAATTTGGTGGCCTTGGAATGGGTAGCTTCTGTTTCCAGCGGAATGTAACCTTTGTCACGCAATAATTGACGTGCCTGTTTAAGCGTTTCCGCTTCAATAACGCCTTTTAGTTTTTCACCGGCACTGTTAATTGCGAGATAATGAAAAGCTGGCATAATTATTCCTCGCTAGTGACACGTAGAATTTCTTCTAGCGAAGTTTTACCCGCAAGCACCAGTTGATAACCATCCTGACGAATGCTGGGGAATAAAGTGCGCGCGTATTTCTTGATTTGTTGTTCCGGCGCCTGATCGTGAATCATGATGCGTAATGGTTCATTCAGCGCAATTAATTCATAAACCCCACTACGCCCACTGTAACCCGTATTTCGGCATTGATCACAGCCCACTGGATTAAAAATTTCTGCTTGCGCGACACCTAACATGGCGCATTCACTGCTAGACGCGGACTGGGCTTTTTTGCAAGTCGGACACAGTAAACGCACCAAACGTTGCGCTAATACACCCACCAGACTGGATGCCAGCAAAAAGGGTTCTATGCCCATATCCACCAATCGAGTGATGGCGCCAATCGCACTGTTAGTATGCAAGGTAGATAATACCAAATGGCCGGTCAAACTCGCTTGAATGGCGATTTGCGCCGTTTCCAAATCACGAATTTCACCTACCATCACCACATCCGGATCTTGTCGCAAAATCGCGCGTAAACCTTTCGCGAACGTCATTTGTACTTTGTGGTTTACCTGAGTCTGGCCAATGCCAGATAAATCATATTCAATAGGATCTTCGACGGTGAGAATGTTACGGCTGCAATTATTTAACACGGTGAGTGCGGCATAGAGGGTTGTCGTTTTTCCCGAACCGGTGGGCCCTGTCACCAGTAAAATACCGTGCGGATTAGTAATGACTTTTTGCATTAACTCTAAAATCGACGGCGCCATGCCAAGCTGGGCCAAATCAAGATGCGCGTTTTGCTTATCAAGCAAACGTAACACGATACGTTCACCGTGGCTGGTTGGCATGGTGGAAACACGCACGTCTACCGCGTGACCGCCGATGCGCAGCGTCAAACGACCATCTTGTGGCAAACGTTTCTCAGCAATATCCAGTTTGGCCATGACTTTAATACGTGAAACAATTAATGGCGCGAGGATACGTTGCGGTTCCAATATTTCGCGCAACACACCATCGACACGAAAACGCACCAGTACCCGGTTTTCAAAAGTTTCGATGTGTACATCCGAAGCACTTTCTTTGATGGCTTCGCTAAGCAGCGCGTTTAACAAGCGTATGATAGGAGCATCATCTTGCTTTTCCAGCAAATCTTCGGGCTTAGGTAATTCTTGCATGAGATGGTATAAATCCATGTCATCGCCCATGTCTTCCGCCATTTGCATGGCGATGCTGGAGTCAGTCTCGTAAGTTTTAACCAGGAATTTTGTGAAAGTTTCTTCGTTGACTTCGGCCAGAGTCAGTGGGACTGACAGATATCTGCGTAATTCTGTTAATACCGCCGGATTGGGTTTGGCATGATAAATGATTTTTGCAATACCATCTTCAATTGCAGTAACTAAGACCCCGTAACGTTTGGCAAAGGTGAATGGAATTTTAATGTTATCAGCAATTGTTGTCATGACACGGCTCAAAAGGTTTGGGTAAGGCAATATCATTTTTCCATAAGGGTAAGATATTTTCCTGATTTTGTTCACTCGTGTGGGCTTGATCAACGGTCCAGTTGATTTGTGATTGACGTATATTGTCGTATTTCGTGTTGGTAATCGCGGTTGCTTCATCGGTGTTATAAATGATGACGGGTTTAATAAACGCAACCAGTTTTTTCTTTTCCAGCGTACGCCGTTTATGCTGGAATAAAAAGCCAACTCCAGGTATGTCACCCAGGACTGGAATTTTATCGTTGCTTTCCGTCAGGTTGTTGCTGATTAAACCACCGATTACCAGAATGTCATCACTGTTGACGATGACTGCGTTGGTAATCTGGCTAGTGTTGATAACCGGGTTCAAACCAGGATTTTCAGGGTTTTGCAGGGTGTCATTTTTTAAATTAATTTGCAGGCGTACGGCATTGCCCAAATTAATTTGTGGAATGACATCTAATTCAAGTACGACTGGTTTATTTTCGATAGTGTTAAATGGTGTAACGGTGCCCGTGGTGCCGGTAGTAGCGTAAGTCCCCGTTTGTTGAGGGACTTCCTGGCCGACTTTCAGCACAGCTTTTTTATTATCAAGCACGACCACCGACGGAGTGGAAAGAATATTCACGCCGGTTTTATTTTCTAAAAGACTGAGTACGGCGCGCACTTGAGTATGCGGAATAATACCGAGTACACCTTCACCTAACGGCGGGAAAGTCACGGAGGTTGCGGCGCCACCTTGAGGATTTTCGTCCGGATTATTTGGGTTACGTGAACCCCATTGTATACCCATGTTTTTCAAATCATCTTGGTCAAGTTCAACAATGATGGCTTGCACTAATACTTGGGCGGGACGAATATCTAATTTAGCAACAATCGAACGTAGCGATTTCATCAATGCGGGTGGCGCGGTGATGATTAAGGCGTTGACGTTAGGCTCGGCTTGAATGTTGGTTTGATTTTCAATAGTCTGTTCTTTATTTCTCGCGCCGTTAGCGCCAGGCATATTAATATTGGGGTTACCCGGCATGCCAGCTGCTGGTTCTGGAATGCCGGTGCGTAAAATATTCTGACCGATTTTGCCTAGCAATGGCGCCAGGGTCTTGGCTTGCAAATAACGTAGATAAACAACTTCGGTATTGCCTTGGACACCAGCGACCGGCGCATCCAATTGTTCAATCAAAGTCTTCAGACGCAAACGCGCGCCTTTGTTGCCACTTAATAAAATACTATTACTACGTTCATCAGCCGCAATTGACACCGCGGTAGTTTCACCATTAGCACGTGCAGCATTTTGTAAATTAGACAGGACGGTAGCTACCTGGCTGGCCGAAGAGCGATGGAGCGGAATGATTTCGATGCTGCTGGTGGCGGCAGTGTCAATGCTCTGGATGACTGTCATAATGCGCTGCAGGTTGGCGGCATGGCCAATCAGGATGAGCACGTTGCCCGGCATATAGGTGCTGATATTACTCCATTGCGGCAACATGGGACGAATCACAGGCAATAATTGTGCAGCAGAAACATTTTCCAGAGGCACGACCCGCACTACGACTTCATCGCCATGACCGGGGTTTTTGTTGGTGGCGACATGGCTGGCAAGTTCGCTGCTTTCCATGTTGGGCACAATTTTAACGATATTGCCGGAGCCAGGGATGGCTGAATAGCCTAATAATTCCAGCACCGATAAAAACACTTGGTAAACTTCATCGGCTTTAATAGGCTTGCTGGAGATCAATGAAATTTTGCCGCTAACGCGTGGATCGACAATAAAGTTCTTGCCCGTCTCAAGAGATACTTCATTGATTATACTTAAAATATCGGCGTCCTGCAGGTTCCATATTCGGCTGCCGGTATGCGCGGGTTTAGCGTTAATTTGCAGCGGCGTTTCCTGAGGTAACTCAGCCACACTGACAGCGCTAACGAAAATTAAGACCACCGTGGAAATAATGGTGATTAGGGCATTTAAAACGTATCTCATGAATTACCTATGTATTTGTAAAGCAACCAGCATGGTGCTGGGCAAGCAGCTATTGTATTTTTTGGACGTGAATTGTGCAATATGTAACAGACTATAGAAAAAAAATAATTTTAGCTACCAAAAGCTTTCCCTGGGGGCTAAAAGCCTGGTTTGGTCTGAATCCAGGCCTGGGGCAATTTATCCAGCAAAAAACTTTCCAGATGATCTAAAAGCTGGGTTTGCGTGGGGTCCAAAGGTTTGTCACGCAGGGTTTTGATTTCCATCAGGGCGGCTTGGGGTGTCAGGCGGGGCTTGCCTTTAAAGTCCATGACCGCATTAACGCTGGCATCGGAATTGACGCGGGCCAGATAGTCAGTGAATTCTTGCTTTAACTGATCAGTCAGTAATTCAGGATAGTTACGCCCAATTAAACGTACCGCTAATTGTTTCAGGGTGGGGTTGTTAATTTTGGCGATCAAGTTAACTTTTTCCGCGGGAGGCGCGCGGTGGAATTGCAGACAAAAAGCATTTTCTTCCCGGGTCCAAAAAGTATTTATATATAAGCTCGCGTCAATATCGGTGGACGGTTCCACGGTATACATAAAGTCGCGATAGTATTCCACAATTTGTTTGAAGACTTCAGGATGTTGTTGTAGCCACGCTTTATTTTTTTCCGCCATGGCGAGGCGGTCTTGGGTAAGATAATTTAAAAATCTATCTTTAAGCGGCAAGACAAAACCGGGTTCCCCCAATTTTTTCCGGTAAACCCAGGTCGTCACCGCGATATTATCCGCGGTAGTGCTGGTCAACGCATCGGTGTCAAGCCGCAGCCAGGCCTGGTTTTTGTAAACAGCGTGATTGCCTAGCAAAATCACCGGTGCCTGAAAATAATATGCCGCGCCGATTTTGCCAAGCACCATCAAACCTTCATGGTGTTTGCCGTAGGCACTTTCCAGACCTACCGGTAACGTGGCATTACGCGCTTCGTCAATTTGTTTATTGAAATAACTGGTAAGGTAATCCCACATTTCCTGTTCGGCCATAAAACGTTTGGCGATTGCCAGGGTAATTTCCACATCGACCATGGCGTCGTGAGCGCGGCCATTGACCAGGCTGTTGGTAGTGTTGATTAACTCAAGTTTTAATTTGGTTTCATTCTCGATGCGTGGCCATTGCAAAATATTTTTTTTAAAAAGATGAAACATGATGGTGATGGGGTATAAATCAATGCGCGCGCACTCATTTGCGTATTGATGTGTGTAAGGTGGTAATAAATTGCGATAAAAGGCAAAACGTAAAAATTCATCATCAAAACCCAGCGTATTGTAACCAATACTAATAGTGCCAGGTTCATTCATAATTTGATGAATTTGTTGAATGGCGGCGTATTCAGAAATTCCCAGGCTGGCTTCGGCAATGCTGATTCTATGGGTAAGCAGGGCTTGCGGAGAAGGTACTACATCGGGATTCAATTTAACTTTGAATTCATACCGTTTTAATTCTCGCAGCTGCAAATCAGTGCGTATGGCGGCAAATTGTAATACCTGATCGAAGGCTTTATTCAAGCCGGTAGTTTCAATGTCGTAAAATAAAAAAGTCTGCATTAGGTTCAAATAGTTGTAAGTAGCCAAGCTTGATAAGAAGGTTGTTCATAAGGGTGGGACGCTTTTAGCGCTGCAATGGCCTTGTTAATAACCGCATCTTCGCAAATCATTTCTACCTTGAGTTCGGGAATTTTTTCAAGGTTTTCAATATTGCCAGTGTAAGGATCGCTGCCGGGCTGGGGTAGAAATTGTCCTTCGCCCAGGGTTTGCCAGCTAGTATTGCTATAATTGCCGTGTTTGCCAGCGCCAGCCTCAAACATGGCGTTCTTGACGACATCGGCGAAATTTTCGGGTACATAAAAACATATCTTATACATAGCTTATTTCCTGGCTCGCTAAAAAAATAATATTGCCAAGTTCGGCTGTCAATGATAAAGTTCGTGCGATTTTAAGCAAGACTTCCCTTCTTTAATTTTTTTCTTTATCTTTTCACGGGCATAAAAAACTTATTTATAGTTTTTTACACCTCCCGCATACTCTAACACGCCAACTGAAATAAATACCACACACACACGGAGTCAAGTTATGCGAAGAAAGTTGTATCAAGTTATTGGGTGCCTGATTGCTTTAAGTTGTGCGTTTAATGTGCCAACTTTATGGGCAGCCACACGGGTCAATCTGCGCCAGCAACCTTTAGTATTTTCAAACTCATTCGTGGCAATGGCCGCCACGGCGAATAACTATGAAGTTATTAGTAGCGCTGTCGATCAAAACCATACTTCCCATGTACGCATTCAGCAAACTTATAAAAATTATCCAGTCTGGGGGGCCGATGCGGTAATGCATATTCCAAACTCGGACCAGGGCGCCAAGCGGCATAGCACTTTGTCGGTCATACCGAAAGGAGAGGTCACTTATAACGGAATTATTTATCAAGACCTTGCCCATGATTTAAATAAAACACCGGATTATATTTTTGGTTCGGCACAGGCGGATAAAGCGTTAACAGAAAGCACGCAGCGTTATCAGCAGCAAACTGCCACTCAAGACACACTTACCCAAAGTAAAGCCAGTTTAATTGTTTATGTGGATAGCGATGCAAAAGCGCATTGGTCCTATCTCGTGACTTTCAAATCAACCCCTAAGGCAGGTTTGCCGTCAAAACCTGTTTATATAATTGATGCGCTAACCTTTTCTGTTTACGAGCAGTGGGATGATATTAAAACCTTATCGGATGTTGAAGCGGGTGGTTACGGCGGGAATCCCAAAGTTGGTAAAATAATTTATGACGGTATTGACAAGAATTTTCCGAAATTGACCATGGACCGTAATAATATTTCCAAAAAATGTTTAATCGAAAATGATGAAGTGGCGGTAAAAGACCGCCGACTCAACGATGCCGTCGCCAGCTTTAAATGCAATGAGATTGATAAATTACATAATGTCTATTGGAATGATTCAACTGATGAAGTGAACGGTGCTTATTCGCCAAGTAATGACGCGCTTTACGCGGGTAAAATGATTAAGGCGCTCTATCAGGATTGGTACAATTTACCGGTGCTGACCGATATGGATGGTACGCCATTATGGTTAAACATGCGGGTACATGACAATCTGGAAAATGCTTATTGGGATGGCGAGCAAATGACTTTTGGTGATGGCGGCAGTCTATTTTATCCCTTGGTTTCGTTAGGCATAGTCGCTCATGAAGTGAGTCACGGTTTCACACATCAACACGCCGGTTTGGTTGGGGGTGGTGAAGCAGGGGGGTTAAACGAAGCTTTTTCGGATATGGCGGCGCAAGCAGCGGAGTTTTATGTCAATAAACATAATAGCTGGAAAATAGGCTCGGAAATTTTGAAAACGCCTACCGGTGCATTACGTTTTATCGATGAGCCTACCAAAGATTGTCCTCACGGCCATTTGCCAGGTGTAGGTTGTTCCATTAATAACATGAACCAGTATTATGGTAGATTGGATGTACATTTAAGCTGTGGTGTTTTTAATAAATTATTTTATTTGTTAGCAACTTCACCTGGTTGGGACGTGAAAAAAGCATTTGATCTCATGGTGCATGCAAACATGAATTATTGGACTTATAATACCTCATATAGTGAAGCTACGTGCGGTCTGGTTAGTTCTGCTAAAGATTTGAAATATGATACAAAAGTGGTTGATAAGGCAGCAGCGACGGTAGGGATTCGTACCGCATTATGTTATCCGCCGCCACCATTACCAACAACAAGGCCGGTACAAAAACCAAAATCAACACCCAAACCCAAGCCTGCGCAGCCTATACCTGACGATGATGATGATTTAAAAACCACGATCCTTACACCCTGGGGTTCAAGTTAAGTTGACCGATGGGAAAAATAGCCTAAAATGCTTGAACGAATAGTTAGGCGGGTGTAGTTCAATGGTAGAACTTCAGCTTCCCAAGCTGATAGCGTGGGTTCGATTCCCATCACCCGCTCCAATGGGCTGGAGTTAATTGTGAGGAATGTAAATGAATAAATTTATTAAGACGACTGGCTGGCTATTAAGCGCCATTGTAGTAATTGCCATTGTGACGGTAATTGTTTTAGTAACATTTGTCAGTCCAAATACCTTTAAGCCTATTATCAGCGCGCAAGTTTTAAAATATACCGGCAGACAGTTAACGATTGAAGGCGATTTGTCATGGACATTTTTTCCTTATCTAGGTTTTAAAGTCGGTCACATGACCTTAAATAATCCGCCCGGTTTCCAGGACAAGGTTTTTGCGGAAATTAATGATGCAACTGTGGGTGTCAAATTATTGCCGATTCTGCGCGCCAATATTCAAACCAACCAAATTAACTTGTCAGGTCTAACCCTGCACTTAATTAAAAACGCGCAGGGCGCGAGTAACTGGCGGGATTTACAAACGCTTAGAGAATCACCGCAAAATTTCAAAGACATCGAAAAAGCTCAGGCAACTGGCAAAAAGATGAGTGTAACTATTCCCAGTATTGACATAGCAGATTCAACCGTCGTTTGGGAAGATGAACAAACTCATCAAACTGCAACGATTTCCCATCTTGAATTGCACGCCAAAGATATTAATCTGGAACATCATTTCTTTCCGGTAACCGCGCGTTTTGATTTTAGCGCGCCGAATGCAACAACGGGTCACGCTAAATTGCAAGGTGATTTCAAATTAGACTTGAATGAACAGTTGTGCGCGATCAATAACATTCAATTCTCAGTGAATGCCAAACAACAAGACCAGACTATTTCGGCTGATTTAGGCGGCAATTTAACAGCTGACATGACGCAACAAATGATTAAAGTGCAGCAATTCAAAAGTCATATCACTCAACTTAAGGGTATTAAAGCGCCGTTGGATATTAATGCCGAAGTGAGCGCCAATTTAAAAGAG
Source organism: Pseudomonadota bacterium (assembly GCA_040389045.1). Lineage (GTDB taxonomy): Bacteria > Pseudomonadota > Gammaproteobacteria > DSM-16500 > DSM-16500 > UBA5158. Next base: position 63,361 of record JAZKAT010000024.1, on the reverse strand, counting down.
CATAGTATTGCGCTCAACAATGTTGCCGCTCAATTAGCAAACCTTGAGTTGGCGGCGACCATCACTATTAATAATTATAACGAGGCGGCGCAATTGGCTGGCCATTTGCAAACCAAGCCATTTGATTTAAAGAAATTCCTGCAAGCCATAGGACAAGATAACCCTGATTTGCAAAATGCAAAAATGCTGACGGCGAATGTGGATTTTACCGATTCTCCTATAGGCGCTGCAGCTTTGACGTTACAAGGTAAAATCACCCTGGATGAATTGCAAGCCGCAAAAATAGTGGTTAGCCATTTGCTCATGGATGCAAACTTGAAAAATCGCGTGTTGGAGTTGAATTCAATTGCCGCTTCTCTCTATCAAGGCAATTTGCAAGGGGCTGCTAAAATTGATTTTGTGCCGGGAATTCTACAAATTTCATTGCAAGCAAAATTAAACGGGGTGCAAATACAACCGTTGTTGCAAGACCTGGGTCATCAACAGGATAAACTTAAACTGAAAGGGGCTGGAGACATTAATTTGCAAATGACGTCATCGGGTCTGGATGCTAATTCAATTATTCGGAATTTAAATGGCACATTTAATTTTGTCTTTAATAATGGCCAGATCCAAGGGGTTAATCTGGGTTATTTAATTGATAGTGCCTATGCATTGGTTAAGCAACAGTCACCACCTGCTATGGGCGATGATGTCACCAATTTCGGGCAGTTGACGGGAACGGGTGTGATTCAAAACGGTGTTATCACCAATAAAGACTTATTACTGGATTCGCCACGTTTGACATCAAAAGGCGAAGGGACGATTGATTTAACCAGTCAAAAAATTAATTATAGTTTGAAAACCACCGCTCATGATGTGGCGGCTAATCACAATGATAAAGACTTGTCGAATTTGTATAGTTTAGGGATACCGATTACGATCTCGGGTGATTTAAGCAATCCTGCTATCCGCATCAATGCACAGGCTATGTTGCAGGAAGTCGCTGAGCAGCAGGTACAAAAAATTAAGACTAAAGTCGGTGAAAAACTTAGCGATCAAATAAAGAATAATATTCCCGGTAAGGCTAGCGAT
>JAZKAT010000024.1:36217-62187 GCA_040389045.1 Pseudomonadota bacterium | reverse complement strand
TTTATTCGCATCATAACAGTAAATTTAAATGGTATTCGTTCAGCGGCGAGAAAGGGCTTTTTTGAGTGGATGCATGCCCAAAACGCTGATGTGGTTTGTGTGCAGGAATTGAAAGCGCAATTAGCTGACTTGGAAGCTCCGTTGTTTCAGCCGCCAAATTATCACGCTTATTTTCATTGCGCTGAAAAAAAAGGTTATAGCGGTGTAGGTATTTATACCAAACAAAAACCGTTAAAGGTACTTACGGGATTAGGCTGGCATAATGCGGATACGGAAGGTCGTTACGTTGAAGTGGATTTTGGTAAATTGTGTATTGCCTCCGTTTATTTGCCGTCGGGAACTACCGGCCCAGAGCGTCAGGCAATCAAGTTTGATTTCTTAGACCAATATGCCAAACACTTACAATCTTTAAAAGATCAGGGCAAAGAATATATTATTTGTGGCGATTGGAATATTGCGCATAAACAAGTTGATTTAAAGAATTGGCGAGGCAATCAAAAAAACTCAGGGTTTCTTCCAGAAGAACGCGCCTGGATGGATGCATTATTTGGCCCATTGGAATTTGTTGATGCTTTTCGACATATTAATCAAGAAGCGGACCAGTACACCTGGTGGTCTAACCGTGGCCAAGCCTGGGCTAAAAATGTAGGTTGGCGAATTGATTATCAAGTCGTCACCCCTGGATTGCGCCAGGCTGTGCAAAGCGCGGCTATCTACAAAGACCAGCGTTTTTCCGATCATGCGCCTTTAATTATGGAGTATGATATTGAATTATAGGCTTAAAAAACTTGTGTTAAGAATTGCTTAAGGGTATTTTAAGCATGCTTGTTTATACTAAAAAAAGGACAATTTAGTAGCAGTTCGACTGGAGTGAAGTATGAGTTTAGAAAATGATAACAACAAAATGAAAGAAGTGGCGGAAGAATTGCGCCGCTATTACAACGCAGGTGAAACTGCCTATGTTGCTTATGAGATTGGCAATAAAAAAGCTCTGTTAATGATTAATTCTGCTGCCAACCAGGTTTTTTATATTGATAAACATGGTCGTCCTTTATTAGAGCTTGAGACAAATACTCTTTTAGCTGAATTGCCGGGTATTAAAATTATCGATATATCGCGTCTTGAATCAAACGCTAACCTTTATAACCGTTCTGGCTTCCATGCTAACCAACCCATTTATACTGATTTGAACTGGTTAGATAACGCGAAAGAAAAAATTCAAACTTATAGTAATAAAGAAAATGTCGCCGAAAGATATCAGACTGCTAATGCGACGCAAGTGGGAAGTTTCTTTAACAAAACGAAACCATTGCCAGTGTCACCCGATGCTAGTGCTGCAAAAGACAGCGTATTGAAAGACACTACAAATAAACCACGAAACGGATAATTCCTACTTTATGTCATTCCCGCCTGCGCGGGAATGACAGATGTGTCATGTCAGCGCTGGTATGACAGACACTAATCCCCCAACGCCACTTTTTGCTTCTGAATTAATTCCGCAATGCCGGATCGGGCTAGCAATAGCAATTCATCCAATTCCGTTTGTTGAAATGTTGCTTGCTCCGCGGTGCCCTGGATTTCAATGAAGCCGCCGGTGTCCGTCATTACCACATTCATATCGGTATCGGCTTTGGAATCTTCCTGATAATCCAGATCAATCATCAGTTGTCCCTGATAAATGCCAACGGAAATAGAAGCAACCAATTGTTTAATGGGATCAGTTTTTACTTTACCGATTTTTTGTAAGTGACGCACCGCGTCCACTAAAGCAACGCAACCACCGGTAATCGCGGCGGTGCGAGTACCGCCGTCCGCCTGGATGACATCGCAATCCACGGTAATCATTTGTTCACCCAGTTTAGTCAAATCGACGACGGCCCGTAATGAGCGCCCAATCAAGCGCTGAATTTCCTGCGTTCTACCGCCTTGTTTGCCTTTGCTGGCTTCACGCGCCATACGCTCATTAGTTGAACGGGGCAGCATGCCGTATTCAGCGGTTACCCAGCCCTTACCGGAATCTTTGAGAAAGGGCGGGATAGAAGACGAGGTGCTTGCGGTACAAATTACCTTGGTATCGCCAAACTCAACTAACACCGAGCCTTCGGCGTGTTTGGTATAATTGCGGGTTAAAGTAATAGGTCGTAATTCATTGTTTGCTCTTTGACTGGGGCGCATAGTGGTCTCGATTATTTAATAGATTGCTATTATAAGACGCTGTCTTGCAGTGACAACCTTATTTTTCTTGTTATGATAGGGGCTATTTTTCATATAAGAGTATTACTATGATTCAAAGCATGACTGCTTTTGCACGTTCCCAGCAGCAAGGAAATTGGGGTAGCATTGTTTGCGAATTACGTTCCATTAATCACCGCTACCTGGAAATATTTTTGCGCTTACCGGATTCATTACATGAATTAGAAGCTTCCATGCGGGAGCGTATTCGGCATCACATAAAACGCGGTAAAATCGAATGCTTATTGCGCTATCAAGCGGCTGATGAATCAGTTGTTGAATTAGTAATAAATAACAAACTCGTAGAAAAATTAGCCCAGGCTAATGCAACTATCACCGCAAGTTTAAAAAACGCGGGACAGGTTAATCCTATGGATATTTTGCGCTGGCCCGGTGTCCTGCAAACCGATGCAATTGATCTGGAAGTAGTACAAGCCGAAGTGGTGCATCTACTGGAAATTTCCCTGGAAAAACTGGTCGAAGCGCGGGCGCGCGAAGGAGAACAGTTAAAGGAATTATTTTTGCAACGTTTGAGTAACATGAATATGGAATTAGTGCATGTGCGTGAACGTCTGCCAACTATTTTAAAAACCCAAAGAGCGCGCTTGATGGCGCGCTTTAGTGAAGCCAGTTTGAAAGTTGATAATGATCGCCTAGAGCAAGAGTTAGTGTTGATCGCCCAGAAAATCGATGTCACCGAAGAAATCGAACGTCTGGAAACCCATATCAAAGAAGTGCAACGCGTGTTAAAACATGGCGGTATTGTGGGACGGCGGCTCGATTTTTTAATGCAGGAACTGAATCGCGAAGCTAATACCTTAGGGGCCAAGTCAATTGATGCCGATACCACGCGCGCATCTGTCGAATTAAAAGTGTTAATTGAACAAATGCGCGAGCAAGTGCAAAACGTGGAATAATTACATACTGCCTTTTGGCATTGCTTTTACGGCTTTCATTAGCGCCATGGATTCATTGCCGGTGTTATTAACCATTGCCATGGTATTATTCATGGCAATTGCCGCCAATATTAATTTTTCTGTTTGCAGCAGTTGGGTCAGTAACACATAGGATTGTGACTGGAACATGAGTGTCTGGCGAAGTACTGCGCCTATGGGTTCACTGGTAATGACAGCAAACCATGCTTTGGGATCACTCACTTGCGCGACTAGAGCAGCTTGTTGCGTGGTAAGTTGTAACTGGGTATCGGTATAAAGTTGTGATAAAGCGTAGCCATTAAAGGTCTGTACCGCCGACTCAGTGTTATACATGATTTTATAATTGTTTTGATCGTAATTAGAACCCTTCCAATCGGTGCCTGGTACGACATGAATCATCGTCATCCCCGAGGCTGTCTTTATATAATTATAAGGTATGTTGCCCGCATTGTTTTGCCGCGGATCAGGGCTAAAAAGGGGTTGCTGAATTAAACTACCAAAAGCTAAATCATTGGCATTAGGCACAGTGCCGCTGCTGATGTTACTAAAGAAATCAGATTGAAGTTGAGCATAATTACTCATCATCATCAGCGGTGACATCGCTTCACCGGTGAAATTAACGGTGGTAAAAGAATTTTGTAACGCTGGCGTGGGTGACTGTGGATTGGTGGAATTATCCACCGCGACTAAATTAAATAGCGGTTCAAGTATCATTAAAACCACTGGATTCACCGGTGTGGTGATAGCTGTTAAAATACTATTCGTATAGGTGGCAATTTCTTGTAAATAAAGTGTATCACTACCAGCGCCCGCACCAGGTGCAGGAGTGTCAGCGCGTAACTGCGGTATGGCAATGATGGATAATGCCGCGACTGTTGCGATAAAGGCAGATATTTTCTTCATTCTCGAAATGAATTTGGGCATACAGCACAGCTCCTTTTGAACTTAATATTTAATTCCCAATCCTTGTTGTGAGCCGGAATTCGTGCCCGTTGAACTTGGCGCAGCTTGATAACCGCTTGATTGTTCAGTATCGCCACCGCTGTCCGCGGGTTGTTGTTGCTGAGTAGGTTGCTGTTGCTGCTGTACCTGCACCGGCGCTGGCGCCGGTGCAGGTACGGGGGGTGAGCCCGGTGCTGGAAAGGGCGAAGCGGAGATACTTTTATTTATTTGCTGGGTTATATTTGACTGAGTTTGTTTCTGCTGTTGTTGTGAAAAACTTGAAAATGCATCAGGTGACATCGCCGGATTTTTGGGTTGGCTGGCAGATTGTGTGCTGGCTACCTTGCTAAAAAAAGATTGCGCGAAAGTAATTGAGGTGGCGAGGCAAACCAATATAAAAATAATTCCAAATCGAGGTTTAGACATTTTCATGCTCCAATGCTTTCAAGACAAGATCAAATCGTTCTGGCGAAAATACCCGGGCCAAAAGACGTAAGCGTTCAAAGATAATATTCCGTCGTAAAAATAACCCGGCTGAAAGGTTGTCTGGGGAATTATGTTCTTCCGCGTACATCAGTAATTTGGAAGCAGAACCGGGATCAATCGTGTCAATTGCTTGCAGTAAACGTAAAATGCGGGAAGTTTTAATATGACAGCAAAGTGCAATAAATTGATCTTCTTTGCCCAGTTCAAAGCGGGTAAGTAAATCCAATTTTTCACCTATCGTTGCGATAGCCCGTTCCAGTTCAGGATCACCATCCAGGGTCCAGTCTTCGGCGGTTTCCATAAAAGAGATGACTCGATAAATCATCGGGTCTTCATAATTTTTCCAAAACTCGTGGGATGATTGTAAATCCAGCTTTGGCATGACATGTTCCAGGTGGTCATGAATATTAGGCCAGTATACTTGAAAGAGGCTGAAATATTAAGAGTGTTGTATTTCTTTTTTTCTGATGATAATGTTATTTAATACCCAGGGGGTTGTTCTTATGCCAATTAAGGATGTTTTTAAAGTCTCGCGCAAGACTTTTATTAATCCCTCTGCTTGGATAGGATTACCTGAATTAAAAGATACGACTAAAACCTTGTGGCAGATAGTGCGTGGTTTATTCGTTGTTCCCCAAGCTGGCGAACCTGAAACTTTCGAAGAATCCTTGGCCAGACAGGGTCTTACTGAAGAAGATGTAAAAGAACAAGCCGAACGTTATTTTATCTTTGCCGTCATATTTGCAACGCTCGCTGTTGTGTCAGTTATTTTTGCTTTCTATTTATTGTTTGCGGAAAGAACTTTTTCGGGCTTCTTGCTTGGTTTAGCGGTTACTATTTTATTTGGTTCACAAGCCTTTCGTTATCATTTTTGGGTTTTTCAAATTCAAAGCCGCAAATTAGGTTGTACTTTTGAAGAATGGAAGCAAAGTTGGTTTAAATCAAGTCCAGGGCCGGGCGAATGATTAGTCTTTTTGCGATCTCATCTCAGGACCAATCGATTTACTATTTGAGCCAGTTATTTGGTTCGGTTGGTACTGTGTTAGTCCCAAGTAGTGGTAACACGACATTCAATATCATGTCGGTCATTTTCAAATCTCTGAATACCACAGCGTTAATTATCGGCGCCATCATTGTTACCCATACTACCGTTATGGGGTTAATAAAAACGGCTGCTGAAGGTGAAATGCTCGGTAAACAATGGAGTTCCCTGTGGGTACCGGTGCGCATGGTAATCGGTATCGCTTCCCTGTTTCCTACAGCCGCCGGTTATTCGGTTTTACAAATTATTATGATGTGGGTAATTGTGCAAGGCGTTGGCGCGGCCGATGGTTTGTGGACGGTAGTGCTCAATTATGTCAATGCCTTTGGCTCGCCTTATTCTACCGTCCAGTTGCCAACTACGGTGGGTGTTTCGGCATCCATGAATGCATTATTTAGCGATCTGGTTTGCGAAACATCTCTTAAAGGCGAAAACCCCAACACCAGTCAACCCTATGCGAACACTTATTCTGATCAACAAGGGAACCATCAATTTTATTATTGCGCAGACAATGCGGGCAGTGGCTTTTGCACGAATAAAACGGTGGGTCAAGCGATTGCTGACGCGGCGGGCTCTATCACTCAACAAGGTACCGGGGGCCAGACGGTGAATGCCAATGCATTGTCTTCGGTTACTGGGCAGTACTGTGTGCATAATGGCAACAATAGCATACGCTGTTTATTTGGCCCTGCTACTAGTCCAACCACTGGCGCTTGTGGGTCAATGGTTTTTGGTGATGCAAGTGCCGTATGTCCGGCTCAAAATAATATTACTTCCCAATTGCAATGTGCTGGTTACCAGGCACAACAAAGTGCAATTGCCTGGGTAGTCGATGTTTTTTACAACACCGCTAGCGATTTAGTCAATCTGGATAATCAATATCTTCAATTTTCGACAGCTCCCCCGGCACTTGTTCCAGGACAAAGACCACCTCCAGGACAAGGAACGCCAGAATTCGTAAGTAGTTATTGTTCACAGAATGGTATCGAACCTGCAGCTTGTGCTGGCACGAACTCCAGTATGCCGCCTGCCACAACGAATGATAATACCAGCGCGAGTGATTCGGTGGTCCAGAATATTTATTGGCCTTGCTATATGGAAGCGGTGGTGAGTGGTCAACAAGGTGGAGTATGTGTGCGTGGCACGCCTAGTGGTAATGTCGATTTTATTGGGACTAGCACGACCTATTATCAAAACGCCATTAACTCAGGTATCGCTACCGCGATGATGGCTTTTTTATCGAATTCACAGAATTTGAATGGCAGTACTTGGCAGTCCGCGCAACAAACCGGTTGGATATTAGCGGGTGCTTATTATTATAAAATTGCCGCTGCGAATAGTACTAATACCAAAATATCGATACCGCCCTTTGCGGTGTTACCCCCTGATTTACAGGGCGGTAATAATAACAACCCGGCATCGTCTTATCGAAATAACATTCAGGCGGCATCTACACTTACCAATCAAATTGCGCAACAGACGCAAGATCCAGGTTCTCCTACGGCTTCGCTTTCAGGATTTAGTCAAGTTTCAGGCGGGATGAATGCTATCGCGCAAGGAATCTGGAATTCTTTTAGTAATTCGTTGACTGGCGGTAGTGGCAGTACCACGAATCCGCTAGTGGCGATGGCAAGCTTTGGTGAAACGTTAATGATAACTGCGCAAGTCATATTTGCCACCACGATGGCAATCATGACAGTAGTACTCATTGCGATTGGTTATGGTGCTGATCCCATGGTATTAGGTACGGGTTCCCCTACTAATGGTGCCTTGGAAGGAGTTAAATTTCTTTTTCAAGCAACCTGGATGTTGCTTGCGGCGTTTATGGGATGGTGTTTTACGTTTGGTGGCATGATAGGTATTTATGTGCCGCTTATTCCCTTCATCATCTTCATTACGGGCGCGGTTGGCTGGTTTATCTCAGTGATTGAGGCAATGGTTGCGGCGCCGTTTGTGGCGATAGGAATTTTAAGTCCAAGTGGTCAGCATGAATTGTTAGGAAAAGCTGAGGCAGGATTGATGATTCTGTTTGGTACTTTTTTACGGCCGGTGTTAATGATCGTAGGCATGATGGCCTCAATGATATTAGCGCCGGTTGCTATTTCACTGATAAATTCGGGCTTTCAAGGGGTGATGACTTCAATTAACTCCAGTCCTGGACTTTATGAATTGATAGTCTTTATCACCGCTTATGCCTCACTTGTCGTTACTACCATGAATAAGGTTTTTGCCTTGATTCATATCGTGCCAGACCGCGCCTTGACTTGGATAGGTGGCCATGCGGGAACGGGCGGTAGTGATGCCGGAGAAGCGTTAGGCGCGGCTAAGAGTGCTACGGGTGCGGCGGGCGACGCTGCCTCAGGTGGAGCGCAAAGTGGTGTTAGCGCTGCGTCGAGTAAAGCGAAAGAGACGGGTAGCAATATGAATGCTCAGAAAGATAAAGATACAGCACAAAAACAACAAAAAGCAGATCAGAAGTCGAGCGCAGTTCAGCATGCCTCACTGATGGATGCTATTAACGAGAAAAAAGATAAATAGTAGTTATTAATGGCCAGTTTTTTTGCGATTTCATCTCAAGATCAATCGATTTATTATCTAAGCCAATTATTTGGTTCAGTGGGTACTGTATTAGTTCCAAGTAGCGGCAATACCACATTCAATATCTTGTCGGTCATTTTCAAATCGCTCAATACCACAGCGTTAATGATAGGCGCTGTCATCGTTACTTACATCACTATTACCGGCTTATTAAAAACTGCTGCTGAAGGTGAAATGCTCGGTAAACAATGGAGTTCCCTGTGGGTACCGATGCGCATCATTATCGGTATCACTTCGCTGTTCCCCACGACGGCGGGTTATTCGCTTTTACAAATTATTATGATGTGGATAATTGTGCAGGGGGTTGGGGCGGCCGATAGTTTGTGGACGGTAGTGCTCAATTATGTCAATGCCTTTGGTTCGCCTTATTCTACCGTGCAATTGCCAACAACAGTGGGTGTTTCAGCATCCATGACGGCATTGTTCGCGGACCTGGTTTGCGAAACAACTCTTAAAGGCCAAAATCCCAATACCAGTCAACCCTATCCGGAAACTTATTCCGATCAACAAGGCAGCCATCGCTTTTACTATTGCGCAGACAATGCGGGCAGTGGCTTTTGTACGCAGAAAACCCTAGGTCAATCGATTGCTGATGCAGCAGGCGGCTTAGCTGGAAATACCCCGAATGTAAATGCCAACGCATTGGCTTCTGTTTCTGGGCAGCGGTACTGCGCGCCTAACGGCAACAACAGCATACGTTGTTTATTTGGCCCTCCTACGACGCCAACCAGTGGTGCTTGTGGATCTATGGTTTTTGGTGATGTATCTAAAGTGTGTCCGGGTGGTACGGATATTACGTCACAATTGCAATGCGCTGGTTACCAGGCACAACAAGGCGCTATTGCGTGGGTGGTCGATGTTTTTTATAACACCGCTCTTGATTTAGTGAATCTGGATAATCAATATTTGCAATTTTCGACTGCTGGGGTAAACGAGTCAGGGTTACCACAATTCGTCGGCAGTTATTGTTCACAGAATAATATACCCATTGCAGCTTGTAATGGCGCAAACCGGAATATGCCGCCTGCCTCATCCGATGATAAGACCAGCGCGAGTGATGCCGCTGTGCAGAATATTTATTGGCCTTGTTATATGCAAGCAATAGTGAGTGGTCAACAGGGTGGGGTTTGTGTGCGCGGCACTACGACGGGTAATAGTGTCGATTTTATAGGGACTTCTGCTACCTTTTACCAAAATGCAATCAACTCAGGCATCGCTACCGCAATGATGGGTTTTTTATCAACTACATCAAATTTAAATGGCAGCACTTGGCAAGCGGCGCAACAAACCGGTTGGATATTAGCGGGTGCTTATTATTATAAAATTGCCGCTGCGAATAGTTCCAACACCAAAATATCGATACCGCCATTTGCGGTGACAGCTCCTGATTTACAGGGTGGGAGTAACAACCCCGCTGCTTCTTATCGAAATAACCTTGAGGCGGCAGCTACGCTTACCAGTCAAATTGCGCAGCAGACCCAAGACCCATCTTCTCCTACCGCTTCGCTTTCAGGATTTAGTCAGGTTTCAGGCGGGATGAATGCGATCGCGCAAGGTATTTGGAATTCTTTTCAAAATTCAATGACAGGCGGTGGACATAGCACGAATCCCTTGGTTGCTATGGCAAGTTTTGGTGAATCGTTAATGATTACAGCGCAAGTCATATTTGCCACCACGATGGCCATCATGACCGCTATACTCATTGCGGTTGGGTATGGCGCTGATCCCATGGCGTTAGGTACGGGTTCGCCTACTAATGGTGCTTTGGAAGGGGTTAAATTTCTTTTTCAAGCAACCTGGATGATACTTGCGGCGTTTATGGGATGGTGTTTTACGTTTGGTGGCATGATAGGCATTTATGTACCTCTTATTCCCTACATTATCTTCGTCACGGGTGGGGTTGGCTGGTTTATCTCGGTTGTTGAGGCAATGGTTGCGGCGCCGTTTGTGGCCTTGGGAATTTTAACTCCGGGTGGTGAGGGATTGTTAGGAAAAGCCGATGCGGGTTTGATGATTTTGTTCGGTACTTTTTTACGTCCGAGTTTAATGATCGTGGGGATGATCGCCGCAATGATATTCGCACCGGTGGCGATTTCACTGGTAAATGCGGGGTTTGTAGGTGTGATGACTTCAATTAATTCCAGCCCGGGGCTTTATGAATTGATAGTCTTTATTACGGCTTATGCTTCACTTGTTGTTACGATGATGAGTAAGGTTTTTTCCTTGATTCATCTTGTGCCCGACCGCGTCTTAACCTGGATAGGTGGGCCAGCAGGATCGGCTGGCTCTGATGCCGGTGAAACATTAGGCGCGGCTAAGAGTGCGACAGGTGCCGCGGGTGAAGCCGCGTCTGGCGGGGCGCAAAGTGGTGTTGGTAGCGCGGCGGGTCAAGCAAAAGAGTCGGGTTCAGCGGCAAATCAAAAGAATAATGCTTCAAGACAGGAGCGTGATAAGAAAAAGGCCCAGGGCGGAGGAGGGAAGGGCGCTAAATAGTTTTAAAAGTTAAGAGTAAAATTATTTACTTTCCGCGTCTTTATCTTCACGTTTTTCCAGTTCAGCCAAAACTCGATATTGACGGTCAGTAATCATTCCTGCATCCAGTTTTTGTTTGGCGTCAGCCACCATGGTCATGCCTTTTTCCCGTACCATTTTACGCACGGTGGAAGTGATGTTCATCATGTCGGTATCCAGCAAGGTGTCACGGACTTTTTCATCGAACACCAGATATTCGCGTAACGCGACACGTTTGCCATCTACCGTGGGTACTAGACGTTGGGAAATGACTAGACGTATGGTTTCAATGATGTCGATAGTGCGGCCTTGACGTTCTTCGCTAGGAAATGTAGTAACGAGACGGCGCATGGTTTCCGCTACGCCATTACTGTGTAAAGTGGTGTAAACCGGGTGGCCAGTCATGGCGGCTTCCATCACCGCGCCTATGGTTTCCATGTCACGCGCTTCACCCACCAGAATCAACCGTGGTTTGCGGCGCAAGGCGTTACGTACGCCGGCGGCGAAGCTAGGTAAATGCCGTGGGATTTCCGATTGACTGACGATGGCGGAAGTTTTTTCCACGCTGTCGTAAACAAATTCGATAGGTGATTCGTAAGTTAAAACTTTACGATGACTTTCTGGGTCTTCGGCGATGCTGCGGATAATAGCGGCAAGCAAAGTGGATTTACCAGAACCGGTGGCGCCAGTGACGTAGACTACGCCTTGTTCCGGCGCGAGCGCATCCAGAATAGCTTTGGGTAAATTCATGCTGGATAATTTAGGTGGATCGCTAGGAATAGTACGACAAGTGATTTGCATGCCGTCATGGCCTTCGACTTGACAGCCCGTGCCATTGATACGAAATCGGTAACGGTCAGAGCGATTGGGGCGAATTTCATAATGGGTATCCACGTCTTTGCCCGACATGATTTGCGCGGTACCGTTAGGGCCGTACATGGAATTAATAATTTCACCGACTTCGGTGTTGGCCAGGCGACGGCGCGTAATGCGTTTTAATTTGCCGAAAATTTCTGCGTAAATTGGTTCATTAGTTTGAAACGTGATATCCGAGGCATTATGTTTGGCCGCGTACATCAAAATTTCATTCAGGGAATCCATGGTTAAACGTATGGGTTCTTGGGGAAATAAAAATTCACTCGCTTGATCATCAGCCGGCATCGGGTCTCACCACTATAGCTCTCCAGCGTTTACTGTTGGTTTGAAGTTGTGGATGTTCGGTAATGCGCAGCATTTCATCGTTGACGCGCAATTCATCACCGTTACCCGTAACGCCAAACTCCGTTTTTGCCACATAAGGTGGACTCACTATGTGTTCTTCCAGCAATCGTCGATACAAAATCATTCCTTGGTAATCACGTTTTAAGGTCGCCAGGTTTTGCTGGAAAATATCATAAGCCTGCTGGGTACCTTTGTCCCAGCCCAGCTTAATGGCGCGGCGCCAAATACGGCGTTCATCCGGGTTGGTGGGCAGTAATGTTTTATTGGGTAATTCGGGTTTTTCATAGGATTGCCAGAGATAGTCCCGCCAGTTGGGGGGCGTCGTCACAAACCGGGCTTGTCTGACAATTTTATAAGTTTTGTCAGAAATGCGTATGGTGTCGGGGTCAGCAAGGTTCAAACTGTTGTCGCCTTGTACCAGCACCGGTGGTATGACGCCATGGCTAAGCATCATGCCGTTAAAATTGAATAGCGCGTCAAGCTGGTTTTTATCTTTGATAAGGTTGTTATCAATACTTTGTGAAGCCGAGGCCAGACCGCCCTGCGCGCCTATGCCCATGGCTATTTCTTCCAGCGCTTTGTAACGGATTTGATTGTTGGTGGGGCTGCCCGCTTCTTCATTGTTATAGGAAGGGGGTGCTTCAATTTTCTGGAGGTCGGCAAGATTGGTGGTATCGTAGTTTTGCAGTGGAACATAGCGAGTGCATGCGCTAAGCAAGCTAACGGTGATGATGGTTGCTAGAACTAGCTTTTTTCTCATGCGTCCAAATCCAAAATATTGCGTCTCAATTTTTCGCATAACGCAGTTCTATGACGCGGCTCTCTGGGAAAACAACCACATTCGCACGTCTGCCACATTGGTAACCGACATCACGTATCACATCGGCAATCATTTCATTTTTTGCACTTACCGTTACCAATACGGGGATGGCCGGCTGGTAACCCAGTATACGCAACCGATAGTTACAAGCGATGGCAAGTTGTTTGAGGAGGCTTTCCACCGGACCAGTCCAGTCTACAGAAATTGGTTCCGCCATGCCATAACTGGCGGGGTTCGGAGGTGCATCCAGGACGGGTAATGGGCGTGAGGCTTGCGCGACTTCAGAGAGACTTACAATGGACCGGCTAACAGAATAAGAAGCTTCAGCGACCGCGACATCCGCGCCGGTGGGCGCTGGGTTAGTTACTGTCGTCGAGCATGCGCTGATAGTTAAAACGGCAACTGTTGTTGATGCTAATAATAATGCTGATTTAATGGTCATGACTGTTATATTTTCCCTAAATATAGCCTTCCAGAGATCGGCATAAACAGCGCTTTTAATGAGGCATTGAAACAAGACGGGCACGCAAAGTCAAGCTATACTTAAGTATATGAACTTGTTCCAGATAGCGGTAAAATAATAAGTAATATTAACGTGTGTAACGTCTCTCACACAGGAGATTTTAACAGTGGCGCATTGGCGAGATTCAGCACGAAATGTTCGTTTCTGGATTGTGGATTACAGGGCCTGTTTTCCATTGCTGATCTTTGTTTTTCACATTAGCTGGAAGACATTTTTTTTCGCGATTGGGGCCATCACTTTTTTCGCCGCGTTAGAACATTATGGGTTCACGGTTTCGGTATTTGGTCGTTGGTTGCGTTCCTTTATTGCAGGGCCACGCAAAATTGCTCAACCGTGGTGGAAACATTGAGGTGCTTATATGGATATGTCTGTTCAGGTTGGTAAAATTGCCCGTGCCATGAATGCAAGGTTCAGTTTAAATGGCCGCCCCATGACAATTGAGGAAGTATTTGCGCCCGCAGGATTATTACCGGCTATTGCCCGTCGCGCCGACCAGTTATGTTCATTATGCCTGGGTTATGGCATAGGTATTACTTTTGAGGAAGCGGAAGGGTCGGTATTAGGGGTAAGAGTTAGCTTTGATGATGTCACGCCTAATGTGTTGCGCATGATGTGTATTGCGGATGTGTTAAATGAATTGGTGCAGGGAACGCCGCGTGGGGATATGTCGGCTTTAGATCAATTAATGTATGACTAGGTTCTAATTCTGAAACAAGCTAGTGTGGTGGAGGGTAAGAGGCGAGGTTATAATTTACAAACACGCTGTGAATACATCCCTGTACGCTCTGGAAAATCATCCCTGATTTTCAAGGTTTGTAAATCATAACCTCACCTCTTACCCTAAGCAGTTTCTTATAGTCTAGGACAATGCGCGGCTCTTCTATTCGCCTTTGGCGGCGCGGGACATTAGGTTTTGCAGGGCTTCTTTAATTGTTATTTTTTCTTGTAACACTTTCCAGACGGTTTCAGTGATGGGCATTTCTACGTTGGCTTTTTTCGCGAGTAATAACACCAATTCGGCGTTGCGTTTGCCTTCAATGACTTGGCCGATTTCATGTTCGGCCTGGGTGATGGTTTTGCCATTGCCTAAGGCCAGGCCGAAGCGGCGGTTGCGGGATTGGTTGTCTGTGCATGTCAATACTAAGTCGCCTAATCCGGCGAGGCCGGTGAAGGTTTCGTAGTGGCTCCCTAGCGCGGTGCCTAGTCGTATCATTTCCGCGAGGCCGCGGGTGATTAGCGCGCTGCGCGCGTTGGCTCCCAATTGCATGCCATCGGTTATACCGGCAGCTATCGCTAAAACATTTTTTACGGCGCCGCCAATTTCAACGCCGGTGATATCGGTGCTGAGATAGACGCGGAATACCTGGCTGTTAAAACAACACATCAAGTCTTCGGCGAATTTTAAATTGGTACTGGCGATGACTACTGCGGTTGGTAAACCAGCGGCGACTTCGGTGGCGAATGATGGGCCGGACAATACTGCGAATGGATGTTGCGCGCCTAACTCCTGGGTGGCGATGTCATGCAGTAATTCGCCGGTGCTAAGGTCTAAGCCTTTAGTAGCCCATAGGATACGGGTGGTGTCGTTAATGAGTGGTTTTAATGCGGTAATTGTGGTGCGGAACGCGGCGGAGGGGACGGCGATTAAAATATCATAGTTATCGGCGATCGCAGCGGTTAAATCATTGGTAACTTGTAGTGAGTCGGGGAAACTTTGATTGGGTAAATACTTAGTGTTGGCACGACTATCATTCATGATTTTTGCATGCGCTGCATCATGCGTCCACAGGCGTACAGTGTGATGCAGGCGGGCAAGGTACAGCGCTAGCGCGGTCCCCCAGGAACCTGCGCCTAGCACTGTAATAGGTTTGCACGGTGGATTATCCATAGCATGCACCTGTTAAACGATTAATGTACTTTGGTGTCACCCTGGTCGCCTGAAGTAGTTTTTTGTTCTTCGAGATGTTGGGCGTAGAGCGCGTCAAAATTGACGGGCGCTAAAATTAATTGTGGGAAACCGCCGCGTACCACTAAATCAGAAATCGCTTCGCGTGCGTAGGGAAATAAAATATTGGGGCAGAAGCTGCCAAGCATTTGGTGTAGTTGTTCGCTGGCAAAACCGCTGACCAGGAAAATTCCGGCCTGGTGGACTTCAACCAGGAAAGCGGATTTTTTATTGCTATTGACGGTCGCAGTTACCGACAAAATAACTTCATGAACATTTTCCTGAATGCGGCTGCTTTTGGTTTCCAGGTTTAACTGGACTTCGGGTTTCCAGTCTTCAGTAAAAGTATGCGGTGTGTTGGGTGCTTCATAAGACAGGTCTTTGACATAAATACGTTGGATCTCAAAGTTAGGAGCGCCGTCTTTTTGTTCTTTAACCTGTGGTTTTTCGGTCATGATTGTTTCCTTTTTTTTCGTAAAAATTATTATAAAAATGTTAAGCGAGTAATTGATCCAGTTCACCGCTTTTGGCGAGTAAGGCAAGGTCGTCAAATCCGCCAATAGCCTGGTTGTTTATGAAAATTTGTGGGACAGAGCGTCGGCCACTTAACTTTATCATTTCGCTAAGTTTGGCGGAATCAAGGTCGACACGAATTTCGGTATAAGCAAGTTGTTTATTGTTAAGCAATGCTTTTGCGCGATCGCAATAGGAACAATAAGATTTCGTATACATCACAATTTTTGCCATAATCAACCCTTAACGAGAGGCATTTCTGCTTCGCGCCAGGCGCGAATGCCACCATCGAGAATGCGTACGTTGAACCCTTCTTTGTTAAGCGTAGCGGCGGCGCGGGCAGAATCCTGGCCATTGGCGCAGACCAGAATAATGGGTTGTACTTTGGTTTTATCCAGCAGGCTTTTCGATTTTTCCGCGAGGTTATTATTGGGTATGGATATTGAACCGATGATGTGTCCGTCGGCATAGGCGGTGCTGGATCGAATGTCGATTACTTTGGCATTGGAATGGTTGATCAGCAGCGTGACTTGCGCCGGACTGGCTTTGGTAGTGCCGCTTTTCTGTTTGATAAATTCAATAAAAATTAAGGCGAACAAAACCCCTAACAACGCTATGTTCAGTAAGATGTGTTTTTTTATAAATATTACAATTTCTGGCATGGATATACCCGTTAAAAAGCCTAATCGGGCGAGTTTACCAGAATGGTGAGGGCGGGTGAAGGCTAATATGGTGGGGAACTTGTAAAACAATAAACCCTCACCCATCGCCTTCGGCGCCACCCTCTCCCGCTAGTGGAGAGGGGAAATGACTTAAATCATTATAGATTTTGCGCAGCACCACACATGAATTTCGCTGGCTCCGGCTTTTTTTAAGGCTTTGGAAAATGCCCGCAGCGTGCTGCCGGTGGTAATGACATCGTCCAGAATAGCAACTCGTAAACCAGTGAAATTGCGGGTAATTTGAAAAGCGCCGCGCAGGTTTTGTTGTCGCTGTTTGGCAGATTGGCGGGCTTGGGCGTTAGTATTTTTAAGGCGAAAGCAATGTCGGGTGTCCAGTTCAAGTTTTAAGGTTTTCGCAATGGGACGGCTGATTTCCAGGGCTTGATTAAAGCCACGTTCTTGCAAACGCTGGGGGTGTAAAGGTACGGGGACCAAGACATGGGGCAGCGCTTGGTGGCGATACCATTGCTGTTGAATGGCGGTCGTCATCAATTCACCGAACAGTCGCGCATTAACCAGATTTTCATGAAATTTTAATTCCATCAGCAATTTTGTGATAGGCGTTTGGTAAATAAAAAGCACATGGGTACGGTCAACTAATGGCGGTTTTTTGAGGCAACTACCACAGGGGGCGGTAGTAAAGGCTAAAATATTGGCGCAACGCGGACAACTCTGCGGTAAAATAGGCAACTCATTTAAACAAGGCTGGCAAAGGTCTTGCTCCCTGTGGGTAGGGTAATGACATAAGATACAGGTGTATGGCGCAAGCCATGCGTAAAGTGGTCGCAGTATTTTTTGAAACATAATGATGTCTCTTACAGTAAAAGAAATTTTTAAGAATATTGCCCCCGCGGATTATGCGAATGCCGCGGTATTGGCGAATACGATTGGTCAGGAAATGTTGACGCGCCTGGATTTTGTGACGTTAAAACCGCAGGTGGTGCTGGATGTAGGATGTGGGACAGGATATTTTGCGGGAGCCTTGCAGCAGCGTTATCCCGATGCGCAAGTGATTGCATTAGATAATACTTATTCTATGTTGCAAGCAGCGCGACAGCAAGCAACTTGTATTTGCGCGGATGTTTATGCGCTGCCATTTGCCGACCAATCCGTGGATTTGATTTTTGCGAATTTGTTGCTGCCCTGGTGCGATGACCTGGAAAAATTAATGCGCGAATGGCGACGCATTTTACGTACCGATGGTTTATTGGTATTTACCAGTTATGGGCCTGATACTTTGCGTATCTGGCGAGAAGAATTAGGTAATTTGATGATGCCTAATTTTCTGGACATGCATGTAGTGGGAGATGTGCTTACCAAAAGTCGTTTTTGTGATCCGGTAATGGATGTGGATTATTACACCTTGACCTATAGCAATAGCGCGGATTTATGCCGGGAACTTTATCATAGCGGAATACTGATAACCGATGATTTTACCCTGCAAAATCCGCTTGCGGGTAAAACGCCGGAAGGTGTTTATTCGGCCGTGTTTGAAATTGTCTATGGACATGCGTTTGGACCTGACGTCATGGTGGATCAAGTTGCTGATGCGTCGGGCGTTGTGACTATTCCACTGGCACGTTTGCGACGGCGCTAACTTTTCTTTTAAGCGGGAGAGCTTATGCCAGAAAATATTTATATTGGTGTGGATGGTGGCGCTACCAAATGCAAAGCGCGCATCGAAGATGAAACGGGTAATTTAATCGGTCAGGCGGTAGGAGGTCTGGCGAATATCAGGTTATCAGTGGAAACAAGCTGGCGCTCTATTTACGAAAGTATTGAAACCATATTGATAGCGCAAAATATCTCATTGCATGATAAAAATTATCGTTTCCATTTGGCGCTGGGTTTAGCCGGATGTGAAGTGCAGCAAGCGCGCCATGCTTTTTTAGCGGTACCTCATCCCTTTGCTTCCCTGTATTTAACGAGTGATGCGCATGTGGCTTGTGTAGGTGCGCATTCCGGTGGTGATGGAGCAATTATTATTGTGGGTACTGGCGTGGTGGGTTATCAAGTTCATGGCGCTAAAACTAATTCCGTGGGCGGCTGGGGTTTTCCGCATGATGATGAAGGCGGTGGCGCCTGGCTGGGTTTGGAAGTTACCCGTTTAACATTTCAGTGGTTAGATGGTCGCGGTATTGCTTCACCATTGCTGGAAGAAGTTTTTGCTTATTTCAAAAATGATTTAAATGATTTTGCCACTTGGGCCAACACTGCGACGTCAAATGAATTTGCGCGGCTGGCGCCATTGGTGATTAATCATAGTTTGCAGCAAGATGTGATGGCGCATAAATTAATGCGCCAGGCGGCGCAAGCGGTGGACAGTGTTGCTGCGGCTTTAGAAAAACTTCATCCTGAAAATTCGCAGCCATTGCCTTGTTGTTTATTTGGCGGCATTGCACCGTTTATTGAGCCATGGTTAGCGCCCGATTTACAGACACGGTTAACGCCGCGGCAGGGCGATGCGAATAGTGGGGCGATTTTAATGGCCAGAGAGTTGCTCACCGAAAAACAAATTTAAGGTTTTTTTCATGGCATTATCCCAGATGGAACAAGAAGCGTTGAGCGCACCGGCGGTGTTAACCAAGCAATTCGCGGAAAATTTTTATGTGCTGCAGGATATCTGCAACCGTTTGCAATGTTATCCGCCATTGTTTGCCATGACGGTGGCGCGCGGCAGTTCTGATCATGCGGCGACCTTTGCGAAATATTTATTTGAAACGCAATTGGGTTTGGCGACGGCTTCCGCCGCTCCCTCAGTTGAAACCTTGTATGGTGCAAAACTGCAATTGAAAAATAGTCTGGTGGTGGCCTTGTCGCAATCCGGTCAGAGTCCTGATATTGCTGAAATGCTGCAAGCAGCCCGCACTGCGGGAGCAGTGACCGTGGCTTTGGTTAATGAGACTGGTTCACCGTTGGCGCACGCGGCCGAGTATGTCATCCCATTGTATGCAACGCCGGAAATCGCGGTGGCTGCGACCAAAAGTTATTTGGCGATGCTGGGAGCTTTAGTGCAATTCATCGCATTAATGACGCAGCAGCAAGCGTTGATGACGGCGCTGGCGGAGTTACCTAAACAATTGGAAAAAGCGGCGCGTATGGATTGGACGTCAGCGGTGACAGCTTATCAAAAGCAGCAAAGCACTTTTGTCGTGGCGCGTGGTTATGGTTTGCCGATCGCGCAAGAAGCGGCGTTAAAATTTAAAGAAACTACGCGTATCCATGCTGAAGCGTTTAGCAGCGCTGAAGTTTTGCATGGGCCATTCGCATTAGTACAGAAAGATTTTCCGTTAATGTTATTTGGGCAGCAAGATGTGGCGCTGCCAGGCATTCTGGATTTAGGCAAACGCTTGAAACAATTAAGTGACAATGTGTTTTTAGCGGTGCCTGCCCATGGCCGGAATAATAGTTTATTGCAGGAAGCGGCCACCGTGGTATTGCCAATGCCAGCCAGTTTACATCCGATTTGTGATCCCTTGCTGGTGATTCAAGCTTTTTACCGCATGGTGGCGCAACTGGCCATCGCGCGTGGTTTAAATCCGGATGCGCCAGTCAATTTAACGAAAGTCACGAAAACCAGATAGGGGGACATCTCGTGTTATTAACCGGTGCGCAAATATATCTGCAAGATGGGCTGAAGAAAAATACCGGACTGTTGCTCGAAGAGGGTGTGATTAGCGCGCTGACCACGGTCGCCAAAAATAAAAATACGCCGGTGTTACATTTTCCAGAAACTTTTCATATCGTGCCGGGTTTTATTGATTTGCATGTGCATGGTGCGCGTGGGCATGATGTGATGGATGGTACGATGACGGCGCTTTCAGCCATCAGTACTACTTTGGCGGCGGAAGGCACTACGGCTTTTTTAGCGACAACGATGACTGCGGCGCCAACGGCGATTGAGCAAGCGGTAGTAACGGTACGTGATTTTATGCAGATGCAGCTTAAAGCGCAGGGCGCGGCAATTTTAGGGATACATTTGGAAGGACCGTTTATCGCCGCCGCAAAAATGGGTGCGCAACCTGGGGATAAAATTCTGGCGCCTAATGTTGAGCTGATGAAGAAGTGGCAGTTGTTATCAGGCGACAATGTGAAATTAGTCACGCTGGCGCCTGAGTTACCTGACAGTCATGACTTAATCGACTATTTGTGTTCGCAACATATCGTTGCGTCTATTGGTCACACCAATGCGACTTATGCGGAAACCATGACGGCAATTAATGCTGGTTGCACTCACGCCACGCATCTTTTTAATGCCATGCGCGGTATCCATCAGCGTGAACCTGGCACGGTGACCGCGGCATTGTTAGCGGCGAATGTGATGGTGGAATTAATTTTAGATGGGGTGCATTTGCATCCGGCGATTGTGGAACTGGTGTTAAAAACCAAAGGGATTGAGAATATTGTTTTGGTGACTGATGCCATGCGTGCGAAATGTCTGGCGGATGGGTGTTATGAATTGGGTGGGCAGGACGTGACGGTAAGCAAAGGTGAGGCGCGGTTGGCGGATGGGACGCTGGCAGGTAGTGTGTTGACGATGTCATCGGCATTGCAAAATATGTTGGAGTTTACGGGTTGTGAATTGCGGGATGCGTTAAAGATGGTGGCGGAGAACCCGGCGAAAGTATTAGGTTTGTTTGATAAGAAAGGCAGCATTGCGGTGGGGAAAGATGCGGATATTGTGGTGTTGGATGAAGAGTTGAATGTGGTGTTGACGGTTTGTGGCGGGGAAGTTGTTTATCGGTCGCCGGTGCATAGTGAGATTTGTTTGTAGAAGGAAATATTTTTATTACCCCTCATCCGTCGCCTGCGGCGCCGACCTCTACCACAAGGGGAGAGGTGAAGAGCTCTCAGGTGACGGCTTACAAAAGCCCAACAGTTTTTTTGTAACATAAAAACTGTTGGGCTTCACTGCGTTCAGCCCAACCTACTCACCGAAGGTAAATGTATAAATTTCCAACCCGGGGGCAGAGGGGAGGAGTTCTAGAGTGCCGACTTGGGGTTGGTCCAGGACCAGGGCTTCATAGAGGGCGTGATTGTCGACTTTGATTTGGCTGTCTACTACGTCTTTACCTTTGCCAACGTTGACAGGGGCGCCGTTCCATACCAGCTTCACATTGATAGTTTTGCCTGTACTGTTGCCCATGACTAGATAAACTTTTCGTGAATTTAAATTCATTTTAATCGCGGAATCAGCGCCGTCTGAAATAATTCTATCGCGCATAATTATCCAGCTGCCTTTTAACGCCCAGGCATCGGATAATGCATTAACGGGATAACTATACTTGGCGGATTTATCTTTAGTGGCCGTTTCCTGACTTTCGAAACGTTGCCCGCGCGCGTAACCTAAATAAGTTTCAGGGGTTTGATTATTATTGGCGGTTTCATCAGGGATTGTGGTATCGGTAACAGGTGTATTCACACCCAGCAAGAAACGAATATTGTTTTCAGTCACATCATAATCGCCTTCACCAAAATGCGTATAAACTACTTCACCATTTTTATTAATGAGATAATGCGCTGGCCAATAGGCGTTATGATAATTTTGCCAAGTGACAAATTTATTATCCAGTGCTACCGGGTATTTAATTTCATCGCGAATTACCGCTTTTTCCACATTCGTTAAATCTTTTTCAAATTCAAATTCTGGCGTATGCACACCGATGATTACCAATCCCTGATCGTGGTATTTCGCATACCAGTCTTTCACATAAGGCAGTGTACGCACGCAATTAATGCAAGAATAAGTCCAGAAATCGATTAACACGACTTTGCCTTTTAACTCGCTGATAGTGAGCGGCGGTGAATTAATCCAGGCAGTAATGCCTTCGATTGCCGGCGCGGGGTAGGGTTTGGCGATGGGATTTAATAAACTGACCGCTGCGTTATCATTACTGCTGGTTGCGCCAGCCAGGCTAATACCACCTTCAAGAACCACCATATAGCCAACGCTGGCGATAATAATCGCCCCCAGCAATTTGCGGAAAAAAGTCATGTGTGATTTGAACATGCCAAATTTATTCATAATACCTCTGCCGAATAAAGCAATGATTAACATGGGTGTCGCCGCACCAATACCAAATGCGACCACGGTTAAAAAACTCGCGAGACTGGTTTGCTGAATAACGGTTTGCACAATAATGGCAGCCAGAATAGGTCCGGCGCAAGGCGTCCAAATGATTGCAATCAGGGCGCCGAAAATGACACCGCTGCCAAAGCCACCTTGCGCATTGTTTGCGGCGGACAGGGTGGATCCGGTATTGGCGAGCCGGCGGGTCAGGCTGCCGAATTTATCGGTTAAATAAGTTGAAAGCATGACTATGCCTAACAGCAATAAGATCGCGTAAGCAACATGACGGACTATATTTAAATCAATGCCAGAATACAAAACCAGTTTGCGGGAAAAGAAGGTGAATACCGCGAAGAAAATGACAAACCCGGCGATGATTCCCAGCGGACGTTTTTTGCTGCCGGTGAATGAGCCAGCCAGGACGATGGGTAAAATAGGTAAAATGCAGGGGGAAATGATTAGGGCGAAACCTTCGAGGAATCCTAAGCCTATGTTTACTAAGTCTGTTTGCATGGATTAACCTTAATATTATCAAGCAGTGGATATGCTCATAATGGATTCCCGCCTGCGCGGGAATGACAGCCGTGGTTCGGATTCCCTGACGGGAATGATAGCTGTGGTTCGGATTCCCTGCGTGGGAATGACAATTATACTCTTTTACTATACGCGGTTTAGATTCCCGTTGTGCGGGATGACAGCTACCGCGGTACTACTGATGTTTTAACTTTTTTAACTTTCTTCTTATGCCGGGGTTTGTTGCGAATGACCCGGATAATGTTTTTGGCGGCGCGGATTTTTCGTAGCACACGTGCCAGATGAATACGGTCGCGCACGGTAACGGTCAAGCTGACGGAAAAATAACGGCCGTCAAATTCTTCTGCGTTAATGTTTTCAATATTAGATTCAGCATCGGAAATCGCCAGTGCCAGACGTGCCAGGCTGCCGCGTTGATTTAATATTTCCACGCGCAGGTCTACGGGGAAATCGCCAGTGACATTTTCTTCCCAGCGTAATGAAACGTATTTATCAGGATTATCACGATAGGCTGCGAGGTTAGGACATTGTTCAAGGTGGACTACCAGGCCATGGCCTTTTTCAACATAACCACCGATAGGATCGCCGGGGATGGGACGGCAACACTTGGCGTAAGTCACCACTATGCCTTCTGTACCCTTAATGGCAAGCGGCTGTGCCGGTGTGTTTTCAGTGAATTTATTGTCTAAAGGTGTATTGCTTAATTTTACTAACTGTTTGGCGACCAGCACCGCGGTTCGATTACCCAGGCCCACTTCTTCAAACAAATTATTAATAGAATCCAGTCCGGAAGTTTGGATGATAGAATCCAAATGTTCAATGGTAGCCTGATTTAAATTGATGCCCATGGTTTTCAAAGATTTTTCGACCAGACGTCGGCCCAGTTCGATAGATTCTTCGCGTTGTTGTTTTTTCAAAAAGTGTTTGATGTTACTGCGCGCTTTACCGGTCACCACAAAATTCAGCCACGCTGGATTAGGACGCGCACCATTTGCCGTGATAATTTCAATTTGCTGACCACTGGTCAATGGCGTGCTTAACGGTGATAAGCGGCGGTCTAATTTAACCGCGACACAAGTGTTGCCTATGTCAGAGTGGATGGCATAAGCAAAATCGACCGCGGTAGCGCCAGAGGGTAATTCAAGAATATTGCCTTTGGGGGTGAAGACGTAGACTTCGTCGGGGAATAAATCAATTTTAACATTTTCAATAAATTCGAGTGAGTTTTTAGAACTTTTATGCATTTCAAGAACGCCTTTCAGCCATTCTTTCGCGCGCAGTTGCGCATCATCAAATAAAGATTTTTCCGTTTTATAAAGCCAGTGCGCGGCAATGCCATTTTCAGCCATTTTATGCAATTCTTCCGTGCGGATTTGTACTTCAATAGGTACACCGTAGGGGCCGAATAACACCGTATGCAAAGATTGATAACCGTTAACTTTAGGGATGGCGATATAATCTTTAAATTTTTGCGTCAAGGGTTTGTAAAGATTATGGAGTACGCCCAGGGCGCGATAACAGGTATCAATTTTATCAACGATGACGCGAAAACCATAAACATCCATGATTTCTGAGAAGGACAAGTGCTTGTCATGCATTTTTTTGTAGATACTATATAAATGTTTTTCGCGGCCACTGATTTTCCAATTGGGCGTGTTGGCTTTTTTCAAACTGCCGCGCATTTCAGTATCTATTAATTCCATGATTTCTTTGCGGCTGCCGCGTGCTTTACGTACCGCTTCTTTCAAAATGCGGTAACGCATAGGGTAGAGTGCCGCGAAACCTAAATCTTCAAATTCCACGCAGAACGCGTGCATACCTAGACGGTTAGCAATGGGAGCAAAAATTTCCAGAGTTTCCAGCGCGATGCGGCGGCGTTTTTTTGGCGGCAGGCAACCGATAGTACGCATATTATGTAAGCGATCAGCAAGCTTGACGAGGATGACGCGTATGTCACGCGCCATGGCCATGACCATTTTACGAAAATTCTCCGCCTGGGCCTGGGCGTGGCTTTCAAAAGTAATCTGGGTCAGTTTGGTGACGCCGTCCACCAAATCCGCTACTTCTTTGCCGAAGCGATTAATGAGATCTTGTTTTTCAACGTAAGTATCTTCGATAACATCATGCAAAATGGCCGCCATGATGGTGGGCGGGTCCATGCGCATTTTGGCGAGAATAGTAGCGACAGCGATGGGATGGGTAATATAAGGTTCGCCAGTATGGCGTTTTTGACCCTCATGGGCTTCTTTTGCGAGCAAATAGGCTTGCTCAATGGCACCGATTTCGGTGTCATTTAAATATTCTTTTAATTCTTGGCGTAGTGACTCGAACTCAGCCACGCAGTATCTCCTAATCTGCCTCCGGTATAGACTGATTATGGCCTTTTTCGCGGGAAAAAGGCCAGAGTGCCGGGATACTATTAATTATAATGGATAATTAACAGATTTATTCGGCTTCAGGGTCGCTTTCAGTAGTTGATGGTTCTTGATCTGCTTGATCTGTTTGATCTTCAGGGGTTGAAGTTTCTGTGTTTTCAGTGGGTTGAAGGGTGATTTCAACGGTTTCCTCGGTCACTGCCATATCACTTAAATCAATTGTGACAGTGGTTTCAGTCTGGGCCGAAAACGGGATTACTTCAGCATTATGGGCATCGCTGAAATCCGTATAACCCATGGCAATTTCGCGTAAGGCGACGACGGTGGCTTTATCATTTTCCCAGGCGACTTTGGGTTCCGCGCTGCCGCGCATTAATTGACGCGCTCTTTTGGAGGCCAGCATCACTAATTCAAAACGGTTTTTAACATTTGCCAAGCAATCTTCGACGGTAACTCGTGCCATGAAAACTATTCCTCAGAACTGGGCTAAAACGTAGCATT
>JAZKAT010000024.1:0-36117 GCA_040389045.1 Pseudomonadota bacterium | reverse complement strand
ACGGTAACTCGTGCCATGAAAACTATTCCTCAGAACTGGGCTAAAACGTAGCATTCTACTGTGTATTGCTAAATCTTACCAGCGGGTCTGTTGACATTTCTACTATGCTGGCCGAGAAACGCCGATTTTCTGCGTTCCGCTGCTCATTTACTTTTATGTAAACTCCGCTGCGGTACTCGAAAATCGACGTTTCCCGACTCAGCCTAGCGAAATTCAACAGACCCGGATGTTAAAGCTGGTCCACTTTGGCATTCACGAGTTCAGTTAAAAGATGGGAGAATTTAACGATTTGGCGTTTAAGCGACAAACGGCCAGCGTGCACTATGTTTTTAAGGTCATGTAATGCTTCGGAAAAATCGTCATTAATGACAATATATCCGTATTCATTTATATGCCGGGTGGATTCGCGCACATCGGCCAGGCGTTGCCGAATAATTTCCGGGTTGTCCTGGTTGCGTTTCATTAATCTATCATAGAGGTCGTTAACCGACGGCGGCAAAATAAAAATACTAATGCTATTGGGAAACAATTGATGAATTTGCTGCCCACCCTGCCAGTCAATTTCAAGGATGACATCGTCGCCGTGTTTTAATGTTTCTTCAACCCAGCGCCTTGAAGTGCCATAGGAATTACCAAATACCGTGGCGTGTTCCAGGAAATCATTATGCTCAACCAATTTGTCAAATTCGGCTTGCTCAATAAAATAATAATTAACGCCGTGGACTTCGGTCGCTCTTTTTTTGCGGGTGGTGTAGGAAATGGAAACATTCAAACCAGATATAGCTTCGACCAAAGCTTTGACAAGCGTAGTTTTACCGGTGCCGGAGGGCGCCGAGATAACGTAAAGATTGCCGGGTTCAGCCATGATGTTACATCCTAATCAGTCAGTACATCTTCTTGCTGGGATAGTTTAACGGTTTGTGCCATACGGTCAATGATGGCCGTGGTAGAAATTCCCTTGGTAACACCCAGTACCCGCACATCACCGCCATAAGCGAGTACTATTTCTGCGCCAACAACTTGATCAATAGTATAGTCACCGCCTTTTACCAAAATATCAGGTTGCAGCAATTTTAATAAACGTTTCGGTGTGTCATCGGAGAAATAGACTACCCAATCCACAACGCCAAGACTGGCTAACACCGCCATCCGTTGTTCGACGGTATTAATCGGACGTCCCGCGCCTTTCAAGCGGGTGATGGATGCATCGTCATTGACCGCGACAATCAGGTAATCGCCTAATTGTTTGGCTTGTTGTAAATAGGTGACATGGCCAACGTGCAAGATATCAAAACAGCCATTGGTGAACACGATTTTTTTATTTTTTTGGCGTGCTTCATTTACCGCCAGCAGCAATTGTTCTTCATTGAGTACACCGCCCTGGGTGACACCGCTGCTGTTAACAGCGACTTGCAATTCCGCGATACTGATAGAGACCGCGCCTAGTTTAGCAACGACCAGACTGGCAGCCAGATTGGCCAGCATCATGGCATTTGGCAGGGTGGAATTCGCTGCCATGGCCGCGCCTAGTGTGGCAATGACTGTATCTCCCGCGCCGGTTACATCAAATACTTCACGCGCATGGGCGGGTAAATGGATTTCTTCCTGGTCACGTTGAATCAAGGTCATACCCTGTTCGCCGCGAGTCAAAAGGAGAGAGCCTATATTATTCTGGTGGAGAAAGGCTTGGGCTTTTTCAATTAATTCATGTTCAGAGTTGCAGACGCCAACAATCGTTTCAAATTCTTTCAAGTTGGGGGTGATGACATCGGCATTGCGGTAAATACTAAAATTATTGCCTTTAGGGTCTACTAAAATAGGTATATTGGCCGCTCGCGCTCGCGCGATAAAATCATCGGGAGTGGCCAGCGTGCCTTTGTTATAATCCGATAAAATGACTAAATCGGCTTCGGCCAGGGCTTGTTCATAAACTTCTAGCAACCCTTGGTAATTAAATGCGGGGAATTTTTCCTCAAAATCCAGGCGTATCAATTGCTGGTGACGGCTGATGACGCGCAATTTGGTAATGGTGGGAACATTTGGCAAGTGCTGGACTTTGGAGATCACCCGATTGGCTTTCAATTGTTCCACCAAAATAGTAGCGGCGGCATCGTTGCCAGTGACTCCTAGCAAGGTGACTTTCGCGCCCAGGGCGGCGATGTTTAACGCGACATTGCCAGCCCCGCCCGGGCGGTCGTCTATTTGTTTCACTTTTACGACCGGAACCGGTGCTTCAGGAGAAATGCGCGCCGCGTCACCAAACCAGTAACGGTCCAGCATGACATCGCCAACGACAAGAATGGCCGCTTTACTAAAATCAGGTAGGTTTATAGTAGTCATTTTATTATTAGGTCTATAAAGATGGGCGATTGTAACATACAGATAGGGGTAAGCGGGAGAGGGAGTAGTAGGGGCAACTTTAAATTGTTTATGTTATTTTAACCAAGCTTTAACGCTTAAGGATAGTGTATGACATTTTTACCGCGCAACAATTTACTAGCGGCTTTCCTCATTTTCTGTGGCGGCTTGCTGCTGTTTACGATTGCGCTGGGCCATCAGGAAATTATTGGTTTTGAATCGCGCTTTTACCTGTTTGCCTTATCCATGTGGCGGCATGGGCCAAGCTGGTTTCCGGCTATTGGTGAAGTGCCTTATCCCGATTACCCGGCGACATCGACCTTATTTATTTATGGGTTTGCTAAACTGATTGGCCATTTAAGCAAATGGACCGCGGTATTTCCTAGCGCTGCCGCGGCTGCTATCACCCTGGCAACGACTTATTTGATTGGTGCATTGCAAAGCCGGTTATGGGGTTGGTATGCCGTTTGCTTGTTAATCTTGACCAATACTTTTTTGACCGAAGCCCGCACGATTTCTCCCGACCAATATATTACGATGGTGACTACACTGATTTTTTATCTGGCGGCCTCCGCGCAGTTATTTAAAAAACCGGGCCGGTTATGGTTTGTGCCCTTGTTATTATTGCTAGGTTTTGCCTGCCGTGGGCCTATTGGCTTGGTGATACCGGCGGGTGTGCTGTGCGTGTTTTATTTGGTGGATAATGATTATCGTAAATTTTTCTGCGCCGCCTTTAGTTCAATAATACTGCTGGCGATGGGTTGTGGTTTGCTTTATTGGTTAGCGTTAAAAGCAGGTGGCACGGGCTTTGCCCAGGATGTTATTCAGGGCCAGGTTGCAGGGCGGTTAACGCTTAGTACGTTGCCTTGGTATTTTTATTTCACGGAAAGTATAGGCGCTTATGCCATCACTTATCCATTAGCGCTGCTGATGTTAATTGGTGCGCTTTATAATTTAAAAAAAATCGTTCGGCAAAATTTTTTGTTGAAACTGATAGACTGGTCGCTGGTTATTTTAATCGGTATGTCTATTCCGGCTG
Organism: Pseudomonadota bacterium; assembly: GCA_040389045.1. Classification (GTDB taxonomy): domain Bacteria; phylum Pseudomonadota; class Gammaproteobacteria; order DSM-16500; family DSM-16500; genus UBA5158. The sequence continues at coordinate 32,720 of JAZKAT010000024.1, read as the reverse complement.
GCAAAAAAATTCGTTACGTTTTGGCGTGTGCGCCAGCGCTGGCGCTCATTTGTGCTTATTTGTTCGCGGAACCCCAAAAGCAAAAACATTTGTTGCTATTAAGGCGCGCTGCTTACTGGTTCTGTTATTTTCTGCCTATGGTGTGTTTTGTCGCAACGTTGGCGGTTGAAATCGTGGGGTTACAGCAGCATTGGCACACACAGATTCTCTTGCCAGCTATTTTCGCCTTGTTTCTGGTGCTGCAATGGTTGTGCTGGCTCACTAGAACCAATCCAGCTGGTACTATGGGTATTGCCGCGTTGAGTTTTGTAATGGCTTATATTTTTTTGATAGAGCCGATTAATTTAATGTTGAATCACACGCATAATTTTGTGATGAATGTGGAAGTCATGCGTAAGCACGAGCATGCCCAATTAGGTTTTTACCAGGAAAATCCGGATGGTTTGCCGATAAAATATTTGGTGAATATGCCGGCGGAAGAAATGATTAATTATCTGGATCAGCCGGCTCAATTAGCGGGCATTAACACTCACGCGTTTTTTATCGCGTCTCCGGAAAATTATGCGAAAATCCCGCAAGGTGTTTTACATGCGATGACTATCGTGGCCACGGGCAACGTGGGGCATGATCCGGTGGTGGTGTTTACGCAGCGGAAAAATTAAAATCGCGGTTACCCGTATGTCGCTGCGCTCATGCGGGCTACGATTATTTTACTGCTTGATTGAGAGTGTCGACGATAAATTTATTAATTGTTGAATCATTTTGATGGGCGGCTACGGCGATACGTCTATGCAATTCTTCGCCCAGGCGCACATTCAAACTTCCTTTAAATGGTGTTTCAGGTTCAATCTTATTACCTTTGCATGTTGCAAGGTAATCATCAACCGCATCTTCGAAAGCTTTGCGTAGACCTTTGGCGTCAGTGGCTTCATAAGTAACTAATGCGCGAATAAATTCTATTTTTCCATGAAAAATTAATTCTTCATCGTCGAAGTGGACGGAGCCATAATATCCTTTATATTTTATCGCATCTTTCATATTAATTTCTCCGCTTTCAGCATGTTTACAATATCTTCAAGTTGATATCTTTTTAATATCGGTCTTGGATGCGGCTTATGCAAAATGATCGGTGGGTAAGAGGGGTGAATAAACCGAACTCGAGAACCACCGGTTTTGCCCCCGCTTATTAGCTTGTAACCTAATCCATTTAACAGTTTTGCCAGTTCATACCAGGTAAAGTCAGTGGGTTTAGATAAAAGTCGTTCTATATTAATTTTTCTTGTTTAGTCATTTTAACAATACTCCGGTATTGAGGTGTTTGCAACTAAAAATAGTTGCAAGTTAGATATGATCATTGATTTTTAAGGAATTTAAATTAGGGAAGGGTGAATTGAAGTATTAATAAAAACGTTGCTGGCCGGGGGGGCGGGTTTTGAAGCGTTTGTATTGCCAGATGTATTGGTCGGGTTTGTGGCGTATGGCTTGTTCTAGATGTGTGTTTAAGCGGCTGGCGTCGGCTACTAAGTCGCCGGAGGGGAAGTTTTGCAGGGGAGGGGATACGTTAATTTCATAGCCCCACTTATCATCGGTGCGATAAAACTCTATCGGTAAAACGATGGTGCCAGATAATTCTGCGATTCGGGAAACAGCAGTCAGTGATGCGGTTTGGATGCCGAACAGTGGGGCGAATACGCTACGCTTTATCCCAGCGTCAATGTCATACGCATACCAGATCGCTTTGTTCTCTTTAAATGTATTCAGTAATTCACGCATCTGGTGGCGCGCGATTTGTTTGATTTGATATTTTTCACGAAAGCGTTCTTGAATTTTGGCTACCGCCGCAATTTTATGTGGCCGGTACATGGTTGCCAGATCGTAACGCGAACCCAGTAAACGGCCTACCATTTCCAGACAAGTGGTATGCGGACTCAATAAAAGAATGCCTTTGCCCTCGGCAAATGCTTGCTCGGCATACTCAACGCCGGTTATCTTCACAGCACATTTTTTTAAACGGCGTTCAGGCAGCCACCACGCCATCGCTGTTTCTATTAATCCCATGCCTAACGAGGCAAAATTTCGTTTACTCAACTCCAACCGTTCCGCGGGAGATAATTTTGGAAAACATAATTTAAGATTAGTAGTGGTGATATGTTTTAATTTCGGGGAAAGCAGATAAATAATTTTTCCTAAGCCCCGACCAATCGTTTTTTGGGCAGGGTAAGGTAAACGCGTGACTAGCCACAATACCCCTAACATCAGCCAAATGGCCCAGGTGATAGGGTTCAAAAAAAATAAACGTTCTTTTATAGCTATCATTCGCGATTTCTTCGCATTAAAATCCGCATATCATATCAAGCCGCAGATTATACCGATATAAGTAATAGGAGCCACTTTCATGGAGGAAAAATTTGGTATGCATTGCCTGGTAACCGGGTTAGTGCAAGGTGTATGGTTTCGGGCCGGCACCCATGATACCGCTAATAAGCTGGGATTGTCCGGCTGGGTGAGGAATTTACCCGATGGCCGAGTGGAAGTCATGGCGTTTGGCAGTAAAGAAGCCGTTTTAGAACTTTATGAATGGTTAAAAAAAGGGCCGCCACGCGCCAAAGTCGAAGACCTCACGTTTGAAGAAATGTCATGGCAGGAACACCAGGGATTTACTATTACTTAACAGGAGTGGCTGATGAAAACGATTAACAGATTATTGATAGCAGGTTTGGCTTTATTTAGTACAGGCCTGGCTAGTGCCAGCTTAGTGATCCCAATTTTTCTGACCACGCCGAATGGTGACGGGCAGGAAATTGGTGAAGTGATTGCGGATGATACAATTTATGGGTTGATATTAACGCCAAAGTTACATGGCTTGCCGCCAGGGATACATGGATTTCATGTACACGCTATGGCCTCATGTGAACATGATGGGATGATGGCGGGTGGGCATTTGGATCCTGATAAATTTGGCAAACATGTTGGCCCCTATGATGGAAATGGGCACTTGGGAGATTTGCCGGTGTTGATTGTGGATGCCAAAGGGAATGCGACTATTCCGGTATTAGCACCGCGGTTGAAATTGTATTACATCAAAAATCATGCATTGATGATTCATGCAGGCAGTGATAATTATTCGGATGTACCGAGAAAGTTAGGCGGGGGTGGAGAGAGGATAGCTTGTGGGAAAATCCCTTATTATTCATGAGGGGAAGTTAATTTGGTGGATTCCGTGCTGCACGATTAGGAATGGATTCCCGCCTGCGCGGGAATGACAGTGTTGGGAATAGACTTACTAAGCCATGGCGACCATTTCGAAATCTTCTTTGGTGGCGCCGCATTCAGGGCATTGCCAGGTGAGGGGTACATCATCCCATAAAGTGCCGGGCGCAATGCCATCGTCAGGCCAGCCTTTTTCTTCATCGTAGATGTAACCACATAATAAACACATGTATCGCTTAAATTTCATTTGTTAAATCCGTAAACCTTAAGGTCGACCATCCTACCCCAGTCAAAAAATAAAATAAATACTATCTGTATTTATATTGGTGCATGATAAAATGCCAACCGTTTTAATAATTTAAGGCTGACCTCATGACCCGTTCTCAGGACTTGTATGAATTTGCAAAAAAATATATTCCCGGTGGGGTAAATTCGCCGGTGCGCGCATTTAATGGGGTGGGCGGCACGCCGATATTTTTCAAATCAGCATTTGGCGCGTATGTGGTTGATGAAGACCAAAATGAATACGTGGATTACGTAGGTTCCTGGGGCCCCATGATTTTAGGCCATGCGCATCCGAAAATTACCGAGGCCGTGATCGCGTGTATGCAAAATGGTTTGAGTTTCGGCGCGCCTACGGAAATGGAAGGACGGCTGGCGGAAAAAGTTTGCGAACTCATGCCATCCATTGAAAAAGTCCGCATGGTGAATTCAGGTACCGAAGCGACGATGTCCGCCATACGTTTGGCGCGAGGTTTCACCAAACGCGATAAATTTATTAAATTTAACGGCTGTTATCACGGTCATGCTGATTTCTTGTTAGTGGCGGCGGGATCGGGCGGTTTGACGTTAGGCGTGCCAAATTCAGCAGGCGTTCCAGACAGCATCGCGCACCATACGCTGGTCGCAGAATTCAATAAACTCGATTCGGTCAGCGCCCTCTTTGAAAAATGGGGCGATGATATTGCTGCGGTTATTCTTGAACCAGTGGCTGGCAATATGAATTGCGTGCCAGCGCAACCCGATTTCTTACGCGGCCTGCGCGAACTTTGTGATCGTTACGGCAGTTTGCTGATTATCGATGAAGTGATGACCGGGTTTCGCGTAGCCTTGGGTGGTGCGCAAGCGCTTTACAATATCAAACCCGATTTGACCACACTCGGAAAAGTTATCGGCGGCGGTATGCCAGTAGGTGCGTTTGGTGGACGTGCAGATATCATGGACCATCTTGCACCACTAGGCCCAGTGTATCAGGCGGGCACTTTGTCCGGTAATCCAGTCGCCATGACGGCGGGATTGACCGCGCTGGAATTAATTAGCGCCGACCCTTTGTTCCATGAAAATTTAACGCATACTACCCAGAAATTAATGCGGGGCCTGGAAGAGCGGGCGGCGGACGCTGGTATCCCGCTACGTACCACAGCGGTGGGCGGTATGTTCGGAATATTTTTTACTTCAGCGCCGGAGATTGTCACGCTGGATGATGTGAAAAACTGTTATATCGAACGTTTCAAAAAATTCTTTCATGGCATGCTGGCGGAAGGTGTTTATCTGGCCCCTTCAGCTTATGAAGCCGGTTTCACTTCTTCCGCGCACGGGGAAGTAGAAATTAACAAGACATTGCGCGCCGCGGAAAAAGTATTGGAACACTTGGCGACGGTGCCAGCGTAATAGTTGCCGTCGGCATGCAAAACCACATGCATTTGAAATTTTTTTAAGCTATATTTTAAATATAAGCTTTTAAAAAGGAGTGGTTAGCATGCCGATGATGATGGATTTTATTCCTGCGAATCGTTTCACACCTATTTTTTCTGCGATTTACAAAATTACGCGCAACTTGCTCGGGCGAGTCTATGAGTTTTTGCGGGAGCACAATCCGACGCTTAACAATATTGCCAATGCTTATGAAAAATCAACGGATATCAGTCACATTGTTACCACTGCGGCCAGGCATAATGTTGTTTATTATGCGGTGCCTATCATTGGTGTTAAAATGTTGTTTGCGCCGGTGCGGTCGTATTTGCCTTTTTCATCTTCTATTTTTATGGTTGCTGAAGAAAGTGTAATGATGAGTTTGGCGGTGTCATTGTTCGCATCGAATATTTTATATAATCTTGCGCTAACGAAAGCGGTGGTACCACATTTGCCGCCTCGAGGGGAGCATATTCCTGCGTGTCAGTGTGGTGAAGAACAAAAAATCAGTACTAATGCTGCCAATGCGATTCTCTATATTTGTCTGCTGGCTTTTGCTAGCACGCTGGGTTTATCTTCTTCAATACTACCAGAAAGTCTGGCGCTGCTTTTGCAAGCCATGGCTTATGGCTACTCACTGGCAGGTTTGCAATACAGTGCTTACGGTGTCTGCGCTACGCATTTTTCTGAGGCGCTTAATAATAATAAAATGTATTATTTGTCGCTAGGTGCGACGGTAATTTATACCGTGAAACAAACGTCAGCTACCGTTAGAAATATTACGGGTACGGCGCCGAATTTTTATCTGGAAGATGCCATATTTAGTCTGGTATGGCAGCAGGCAATTATATTTGTCGTCTTGCAGGAAAAGTCGCCGGATTATCTGCATAATTTTCGCCTGTCGATTAAAGATTATATGGAAAAAAGCTTTAAACAATATTTAGATAATTCTCCGCCAGCGGGTAGACGCGATTACGTTAAAAGATTAAACCAACATCTTGTTTCCCCGCTAGGCAGTTCCTTGTTTTCGATGAAACCTATCCAGCTTGCGTTGAATTTGCATCAAACGGAATTGAATACGGCGTTAGAATGGCTTGCCTGGTTGAACGCTAGAACGGTTACGATAATTGGTACGCACATTATCGATGTATTCCCCAATAGATTTACGCCGCCACAAGCAAAAATCTTATCAACTATTTTAAAACAACAAGATTGGCAGCAGACAGAAGCTTTTTTTAAATTGCATTTAGCAAAAATTGAATCACGCCGTACCAGCGAAGAAACTCGCACTCGTATTGAAGTAATAGAAAAAAAAGAAGAATATATGGAGACGAGATCTGTTTCCGTCCCAGATAGTCAACATGGATTTTTTCCCCATGACGTCGCGAAAAGTCCAGCTTCGCGCGATGATGAGTTTGAAGAAATTAATCCAGATGAAGATGAAGAACCCGTTGATGCGGTCATAAATGAAAAAGGTCATCAGGTGGCGCAAACCAGTTTCCGCAACAGGAGGTTCCAACAATAATTTATTTCATTTAACGCGGCATGCTGGGATCAATTTCCATCGCCCAGGCTTGAATGCCGCCGCGCAGGTTGAAAACTTTTTTAAAACCCTGCTCCAGCAAAAATGCAGTGGCGCGACTGCTACGTCCACCCATTTGGCAATGCACGATAATTTGCTGGTTCTTATCCAGTTCGTTTAAGCGATCCGGTAATTCCTTTAAGGGAATCAAGTGGCCGCCTAAATTGCGTTCCTGGTATTCCCAGGGATCACGTACATCGAGAATCATAAAATCGGCGTTAGCTGCGCGCAACGCTTGTAACTCTTGAACGGAAATTTCTGGCATCATGCAATGACTCCCCAAGGTTTAACCACCACAAGTATCACTATACCCACCAAAAATAACAAGGGTACTTCGTTGAGCCAGCGATAAAACACATGGCCGTGTTGATTGCGGTCGTATTTAAAATCAAATAATAATTTGCCTAAATAGATATGAAATATCACCAGCAGCGCGACCAGGGCCAGTTTGGCATGGAACCAGGCGGCATGCAGATAAACTTGCGGGGCATAACTAAATGCCCATATTCCCAGGATGATGGTTAAAATCGCGCCGGGGGTCATGATGCCAAAAAACAGCTTTCTTTCCATGATCTTAAAGCGGGCGATGCCAATTTCATCAGTAGCCATGCTGTGATAAACAAACAGTCTGGGCAAGTATAATAACCCGCAAAACCAGCTGACCACGAAGATAAGATGAAAAGCCCTGACCCACAGCATAAATAGTCCTTTATCCAAATATGTGGGCATTGTAACTAAGCTTTGCGAAAAAATCATGTATAATGCCAAATCCTGTCATGCCAGCCCGCGCTGGTGAGACAGTGTGACGCTCTCGTTATTAATATTTGGTGAAATGATGTCTGAACCCCTAATTGTAACTCACCAGGCCGCTGCTAAGGTTTGGGAATTGATTGAAGAAGAAGGTAACTTTGACTTGAAGTTGCGCGTCTATGTGACGGGTGGCGGTTGTTCGGGGTTGCAGTATGGTTTTACCTTTGATGAAGTAGTCAATGCAGATGACACTAGCGTGATCAAGGGACTTGATGATAGCAAGCATAGCATACAGGTTTTAGTGGATGCGATGAGTTTTCAATATCTGGTAGGGGCGGAGATTGATTATCTGGAAGACTTGGATGGCGCGCGTTTTATTATTCGCAACCCCAATGCAACTACTAAATGCGGTTGTGGATCATCATTTGCAGTTGAGTGATTGAGCTTGTATGCTATTGTTTTAGCAGATTGCAGGCAAGGAATGCTATGGCAACAACGGTTCAGCTACCCCTAAAATTTTCTACGATTCGCTTTATTCTCTGTATATTGTTCTTTTTCTCCGGTTGTTCCGCGCTGACATATCAAGTGGTCTGGCAACGCATGCTTTTTACTTTGTTTGGCGTTGATCTGGAATCCATTACCATTATTGTTTCTGTGTTTATGTTTGGCCTTGGCATAGGCGCGATGGCGGGAGGCATAATCGCAGATAAGATACCGGCCCGCCTGTTAACCATGTTTGTCTTGATAGAACTGAGTGTCGCCGTGTTTGGTTTTGCGAGCCCGACTATCATTAGTGGACTTGGTAGTGTGTCTGTGGCCAGCAATCAGTTAGCGATGGCGGCGATGAGTTTTGCGATATTGGCTTTTCCAACTATTTTGATGGGCGCGACCTTTCCCATTTTAGTGACTTATATCAATGTCAGGGAACAACATATAGGACGTTCAGTTAGCACGCTTTATTTTGCTAATACATTAGGGGGCGCGGTTGGCGCATTCTTTTCCGGGTTTTATCTGCTGGAACATATGGATTTAGTGGGTGCTACGCGTTGCGCCGCGCTAGTGAATCTTTGTATCGCTTTGTCGGCATGGTTGATTTTCAGGAGAAAAATCTAATGTTCGCGGCCTGCCTCTTATCTTTTTGTGTGGGTTTTTTATCTCTCAGCCAGGAAATTCTGTGGGTAAGATTATTCGGCTTTACCAATCAATCACTGCCGCAAGCTTTTGCTTTTGTGTTGAGTATGTATTTAGTAGGAATCGCCATCGGTGCTATGCTCGGACGCGTATTGTGTAATCGTTCCAAAAACTTGTGGGAAAACAGCGGTTACATACTCTTGTTTGCCAGTCTGATTGATTTAACCGCGCCCTGGTTTTATGCGTCAATGTCCCAGACGAGTTGGCAAATATCGGTGGGCGGGTGGGTGATGGTTCTGATGGCGGCGTTGAAGGCGATTCTTTTTCCAGTCGCCCATCATCTGGGAGTGCCCGCGGAAAATTCGCGTATCGGTCGCTCGGTTTCTCTGGTGTATATGTCAAATATTTTAGGCGCGACCTTAGGGCCATTTGTTACTGGCATGATTATGCTAAATATCATGAATACCCAGAATTGTTTTGCTGTTTGCGCTGAGCTTACTTTTGTCGTCAGTTTGTTTTGTTTTCGCGAAAATTTTAAATTCGCCACACTGGCGATGGGATCATTATTCGCGGGGGTTATTTTATGTTTTATCGTCATCCAGGATTCCAAAGAAATGATGGAAGAAGTCGCGCTGCCTATGGGTAAAATTCAGCGTATTGTCGAAAATCGCTATGGTATTGTAACCATTTATGATGGTGGCGCGACGGGTGATAGAGTTTTTGGTGGTAATGTTTATGATGGTAGAACTAACCTGGATCCTATCATTAATTCAAACCATATTAATCGCTTACTGGTGACGGCAGCGCTGAATGATCATCCTAAAAATGTTTTGATGGTTGGTTTGTCTATCGGTACCTGGTTAAAGTTAATCACGAGTTTTCCAGAAGTTGAAAACATTGACGTAGTGGAAATCAATCCCGGGTATTTAACAGCAATCGCCGATTATCCACAACAACAAAATGCCCTGCTTGATCCACGTGTGCATTTAACGATTGATGATGGACGGCGCTGGTTGCGCAATCATCCGCATAATAAATATGATCTTGTCATTTCAAATACTACGTACAACTGGCGCGCTTATTCAACGAATTTATTGTCTCGGGAATTTTTGTTGCAATTAAAACAACATATGCAACCTGACGCCGTGTTAGCTTACAACACTACTGAAACACCTTATGCATTGTTTACCGCGGAAAATGTTTTTTCTTATGCGTTTGAGTATGAGAATTTTGTGATAGCCGCTGATTTTGATTGGCGTGATAAGCTGAGGGCCCCAGCGGCGATAAATAAATTGGCCGCATTAAATTATGCTGGCAGTCTGCTTTTTCCCGCCGGGAGTGAAGCTATTATCGCGGGTTATTTAGCGGAACCTTTAACCGACCATAATACATTGATACAAAAATTTAGTAAGGGCCACCCCGGCCAGTTTCGGGCAGAGATTATTACCGATGATAATATGTTAACCGAATATAAATATGGTCGGAGTTTGTTTAATCAGGGCATATAGCCCTTTACCCGAACATAAACTGCTTGGCTTTTTAAAAAAATTCGATTATCTTCATAAGTCTTTCCAAGCGAGTTGGTAACAATGAAGTCTGGTTTCTGCTGGCAGGTATTTCCCCCTCATGTGCATCAACATTGATGCTGCTTGTTGTCGTTCTGAATCGTGTGAAATCGCTTTAAAACTAGGTAAATAATATGAAAATCGAGCATAAAACCTTAAGTGTGATCAGCCTGGTCATGATCAATGTGATCGCGATTGATAGTGTGCGCACCTTGCCTATGGGTGCTGTCTATGGTTTGTCACTGGTCTTCTATTATTTGCTGGCGGCGTTAGTGTTTTTCCTTCCTGTGGCATTGGTGGCTGCGGAACTGGCGACGGGCTGGCCTGAGACGGGCGGGGTTTATGTCTGGGTGCGCGAAGCCTTTGGTAAAAAAGTTGGGTTTGTCACTATCTGGTTGCAGTGGTTTTATAATGTCTGTTGGTATCCCACCATCATGGCGACCGTGGCGGCGACCCTGGCGTATTGCATCGATCCCAATCTGGTGAATGACAAAGTATATATGCTCATGGCGATTATCCCGTTTTTCTGGGGATGTACGCTAATTAATTTTTTTGGCATGGGTACTTCCAGTTGGGTCAGTACAATTACCGCGATAATTGGTACGTTATTACCGATGGGATTTATTATTGTTTTAGGCGTAGTCTGGTTATCGCTGGGCCATCCTGTGCAGATCACATTTTCCTGGCATAGTTTTTTGCCGGATTTAAGTCACATCAATAATTTGGTGATGTTGACGGGTTTGATTTATGGCCTGGTCGGCATGGAAATGTCAGCTTCTCATGCCGCGGAAGTGCATAACCCGCAACGTGATTATCCGCGCGCCGCGTTGTGGTCGGGGATTATTATTTTAAGTACGTTAATTTTTGCTTCGCTGGCGATTGCCTTAGTGGTACCGCAACATCAGTTGAATATTGTGTCTGGATTATTACAGGGCTTTGATGTTTTCTTTAAAGCGTTTGATATTGGTTGGGTCACACCGGTGTTGGCATTGTTAATTATTATTGGCGCATTGGGCGGGGTGAATGCCTGGATTTTAGGGCCAAGCAAAGGTTTGTTAGTAGCTAGCCGTGATGGATCATTACCTTTGTATTTCAGCCGCACGAATAGTAAAGGTGTGCCGGTTGCGGTGTTGTTGATTCAGGGTGGCGTCTTTACCTTGTTGTGCTCAGTATTTTTGTTAATGCCATCGGTAAGCAGTAGTTTTTGGGTGTTAACAGATGTGACTTCCATTTTATCCTTACTGGTTTACATAGTCATGTTCGCAGCAGCGTTGCGATTGCGTTACAAATATCCTGAAGTGAAACGCGCTTTTGTGGTGCCGGGTGGTAAACCAGGTTTATGGATTGCTTGTCTGGCGGGAATAATAAGTTGTATGACTACTATTGTTATCGGCTTTTTTCCACCCGAACAAATTCCGGTGGGTAATTTGGTAGTTTATGAATTGATTATTATTAGCGGCATTGTGTTAGGTTGTTTGTTGCCCGTGTTGATTTTCTATTTAAATTCGCGGTTTAATCCACAGCGGGCACAGCCATGAGTATTCTAGTAACCTTAGATAATGTTTCACTGGCCTATGGCCTTGATCATTTGCTGGATCATGCAAAATTTCAAATTGCCGCCGGCGAGCGGGTTTGCTTGATTGGGCGTAACGGTGCGGGCAAATCGTCGCTGCTCAAATTAATTGACGGTTCATTGCAACCGGATAGCGGCAGTATATTTCGTAAACCTAATTTGCGTCTGGCGCGGCTGGAACAAGAATTGCCGCAACATATCACTGGCACTATTTATGAATATGTAGCGCAAGGATTGGCGGAAACTGGCAAATTATTAGCGGAATATCATGCATTGACGCTGCGCTTAGTTGACGCGCATACGGATGCTGATTTAAATCAATTAGAAACCTTGCAACACGCGATTGACGCCAATAATGGCTGGCATTTCGAACAAGATATTAAAACGGTGCTTGAGCGACTTAATCTGGACCCAGAGCAGCGGGTGGCGGAATTATCGGGTGGCTGGCAGCGACGCGCGGCGTTGGCCAAAGCATTAGTGGCTAAACCGGAATTATTATTGCTGGATGAGCCTACTAATCACTTGGATATTGAAGCGATTAAATGGCTGGAAGATCAGTTAACGGCATGGGACGTTGGTTTATTGTTTATTACCCATGACCGTGCATTATTGCGACGTTTAGCAACGCGCATTATTGAATTGGATAGAGGTAATTTGACTTCCTGGCCTGGCGATTATGAAAACTTTTTGCGGCGTAAAGAAGAAATGTTGCATGCTGAAGCCATGCAAAATGCAGATTTCGACAAAAAATTAGCGCAAGAAGAAAAATGGATACGACAAGGCATTAAAGCGCGACGCACTCGCAATGAAGGCCGCGTGCGGGCGCTGGAAAAAATGCGTTTTGAACGTAGCGAGCGCCGCGAAATCCAAGGGAAGGCTTCGTTTAATATTAACGACGTCCAAAAATCAGGACAACTGGTAGTTGAAGCCAGTCATATTTCGCAATCTTATAACAATCAAGTTGTCATCAAGGATTTTTCCCTGCGTATTATGCGTGGTGATCGCATTGGTTTAATTGGGCCGAATGGCATTGGTAAAACCACGCTGTTAAATATTTTATTGGGTAAAGCAGTACCGGACCAGGGTAGCGTTACCTTAGGTACTAAGTTGCAAATCGCTTATTTCGACCAACTGCGGCGCGCGCTGGATTTAGAAAAAACCGTGATTGATAATGTCGCGCAAGGTTCAGACATGATTGAAGTCAATGGCAGCAAACGTCATGTGATCAGTTATCTGGGAGATTTTCTCTTTACCCCGCAACGTGCCATGACGCCGGTGAAATCATTGTCGGGTGGTGAATGTAATCGTTTGTTGCTGGCGCGCTTGTTTAGTCAGCCGGCGAATTTGTTAGTAATGGATGAACCGACTAATGATCTTGATATTGAAACTCTGGAATTGCTGGAAGAATTATTAGGCGATTATCCAGGCACATTATTGCTGGTTAGCCATGACCGCGCATTTTTAGATAATGTTGTCACCAGCACGTTAATTTTTGAAGGCAAGGGCAAGATTGAAGAATATATTGGTGGCTATCAGGATTGGCTGAACCAGCGTAAAGTCACGCAAAATACCCCGTCACCCGTTACCAGCAAAACCAAAGCGGTTGTCGATAAATCCACATTGAAAAAATTAAGTTTTAAAGAGCAGCAGGAATTGGCGGCATTGCCTAAACAAATCGAAAAGTTAGAAGCCGAGCTTGCACGCTTGCAAGCTGAAGTGGCGGACACGGCGTTTTATCGAGGAGAGGCCCAAATTGTTAATCAAACTCTCGCTGCCTTACAAACAACTGATACCACTCTGGCGGCGGCTTATCAGCGCTGGGAGTTATTGGAAGCTAAAGTGGCGGAATTAAAAGGATAATTGTTTACTTAAAAGCCTTTTTGATTAATTATATAATGATCAATAGCCGGAGCTTGCGACATGGAGCAAAAATTTAAAAGGAACTCTATAATATTTTTATTTTTTATAGGGATTGTAGTCTTAACAATCGGCGGCATGTTTTTTTACTGGCAGTTGCAACATGCTTTGCGTTTTGAAAAAGATATCCAGACTTCTTATGAAACCATCAACGCGGCAAATCAGGCAGCACTGTCCATTGATGAAGCGGCGACGGATTTAACTCGGTTTTTAAATACCACAGACGCGGACAATATTGGCAACCTTCCCAAGTTGGTTATTTCTGTAAAAATTAATTTTGCAGCGTTGGATCAATTAACTCGAGATAATACTGACGAACTAAACATAATTAAAGACATAAAACCATTGGTCGATAAAAAAATTGTTTTTTACAATACCATCATCGCTCAGTACGCAACGGGTGATAAGGCTAGTGCGATGCAAACCTCAGCTGATAAAGAGCGGTTAAATATCAATAAACAAATCATTCAAAAAATTATTGAAGTAAAACATATTGAAGTTTTGCAATTGCAAGAAGCCAAGTTTAATTTTCAAAATGGCCTGCAAAAAGCTGAGTTTATTTTTCTTAGCACGGGTATTCTCTGCGAATTTTTATTTTTAATTAGTTATATTGTATTGCGCCGTTATTTGAAATAAGGATTTAACGTGAAAAAAATTGTTGGATTTACCTTGATTGAACTTGTAATAGTCATATCTATTATTGGTATTTTAGCCGTAGTCGCAATTCCAAAATTATTTAATATTACTTCCGATGCTCAGACCTCCACAACCAACGGCGTGGCGGGTGCTTTATCTGCGGCTAATGCAGAAAATTACGCGGTGCGTGTTGAGAAAAATACTAATGGTGCCGCGGTGACTAACTGCACCTCCGTCGCTAATTTATTACAGGGCGGATTGCCCAGTGGCTATACAATCACTTCCGCTACTGTAGCGGTAAATGTAACTGTTTCGTGTACTTTGAGCGGCCCTTCATCAACCACTGCGACATTCAGTGCAACAGGTACATTGTAACTTGCTGCATAATGAATTTACTTTTTCGCTTAAAGAAATTGCTAAAATCGCGCAGCTGCAAGACTCACTTCCAGGATAGAGCGCCAATGGCTGCTGATTTACATGAAAAAACAGAGGAAGATAAGGGTTTCCGTTCCTTTATTTAAGCTTAGGCTTTAGCGGACTTTTCCCGCTCATAGATCACATAAGCTTTCGTGTAAAATTGTTTTTTTAATTTATAATGCTGCCACTCTGCCAGAAAATCTTTATTAGTGGAAAAATATTTAAAGATATTAAATCCACGTGCAAGTCTCGCTATCCCAGGCGCATCGATAATTATCCATTGCGGATGATTGCGATGCAGGTCTTCCGCGATGGAATTAATAAAATTTGTGGTGTCAATCGCCACAGATTTTTTTAATGGGTCATTGGTAATAATATTCATCCACCAAAAGCTTGGGTAACGGTTGCTATAATCTCTATGCGTATAAGTAACCAAAGGAAAACAAGTGCTGGAATTATTGACTGAAAAGCAATATACCCCGCCAGTATTAGGGAAATTATTAATATATTCAATTAAGCTATTTTCCAATTTGTTCTGACTTCTCATTCCCTGATATTGCATAATGTTGTAATTAATTGGGAAAAAATAAACCGCATAAAAAAATGGTATTAAAACTAAGATCTTTTGTGGTAAAGCAATCCAGTTAAAATTAACTTTAACCAGCGCCAAAGCAATTATTATTAAGTTTATCGCTAACCAGCCGATAACAAAATAATTGAGCATTAGGTAAAGAGGGTCGCCGCCGGTAATCGCCGAATTGACAAAAAAATTATTTGTGGTGAAATAAAGTAAAGATATCACTGCACTAGCAGTCGCGAGCATTGCCAGGTTTTTATTTTTGTTAATTTCTATGGTTGCAAATATGCTAAGGCTTAACACCAGCCACAACTTTATGGCTACAATAAAATCGGGCCAATTTTCGTTTGCAATTAAATTTACTTGACTGTTTGACATAAAAGAGCAGGCAAAAACAAAAACTATACCCATTGCCACGCTAAAGTTTAATGAAAAATTAATTCTATTTTCATTACGCCATTGCAATAAGGTTTGAGTTAATAAAAAAGTAATTAGTAAAATGCTGTAACAAATGGCAGGTAATAAATGGTAAAACCAGGTAGTACCTCCCAAAAAGTAAGCGGTGATAAAACCAGTTTGAGCCAGTATTAAAATTTTTGTTAATTCGTTAAGATTATTTTTTTTATACAAAAACCAACTCGCGCAAAAGATGCTTAAACAATAAATACAATAATAATTGCCAAAAAGAACTTGCCACGGTTTGTGTATGCCAGGGTAATAATAATTCCGTACTAAAGGCAATATGGTATGAATGTAATCCGGATAAAAATGAAAAACCGTGTACAGATAGCTAATCATAACACTTAAGATAAGTATGGTTTCAGCTCTCACCCAGCCAAATAGTTTTTTACTTTTGAGAATGAGATATAATTCACACAGACAAAGCGGCACCAAAAAAAATGGCTTAAGAGAAAATCCCAAACCAGCAAACAATCCGATAAGAATAGCCCTGCTTTTAGGTAAAGAATTTTTCTGGGCGGTTAAAGCGGCGGCAAAGAGGTAGGGGGTAATAAATAAAACTGCAATATGTTCACGTTGACCGAATTCCATTAAAGGAAAAAGAAAAGTAACCAGTAATAGCGTAAAGAAAACACTGTAACGTATTATCGGTTCTTTGGCGATTTTGGTGAAAATATAATAACTGACCCAAACTGATAATGAGCAAAGCAGTAAAATATACGCTTTAAAAACCACAATAATATTCAAGTCAAAAATATTAGCCAGCAAACACACTGGTGCGTAAATATATAAAATCAATGGTGGGTTGGTTTCAAAAAAATTATGCAGATAATCCCCGCCATGCAGCATGGCATTGCAGGCATATAACAAATAGGCTGAATCGGAATTTAAAAAGTTTTTTTGTAAATACAGGCAGCAAAGTATCACTAATAAAGTGGGGATAATTAAATAAAGCTGCTTATAATTGCCAGCCCTGACTAAATTATTTTCCGCGATATCGCCAACTTCCATGCTGCGCATTGTTATCATCCTTCCTGCCTCATCATGTATTTTGTATGGGACAGGATTTTTTCGCAACAGATTATTGATTTTACTAGCTTAAAACCTCATGGAACTTAATGGTCACTAACGGCGATGTCGATAATTCGCCGGTAAATCTTGATGAGACCCATTATCTGGCCATTGATGGTTATTACCTGATGGTAATTTTAATCCCGTGTAATCAGCCATCGAAGTTGGATCTACTCTCCAAATACTATTTCGAGAAGTGACAAGTGATGATTTCTTATATATATGTCGTATTAGCGCGTCATTTTGCCTACGCTGATCATTCGCTATAGTTCTTGCCAATAATGCCAGGAATTCGCTTAAACCACCTTGCGCTTCTTCGGTCGTGATCGCGCAGCTTTTTTCATCATAAGGAATAATTCTCACATTCATTTTTAATGAAATAAGAGAAGACTGTAGCAAATAAGCAAGAATTTTTTTAACATTAGCATGCGTATCTTCTCTGTGCTCGGTATCAACATAAAGAACGGTAGCGGCAGGATCGATTTGCGAAAAATCTTTTAAATGTTTTTGCAAATTACTTCTTCTATCCTCGGGCAAATTTTTAAGTTTTTCCGTATCCCGCTGCACGTTTCTATCCAGAATGTTAATTCTCTGAGTAGGCCCGCTGCAATGAAAATACATAATACTGGTAAGATAATTGCTAGTAGCTAGATAGTTTGATATCAATGCCCCCGTCAATCTATCGCCAAAACACCCATCCAGCAAAGTTGTTTTATTTAATTTTAAATTGTCCGCCGCAAATGCGAATATGACTTCATAACTTTGACTCTTAACATGCGTATTGTAATAAAGACTAGGCATGCCCTCGTTGACAATATCCAGGAACCTTACGGCAACCGTATCTTTATCAATATAAACGCTGTCGCTGATTTGCGCGCAAGTTTTTCTAAGGTGTGTAGATTTGGCGGTACCCGCTACACCGGCAACCATAATTAACATCCCTGGTTCACGGTTTTTTTCAGCAGGACTTATATCTACAAATCTCAAAATAGCCGTAAGGTTTGATTCTATAGTCACTGTGCTATCTATCGTAAGAATTCGCGACTGGACTAAGCGGCTTAAACTTTCTGCTGCAGGTGCTACGTCATTCTCAGTTTGCAGATAAATGGCAATCATCTCTGACTGTAACGCTGGGAATTTTTTCATTACACAATCAGCCATGAGATCAAAATTAAAATCCCCATCTAACAAGGCCACTTTTCCAAGCGGAATATTATCTTGCGCTATGCCCAATACAGCTTCATGCCCAGGACGCAAAATGCGTTGTTCGTAAGTATAGATGCCAATAAATTCGGAGGTGGTGGGCTGACTGAAGACCTTACTAATATTATTTAAGTCTAAATAAATACTGTTGGGTATCCGTTCTGCCAGCGCGGCGATATAAGCAGCTTTAACGTCCTTACTGGTGGTGCCGGCTAGAAAAATAATGGTCATAGAGAGCCTCTTTTGATTTTTTTTGTCATATTAATTCATTAAATAAGTATTTGAAAGAATAAAATAACCCCTCTTCTGGTGTGTTTGATTATTTATTTACAAGCAGCCTAATGTGTGTTGAGAAATAGATAGCCAGAGAGTAAGCTGGTAAATGCCTACATGTTTTTCCGTTATTCATAAAAGGCTTATAAATGAGCGTTTTATTGAATTTGATATCTTAATAGCACAGGCTTGCGAAAGGATATGTTCAATGGGAAATACTTCTGATAACTACGAGGTTAATTCTAAGAACCATTTGCATAATTTTGCCGAATGGAACCCGAAACCCATTATTGAAATAAATTTAGCTGGAGAAATTATTTATTTCAATTTAGCTGCCCGCGCCCAGTTTCCTAATCTACTCACGGTGAAATCCAAACATCCGGTTTTAATAGGATTAATGGATCAACTTGGTAACCTGGATAAAGTCCCGGGCGAATTCGTCGTCTTCTTTCGCGAAGTTGAATTTTTGACTTATATTTACGAACAGCAAATATTTTCGTTTGCCGATAAATCTTCTGTTTTTATTTTCATGGATGATATTACCGCGCGCAAGTATGCGGAAAAACAATTACATAAGAAAAACATTGAGCTGACTGACGCCACTATTTTTCTCAATAATATTTTAGAAAGCTCAGTAGAATATTCTATCATTGCCACTGATTTAGATGGGACGATTTTAACCTGGAATGCCGGCGCAAAACATAATTATGGTTTTGATAAAACTGAAATGACTGGGAAAAATATCAGTGTGCTCTATGTTCCTGAAGATAATCAATCGGGTCGTGTTAAAACCTTTATGGAAAGTGTTTTGGATAAAGGCAAAGCCGAAAAAGAATTTGAGCATATTCGCAAAAGTGGTGAACGTTTTTCCGCGGCTATCATGATGAGTGTTCGCAAGGATGAAGCAGGCCATGCCGCTGGATTTTTATTTATTGTGAAAGATATTACTAAAAAGAAGCAACTGGAAGAACAAATAAGAATTAATCTGGTGCACGAAGAACAAAAAATATTAATGCATGAAAAAAGCCATTTTAAAAACGAATTTTTAACTAATCTGTCTCAAACATTAAGTATGGCCCTGGACCCAATTATTAAATTTTCAGAATTAATTAATGACGAGCAATTGGGCCCACTCACAGAAGGGCAGAAAGATGCGTTGAAGAATATTTTGGGCAACGCCAAAGATTTACTGCGCATGGTTAAGGGGTTGAAACCGTAAAAAACTAATATGGTAGAGGGTTAATCTCATGGCAATTGACAAGCCCAAAAAAAATTCTCCCAAAAAATCACGTTTAAACCAGGATGATGTAGATATTGTGGTGACTGAAAAAGGTCAGCGCATCAGCGATGAATTATTTGATAGTAAAAATACCCAAATTGAAAAACAATTACGTAATCTTTTAGATGCTATTGAAGCAGTGAGACGAGGTGATCTCACCAAAAGATTACGCAGACAGCGTTATGATATTTTTGGCGAGATAGCGGATTCCTATAATGGCATGATGGAAAGTTTAAATACCTTCACCACGGAAGTAACACGTGTTGCCCGTGAAGTAGGTACGGAAGGTAAGTTGGGAGGGCAGGCAGCGGTAACAGGTGTTACGGGAACCTGGAAAGAACTCACTGACAATGTGAATGCAATGGCGGCCAACTTGACCGGTCAGGTGCGCAGTATTGCTCAGGTGACTACCGCAGTGGCAAATGGCGATCTTACCCAGAAGATCAGCGTTGATGTAAGAGGCGAAGTATTAGAATTAAAAAATACCATCAACAAGATGGTTGATAACTTAAGATCATTCTCTGGTGAAGTAACCCGTGTTGCGAAAGAAGTAGGTACCGAAGGTAAGCTAGGCGGCCAAGCAGCGGTACCGGGTGTGACTGGGACGTGGAAAGAATTAACGGATAATGTAAATGCAATGGCGGCCAACCTGACCAATCAAGTACGTAATATTGCTCAAGTAACCACGGCTGTGGCGACTGGCGATTTAACCCAAAAAATTGTCGTTGATGTAAGAGGTGAAGTTTTAGAGTTGAAAAATACGATTAACAAGATGGTGGATAACCTCCGAGCGTTTTCCGGCGAAGTAACGCGTGTTGCGAAAGAAGTAGGAACGGAAGGTGAACTTGGCGGCCAGGCTGTCGTGCCCGGTGTAACTGGAACGTGGAAAGAATTAACCGATAATGTAAACGCCATGGCGGCCAACTTGACCAACCAGGTGCGTAACATTGCACAGGTTACTACGGCGGTAGCAAATGGCGATCTCAATCAAAAAATTACCGTCGATGTACGCGGCGAAGTATTAGAATTAAAAGACACGATTAACAAGATGGTGGATAACCTCCGAGCGTTTTCCGGCGAAGTAACGCGTGTTGCGAAAGAAGTAGGAACGGAAGGGAAACTGGGTGGACAGGCAGTGGTGCCTGGTGTAACCGGTACCTGGAAAGAGTTAACCGATAATGTAAACGCAATGGCCGCCAACTTGACGGGTCAGGTGCGTAATATTGCGCAGGTGGCTACCGCAGTTGCGAAAGGCGATCTGGCCCAGAAAATTACGGTAGAAGCGCAAGGCGAAGTACTGCAGTTGAAAGATACCATTAACAAGATGGTGGACAGTCTCACTATTTTTGCCGCGGAAGTAACGCGTGTTGCGAAAGAAGTAGGTACCGACGGCAAATTAGGCGGTCAGGCCGGTGTGCCAGGTGTGACGGGTACGTGGAAAGAGTTGACCGATAATGTGAACGCCATGGCCGCAAACTTAACCGGCCAGGTGCGTAACATTGCGCAAGTTACCATGGCAGTTGCAAATGGTGATCTTAATCAAAAAATTACGGTAGAAGTACGCGGCGAAATTTTGCAGCTGAAAGAAACGATTAACAAAATGGTGGATAACCTCAATATTTTCGCGGCGGAAGTAACGCGTGTTGCAAAAGAAGTAGGAACGGAAGGCAAGCTGGGCGGGCAGGCGGAAGTGCCCGGCGTAGCGGGCACGTGGAAAGAATTAACCGCACGCGTTAACGCGATGGCAGCCAACTTAACCAGCCAGGTACGTAACATTGCGCAAGTGGCAACCGGTGTTGCTAAAGGTGATTTATCACAAAAGATTACAGTAGAAGCCCAGGGCGAAGTGCTGCAACTGAAAGATACCATTAATAAGATGGTGGATAGTCTCACTATTTTCGCCTCGGAAGTAACGCGTGTTGCTAAAGAAGTAGGTACCGATGGCAAATTAGGTGGTCAAGCAGGCGTGCCTGGGGTAACCGGCACTTGGAAAGAATTGACCGATAATGTGAATGCAATGGCCGCTAACTTAACCGGTCAAGTGCGAAACATTGCACAAGTCACCACGGCGGTTGCTAATGGCGATTTGAATCAAAAAATTACGGTAGAAGTACGCGGCGAAATTTTACAATTAAAAGAAACGATTAATAAGATGGTGGACAATCTTAATATATTCGCGGCCGAAGTAACACGTGTTGCAAAAGAAGTAGGGACGGAAGGAAAGTTAGGCGGTCAGGCGGAAGTACTTGGCGTAGCAGGTACGTGGAAAGAATTAACTGCCCGAGTCAACGCGATGGCAGCAAACTTAACCAGTCAGGTGCGTAACATTGCCAAAGTGGCGACGGCTATTAGCGCGGGTGACTTGACCCAAAAAATCACGGTTGAGGCGCAAGGCGAAGTATTACAGTTGAAAGAAACGCTTAACAAGATGGTGGATGATTTAAATCGTTTAGCCAGTGAAGTGTCGCGTGTTGCGCAAGTAGCGGGTAGAGAAGGCCGTTTAGATGAACGTGCTAAAGTCGAAGGGGTAGGTGGCAGCTGGAAAGATATTGTGGATACGTTAAATAACCTTATCAATTCTATTGCGACGCCGGTACAAGAAGTTATTCGTTTAGCAGTTGCGCTTTCGCAAGGGGACGTATCACAGCGTGTGCTAATTGAAACGCAAGGCGATATCAAAACGTTATCTGACGCTCTTAATAAATCGTTCGATGATTTGGGCGCGTTAATTCGCTTAGCCACCGATAGTTCCATGAAAGTGGCGAACGCTTCGGGGCAATTAGCTAAATCATCGCAACAAGTTAGTACCACGCTATCGCAAGCGGCCATGACTACCCAGCAGATCGCGGTAGGCGCGAAAGATCAAGCCAAAAAACTGGAAGCCAGTACACGTATTGTTACCGACTTGTCTAAATCGATTCAACAAGGTGCGGCCAACGCGCGTTCTGCAGCAGAGGTAACACAGGAAGCAGCCAAGCTCGCTAATCGCGGTACGGAAGCGGGTAAACAGGCAGCGACTCGATTAAGTTCTATCGATGATATCGTGAAAGCCAATACCGGTACGGTAAAAGATTTAGATAAACGCGCTAAAGAAATTGGTGTGATCGTAGGTACCACCAAAGATATCGCAGATCAAACCAACTTGTTGGCGCTTAATGCCGCGATCGAAGCAGCGCGCGCCGGTGAAGCTGGCCGAGGTTTTGCAGTGGTAGCCGATGAAATTAGAAAACTGGCGGAAGGCACCAAAAAAGCCGCGGTACAGATTGAAGGCATGGTGAATTCAATTGTAGAGTCTACGGCCCAGGTAGTAGGCGGCATGACCATTGGTACGCAACAGGTAACAGAGTCCATTGATATTGTTAACCAGGCGCTAGGAATTCTCGATCAAATCGGTTCGGGTACTCAGGAAATTACCGCCAAAGCACAGGAAATTTCTACTGCAACTTCTGAACAGGCCAAAGGCGCTCAAGCCGTTGCTAAAACCACGGAAGAAATTGCTACTACCTCAGAGCAGGCAGCCATAGGCGCGGAACAAATGTCTTCTTCTATTCAGCAACAAACCGCCGGCATGCAACAAATGACATCTTCCGCGCAGAATTTATCTAACCTGGCAGAAGAACTTAGAACAGCGTTGAAACGATTTAAGGTGGCTGCGGGAAATGAATCTGCGGCTGTTTAAGGAGACGGATGATGGAAGAAAAATCTGTATTGGCGTCTACTAAAGAAAAACAGCAGATTATTCAGTTGATTGTTTTTCGTGTGGGCGATGAAGAATTTGGCGTTCCCATTAACGCCGTTCAGGAAATCATTAAAATAGGTAACATTACGCCGATTCCAGACTCTCCCGACTTTATCAGGGGGTTGATCAATGTAAGAGGTGATATTGTTGCCATTATTGATGTCAGGGCCAGATTTTCACTGCCCACAGAAGAAGAGCCCTCCAAGCATATAGTCATAGTCAAACAGGAAGGAAATTTATTTGGCTTAATGGTTAATGAAGTCATGGAAGTTTTACGGATACAAGAGTCCGATATAAAAGCGCCGCCACAATTGATGGCTAAGATCCAGGAAGATTATGTGTATGGGGTCATCACGCATGATTCGCGGCTTATCATTCTATTGGACGTGACTAAAGTTCTTTCTGAAGATGAACTTATTCGCTTGGCAAGTCTTACGCACCAAAAACAAAATAAAAATTCTTTTGAGGAAGAAACACTGGGTGAAAGTAAACTTACGAAAAAGAAAAATAACACTGACCTTACCGATAGGAAGAAAACATGAAAACCATATTGATTGTTGATGATTCCGCATTTATGAGAGGTATTTTGAAGGAAGCCTTAGCGCAACATACCCCTCCTCTTGAAATATATGAAGCAGATGGCAAGGTAACGGCGGCTGAATTATTAAAGAAAATCCACCCGGATTTAGTCTTGCTGGATATTGTGATGAGAGACAATGAATTTGAGGGGATTGAAGTTTTAAAAGATCTTAAAGAATTTTATCCCAAAGTGAAGGTTATCATGTTGACTTCTGTTGGGCAAACCGCTGTGGTTGAGGAATGCAAAAAGCTGGGTGCCAGAGATTACATCGAAAAGCCTTTTGATAAAGATAATATTCTTAAAATTATTGATCAGCACTTAGTATAAGGTATTTTTTCAATATGGATGATTTTTTTAGAAAACACAAAGATGCATTTCTTAATGAATCAACCACTCATATTAAAAATATGAATTCAGCACTATTACAATTAGAAAAAAATCCTGAGGATATGGCTTCGCTTTATAATGTTTTCAGATCGGTACACACGCTTAAAAGCATGAGCGCCACCATGAATTTAAATCAAATGGCGCAATTATGTCATGCCATGGAAGATGTATTAGACGCAATACGCAATGAAAATTTTCCCTTGGCATCTTGCACCGATATATTATTCGAAAGTTTTGATGCGTTAACTTCCTCCTTAAAAGAAATTACTAAAAATGAAAGTGAATTAGATACTAGTGAATTAAGTGATCGTGTACGTAATATTTTGATCAGTGATAAAGAAGATTTGCAGCAAGCAACGCCAAACAAAAAAATTACTATTCCCAAGATCGAAAAACTTAAAACGATTGAAGTTAAAGTCGATCGTTTAGATATTTTAATGAAATTAGTAGAAGAATTACTGGTTAGCCGGATTAAACTGGAACTGTTGCGGGAAAGTATTAACAATTATGAATTAACCGCGGCAGTCGATCATTTGGGACGATACATTTCTGATTTGCAATATAATGTCATGCAAGTAAGATTAGTGCCCATCGAGTTTTTATTCAGCCGATTTCCTCGTATGGTGAGAGACCTGGCTAAAGAGCAACATAAAGAAATCGATTTGAAAATTGAAGGTGGGGAAATTGAACTGGACCGTTCCCTTATTGACGAGCTTGGCGAGTCGTTGACGCATCTGGTAAGAAACGCGGTGGACCATGGCTTGGAAACGAATGATCTTCGAAATAAAACTAAGCAAACCACTCATTCCACCATTTTACTTAGCGCCAGACGCGACAAGGAATTTGTGGTAATTGAAGTTAGCGATGATGGTCAAGGCCTTGATCTTCCCAGAATTAAAGATGTGGCTATCAAAAAAAATCTTATTCAACCCACAGCTTCGGATGAGGAAGTCGTTAACACCATCTTCAAGGGAATTTCCACCACGAGAAAAGTTACTAGTATTTCCGGGAGGGGCTTGGGTTTATCCATTGTTAAACAAAAAATTGAGTCTATTGGGGGCTCGGTCCAGGTTAGTTCCCAGGCCGGCAAAGGCACCAGCTTCTTTATACGCATTCCGCTTACCTTGGCGGTGATCAAGGTTTTATTCGTGATGGTGAAAGACCAAATTTATGCCGTACCCATTAAAAGCATAGAACGTTTATTAACAGTTACCGCGGATGAAATTAAAGGTATGTTAAATTTAAATGCCATCGTCTATCAAGGGGAAGACATCCCGGTTACGCACTTAGCCAAGTTATTTTTTACTGAATATAAGGTTATGAATAGTTATCCGGTTATTGTAATTAAAAAAGACGAGAAGCGTTATGGTATAGTCGTTGACGCACTGCTTTCAACTCAGGAAGTAGTCATTAAGCCATTAACGAAAGTAGTAAAAGATAATAAATTTTTTTCCGGGACAGCGCTGATTGGTTCAGGTGAAATGGTGTTAATTTTAGATATCGATCAGATTTTCCTTTCTAGGAGACAGCAAAATGAGTGGAGAGCAGCCGATGCAATTTAATATACTGAATGAAATTACTAAACTGGCGGCTATTAAAGCCACTAGCGGTTTATCAAAAATGCTTGGTTTTCCTATTGGTGTAAATATTCTTCCAGTGGAATCCAAAAACCTTGATGAAATTCAAACGTTGATGAATGCCGATGAAAAAATTGTTGGCTTGACTGTTCCCATCGTGGGGCAATTGCCCGGGGCTTGTTTATTTATTTATCCTGAAAAATCCGCATTTGCTATATGTGATATTATGTTTCATAGAAAGGATGGTGAAACAAAATCATTTTCAGAAATGGAAAAATCCGCATTGACTGAGGTCGCGAATATCATAGCTGGCAATTTTCTAACTTCATTCTCCATGTCGTTGCAAATAGAATCTTTAATGCATAGGGCTGCGCATTTTGAACATAGAAAATTCTCTGAATTTATGGAAGCTATTTCAAATTCATTATATAAAAGCGTAAAAAGTAACAATGCTTTTGAAATTGCTTTTCAATTTCAAAATAGCCAGGTTCAGGGTACGGTGATTTTTTTATTTGAGGAAAAAGAAGTTCTCCGGTTAATTCAAAAGGTAAGCGCATAATGACGGATGAAAAACGCATAGATTTTAAATCTATATTGCAGTCTGCGCCAGATTTATATCTGATACTGGACACGAATTTTGTCATTCAAGAAGTCAGTGATGCTTATGCGAAAGCCACCCAGGTTAAACGGGAAGATATTCTAGGTCATGGTATTTTCGAGATTTTTCCGGATAACCCCGATGATCCGCACGCCACGGGCGTAACGAACCTACGCAACTCACTCAATACTGTGTTGCGCGAAAAAATTTCGGATACGATGGCAGTCCAGAAATATGATATTCGCCGTCCCGCGCAAGAAGGCGGTGCTTTTGAAGAGCATTACTGGAGCCCAAAAAATTCCCCCGTTTTAGGAAAAGACAATACGGTTCAATATATTATTCATCGCGCGGAAGATGTCACAGAATTTGTGCGCCAAAAGAAATTAACGGAAACCCTGCGCACTACCGCGGATAAAATGGAAGAGGAAATTGTGCATCGCGCGCAAGAGATGCAAGATCGCAACCGAGAATTACAAGAAACTAAAGAACGCTTCCGCTTATTAATCGATGGCATCACCGATTACGCGATTTTTATGCTTGATCCTGAGGGTAAAATTACTACCTGGGGCGCAGGTGCTGAACATATTACCGGGTATACTGAGTCAGAAATCATCGGCAAGCATTTTTCCTGCTTTTATACACCCACAGCGATAGCTGTGCGGCATCCGGAACGGGAATTAATCATCGCCAAAGAAACCGGCCGTTATGAAGAAGAAGGGTTACGGGTACGCAAGAATGGCGATACCTTTTGGGCTAATGTTATCATTACTCCTTTGTATGATTTGAAAGGTGATTTGATCGGTTTTGGTAAAATTACCCGAGACTTAACGGAACACAAAAAACTGGATTTGATCAAGAATGAATTTGTTTCCATCGTCAGTCATGAATTAAGAACACCACTGACTTCTATTCACGGCGCGTTAAATTTGATACTGGGTGGCGCAGTGGGTAGTTTCACGGAAAAAACTAAAAAGTTATTGGATATTGCTGATAATAATTGTACGCGTCTGGTCCGGCTGGTCAATGACATACTGGACATTGAAAAAATCGAAGCAGGTAAAATGATTTTTGAGTTGAGTCAGGTCAGTCTGATTAAGTCAATTAAGGATTCAATCGCTGCTAATCAAATGTATGCCGAAAAATACGGGGTCGCAATTAATTTTGAAGAGCCGACTAAGGATTTCACCATTAATGTTGATTACGGGCGTTTGTTACAAGTGCTCGCTAATCTGTTGTCAAATGCTATAAAATTTTCCCCGCACAATGGTGTGATTAACATTAGTGTAAGCCAGCAAGATAGTCAAGTTCGTGTTTCAGTCACTGACTATGGTTGTGGAATTCCGGAAGAATTCCGCGAAAAAATCTTCAAGAAATTCTCTCAAGTTGATACTTCCAGCACTCGTCGCGAAGCCGGTACTGGTTTAGGTTTGGCAATCAGCAAAGTTATTATCGATAAATTAGGGGGTGAGCTGAACTTTACTTCAGAAGTAAACGAAGGTTCCATTTTTTATTTTGATTTGCCGATATGGAGCGATACCGAAGCTGCAGAACCCTCCCCAAAGTCTATTCAAATGAATGGGAGCAAAATTTTAATCTGCGAAGATGATGAGACCCAGGCACTGTATCTTGCCACGCAATTGGAAGCGGCTGGCTTTGCGACTGATATTGCTTACACCGCGGAAGCTGCAAAAGCATTATTAACAAAAAATAATTATGGTTTGTTGTGCCTTGATTTAATTTTACCGGATCAGGATGGTATTTCACTGATCAAAGAATTACGCGCTTCTAAATTATTTCACTCATTACCCATTGTTGTCGTTTCTATGATTGCCAAAAGCGGTAAGGAAATTCTGAGTGCGGAAGCATTTGAAGTCATAGACTGGTTAGACAAGCCTATAGACATGAACCGACTTTTAAAAGCCATTGACAGCTTGAAAACCCTGACCAAAAAACCCATCACTAAAATCATTCATATTGAAGATGATGTCGATGCGCAGCAATTGGTTGCCACACTATTAAGTGAAACTGCCCAGGTCGTTGCGGCAAAAACTATTGCTGAAACCAAAGTACTTCTTGATAAGAAGTCATTTGATTTAGCTATTCTGGATTTGGTATTGCCGGATGGCAATGGTGTTGAG
This sequence comes from Pseudomonadota bacterium, assembly GCA_040389045.1. Taxonomy (GTDB): domain Bacteria; phylum Pseudomonadota; class Gammaproteobacteria; order DSM-16500; family DSM-16500; genus UBA5158. The sequence continues at coordinate 4,366 of JAZKAT010000024.1, read as the reverse complement.
TTACTGACGCCACTGGCGCGCTATAATATTCCCGTTATTGTACTGGCCAAAGGCGAGCTTGATTTGAAATACGCGAATTATGTGCAAGGCACCCTGCGAAAGGATGAAACCTCCGGCTACCAATTATTAACTAAAATTGAAGCTGTGATCCGCGCCCATTCAAAAAAATAATTGCTATCTGCTATTAAATTATACCGTCTGGCAACTAAATTACCTTTAATATCAGTTGCTTATACAACACGAGATGTGTATGTATAAGTTTTAAGCTAAGATAATAGGTAAGGCTACACTTATCATTAAGGGGATAACCATGACAGAAGATTATAAATTCCCAGTAATCGATACTATTGAGGCAGCATGGCAAAAAGTAAGTGGCGCCAAGGGTACGGTGTGGGCGGTGATGGGCTTTATTTTTATTAGCGCATTTCTTTTTGGAATTATCGGCGGCATCTTAACCGCGGCAGGTTTGCCAAATCTTGCAAAAATCCCCCCTGTATTAGCTGGAATAGTACAACTTATACTGACCTGGGGTTTAATTTACATTGGAATTAAAAGAGCAGCCGATCAACCTATCGATTATGGCATGGTCAAATCGGTAATTAGTTTCGAAATATTTTTTAAAATGATTGGTGTTTACTTAATACAATTTGCAATTTGCGGAGTAACAGCCATTATTCTTGTCCCCTTATTATTGATGGACACTCACTCGTACGTTGGATCAATCGTTGCAATTATATTATCTGTTGTGTGGTATGTCGTATTTTTCTTTGTATTAATAAGAATGTATTTCGCCAAAGCATTTGTCATAGATAAACGGGTAGATCCTTGGACGGCAATAAAAATGTCGGTAGCAATAACTCAAGGTAATGTATTGCGAATTTTCTGTTTCTTAATTATTTGTATACTGGCTTTTATAATTAGCGCGATTCCATTTGGCATAGGCTTAATCTGGTCACTACCCTTTTTATTTATCGTCTACGGCCTGGCCTATAAAAGAATCATGGAAAAACTGTAGCCCGTATGAAGCACAGCGTAATACGGGGAAACTTTAACTATGTTGTTTCATCATATAATTTCTACTTTTTCACGTACAAGAAGGCGCGATCCCGTCATCTTTTTCAATTCTGCCAAGACACTTTCTACTTTTTCCACAGTATCAATAAACTCTATGACTAATGGCAACTGACTACCTACATCAACCATAGTCGTTGTTTCCACAGTGCCCTTATTTGTAAAACCCGCTATGGCATGTAATACAGTGCCCCCAGAAACCCCGTTGTGATGAAGCATACGAAGTATTTCCAGATATAAAGGCTTATGTTCCCATTTATCACTTTCATTAATATATGCGGTTATCTTTATCGTTTCCTGATTCATATTAAATTGCCCTGGCCAATGCAATGCCCGCAACGGTTGCGAGCAAAGAAAAAAAGTTGTTACATAAAAAATTTAACGCAGCTAAACCATAATCACTTTGTTCTAATAAAGTGATAGTTTCATAGCTGTAACTGGAGTAAGTGGTGTAAGCGCCACAAAAGCCTACCACAATGAATGGCTTCCATCTGGGATCAATAAAAACACGTTCAACGGTCCAAGCAAGAAAAAATCCAACAATGAAACTACCCGTTATATTAACGATTAATGTTCCGTAAGGTATGGAGGGAGAAAGGTATTTAAGTGAAGCACGAGAAACAAGATAGCGCATATTCGCGCCCAGAATGGCTCCTAATGAAATCAAAAAAATATCATTCACACCTGGTTCCAAAATTATCACCAACTAGCATCCTAGCAAAAATAAATTTTAATTAAAATGCGAATAAACCTGAAGGATCATTTTAGATGCACAACAACTTGAATTGTAAAAAAACTGAAAGCAGCAAAAGTACAATTTTGTCAGAATCGAGACGCTGCAAATAAAAACTGTTGGGCTTCGCGATGCTTAGCCCAACCTACAGCCTATTGTTTGTTTGGGGGGTTTAGAGTATGGTTAAAACCCGCTTTAAAGCACCACTCAAATATCATTCCTTTCTTTTGTTATTTCAATTTAACACCTTTCTGCACTTTTCAAATATATCACAAGATGATATAATTAACATATATATAGGCAATTTAATGATTCAGGACGATGCAACAATTGAAGGCTTACTTGATTTAGATGGCGAATCATTCTTTATGCAGTCAGGTTATTGGGTCAAATTCGAGGCGAGAAAGGTTAAGCCAAGTAAAGATTGCAAACATGGCGTCAGATATTCGCTGAGTTTACACGACCCATTTAAACGCCGGATCATGGGTTTTGATAATGCACATGCAATTGAATATGGTGGAAAAAGAGGCGTTGCACCTAAACGGACACACGACCACTGGCATAGTGATAGTACTGACAAAGGAAAACCATATCATTATGTAACCGCAGGGAAGTTATTAGAAGATTTTTGGATGGAGGTGGACAAATTATTAAGGAAGCTAGAGGGTACAAAAAAATGAGTGCTATTAAAGGTAAGGTCGTTAAAATTGGTATTATGCCATTTGAAGATTTTAAAAAGCGTACGACAGCAATTGCTAAAGGCGAATACAAACCAAAAAAAGATGAACCTAAAATCTGGTTTAATTCTATTAAATCTTTGGCACATGTTTTGTCGGAAGAAAACCAAGAACTTCTTAAATTAATTGTAGAAATACATCCAAAATCCATTAAAGAATTGGAAGATGCTACCGGCAGAAAAGCGAATAATTTATTAAGAACTCTTAGAACTATGGAGAGCTATGGATTTGTAAAACTAAAAGAAGGAAAAAGCGGTAGAGGAAGAACCCCTCTTATCCCTGAAGTTATTTATAGTTCAGCAAAGATTGTGGTTAATTTTGGTTAATTAGGGAGAAGCTTTCAGGTGGCCAGACCTGGAATCGAACCAGGGACACGAGGATTTTCAGGCCGGTTGGTTAATTTTAAGTTATTGATTTTATTGATGTAAAACCTTGGGATGCTCGTTGCAAAACCATGGTGAACCAGCACGAATCAGGACTCAGTCACGTAAAAGTCACGTAGTAATGTTTGTATTGATCTGCAATTAAAGAATCCCATAATTTCAGGATAAAGGTGTCAAGTAACCTCAATCAACATCCAATCAGTGTGTATTGATAAAGGTGTCAAGTAACCTCAATCAACATCCAATCAGTGTGTATTGTGGTTACTTGACACCATCTTTTTTGATGGTTTAGAAAGAGATTTTAGTTTGATGAGGGATATGTTTTTCGGAAGCATTCCAGAATGGAGGAACATATTGATGGCCATAGGGGCTTTTGAAGCAGAATTTAATAAAAAATAATAATAAGGTAAAAATCGGAAATCAGGCTTGCGTAAGGGTGTTATTCAACAACGCGCTTACGCAAGCCTGACCCTGTTTCTACTACAACTTAATGAATTATATTAAATAATTTATTAATTATGGAGTTTTCGATCTTTTTGTGTTGCATTATTCTATACAATTTTGTATACTAAATGTATAGAATCTAGAGGGCTTACTTATGGCTCATGCGTCAGCTAAACAATCAGTATCCATCAATATCCGAGCTAAAGCGCGACAACGTGATTTAATCGATCAAGCCGCCGAAAGGGTAGGTCGTAGTCGATCAGACTTTATGCTTGATGCTGCTTGTCGCCAAGCAGAAGATGTATTACTTGAGCAAGCATTTTTTACGGTGGATGCAAGTATCTTTGAAAAATTTCAAGCATTACTCGATAAACCATTACCAGTAACTGACAAGCTACGTCGCTTACTAAAAACAAAATCGCCCTGGGATAAATAAATGTGTTTAGCAATCTGTCACCTCCAACTCCAATACTTGTCAGTCATGAATTAGATAATTTTGATTGTGGAGAGCCGTCACTTAATGATTGGCTCAAAAAACGTGCCCTTAAAAATCAGGCGTCAGGGGCGTCACGTTGTTTTGTTTTATGTAATGGTAATACAGTTATTGGATATTATACTTTATCAGCCGGTGCAATCAGCCATGCAGATGCACCCAACACAATGCGACGTAATATGCCCGATCCATTGCCCGTGTTATTGCTTGGCAGATTAGCAATAGATAGAAAGTATCACAATAAAGGCCTTGGTAGTGCATTGCTACGAGATGCAATGATTCGCGCAGTTAGCGTCGCAGGAGATGCAGGTGTCTTTGCTATTTTACTTCACGCTTTGTCAGGACCAGCAAAACAATTTTATCTATCCCGCGGCTTTGTGGAATCGCCTTTACAACCAATGACGCTGATGATGACACTGGAAACAGTGCGGTTAATATTAACAGAGTAACCAGGTGGCCAGACCTGGAATCGAACCAGGGACACGAGGATTTTCAGTCCTCTGCT
>JAZKAT010000023.1:149984-174379 GCA_040389045.1 Pseudomonadota bacterium | reverse complement strand
TATCTTTCCTTTACGGGGAACTTGATTAAGCTTGGTTCCCCGTAAGTCGGTGCACGCATACTACTTCGAATTACTCTTACAATTGTCGGAGTCGGCGTTAAAGTTGGCATTTTTCTTGCCGTCAAAACCACCCGCCTTACAAAAAGGCCCAGCTACACCATTGACTACTTTTAATTGACTCCAATTAGGGGTACAGATTTTCATGGCAGGGCAATCTGCGACGAGTAATGCGGTAAGTTTACACCAGCACTTTTTATTGTGTTTTGCTATCACGGTAGCTTCGACAATTTTAGGACGAACAATTCCAGTGCCGGGTAAATGTGCCTTCATCATAATAGCTTCGGGTGAAGTATGATGCCAAACATTGTCTACGTTTGTCGTATTCGTCACTTCAAACATATTATACTTATCGCTTGGGTTATCTAATATGAGAGCTATGTTGCCTTCAATATCAGCAAATGCATTTCCCGAACATAGCGCTGCCACTAAAGCAATTGCACTAAGCATTAATTTAATTTTCATAAATAGTCCTATTTGTTTAGATATATTATATTGTATAACAAAATATTGATCCGAAGTCAGGCCGGACCGCATTTAGTTGTGAAAGGGCTTATTGCTTTTAAGGCTTTCTGGGGGAAGGCATGTTTTCAGCGGAGAAATCCATATCATCAATATCATCCATGCCAATTTGGCTTTTCTCATTAATGGCGCCGGGGAGAGCTGACTGGGAGAATTCGATTTTTAATTTATGGTTTTTTTCTGTTTTGGGAGATTCAGCGGGTAACTCTACCGCTTTGACTTTTCCATCTTTATCTTGTTGTCCATTTATGGTGGAAGTGATGTAATCTCGGAGATTAAACTTATAATTGTCACCTTCTAATCTTAATTTGTTTTCAGGAATGGTGATTTCAAAAACTGTAAAGAGGTCAAGATTTTTATGTTTTTCTTTAGCAGCGCTTAATGCTTTGGTTACCGTGTTAAACAATTCATTTTTATGAATTCCCTTAAATAAGATTTCTGTGGAAATTTCTTTGAGCAGCGCCCGATTTTGTTCCGCTTTGCCAGGGATAAAAATATATTTAATAGTGGTTTTTTCTGCGGATTTGGGTCTTTCTTGAGAGTTAGGCGCTGCAGTTTTTGCAAAAAAAGTATTAATTTTTGGTTTAGGCGGTTGGTCAGATGCAGGCGCAACCTTATTAGAATCTCTTTTAGCCACAGCATTCTCCTTACACTACCTAAATATTAATTATACACGTAGTGTAAGGATTTCGCTCATGCCAAACTCTTACTTTATTGATTTTATTACTTTATTAATTTCCCAAAAGAAGACGAAACCAACTATATGGCATTGGTAGTAGTACTAATTATTTTTCGTGTTAGTACCTAGTATACTATTAGAATCATTCAAAAAAATGACTCTCATATGATAAAACAATTACAAGAAGCTTTGAGTCAAATTCTTTTGGGAAAAGAGGAAACCATTCGTTTAGGGGTTACTTGTCTACTGGCCAATGGGCATTTACTTCTGGAAGATCTCCCAGGCATGGGGAAAACCACCTTTAGTCATGCACTCGCGCAATTGACTGGCATGCAATATCAGCGCATTCAATTCACCAGTGATTTACTGCCTAGCGATCTTTTAGGCGTATCTATTTTTGATGCGGAACAGAAATTATTTACTTTTCATCGCGGGCCGCTGTTTTCTCAACTTATTTTAGCCGATGAAATCAATAGAGCAACACCCAAAACTCAAAGTGCTTTATTGGAAGCGATGCAAGAAAGACAAGTTACTACCGATGGTAAGACGGAAACTTTACCCAATCCATTTTTTGTTATCGCCACGCAAAATCCTTCTTATCACATAGGGACTTATCCCTTGCCAGAATCGCAGCTTGACCGATTTCTCATGCGTTTAGTCATCGGTTATCCTTCTCCCGAAGCTGAGCGCACCTTATTAAAATCCCCGTCATTTAATGCGAAAATATCACAATTAAACCCCGTGATAACGCCACAACAATTACTGGAATTACAAGCCAAAAGCCAAAACGTAACGGTAGCGGATACGGTTTTGGATTACGTACAATTGCTGCTTGCCGCAAGCCGTAACGAAGATATGTTTACCCATGGACTTAGCCCCAGAGCAGGCATGGGATTAATTCGGGCTGCGCAAGCTTATGCAATCACCGCCGATAGAGATTTTGTCCGCCCGGATGACATACAAGCCGTTTTACCCTCGGTCGTGAACCATCGCTTAACGATTAAAAAATCCCAAACTGAATTATCCGCGGCAGAGTTATTAATGAATGCGGTTGAGGTCCCGGTGTGAATATCACCTTTTCCGGGCAGTTCAAAAAATCTTGGGAAAGATGGGTAAAAAAACGTAATCGCGCCGGTAATCCCCAAACACTAGATTCGCATAATCTCTATATTCTGCCTTCAAAATTTGGCTGGGCTTATGGCGTTGTGGTCATCACAACATTAGTCGGTGCCGTAAACTCACAAATAAATACCATTTTTTTAATGACTTTTTTGCTGGCTATTATTGGTATGATCAGCGCTTTAGAAGCGCATGCTAATCTCAAAGATCTCTCTTTTAAATTTATTGTTATAAAAGATTCGCAACAAGGAATACCGGTAAAAATCACTTTATTTATCCAGGCTAACCGCAAGCGACGGTTTGGTGTTGAATTTCAAATTGCCTCACAACCTAAGACGCGCCTGGAAAAAATACCGCTTGAAGGAATAGAATTTATTGTGCCAGTGGAAACGCCAATGAGAGGACGTTTTCTGTTGCCACCTATCACTATTTCCAGTCTTTTCCCGTTTGGAATTTTTAGGGTTTGGAGTTATCTCTATTTCGAAGAGCATTATTATGTTTATCCGCAGCCTATCAATCCGGGTTTTTGGCCTAGCCCATATCACGTTGATGATATAAAGCAAAAACATGTGTCCGGCGATGAAGAATTTTATGATTTGAAGCAAGTTGAAAATCCCTGGATGGAACCCAAGCTTATCCATTGGCGAATTGCCGCGAAAGGGCAGGGCTGGTTTCATAAAACGATGCATAGCAACGAAGTAGATTACTGGTTGTTTAAATTAAATGATTTGCCTTCAAGAGATATTGAATTTAAATTGCAAAATTTAAGTTATTGGCTGCAAGCCGCTGAAACCAATGGTATGGTTTACGGTTTGGAATTAAAAACTGCTGAAACAAAGTTTGCGCGTGGGCATGAGCATTTAGAACATTGCTTGCGACAATTGGCATTATACCAATGAATACGACCAAGCCATCGTCATACAATCTTAACAGTTTGAAGCGGCAACTTTTTTTCGTGGTATTTATTTGTTATCTTCCGCATATCGCGAGTGAACCCTGGTGGGTATTTCTCCTTTTTATATCTGCCATAGGCTTCCGATTAATGGCGGATTATTTTAATTACCAACGCATCTCTGCATGGTTACTCTTTTCCCTCACAATTGGTTGTATATCGCTACTCTATGGGCAGCAACTCACAATTGAAATTTTTATTCGTTGTTTTCTGATTTTTGTTATTTTTAAATGTCTGGAAACTTACACGGTTAGAGATATAAGAGTTCTGGTAATATGTAATTTCTTTCTTATGTTTGCCGCGCTGATTCTCATTCAGGAATTATGGATAATCCTTTATTTGCTCATCGCTATTCTTGCCAATCTATCAATCATGTTAAAATTAAGCGCCACTGATGTCAGCCTGCGACAAATAGGCAGTAAGAGTGGTAAGCAATTATTAATTGCAATCCCGTTAAGCATTTTATTATTTTTTATTTTTCCACGGGTAGTTCCCCACTGGAATGTGCCAGCGCTCACCAAAGGCAGTATTGGTTTTAGTGATACCATGAGCCCGGGAACGATTTCGGAATTATTCAATGATGACAGTGTGGTCATGCAGATCACTTTTAAGAAAACTCCGATTATGGAGGGTTATTGGCGCGGGATTATCTTAAGTTTTTATACCGGTGAAAGCTGGAATTCTACTTGGTATAATTATTTTAATTTTATTCATTTGAGTGATCTTAGCGGGGCTGATACAGCCGACTATGAAGTTATCTTGGAACCTAAGCAAAAAAAATGGTTATTCTATGAAGGTTATCCAGTAGCTGGCGAACCTAATCTTATATTTTCACCCAATCACTGGTTGGTGCGTCAAAATAAAGAACCTATCGTACAACGTTTTATTTATTCTCTTAAAGTGCAGGCCGCGCCTTACCATGTTTTAAATCGAAATGAATATGAAGAAGCTACCCAATTACCTGCCAATATTAATCCTCGCTTAAATGCCTGGGCGCAAGAACAGTTTGTCAAAACGCACCATGATATTAAAAGTTTTATTGCGTTTTTGCGCAATTATATTAATCAGGAAAATTTTTGGTATACCTTAACGCCGCCCCCTATCAATACCAGTAAAAACCAAATGGATACTTTTTGGTTTGATACGCAAAAAGGTTTTTGTGAACATTATGCCAGTGCAGTCAGTTATATTTTAAGAGCGGTAGGCATTCCCGCACGCGTGGTGCTGGGGTATTACGGCGGTCAGTGGAACCCAATTTCAAACGCTATTACCCTCCAGCAAAATGATGCGCATGCGTGGCTGGAATATTGGCAAGCAGGTATAGGTTGGCAGCAACTGGACCCCACCTCATTTGTAGCGCCTGCGCGTATAGATAAAACTATTCTAAGTCGCGAAAATTTATTACAACAAGAAGACAGTCTTAATATTTCAACGCTGGCCTTCGGACGAAAATTCCAATTCTTTTTAGAATCAGTACAGTTTTTTTCTGAGCGATGGTTCTTATATTACAATCCCAATTCGCAGCAAAATTTATTACAAAATGCCGGTTTGGGAGAATTGAACACGGGAGAATTATTGCAGGCATCCGTGGGTTGTATGACGGTATTTTTTATTTTACTAGGGATCTGGTCGCAATGGTGGCAGAAACGAACGCTAGACCCGCTGTTGGCTGAATACCATTTATTACAAAATGAATTCCGCAGATTTAATATTTCCATAGAGCCTTCCGCTACTTTAAAACAGCAATGTAAATCACTAATCAATAACGCACCCGCGCTGGCGCCGGTGCTGGCTGATTTTTTTAATCGTTATGAACAATTACGCTTAAGGCAATCTGCAAAGGATGCCAAAGAAAATATAAAAGCCACCATCGCTCTATTTAAAACATTGCGTTATCGATTACGCAGCCATTATCCCCATAAAAAATAGTTGGAATTAAGGGTGGCCAACAGTGATTATGGCAAGTCGCTCAGGTGTTAAGTTTTGCCACAAAAAAGTAAATCTGCCAAAGGCTAGACAAGAGCGCCCCCTGATTGTAAAGTATGTACCTTAAAATATTTTGCTAGTTAGCTTTTAAGGTCACTTATTTATGATAGGTTCAAGTACTTACGCTGATACGGGTGTTTCTGCCGATAAGAAAGATGTTAGAGAAGTGGTTGAAAAACTATCGCCTGGCTTATTTCCGGGAGCATTTTGCAAAATAATGCCGGATTTATTTGACCAATCCAACGACCATTGCTTGATCCAGCATTCTGATGGCGTAGGCACTAAGACATTAATCGCTTATTTGATGTATAGAGAAGGAAAAGGGGCAAAATATTTTCATAATCTTGCCATCGATTCCTTGGTAATGAACACAGATGATATGGCGGCCGTAGGCTGTGTTGGCCCATTTATTATGAATAATGTCATCAACCGGAATGCTAAATTGATTGATGGCGAAGTGATTTCTCAAATTATTTTAGGTTATGCGGATTTCTGTGCAGAAATGGAAAAATTAGGCATAGGAATTCATGAAGCCGGTGGAGAAACCGCGGATTCCGGTGATAATGTGCGTACCTTGGTGCTTGATTCTACCTTGTGTGCCCGCATGAAAAGAGAGGAGGTAATAGATTGCAGTCAGGTAAAACCCAATCAGGATATCGTTGGCTTTGCTTCCTTCGGCCAGGCGACTTATGAAACCAGTTATAACTCAGGGATTGGCACGAATGGCTTTACCTGCGTTAGACATGCGTTATTATCCAGCCGGTACAAAGATGCTTACCCAGAAACCTATGCCCCGGAAATTGCTCAACACAGTTATAAAGGTAAATTCGAACTAGACGCTGCAGTGCCTGGCTGTGACTTAAGCCTGGGTGAAGCATTATTAAGTAGCACTCGTACTTATCTTCCTATTATCAAAACCATTCCTGTTGCAGTAAAAAAACAAATCTCGGCTATCTACCACAATACCGGTGGTGGTTTAACTAAATGTTTATCGTTTGGTTCTGGCGTCTCGTATGTCAAAGATGCACTTTTTGATTTGCCACCGCTATTTCAATTTATAAAAGCCCATGCGGGTCTTCCTAATAGAGAACTTTGTCGCGTATTTAATTTAGGTCAACGCTTAGAATTGGTCTGCGATAAATCCGTTACGCAAACCATTATTGATATAGCCAGTCAATTTAACGTAAGTGCTAAAGTCATAGGGCGCACTGTACCTTGTCAAAAACAATCGGAAAGTTTAACCATTGTTATGGATGGTGAAGAACTGCGTTATGACAGGAATAAAAGAGATCTTGAACAATCCGTGGCTATAAGTGCTAATCCGCGCGTGGCTAACCCTAGCGTTGATAAGTGATAGAAATCATCCTGCATCTATTTACCAGCCGGCCCCTTGCTAAGCACGCTGAGATTTTCTGGAGTAGGATCCAGTTCTTTAAGTTGTTTAATGATTTCATCTTTTAACGTAAAAGGATCTGGGCTGGTAGTCGCTTCATCAAGCACTTTAAGTAAAGTATCTACATTTACAGGCGTCAAGACCCTTAAGGTTTGAAAAAGTGATTGCTCATTTATCAAATCTAAATGAACTTCATTTAGCGCAGCAGAGATTTCACTCAAAACCAAACTATTCAATTCACTATATTTTTTATCTTTGTTCTCAAGCAAAGCATGAATGATAATCGCTTGCTGAAACAAAGTGCTAACTGAATCGACTAAATTCGTATAAAAATTTGTAACGTTAAATAATTCCTCGCCAAATGCTCTAAACTTTCCAGCTTGCTGCTGACTAAGCGATTTGTGTAAACCGGTCTTCGCAGCGTCGACAAAAATAGTGTAATTCTCTTTATTATTAAGCCAGTTTTGACTTTCCGGTGCTTTGCGGAAATTCATGTTTGCTAATAATTCAGCAGGTATAGGTGGAGGTGGTCGCTTACTTGGCACGAATGGCGGTGGTATTTCGTTACGACGCTTGAATACGAAAGGTAATTCAGGTGGGTCAGTATATCGTGGCGTCGGCACTTTGATAAGGATTTCGGAAAATGCGACGCTGCTATTAGTTTTATCGGGTTTGATGACTTGGGCGCGTTCAATTTCCGCTGTCGTGGCAAATTTGGCTAATTGGACGTGTTTTAAAAAACTGGCTAGCTCTGCTGGGTCTATGGTATTTATTTCCGTATCTTTAAAAACTCTGTCGTAGAGCTTTTTGGTATCGTCACTTTTAGACAGCAACTCTTTAAAGTTTCCGCCTTTGATCGCTTCTTCCAAACAATAAACGTATTTCTCTAGTGTAGTACCCTCAGCATTGGATTGTATGTCTATATAATGATGTTTGCTATTCCATACTAACATAAGCATCTCCCAGGTTTATTTATTGTTGATACTTCGTTTTTTAATTTCAGGTGTCACATTTTCTTCAACAGCAGTTTTTACCTTGAAGAATCCACCTTGTTTAAGAAAGGTCGAGGGCGCTTGTTTATCATTAGCAGCCTTAGAAACTGGCAGCGGCGGTGGTAGTTTATCATTAGCAGCCTTAGAGACAGGCCGCGGCGGTAATGGTGGTGGTTTTTGCTTAAGAAGTTCCTGTGGCACGGGTGGCGGCTGTTTCCGGTATTGCGCAGGCAGTGGAGGTGGTTGTTGTTTCTGTGCGGGCAGAGGAGGGGGTTGTTGTTTCTGGTACTGTGGCGGCAGTGGTGGCGGTTGTTGTTTCTGGAACCCTGGCGGTAGAGGAGGAGGCAGACGGCTGGCTTCGCTTTGAAGTTTTCTTACCGCATCAAAGCCTCTGGCATTTGCTAAGGGCAAAGCTTTTTTCTGGCCCCACTTCTCTATGTCTTGCATAAGTTTTATTATATTTTTTTGACTTTCTGTAGTGCTGAGAATTTTGGATTGCAAACTATCTAATTCTCTTAATACTTTAGCTAGCGTGACCGGTTTTTCCTGGCTGTTTTTTTTAATATTTTCCATGGTGTCATTAATGAGTTGAACACGCTCTTGCGCTTCTGAACCATATTTTTCCTGGAGGTTTTTTATTTCAGATTGTAAGCTGGTAAAGATAATGCTTACCTGTTGTTGATTCAAAGTGGTTTTGAGCGGCGCTAATTGACCGGTTTTAGTAAGATTGCTGCAGTCATAAAGAGCACGATCTTGTACCTCACGTTGTTCGGCATAACTGCTCATGACCTGGTCTAGATTATTTCCCTGATATTGGACAACAACATCACTGGTATTCACATTTCTTGCTAGTAATTCGTGTTGAAGAGTCAGATAAATATCTTTATTGTTACCGTTATCGTCAATCAACCATACTTCATCCGTTTCCTCTAAAGCTTGTAACATCGCTTCTTTATTCTCCGCAGTGGCATTGGCATATTCAGCAACGTTAAGATACGCAATTTTATTGGTTAATCCCGCCGCATCTATATATTCTTCTCGAATTCTTTCGAAAGCGTTAATTAAATTTACCGAATCAGGGTTTATATTGCTTAGTGAAAGAACGTTACCATCACTAGTCATTTGTTTTAAAAGCGTATGCAGGGCCAGCAGAGTACTTTGATCGGAAATCTTAGTATTCCACTTCACATCATCTTCATCTTTAATTCTAAGAAAGTCTTGATACCTATCTTTTTGGCTGAGATATTCTGATTTCCTTTGGGTTAAACCAAAAATCTCACCCAGGGTAAGGGCCAGCGCAAAAATTTCTGTTTTTTCATTATAGAAACCAGTTAACGCGGCAGGCGACATATAACTATAAGTACCATTCATACTTTCCAGTTTTACCCCGCTCATCACTTCTTCGGCGTTTGCAACATAAAGCGATATACCTAAGTCTATCATGGTGGCCTTTTTGCTCACCGGGTCATAAAGTATATTTTCAGGTTTAATATCCCTGTGTATGATGCCTTTATCATGTAACTGCTTAACTTCTCGCAAAACATTAATTGCTAAATCGATCAGTTTAACGGTTGGTAATTTCTTTCTTATCATGGTATCTAAGGAAACTCCTTTCGCTAAGTCCATGACAAATTCATATTGATTGGTTTTATCGGAACGTTGATGCAGGGCTTTAAATTGCGCGGCTTTTTTTAAACCGATTTCTTCTTCTGTTATTTCCGTAGGGGTGGACTCTTTGATAACCTTCAGAACTTCCGTAGTTTTGCCGGTCAGCAGATCTTGTAATATCTTAACCGATCCAAAACTGCCAGAACCCAGTGAATGTTCTTTTCCTTTATAAATTGCCCGGTAATTATTGTCGGACTTTTCCAGGCTGAATTTAAATGGCGTAAGCAAACCACTGTCGATTTCATTTTTAAAAATCTCATTTAATTTCTTTTTAGTTATTCTGCCTTGTGCATTTACGATAAGCGGATTTTTTTGGATGGCTTCAATTTGAGCGTCGGTAAAGAGCTTACCATTGGCATTAAGATGCACTAAATCCAGCTTAGGATGTATATAAGGTATAATAATAGTTTTAACGGGTTCTTCTTGAGAAGCCATAGTAAACCCCACTCCAGAGTTACTATTATTATAGCAGTTAAAGGTGTTATGATTATTTTATGATCTGTCGAAGGGTGCTAAGCTTTTGAATTTACAAAAAAATTGTAATCCTAGGGGGCCGCGCCTCTTTCACCTCTCCCCTTGTTGGAGAGGGTGGCGCCGAAGGCGACGGGTGAGGGATAGTAAAGAAGCTGGCTGGATTAAGGTTGCATTGAAACCGTAACGGTAACTGTTACGTTCTCCGTGCGCGCAGGAGTTGGTTTCTTCTCTTCTGGCATGGCTGAATTGCTAAAAAATGCCGCTGGGCTAGATGATGGGCTGGAAGTCGCTGCATGCTTAAATTGCCCTGCCTGAGCGATAGCCAATTGCGAATTTAAAGTTTCATTTTGCGCAATTAAATGTTTTATTTTTTCATGAAAATGTATTTCGCCTTCTCTTAACCACATATTAGCCTCTGACACATCTATAACCGCGTCAGACATGCGGGTGAGGGTGTGCAATAAAGACTTTTTATCTTCGGTTCGGGCTACATTAGTCTGGTTCAAATACGCATAAATATTTAACGGGGAAGGCAATGTTGATTCATTCTTCTTTTTATGTAAATTACAAACCAGAAAACACAAATAATAAAGAACGGAATAAATTTCTTTTGAAGTAATTTCATGAAAGCCTTTACCTTCCAGAAATATTTTTTCACACATCTTTATTTCGTGCTCGATATACAGTGCAAAGGCATCCTCTGGTTGGTTAACGTTAAGTTTGTGTTGTGTCACTAAACGTAGCAGAGTAGCTTGTAAACCGACGTGTAAATCGCTAGGTTGCGTCTCGTTTTTGTGTTCTTCTGTAGTATCGTTTTCCAGAGGGCTAGCAGGTATTGTCAGTAAATTCATTAAAGACTTGGCGGCATATGAAAGACTTTCGTCGATAAGACTTACTTCCCGAACTTTGCGTTTTTTTGAACTTCTCTTTTTAGTAGAGGGTAATGAATCGACCGTTGGCTCTTTTGATTCAGTAACGATTGGTTCTGCTGAAAATAACCGGCTCTGTTTAAATCCATCCAGCAGAGTACCAACATGACGGGAATAGGTTTCCAGCTGACTTACTCTTTTATTAGCTTGCTCTAGCTTAGCATCAGTTAGTTGATGTTCTTGCTGGATTTTTTTGATTTTTTTAGAGGAGGAATCCTGGGCCCTGATTAGGGCCTGGCTTTTTTCATCACAGTCAGTTTCTAAATTTGAAATTTCTACTGACGAAGCATTAACTGCTGCTTCCGCTGCTGCGAGCTTCGCCGCTAATACTCGTTGTGTTTCTTCCTGTAAAAGCAATTGTTGCTGCATGGCTTGGTTTTTAGCAAATAATTCCTGAAGCTGAGCCTGTAGTAATTGCGTTTGTCTGATTGATTCTTCTTGGGCGGCGGCTAAGCTGGAATTTAACTGGTTTATAGTGTGATCACTGTTATTACGGTTAACAAAATTTACTTCGAGTATATGTTTTGTTATTTGTTTTAATTCGCTTGCTAAGTATTGCACGTTACTTAAATTACAAAAGCGGTTCTTCCAGGTATCACTAATTTTGCCGCCGCAGATTATCGTCGTAAAAAAAGAGGGTTGTGTTGAGGACCATAAAACTACATTATTATAAATCAGCGAGATTGATTTTTCATTGGCATCATCGAGCAAGTTATCTATGCCTAATACTTTTACTTTATTATTACACTTCGATAATCGAAAAAATAATTTTGCAATTGTGCCATAAGTTAAACCGTCAATGCCCAGCACATTTATGTTCCATAAACCGATTTTTTCATCAAGATAAAAAAGATAATCCTCTTCTGATAAATTTGATAACATCAATCGGTCATGATAAGCCACATTAGCAAGCACCTGGCCTGTTATTGGGAATTGCTGGAGATATGTTGAATTTAATTCAACGACTGATCTATCGGGAAATAAATCATCTTTTATTGACGACTTAGTAAGTTGTTGCGGTCTTGACGTGGCCATCCAACCCCTCCGTGTATTATTATATTATGCTAGTAGCGTAAAAGAAGCTTGGCAATTTGTGAAGGAATTTAAAGGAATTTAATTGCCCAAATATAAAACGTAGCCCATGTGAGCGCAGCGATATACGAAGGTCCCGCCACCCGATTGCAGTACCCACATCACTCACTGTATTATGAGTAATGTAGTAAAAGGATTTACTCCATCCATGAAAAAACTTTACATCTTCTATATCACCATTTGTATTCTTTTTTACACTAATATTGCATTATCGCAAGAAAAATCTACAGAAACAACCTTAAAAGTCGGCTGGTCAATCTGGTATCCCTATAAATATCTTAAAACTCCTGGCTTGCAGAGTTCGCTGACCGGCCTGGATATCGAATTATTAAAGCTTATCGCCGCTGATGCCGGGACAAAGGTACGTTTCACTGAAATGACTTTCCAAAGCATTCTGGAGGCACTAAAGCATGGCGAGGTTGATATAACTTCTGGCGCCACTTATTCGGAAGAGCGGGCACAATATGTTTATTATTCCAAACCTTATCGTAATGAAGAAAACGCCTTATATGTTTTACGCGATAAAAATCAATATTATAAATTTCACACCGTTGAAGAATTTATTACTTATATAAAAACAAATAATTTTCGTCTGGGTGTAAAAGCCGCCGATATCCTTGCCAATGAAAAAATGGATAGTTTTGTTAAAGATCCGGCTAATACAAAATACATTATACAATTCACTGATGAAACCGCCGCGCTAAAATCATTACTGGATAATGAAATCGATGGTTTCATTGCTGATAGAATTGCCGGATCATCACTGGTCTGGCTGGCAAGAGAAGACACGAAAGTTGCAGAACACCCTTTGCCAATGAAAACGACAATACATTTTATTTTTAGTAAAAAAACAGTATCGCCAGCGGTAGTGCAGGCATTTGATGAAGCCATCACCAATGATAAAGATTCGCCTGTATTTAGAAATGATTTTACCTGGTATATCTATCCCGTCATTATGATGCAAGCCACCGGCAAGGAATGGTTTAAATCACTGGATATTTTGGGCGCTATTTTCTTTTCCATTTCCGGCGTATTAATTGCTCTTGAATTAAATAAATCATTTCTGTCAGCACTATTGTATGCGGTCCTGCCGTGCCTGACGGGAGGCATACTTCGTGATGCCATCTTCAGTAATAGACCGGTAGAAGCACTGGAGTCGCCGAATTATTTGTTGTTGATTTGCGGCGTTGTATTTATGGGTTTTTGTATAACGACCGCTTTCTATGAACTGGTACAACATAATGTTATTCGACGCAAATCCAAAATCTATCATTACATTATTGCCGATTCGCGCAAAATATTTAATCCTTTACTGGTTGTGTGCGACACGCTGGGGCTGGCTACTCTGACTGTTTCAGGTGTAATGACTTCACTGATGGCCAGAGTGGAACCACTCTGGCTATGGGGGCCTTTTTTTGGCTTTTTGACCGCGTCTTTTGGGACTATCTTAAGAGACATTATAAGTAAAAATGAACGTCTGGAAGATGTAGTCGGTGAAATTAATTCCGAAGTGGGCATTATCTGGAGTTTGTTTCTGTCGCTGGCCATTATGTTTAACGCGAATAATATCCAGCCGGATTTTGTTCGCAATTTGATTTTTATTACTATCGCAGGGGTCTTTGTCACACGGTTATTGATTCATTATTTCAAGGTGCCTAATGTCTACTTTCGGTAATTTTAAAAAATTTATTTTGCTACTGACAATGGTGTTGGGCTGTCTGGGCATGACCAATGCTTTGGGCGAAACGGCGAAGCCAGAAATAGATTTGTCGCATGCTAAAACGCTGCAAAGTGGCTGGTATCTTTTTCCTCCTTATCTTTACGAAGAAGATGAAAATGGTATTAAAACCCTAACCGGGCTTGATTATGAATTAGCGAACTTAATTGCAAAACATGCCAAAGTAAAACTGGCCTATCAATATATGGAGTGGGACAACTTATTAAAAGCCATGAAAGACGGCAAAGAAGATTTTACGCCAGGCGTCCTTTTAACTAAAGAGCGGGCCGAGTATTTATACTATTCTATTCCTTATCGACATTCCTCGGCGTCACTGTTTTTGCCTAGCGGTAAAATGCCAGAGATAGCGCACCAATCGAATACGGAATTGTTAAATTACATAAAACAAACGCATTTTAAATTGGGCGTAGTCAAAGGGTTTGCTTATTCTGATCCGGCCATCAATCAATTTATCGGTGATCCCGCGAATGCGCAGGAAGTCGTTAACACCGAGAGCGATAATGACAGCCTGGATTTATTATTAAGCGGTGATATCGATGGTTTTATCGCGGATAGGATTGTGGGCAGCAGTCTGATCTGGCATGCGAATTCTCCGCTGCATATTGTTGAGCACAGGTTAAAAGTGAAGTCGTCAATTTATTTAGTATTTAGTAAAAAAAGCGTAACTCCCGATGTGGTGGAACAATTTAATAAAAGTATACGCGAAGTGGTCAAGTCGTCGGCTTATCGCAATATTATCTCCTGGTATCTTTATCCGGCGATTGTTTTTCAAATCCGTAGCGCGATGTGGTTTAAGATTACTGAAATTATCGGTACGGTTGCGTTTGCGATTTCCGGTTTGTTGATTGCCTATAGAGAAAAGACTACTTTGTTTGGCGCATTTATTTTAGCGATTTTGCCGTCACTGGGTGGCGGGTTGATTCGCGATATTATCTTTGGCAGAAATCCAGTTGCGGCGTTGCAATCGCCGGTTTACTTGCTGGCGGTGTTAATCACGGTTTTGTTCGGTTTTATTTTTTTAAAAATATTAAATCATTACAAAAAGCGCGACAAAATTCCGCGAGAAATTGAGCATATCATAGTGGGACATGCCGCCATGTTGTTAACGATAACTGATGCGATTGGACTTGCAACATTTACCGTCATTGGCGTCATGGTATCGTTGTTAGCAAAAGCTAACCCTTTATGGTTGTGGGGGCCATTTTTTGCATTTGTGACCGGAGCGGGCGGTGGTATTTTGCGAGATATGCTTAGTAAGAAACGTTACATCGAAGCGTTAGAAGGTGAATTTTATGGCGAGATCGCCATTATCTGGGGATTTTTTCTGTCAGTTTATATTTTATTAAGTACCAAGCAGGCACAACCGGAATATATTGAATATGCGGTAGTGATAACTATCTTAGGTGTATTTATCTCAAGACTGTTAGTGCATTACCTGCGTTTGCCTAACCTGACATTTAAACATTTAAAATAAGAATTTTATATAACTGTAACAATTCTTTTTTTCTAAAACGAACATTTTTCCCACAAGCGTACCTGATATTATTTAAAAATATTACAAAAACAGAATTGTAGTTTTTTAAAAAAAATTAGAGTACTCTAATACTCTCTCTTCAATCATTGAAAGTTACACATCGTAAAAGCATTCTTTATTTTTCAATCACACTCAGGAGTAGGTGTACATGGACAACAATGTTTTAAAACCTGTATTCAGATTTTCAAAATTCATATTGCTCACTTCGTTTATTTCCTCATCCGCTTATGCACATGCTCCCGTATTTCAAGGCCCTCTAGTTGTGAATGCCGCTTACGTGCAAGCTAATGGCAGTGTGATTTCAGGAAATTATCAAGGGACTGCTACCCAGCCTGCTATTACTATCACTGTGTCAACGCCAGTTACGATTACTAATTCATTGTTACAAGGCCCGGGCGATTTAATTCAAGCGACTGCTGTGCCCGCCAATATTACCGTCAACAATACTACCGGTACCGGCACTAATCCCAATGTGCGTGGCACGGCAAAAGGTATATTTTTACATGTTAATGCCTTTACCAATATCAATATGCAAAACAATATAATTAATGGTATGCGTATCGGTTTTTATAATAGTTCTTATGCGGGCAACAGGACGGCCAGCAATACTCTCATTATTAGCAAAAATATTTTTAATAATGTTGATGCGCGTCCTAGTGATGGTAATAATGGTTATTCAACAACCGGCCAATACAATGGTCAGGCAATTCATACTGGCAATATTACCGGTTTGCCAGGCGTTGATATTGGTTGGAATGAAATAGTTAATACCGCGGGTCAAAGTTCGAGTGGCGCACTCATTGAATTTAATGAAACCAGTGGTACTAGCGCCAGTCCAATTCAAGTCCATGACAATTATATTTCTGGCGCTCTGCCCACCATGCCGGGTAAAGATTTGTATGCGTATGGCGGCATACTTGTTAATGGAGGCACCAACGATACCGCGACTACGGCCAGCGCGTATATTAATATAGTGCGCAACTATGTTAATGCAACCGCTAATTTTGGCATCGCAATTGAAGCAGGAAATAATAATACGGTGGCAAATAATCGCGTGGTTTCCAGCGGTTATCTACCCGATGGCAAAACATTTTATCCAATGTCCACTTATGGTAACGCGGCAGGTGCAGTCAATATTAACTTATATAATCAGACTGGTACCGTGTTTTTTAATAATAGCGTGACGAACAATGTGTTGGGACTCATTAAAAACAATGGTTCAAATCAACCAGTGCGTAACGACTGGAATTTGCCAGGGCAGGGTGGCGCAGTATCGGGTAATACCAGTTATCTACCGAATGGTTCCGCTGATCCTACCAATGCGGAACAAGCACAAGAGTTCACGACCTGGCAGACGGCGGCAAGCGCTAGTAGCGTTATCGTTGGTACAGTTGCCAGTGTGGGTTATGTATCAGATGGCGGCGCTCTAACTGCGACGGCCCCAGTCAACACGGGGACCTCAGGCAATTACGTGCTGGATCACGTCAGAATTACTAATCCAAGTGGTGATTGCGTTAACGTAGCAGGTGGCGCATCGATTACTATTACCAACAGTGTAATCGGTCCTTGCGGCGGTCGAGGTATCCATGTGGCCAGCACAGCAAAAGCGGTAATAAAAAATAACTCTATCCATGATGTAGTGTCGCAAGGTATTTCATCTGAATTTGCCACTAGCCAATCCATTCAATATAATACTATTACGAATTCTGGCTTTGGTATTTATCTTGCAAATAATAATGCAAATGTTACGGCGGCAACGGTTCAATTCAATATGATTACCAATGTCACTGGTATCAATGGACAAAACACATCGGTAATTCAATTCAATCAAATCTCGGGGCCAAATAATAGTATTAGCTGTAACTACTATGTGCAACCCTCACCACCTCCTACGCCATTACAAGGCCCATGTGATTCCTTTAGTTTGTTCCTGTCCAGTGGTACAGCGGCATCGCCATTGAAAATGGTAGGTAACCGGCTAACCGGCAGCGGTGATTTTTGGAATTGCGGCGGCATGATGTTAACCGACGGTGATACTGGCCCTGGTACTTCAGGACCTGGTTATGTTTTCGCGCATGATAATTTGTTAGTGAATGCGGGGAACTATGGTATAGACGTATCGACCGGCCATGATATTACTATTGATGGCAATTATGTTTATGGCGATAACAATAATTTCTTTAACCCTTCCAATAACACGTTTGGACCAGGTCGAATTGGGATAAATACTTTTAATGTTTATGCCAGCAGTTGCACTAACATCACCGTGACTAATAATACGGTTTACTTCCTTTCCAGTCTCACTGGTAATGATACCACCGCGGATTATGGTCTGGCTGCTCAGTGTGTTCCCACCAATCAAAGTAACAACATAGGTTACACCGTGGGACAAAGCTTTACCTTCCCATCTATTACCACCCCACGACCATCCTGTGCCGCATTAGCACAAGGTTGATCCTGAAACGATGTCATGCCAGCCTGCGCTGGCATGACATTAATATTGACTATCCTGCTAAATTTGACTATCATTTGCTCTTCTTTTATACTCAAGAGCACTTACCATGAAAGTCATCCTGACCGTAATACTCGCCCTGTTAAGTATTGAAACCGCATTCGCAAATGATTTTGAAACCACTTACATACGTCAGCTTGCCGCCTACTATCCAACTTTAAAATCAAACACCAAAGATATCTGGCCCGGATTTCAAATTAGTAATAAACATCCGGCGCTAATTTATTTTACTTCTTCTGCAGACCATATTTATGGTTTCGATTTCACCCCAAAAAATCCTGATTGGCAGAAACAAACTATCAGCGGTTTACCGGTGTACTATTTACCTAATGATGAAATCGGCATAGTTGCATTCAATACCCAACTCATGATGACTGATCTGAATGCAACAAAAGAGAATTTCCAACCCTATTTTACGGTAGATGGCCAGCCAACTATAGCTTTTGAAGCTTTTGAACAATCTTCCTATGCAGCCGAGAATTTTGCAGCGAATACCCTGGGGTTGATTAACGTATATTATTTCTATTATGAATTATCCGATTCACCTTACGCGCAAAGTAAATTCGAGTTACTAAAAAAACATATTGCTTACAGTGGCTTTCGTCAAACGGATAATTTAACTTTGCTTTATTTGGAAAATGAATTAATCGAAGCGTATTTGACTACATCCGATCCTGAATTTTTAAAAGATTATGTGGCACTTAACGTCACCCGCAATAAATTGCTAGATGCGCAAACAGCGGAATATGAACAAACCTGGGCACCTTTTGTCTTTTATTATATTTCTATGAAAGGCATAACAACAAATGAAGCTGAGTACACGCAATTAGCACTCGCTTTAAAAAAAGAAAGCCCGGCTTTTTACGATCCTAATGCTGAGTTTTTGCAAGATGGTTTCTATGAAGCTTTGCTGGCATTTTCAGCGAGCGGCGTAGATTTAGGTTTGGATAGATTAAATCCCTCCTGGAAAGACACCGTCGAATCAAAAAATACTGCGCCTGATCTTATTCTCCAACAATATTTTAATTTATCCGATAGCGAAATCCAAACCCGCCTGGCTGCTGTTAAGACCCGCCTGGGTTATGACGGGTTAAATCAAAAAATAAAAGCGGTAGTCTGTCCGTATTCGACAAAAATTGATGAATTACAGAAATCCTATCAGGCGGATAGTGGTGTGGAATTAATTGTTTCGCTGCCGCATAGTGATTACATCAATATAGCGGGTTATCAAGAGGATGGCGCCTCCTATAATGTTACTTCAGACACCACTGTATCGTCTGGAGGTAATTTGAATTTAGTGACTGGCAGATTGGAATTCTCTCTCGACATCCACAACATGCCTGTTCTTTATCACAGTAAAACGGACGTAACGCAATCCTTAGCTATGAAATTAAATCCGGCTTCAACGTTAAAGATAGACGACGGCACCAAAACTACCATTGAAAAATTTATCGCTGAAGGTAAATCAATTACCGCATACCAGGTAATTATTTCAAATGATAAGACGATTATTTATATTACCGATGTAAACGAGGAATTCAGCCTGGAAAGCAAAGACGGCAAATTGCAATTAACAATAACCAACGCCAACGCCAATGCTGCTGCTAATACCGTCTCTTTTCTGGCCCTTAAAAAACGTAACCCGCATGAGCTCAGCGCCATACGGGGAGCCTTGTTTTAAAATTTAAAAACCCCGTATGGCGCTGCGCCCATACGGGCTACAGGAACTTCATGTTATTAAAGCGTATTCCATTACTCATCACTTTACTCACATTAAGCTTCACTGCTAATGCGGACTTATTACGCCTTAAACAAACCTACCCTGATCATATCCAAGCTATCTCAAACCAATTCATCATCTGGTCAGATGGCACAAAGATGCCGGTGCAGGAGGGAAAACCCAATAAAACTCAACAGGAAAAATTAGACGCCCCAGCGCTAATTGATCAAGTTAACGATGTCTGTTATACATACCGCGCCATTAACCCTTCAACTTTTAACCCACAGGATGACCCCGGCCGCATTCGCTACGAACCATTTTTTCGTAAAATGTATGGCAACTCAAAAGAAGAAGTCACCGCAAATTTAATTACGTTATTCTGGATGCCAAAATATTTTGGCCAACGTTATCCACTACAAGTTACCACCGTGAATGGGGTGGATAAAAAACTGATGCTGATTTCACACGACTTGGAAGATTTAGTCGCCATTCATCCTGATTATTTGCCCTTTTTAGATAACCCCGGCGGTACCTTTAGCTGGCGAGTTATTGCTAATACGAACCGACTGAGCCCGCATAGTTTCGGCATGACTATCGATATTAATTCAAACTTATCGGATTATTGGCAATGGGATTTGCAAAAGGAAGGTGCTGCTATCACAGAGGACGCCAAGCTTACTTATCGTAATAGAATACCCGAGGCAATTGTTGCTATTTTCGAAAAATACGGCTTTATCTGGGGCGGCAAATGGCACCACTACGACACCATGCACTTCGAATATCGCCCGGAGTTGTTTTGTGTTAAATCATAACCGCATCATCGTTGAATACAAACTGTTGGGCTTCACTACGTTCAGCCCAACCTACAAAACTCAAGCCAACCTCAACCACAGCATAGTAGGTTGGCGCTGAACGCAGCGAAGCCCAACAAATATTACATAAATCCATAGTATTTATAAGCCGAACCGCGCCTTATCTGAACGGCGCGGTGACAAGGTTACGATTAGCTTAGTGTGCCGCCTGGTGAACGTGGACGTGGGGTTTCATCTTGAGTTAATGTTGCTACAGCATCTGGCTTGGAGCTCTTTCTGCCACCAAAAGTAGTCTGAGGAAGAGTACCAAAATTTAACGGAACTTCCTGAACTTTTTTCTTATCTTCAGAATTTTCTTCTTCCGCAGCTTTCTCAACTTCTGGTTCTTTTTCAGCAGTTGCAGCTAGAGTTACTTCTTCTTCTTTCTTTTCTTCAATCTCAGAATCTTGTCTGGCAACAGCCGCAGAATCATCCAGCTCAGTAACTCCTAATTCTTCAGTAGCTGCATAGCCGCTATCATCCAGCTTAGTTGCTCCTAATTCTTCAGTAACTTTGTTTACGTTGGTTTCTTCGGTAGTTTTTTCTAGATCTTTATCTACTACCAGTTCTGGTTGGACTTCATCATTAAGCTTTTCTTTAGACGGACTTCGAGCCATAGACATAGCATATTCCTTCGCTAAATTAATAAGAGCGTTTATGGTATGCGACCTACCTTAACGAATTCTTAAGAGTTAACATTAAATTGATAATAAATAACAAGATTTAATAACGAATAGCACAACAATTTTTATAAAACATAAGTAATGGTTAAATTGTAACATGCTGCAGTTCCCGTATAGCTCTGCGCTCATACGGGCTACGTTAACAAGAGCCGCTCTTTATATGTTATTCTTGAATATACCCTGTTAGCCCATATCTTATCTGAGTATAGCCAACTCTTTTGAGGTAACTCTGCAATGCGAATGGATAAATTAACCAGTAAATTTCAATCTGCTTTAGCAGACGCGCAATCGTTGGCGTTAGGCCATGACAATGCATTTATTGAACCCGTGCATGTAATGAAGGCCTTGCTGGACCAGGAAGGCGGCAGTGTGCGCCAGATATTATCGCAAGCTAATGTGAATATCTCAGCCTTGCGTTCCCAGCTAGACAGCGCCATAGAACGCTTACCTAAAGTAGAAGGTACTGGCGGTGACATACATATTTCAAATGACTTAAACAAGTTATTAAATCTCACTGACAAAATCGCGCAAAAACGCAAAGACCAATATATTTCCAGCGAATTATTTTTATTAGCATCCCTGGACGACTCAGGCCCACTGGGTGAATTGTTAAAAAAAGCTGGCGCCACTTCGCAAAACATAGAACAAGCCATTAATATCGAACGTGGCGGCAAAAAAGTGGATGATCCCAACGCCGAAGAACAACGCCGCGCCCTGGAAAAATATACCATTGATTTAACCGCGCGCGCCGAAAAGGGCAAGCTTGATCCGGTCATTGGTCGTGATGCAGAGATTCGTCGCACCATACAAGTTCTATCACGCCGCACTAAAAATAATCCGGTATTAATTGGTGAACCCGGCGTAGGTAAAACCGCGATTGTCGAAGGCCTGGCACAGCGCATCGTCAATGGGGAAGTGCCGGAAGGTTTGCGTGACAAACGTTTGTTATCACTTGATCTGGGCGCATTAATCGCGGGCGCGAAATTTCGTGGTGAATTTGAAGAACGTTTGAAAAATGTTTTAAGTGATCTGGCCAAGCAGGAAGGCCAGATAATTTTATTTATTGATGAATTACATACTATGGTTGGCGCGGGCAAAGCCGAAGGTTCCATGGATGCGGGCAATATGTTAAAACCCGCACTGGCGCGCGGTGAATTGCATTGCATAGGCGCGACCACACTGGATGAATATCGGCAACACATAGAAAAAGATGCCGCCCTTGAGCGCCGTTTTCAACGTATCATAGTCGATGAACCCTCCGTTCCCGATACCATCGCAATTTTACGCGGCTTAAAAGAACGTTATGAAGTACACCACGGCGTTGAAATTACCGATTCCGCGCTAGTCGCCGCCGCGACTATGTCACATCGTTATATTTCCGACCGGCAATTGCCTGACAAAGCTATCGATTTAATTGATGAAGCGGGCAGTAACATTCGGATGGAAATTGATTCCAAACCCGAGGAGCTCGATAATCTTGACCGACGCATCATTCAGTTAAAGATAGAACGCGAAGCCCTTAAAAAAGAAACTGATGAAGGTTCCAAAAAACGCTTGGAAAAACTCGAAGCTGACTTGCAAAAACTGGAAACCAAAAATAACGAATTACAAGCCATTTGGAACAAAGAAAAATCTTCGCTGCAAGGCACGCAACACATTAAAGGCGATTTGGAAAAAGCGCGTTTTGAATTAGAAACAGCGCGCCGTGGCGGTGATTTAGCCCGCATGGCCGAATTGCAATATGGTCGTATCCCAGAACTTGAAAAGAAATTAGCAGAAGCCACTACCGCCGAACAACAAGAAACCCAGTTGCTGCGCAGCAAAGTCACCGAAGAAGAAATTGCCGAAGTCGTTTCCAAGTGGACACACATACCTGTTGCCAAAATGCTGGAAAGTGAAAAAGATAAATTACTTCACATGGAAGATGCACTGCATAAACGTTTAATAGGCCAAAGCCAGGCCGTGACCGCGGTTTGTAATTCCATTCGCCGTTCACGCGCGGGTTTGTCTGATCCCAACAGGCCCATTGGTTCATTTTTATTTTTAGGCCCTACCGGTGTTGGCAAAACCGAATTATGCAAAGCCTTGGCGGAATTTTTATTTGATACCGAAGAAGCCATGGTTCGTATTGATATGTCCGAATTCATGGAAAAACATGCGGTTGCTCGCCTGGTTGGCGCGCCACCCGGTTATGTAGGTTATGAAGAAGGTGGTTACCTCACCGAGTTGGTGCGCCGCAAACCGTATTCGGTAGTGTTACTGGATGAAGTCGAAAAAGCGCACCCGGATGTTTTTAATATTTTGCTGCAAGTGCTGGACGATGGGCGCTTAACGGACAGTCATGGTCGTACTGTGGATTTTCGTAATACGATTATTGTCATGACTTCCAATTTAGGTTCAGACTTGATTCAGGAAATTTCCAAGAAGGGCGATTATTTTGCCATGCGTGAAGCGGTGCTTGGCGTAGTGGGTAAACATTTCCGTCCAGAATTTATCAATCGTATTGATGAAACCGTGGTTTTCCATCCGTTAGACGAAGAACAAATTCGTGTCATTGCCGAGTTGCAAATTAATCGGCTACGCGCGCGTTTAATTGAACGTGAATTGAATTTAACGCTTAGCAAGGAAGCATTGGATTATTTAGCGGCTAGCGGTTATGATCCTGTTTATGGAGCAAGGCCGTTAAAACGTGCCATACAGCAACATATCGAAAATCCACTGGCACAGGAAATATTATCTGGCAAGTTCGCTCCCGGTGATGTTATTGCGGTGAAAGTGGTTAAAGGCAAGCTAGAGTTTTCAAAGGCTACTGCCACTGCGTGATTAGATAAAAGGATGCGTATCATGTATAAACATATTTTATTTGCAACCGACTTGACGGATGAAACTGATTTCATCATTAGTAAGGTGCGCGGCATGCGTGGTTTTTGCGGCGCCAAACTCAGTCTGGTGCATGTGGTTGAACCTATGCCGGGTTATAGTTATGCGTATCTAGGCATTGAAGATATTGAAGGCCAGTTAATTGACGAAGCGAAAGAAGCTTTAAATAAATTAGCGGCGCAATTAAATGTAGGCCCTAGTGATTTATTCATAGAAGTAGGCCCCACCAAATCCAAAATTTTAAAAGTTGCCGATGAAATAGGCGCCGACCTAATCATCTGCGGCAGCCACGGCCGCCACGGCTTATCATTATTATTAGGCTCCACCGCCAACGCCGTCCTACACGGCGCCAAATGCGACGTCCTAACCGTCCGTCTCCCAGAATAATTACATATCTCTCTTCACCTCTCCCATGTGGGAGAGGTCAGAAGTAGGTTGGGCTGAGCGTAGCGAAGCCCAACAGTTTGTTCTATTGCGAAAGCACAAACTGTTGGGCTTCTCTACGTTCAGCCCAACCTACTTAGTTCTGTAAGCCGTCAACTGTGCGTGCACGGGTGAGGGGTAATACAAACAGCTTGTTCTCATTATGAACTCACAAACGGTTACACTCAGCC
>JAZKAT010000023.1:68085-149884 GCA_040389045.1 Pseudomonadota bacterium | reverse complement strand
GGGTAATACAAACAGCTTGTTCTCATTATGAACTCACAAACGGTTACACTCAGCCCAGCCCACTTTACATTGATACCCCATCCCGCTACACTTCATGGCCAATTTAGTGGCCACATCACAGGGATCAAAAAAAATGCATACCCAATCCCGCAACTTTAGTCTTATTAAAAAATTATCGATTGCCGCACTAATCACTTTGTTTTGTAACCTTGCATTTGCCGACCCGCAACCTGCCTCAGCCAATATGGCTGCTGCGGCCAATAGCGATTTTAACGCTGACACACCTTCGGTGAGTACGCCCACCAAGACTATCAAGTCCAGAAAACATAAAACTCCACTCCCTCCGGCCCAATCAACCGTTGAGGAAAATTTACCGCAACCTATAGATCCCGTACAAGCCAACACGGATGTACTCGAAGTGAAGCATGCTAAAGAAAAAGCCGTGCCGCCACGCTTTGGTATCAGTTTTTACCGGCCAAATTATATCATCCCTTATTACTATACGTTTTCACCCGACAACGCAGTCTATGCGGGCAACACCCCTAACGGTGAAAGCTTGAAGCACGACGAAATAAAATACCAATTCAGTTTTAAAGTCCCACTGTGGAGAAATATTTTTAATTTACCGTCGTCGCTTTATTTTGGTTATACCCAATTATCTTATTGGCAGGCTTATAACAGAAATGCTTTTTTCCGGTCTACCGATTATGAACCTGAAATATATTTACAGAATGAATTCGACAAACATATGTTTGGCAACTGGTCATTCAACACTATAAACCTTGGCTTAGTCCATCAATCTAACGGTTTTGGTAATTCACTGGAAAGAAGTTGGAACCGTGCTTACCTCGTCGCCGCCATTTCAAATCCAAATTGGATGATTGCCGTCAAGCCGTGGATTATTTTTCATGACAGTACTTTCGAAGCACAGAACCCAAACATGGGACATTACCTGGGCTATGGGGAAATTATGATAGCGTGGAAACATGACCAAATCGAAGTTTCATTAGTGACACGTAACTTTATCGGCAGTGCTGGCCGCCGTTCCGGCGACACTTTAAGCGCGAGTTTCCCATTAACCAAATATCTAAACGGTTACGTGCAATTCTTTACCGGCTACGGCCAAAGCTTAATTGAATACAACCACCGCACCAACAGCTTAGGCGTAGGTTTCTCATTAAGTAACTGGATATAAACGAACACCCCTCACCCGTCGCCTTCGGCGCCGACCTCTCCCACAAAGGGAGAGGTGAAGGGCGAATTATTTACTTACCGTTAAAATTCTTTTCCACAAAATCCCAATTGACGATTTCCCAGAAATTTTCCAAATACTTCGGACGCAAATTTCGGTAATCAATGTAGTAAGCATGTTCCCACACATCGCAAGTTAACAATGCAGTTTTACCCTGGGTCATCGGTGTGCCCGCGTTGCTGGTACTTAAAATTTCTAATTCGCCTTCCGGAGTTTTCACTAACCAACCCCAACCCGAACCAAAAGTCCCAACTGAAGTTGCCGTGAATTGTTTTTTAAAATCCTCAAACGAACCGAATTTTTTCTTAATCGCATCTGCCAATTTACCACCCGGTTCACGCGAACTTTTTGGCGATAAAGAATTCCAGTAAAAAGTATGGTTCCAATCCTGACCCGCGTTATTAAAAATCGGCCCGCTGGACTTCTTAACAATTTCATCCAGGCTCATATCGGCAAATTCCGTGCCCGTGATTAACTCATTCAACTTATCAACATAAGCTTTATGATGTTTGCCCCAATGATATTCCAGAGTTTCTTTGGAAATATGAGGCTGCAACGCATCCATTGCATAAGGTAGTGGCGGTAATTCAAATTTTTTCGCGACGCTCTGACTCATGAAAATCTCCCTTACTAAAGTTAATTAAAAAGTTTCTTCCGATCGTTTCGTTAATATGTCATAACCCGTATCAGTCACTAAAATCGTATGTTCCCACTGCGCCGATAAACTATGATCTTTCGTCACCACTGTCCAACCATCCGGTAACAATTTTACAAAGCGCTTACCCGCGTTAATCATAGGTTCAATGGTAAAAATCATCCCCGCCACCAACGTTTCACCCGTATTAGGCAAACCATAATGCAACACATTCGGCGGTTCATGAAAAATCGTGCCTATGCCATGACCGCAATATTCCCGCACCACGGAAAAACGCTGGCCTTCCGCATACTGCTGGATAGCCGCGCCTATGTCCCCAAACGTCGCCCCAGGCTTGACTTGCTCAATCCCCAGGTACATAGCCTCCTGGGTGACTTTAATCAACCGGTCCGCCAGCACCGAAGGCTTGCCCACGGTGAACATTTTGCTGGTATCGCCGTGATAGCCATCTTTCAGCACGGTGACATCAAGATTAACAATGTCCCCCTCTTTTAATTTACGCGGGCCTGGGATACCATGGCACACTTGATGGTTTAAAGATGTACAAATCGACTTAGGATAGCCCAGATAATTAAGGGGCGCAGGAATAGCTTGCTGCTGTTGCACAATGTACTCGTGACAAATTTTGTCCAGTTCGTCGGTGGTGATACCCGCTTTAACAAAAGGCCCAATCATTTCAAGGACTTCCGCAGCAAGGCGACCTGCGATACGCATTTTGGCGATATCGTCGGGAGTTTTGATAGTTATTTCCATAGGTTCCGATAGCGTATTGTATAACATAAATATTGTTGGATTTGGTCACATATGGTATAAAGGCCAGTTTTAATAAGCAATGAAATAATTTTTAATTAGTAAAACACACTAAACACTACACACCACACACATATTAACACTATTTGCCGGGTGCTTTTCCTAGAGTTTTAGGGACAAGGTTGGCCAATAGAATATGTGGAGGATTAACCCAAACTTTTGAAGGTATTTTAAATGACTTTACCAGTAAATATGCGTGACATGTTAAAAGCGGGCGTTCATTTTGGACATCAGACCCGTTATTGGAACCCAAAAATGGGCGGTTACATTTACGGTTCCCGCAATAAGATCCACATCATCAACCTTGAAAAAACCATGCCTATGTTGCAAGACGCCTTCAACTTTGTTGGCAAAATCGCCTCGAACAAGGGCAAAGTATTATTCGTCGGCACCAAGACCGCCGCGCAGGACATTATCCGCGAACAAGCAACACGTTGCCGTATGCCCTACGTGAACCATCGCTGGTTGGGCGGCATGTTGACTAACTACAAAACCATACGCCAATCCATTCGTCGCTTGAAAGAATTGGAAGCGATGTTTGAAAAACAAAATTTTGGTCGTCTTGTCAAAAAAGAAGTCCTGCAATTGACCCGTGAAAAAATCAAGCTGGAACGCAGCCTGGGCGGTATCAAAAACATGGGCGGCTTGCCAGACGCATTATTCATTATCGATGTCGGTCATGAAAATATCGCCATCGCAGAAGCTAATCGTCTTTCTATTCCTATTATTGGCGTTGTCGACACTAACCACAGCCCAATTGGCGTGAATTATGTTATTCCTGGTAATGACGATTCATTACGCGCGATTCAGCTGTATACCCAATGTATCGCGGACGCTATCTTAGAAGGCCGTGGTAGCAATCCTGATCTTGCCATCGAAGAAAACAATGAATTGATTGAAGTGGATGAAGTCATTGAAGTTCGCGGTGAAAAAAGCGAAGAGTAAACTCTACGCGAAGCGCATTGTTAACTTTCTCCGTCATGCAAATGGCGGAGCGGCTTTTCAAACAGGTATGAGGTTATGGTTATGACAACAATTACAGCAGCACAAGTTAAAGAATTACGTGAACTCACTAATGTTCCCATGATGGAATGCAAGAGAGCTTTACAACAAACCAATGGCAATATGGAATTGGCGATTGAAGAATTACGCAAGTCAGGTCAAGCAAAAGCGGGTAAAAAAGCCGGCAGAGTCGCCGCCGAAGGGGTAGTGTTAATTCGTACCAGCAGCGATGGCAAACGCGCGATCCTCCTGGAAATTAACAGTGAAACAGATTTTGTCGCGCGCGATGAAAACTTCCGCGCTTTCGTCGAAGCGGTTGCGCAAACCGCGTTGGCTGCGAATGTCAGCGATATCGAAAAATTAAACCAGTTAAAATTAGAAAACACCGACACCACCGTGGAAGAAGCGCGTCATGCATTAGTCGCCAAAGTGGGTGAAAACATTAATATTCGCCGTATTTCGATTACTAGCACAACCGCCACAGGTATTGGTACTTATTTACATGGCAACCGCATTGGCGTGTACGTGGAACTGGACACTGCTAATCAAGATTTGGCGAAAGACATAGCCATGCATATTGCCGCCAGCAAACCAATCGTCGTGTCACCTGAAGATGTTCCCGCTGACGTAGTTGCGAAAGAAAAAGAAATTTATCTCGCGCAAGCCGCCGGCAGTGGCAAACCCCAGGAAATTATTGAAAAAATGGTTAATGGCCGGTTGAAAAAATTCCTGGATGAAGTTAGTTTGTTGGGTCAGGCTTATGTCAAAGAACCTGATGTAACCGTGGCAAGTTTACTTAGCAAGAACCGCACGAAAGTATTATCATTTGTGCGTTACGAAGTAGGCGAAGGCATTGAGAAAGAAAAAGAAGATTTTGTCGAAGCAGTAATGTCACAAGTGAATAATGGCTAAATTATGGAAAATACTACAACCCGGCCCATTTATCAGCGTATCTTGTTGAAATTGAGCGGTGAAGCGCTGCAAGGCGATCACTTGTTTGGTATCAATGCTAACAAATTAACGCGCATCAGTCAGGAAGTCGCGAGCGTCGTGCAAGCCGGCGTGCAAGTTGGCCTGGTCATTGGCGGCGGCAATTTAATTCGTGGCGCGGAACTTTGCGCGACCGGTATTGATAGAGTGACCGCTGACCAAATGGGTATGCTGGCGACGGTTATTAACGGTCTGGCTTTATTGGACGCCTTTGAACGCCAAGGCGTGTCAGCAACTATCATGTCAGCTATTGCTGTGCCCGGACTGGTGGAATTTTATGACCGCCGTAAAGCGCGTGAAGAGTTAGAAAAAGGTAAGGTTGTCGTATTTGTCGCCGGAACCGGCAATCCCTTAGTGACAACTGACAGCGCCGCCGCTTTGCGCGGCATTGAAATTGGCGCGGACATAGTCATGAAGGCGACCAAAGTCGATGGCGTATTCGCGGCGGATCCTATCAAAAACCCAAAGGCGGAACGTTACGAAAAACTTCTTTATGATGAAGTGCTGGAACAACGCTTAGGGGTCATGGATTTAAACGCGATTTTATTATGCCGAGAACATAATTTACCAATCCGCGTTTTCAATATGAACAAGCAAGGCTCACTGGCGCGCATCGTCGTGGGAGAAAATATTGGCACGTTAATCCAAAGTGGAGATTGAGATTGATGAACGTCATCAAAGATGTTGAAGTACGCATGCAAAAAGCGATTGAATCTTTTAAACATGATATTCAAAAGATTCGCACAGGTCGCGCACACCCCAGTTTGCTTGAGCAAATACGCGTGGATTATTACGGTACTGAAACACCGTTAAGCCAGGTAGCAAATATCACTGTTACCGATGCCCGCACACTTTCTATCACTCCCTGGGAAAAACGTATGACCCCGGTGATTGAAAAAGCGATACATGCTTCCAATTTAGGTTTGAACCCAGCAACCAGCAGCGATGTGATTCGCGTGCCATTGCCGGCGTTGACGGAAGAACGCCGTAAGGAACTTTCTAAAATTGTGCGCAATGAAGCGGAAGCCGCGCGCGTCAGTGTGAGAAATGCACGTCGCGATGCGAATAACAGTTTAAAAGAAAAATTAAAAAACAAAGAAATCGCCGAAGACGAAGAACGTCGTTTAACTGATAACATTCAAAAGTTGACCGACAAATTTATCGCTGAAATAGACCAATTGCTGGGCACGAAAGAATCCGAATTGATGGCTATTTGATAAAAGTTAACGGTCAATAAAACGAGTGCTTTCATGACCACAACAACACAAACACTTCCTCGCCACATCGCCATCATTATGGATGGCAATGGCCGTTGGGCCAAAGAACGGCATTTACCCCGTATTGCCGGCCATAAGGCGGGAGTGGATTCCGTCCGTGAAACCGTCAAATGGTGCGCCGAAAAAAACATCGAAGTCCTTACCTTATTTGCTTTTAGCAGTGAAAACTGGCAGCGTCCGGAACAGGAAGTTTCTTATCTAATGGATTTGTTTGTGATGGCGTTGGAACGCGAAGTGAAAAAGCTGCATAAACAAAATATTCAGTTACGCATTATGGGCGAGCGTTCCCGTTTTGATAAAAAATTACAAAACCACATGCGCAAAGCCGAAGAACTTACGGCGGGCAATACCGGCTTGAAATTAATTATCGCTGCGAATTACGGTGGCCAGTGGGATATTACCGAAGCCTGTCGTCAGCTCGCGCAAGATGTCGCGGCCGGAAAACTCGCCAGCGATGCCATTTCACCCGCGCATATCAAACAAAGACTGGCGACCGCCGATTTACCGGAACCAGACCTTTTTATCCGTACTAGCGGGGAGCAGCGTATTAGTAATTTTATGATTTGGCAGCTGGCTTACGCGGAACTGTATTTTACCGATGTTTTATGGCCAGATTTCGATGCGCGCGAAATGGATAAAGCGTTGGCTTTCTTCACCGCCCGCGAACGGCGCTTTGGTTGTATTAGCGAACAATTGCGAGCTAAAAATTATGCTTAAAAGAAGGCTGATAACCGCTGCTGTTCTCATCCCGATTTTTGTCTTGCTGGTGTTAAAGTTACCACCGCTAGGTTTTGCCATTTTAACTTCTATTTTTACTTTGATAGGCGCGTGGGAATGGTCGGGACTGCTGGGACTCAAGGATTTTCTGCCCCGGTTGTGCTACCCCATTTTTATTTGTGGAATATTATCCATTCCGGTTTATGTAACCTTGGAATGGGTCATGCTAGGCGCGCTCATCTTTTGGCTGCTTGCATTGGTATTAGTAGTACGTTATCCAAAGGCCACTCACTACTGGGGCAATAGTTTAGTGGTGCGTAGTCTTATGGGTTGTATGGTATTTGTGCCAACCTTACGCGCGTTAATTTATCTGCGCAGCTCGGACATATTTGGTGCCAACAATGGCCCTAGCGTCGTGTTATTCATTTTTGTCTTAATCTGGTGCGCCGATTCCGGAGCGTATTTCGCGGGTAATCTGTGGGGTAAAACTAAATTAGCGCCCGCCGTCAGCCCTGGCAAAACCTGGCAAGGTTTAGCAGGCGCGCTGGCGGCGGCCTTATTGCTGGCGCCGATATTAATGTGGCTGCTGCCTGCGCCACAACCGGCTCTGCCAGTATTAATTTTGCTAACTATTATCACCGTAGGTTTTTCGGTACTGGGTGATTTGTTTGAGAGTATGTTAAAGCGCAATGTGGGCTTAAAAGATTCAGGTGGCATATTTCCTGGGCATGGCGGTTTGCTGGATAGAGTGGACAGTTTGACCGCTGCGGCACCAATTTTTACATTAGGGTGCCTGTTGATGTTGAAATTGTTTCATTAACACTGGATTTAACGCCGCAAAGCTTAGATAATTGCGATCTATTTTAAGATGAAAATAATAACTAACATGAAAAAAGCCATTGTACTAATCCTGTTGCTACTCAACTTTCTGGTAGCCCCTGTCTGGGCCGCCGGTGTTTTCGTGGTCCGCCAAATTGATGTGGAAGGGTTGCAGCGTATTTCTCCGGAGACGGTGATTAGTTATCTGCCGATCAAGCAAGGCCAGGTATTGCGTCCCGAAAAAACCGCCGCGATTATTCGTGACCTTTATAAAACCGGCTTCTTTGAACATATTTCTTTATCACGCTCTGGCGACACGCTGGTCATCACGGTAGTCGAGCGGGCTACTATAGGTCAGTTAAAAATTTCCGGTAATAATCTTATCCCCACTGACAAATTGACTACGGTCATGAAAAGCCTGGATGTAGCGGAAGGCCGCGTTTACAACCGCGCGATTATAGACCGCATCAAATTGAGTTTATTGAACCAGTATTATCAAGTAGGTCGTTACAATGCGCGCGTCGATGTGAATGTTTCGCAGATGGAACGTAATCGCGTACTCGTTAAAATCGACATATCCGAAGGGCTGACGGCAAAAATCCGCCGCATTAATATTATTGGCAATCATGCTTTTTCAGAAAAAAGACTAATTAGCCAATTGACGGTCAGCACCGTGGGTTTATTTACTTTCTTCACCCAGACGGATCAATATTCCCAGGAAAAACTAGACGCCAGTGTGGAAAGTCTGCGTAACTTTTATTTGGACCATGGCTATCTGCGGTTTGCCGAAAAATCTTCGCAGGTTTCTATTACCCCCGACCGCAAATCGGTATACATCACGATAGTGGTTGAGGAAGGCCAACTTTACAAAATTAAAGGCCACTCCCTGACCGGTGATTTTGTCGTGCCCAAAGCCCAACTTGAAAAATTAGTTTTGTTCCATGACGGTTCCACCTTCTCGCGTCAAAAGGTAGTCGACACGGAAAAATTAATCAGTGATGCGTTAGGTAACAAGGGTTATGTGTATGCAACTGTAGTGCTTAATCCTATTGTTGATGATAAAAATAGGGAAGTATTCATTAACTTGAATATCAAGTCCGGTAAACGCACTTATGTACGGCACATTTATTTTTCGGATAATTCAAAAACCAACGACGAAGTATTGCGCCGCGAAATTCAACAAGTGGAAGGCGCGCCTGTTTCAACGGGGCAATTGGAAGAATCCAAACGCCGCTTGAATTTATTACCTTATATGCGTGACACGCAAATGTCGTTAGTGCCAATCCCAGGTATTGATGATCAAGTCGATGTGAATTACAAGGTCAATGAAAATAATTCCGCGGAATTAACGGGGCGTATTGGTTATTCGCAAATCGATAAGTTTTTGATAGGCGCGGGTATTAACCAGAAAAACTTTATGGGTACTGGCAAGACCCTGGGCTTAAATGCTGAAACCAGTCATTATGAACGTTTTTATAGCGGTAGTTATACAGATCCCTACTTTACCCAAAATGGTGTGAGCCGCAGCGTCAATATTTCCATTTCCAAAATCAATCCTTCGAATGGAAACCTGTCAAAGAGTTATACCAGCAATGAATTTGATATAGGTGATACCTATAGCGTGCCTATAGGCGCGGAAAAGAATGTGATTAACCGTTTTGAATTTGGTTACGGTTATCAAAATACGATTACGTCAATTCCGCAAAACCCTGGCTATGTCTCTACGATAGTAAGAGATTTTGCCAATACTCACGGCCGGCATTTCCAACAAGTTGATTTATTGTTTGGCTTGTCACGTGATTCACGCGACCGTGCAATATTCCCAACGCGGGGCGCGCGTCAGGCGGTAGGCGCGAATATTTTCTTACCGGTGCAAACTTCAGGATTGCGTTACTACACCATCAATTATTCGGGTGCAATGTTCCATCCCATTGTGAATGATTTCCTCGTTACAGTGCGTGGCGCGATGGCTTACGGTAATAGTTTTTCAAACGGACGTAATTATCCTTACTTCAAAAATTTCTACGCCGGGGGTATTGATTCAGTACGCGGCTTCGCTGGTAATACCTTGGGTCCCAAAGATAATTTGGGTAATCCTACTGGCGGTAACTTCCTTGCAGATGCTAGTATTGGGTTGATTTTCCCAAACTATGTTTCTGATAACGTAAGAACGTCTGTTTATCTTGATGCCGGTAATACGTATCAAACATACGATAACCGTGCTTTAGGCGGAACAGGTTCTGGGCCACTACGTTATTCTGCAGGGGTACAAGTCGAATGGTTGTCCATGATGGGCCCAATAGACTTAAGTTTGGCCAGAGGTATTAACGTTAAACATCACGATAGTTTAGAAGCATTCCAATTCTCGCTAGGTGCTAATTTTGGATAGTTGTGGCATACTAGCAGAACGTATGGTTCGGCCATCGGGTTGTTTAAAAACACGCATTACTAATTAATTACATTGGAGAAAGTTATGAAGAAAGTACTAGCCTTGTTAAGCTCTGTTCTTCTTTTTGCTGGAACGCAAGCATTTGCGGCTGATGCATCAAAAGTCGCTGTTGTAAACGTACAACAAGTGCTACTACAGTCGTCTAAAGTGGCTGAAGTTAACACGAAGTTGCAAGATCAATTTAAACCAACACAAGAAAAACTGGCTGCTCGTCAAAAGACCCTGCAAGATGAATTAGATAAGTTTAACCGTGATTCATCCAGCATGAAGACAGCTGATCGCGATGCACAAGAAAAGAAACTGAATGATGAAAAAGCAGTTTTCTTGAAAGATGCAGGCGCTTTCCAGAAAGAAGTTAACGCTGAACAAAACAAAGCAATGCAAAGCATCTTGAAACAATTAAGCGGTATTATCTCTGATATGGCTAAGAAAAACGGCTATAGCTTGGTGCTTGATTCACAAGCTGTCGTTTACTCAGCTGATGCTACTGATATCACGAAAGACGTAGCAAAAGATTTTAATCAGAAATAATGTTGTTGTTCCTAAATCGAAGGCCTGAGATCTCTTGTGCTGACAAGCTGAGAGGCTCAAGGCCTTTTCGCTGTTTTAAAGAATAGTGTCGAGTAACTGGTAAATGAAACCGCTACAGAAAAAACTTCAATATTCGTTAGCTGAATTAACGCAAAATTTAGGAGTTACCCTATCAGGCGATGCCAATTGTCTGATAACGGGCGTTGCGACCATTCAAAATGCGCAACCAGGTGACATCGTTTTTTTGATGAATCCTCTTTATAAAAAACATTTACAAAAAACCAAAGCTTCCGCGGTGATTTTAACTGAGAGTGACGCAGTGGATTGTCCCTGCGCCGCCGTGATTAGCCGCGATCCTTATTTTACTTATGCGCAGATTGCCGGTTTTTTTGAATACCATCCCAAACGTCAGGCAGGTATTCATCCTACCGTTATTATCGGTGAAGGTTGTGAAATTGATGCGACAGTTTCTATAGGCGCTTATACAACGATAGCAGACGGCGTCAAGTTGGCCGCGAATGTAGTGATAGGTAACCATTGTACGATTGGTGAATTAACTGAAATTGGTGAAAATACCCGGCTGGATGCGGGTGTGGTTACCTATCACCGCACTAAAATTGGCAGCCATGTTTTGCTAGCCAGTGGTGTGGTAATTGGCAGTGAAGGATTTGGCATTGCCAAGCATAAAGGCGCTTGGCATAAAGTCCCGCAATTAGGGCGCGTCGTCATTGCTGATGACGTTGAAATTGGCGCGAATACGACCGTTGATAGAGGCGCGATTGAAGATACTTTGATTGAAAAAGGTGTGCGTATCGATAATCAAGTCCAGATTGGTCACAATGTGCGAATTGGTGAATACACGGCAATTGCTGGCTGTGTAGGGATTGCTGGCAGCACAGTGATAGGTAAAAATTGTTTAGTCGGTGGCGCAGCAGGCATTGGCGGTCATCTTGAGATTGCCGATGATGTGATGATCACCGGCATGTCGGCGATTTCGCGCACCATACGGGACGCAGGAGTTTATTCTTCTGGCGTGGGTGGCGTAGTCCCCAACCAGGAATGGCGTAAAACTTCCGCGCGCGTGCAGCGGCTGGAACAATTAATGCAACGTGTGAAAGCGTTGGAATTTGCATTAGAAGAATTAACAGAGAGAAAAGACGCATGAAAACTGTAATGGATATTCATGAAATATTAAAACACCTGCCACACCGCCAACCTTTTTTATTGATTGATAAAGTCATTGAAATTGTCGAAGGCCAATCACTAGTCGCCATCAAAAATGTTACGATAAACGAAGCTTTTTTTGTGGGCCATTTTCCTAATCGCCCAGTGATGCCCGGTGTATTAATTCTTGAAGCGTTGGCCCAGGCGGCTGGCGTTTTGGCGTATAAATCCACGAACACCACCCCGGAAAATGGTGGTTTGTATTTTTTAGCGGGGATTGATAACGCGCGGTTTCGGCGTATTGTGGAACCAGGTGATCAGTTACGGCTGACCGTGAGTGTGACGCGCGCCAAACGTGAAATGTGGAAATTGGAGGGAACGGCCCATGTTGAGGATGAACTGGCTTGTTCTGCTGAGTTGCTGAGTATAAGAGGTTAATGCTGTGATAGATAAAACTGCCATCATTGATTCGACCGCGCGCATTGCTGAAGATGTCACCATA
This sequence comes from Pseudomonadota bacterium, assembly GCA_040389045.1. Taxonomy (GTDB): domain Bacteria; phylum Pseudomonadota; class Gammaproteobacteria; order DSM-16500; family DSM-16500; genus UBA5158. Next base: position 137,716 of record JAZKAT010000023.1, on the reverse strand, counting down.
GGCCCATGGACTATTATTGGCCCTGATGTTGAAATTGGCAGCGGCACCTGGATAGGTCCGCATGTCGTCATTCGTGGTTCCACTAAGATTGGCTGCAACAATGAAATTTTTCAATTCGCGTCCATTGGTGAAGACCCGCAAGATAAAAAATATCAAGGTGAACAAACTTATCTGGAAATTGGCGACCGTAATGTCATTCGTGAATTCTGCACTTTTAATCGCGGCACGGTTCAGGATAGTACGGTAACGCGAATTGGCGATGATAATTTATTTATGGCTTATGTGCATATCGCGCATGATTGCCAGGTGGGGAACCATACGATTTTTGCGAACAATGCTTCGCTGGCCGGTCATGTAGTTGTGGAAGATTATGCGATATTAGGTGGTTTTGCGGGAGTGTTTCAATCTTGTCGCGTAGGCGCCAACAGTTTTGCTTCTATGGGTGCGATGATTGATAAAGATGTTCCGCCATTTGTGAAAGTGTCGGGCTATTATGCCAAACCCTTTGGTTTAAATACCGTAGGCTTGCAACGCCGCGGCTTTGAAAATGAAAAAATTCTGGAATTACGCCGCGCTTACAAAACGATTTATCGCAAAGGCTTTACGGTAAAGCAAGCCATAGAGCAATTGCAGGAAATGGTTGGCGCCTGCCCGGAAGTCCAAATGTTCATTGATTTTATTACAGGATCGGAGCGGGGGATAGTCCGGTAAAAGGTTTTAGTTTATGAAAATTGGTATTGTTGCCGGGGAAGCATCGGGGAATGTATTGGGCGCGGGCTTGATTCATGCGCTGCAAGCTAGACAGCCTGATTTGCAAACCTCCGGTGTCGGCGGTCAAGACATGATAGAGGCTGGTTTTCAGAGCTTTCATGACATGGACCGTTTGGCGGTCATGGGATTAATTGAACCCTTAGGCCGACTGCCTGAGCTTATTCGTATTCGTCGTCAACTCTATAAACATTTCACGCGCCACAAGCCCGATGTTTTTATTGGTATTGATTCACCGGATTTTAATTTAGGACTAGAAAAAAAATTACGCGATCAGGGTATTAAAACCGTGCACTATGTCAGCCCTTCAGTTTGGGCGTGGCGCAAAAAACGCATTCACAAAATTGCCAAAGCCGTTGATCTGGTGCTAACTCTCTTTCCCTTTGAAGCCGCGTTTTACGAACAACACGATGTGCGCGCCAGTTTTGTCGGCCATCCGTTGGCGGACCTGGTGCCGCTCGTTCCCGACGCACATGCGGCAAAAGTCGACCTGGGATTAGATCCGGAAAAAACATATCTGGCGTTATTACCCGGCAGCCGCCGCAATGAAATTCATTTGCTGGCCGAGACTTTTATCAAGACAGCGCAATTATGTTTACGCGAAAAGCCTGAGCTACGATTTATTACTTCCGCCGCCAACATGCAACGCAATCAAGAATTCCAGGCGCACTGCCAACGGTTAGCGCCGGATTTACCGATTCATTTTTATCAGCAGCGTACTCATGAAGTCATGGCCGCCGCTGATGTGGTGCTGGTGACTTCAGGTACCGCGACGCTGGAAACCATGTTGTTTAAACGTCCCATGGTAGTGGCTTATAAGCTGGGAAATTTAACTTATCAAATCGCCCGCCATCTCGTTAAACTGCCGTATTTTAGTTTGCCGAATTTATTGGCGGCCGAAAAATTAATCCCCGAGTTTATTCAAGACCAGGCGACGCCAGACCAGCTTGCTAAAGCCTTGCTGAATTATTTGGAATATCCAGAGAAAACCCGGTTATTACTAGACACATTCACGCGCATCCACCAGCAATTACGTTGCGATGCCAATCATTCCGCGGCCACCGCGGTATTAAGTATTTTACGTTAATAACATAAAACAAGGATGTAACAGATGGCATTAGAATATATTATCGCCGGCATCGATGAAGCAGGGCGCGGCCCATTAGCAGGGCCAGTGGTTGCAGCGGCAGTCATTTTAAATCCCAGTCGGCGTATTAATGGTTTGGCGGATTCTAAAGTCTTGAGTGAAAAAAAACGCGAAGAGTTATATTTAAGAATTCAGGAACATGCTTTGGCCTGGGCGGTAGGCAGCGCCGATGTGTTAGAGATTGATACCATCAATATTTTACAAGCATCACTGCTGGCCATGCAGCGTGCGGTGGAAGCTTTATCAATCACCCCGCATATTGCTTTTGTCGATGGTAATCAAGCGCCTAAATTAATGTGTGAAGTGAAAACCATGGTCAATGGTGATGCCCTGCATTCTTCGATCAGCGCTGCGTCGATTATTGCGAAAGTTACCCGCGACCGTGAAATGACCCGCCTTGCTGAACATTATCCCCATTATGGTTTCGAGCAGCACAAAGGGTATGGCACGCGAGAACATTTAGCGGCATTAGAACGCCATGGTGTATGTAACATACATAGAAGAAGCTACGCGCCGGTAGCGCGTTTGCTAGTTAGGGAGACAGTATAGTGTTAATGCTTCGCTATGAAGGTAGCTTGCTTTAAGAGTTCCAATGTCCGTATTTGTAGTACAATGGAATAGGTCAATTATATAACTTTTTGCGATGAACTTATCAATAAATCTTCTAATTGATTTGTTTCTAATGGTTTACTGAAGTAATAGCCTTGTACTTCATCACACTCTCTCAATTTAAGAAAATCCAACTGTTGCTGAGTTTCAATACCTTCTGCTAATACTATCAAATTGAGTTCTTTTGCTAGAGTGATAATAGCTTTAATAATTGCTTCATCGCCTAGATTGATACCTATATTTTGAATGAAAGACTGATCTATCTTAAGCCGATCAAATGGTATTTTACTGAGATAATTTAAACTGGAATAACCCGTGCCAAAATCATCTACGGCAATACTAATACCGAGTTCTTTTAATTTAGAAATTTTATTGATTGATTCTATACTATTAACAATAATTTTTTCCGTAAGCTCAATCTCAAGAAATTCAGCAGCCAATTTTGTTTCGTTGAGAATGTTTTTTATAGTGTCTACAAAATTAGGTTGTTTAAATTCTTCTGCCGTTAAATTAACAGCAATTCGAATCGGTACTAAGCCCTTATCCTGCCAGGATTTATTTTGTATGCAGGCTAACGTCAAGACTTTTTCACTTAATGCGCACATAAGCCCAATTTCTTCGACCAGAGGAATAAATTCAAATGGTAGAATTTCACCTTTAGTGGGATGTCGCCAGCGAATTAATGCTTCAACCGCTACTAATTTATTATTTTCCAAGTTGTATTGGGGTTGGTAACATAAAAAGAATTCATCATTTTCCATAGCATGATGTAAGTCTGTTTCCATTTCTAATCGTTTTAGGCTCTCTTGGTTCAATTCATTTGTGTAAAATTGTACTCGCCCACCACCCAACTTTTTAGCTTGATTCAATGCCAGATTTGCACTATGGAGAAGTTCATCTATATTTCCACCATTATCAGGAAAAATACTCACACCAATACTAGGAGAAACAATGAAATCGTGAGAGTTCACATTAATTGGTGAATTAAATTTATTTAATAAAACTTTAGTTACCTCCGCCAGTGATTCGATCGATTTGAAATTTGATACAACAAAAACAAATTCATCACCACCTAGTCGGGTAATCATAATATTTTTATCAATATTATCCTTTAATTTATCAGCTATAGATTTTAATAGCTCATCCCCAACTGAATGACTAAAGCTATCATTAATTAATTTAAATTTATCAATATTTAAATATAATATTGCAAATTTTGATTTATTTTGAGTAGAATTTAGTGTTTCTTCTCGAATGTAATCCATCAGGAATTTTTTATTTGGCAACTTCGTTAATGAGTCATGATTAGTTTCATATTGAATTCTCTCTTCTAATACTGTATGACTATCAACAAGAGATTTAGTTTTTTGGAATGTTTCCCGAGATGTTTTCCATTTCTTTGTGAGTGCCATTGATAATTGGCGTACGGCCACGTTATCAAAAGGCTTTTTTAAAATAAGTAAATTCTCTCTTTGACCTAGCTCCTCTACAGTTTCTTCCCATGAATAATCTGAATAAGCGGTGCATATAACAATTTGAATATTATTATCAAGTTCCCAAATATGTTTGATGGTTTCAATGCCATCCCAGCCGGGTGGCATGCGTATATCAACAAAAGCCAGCGCATAAGGATTGCCTTCGATGATGGATTTAGCAACGCACTGCACGCCTTCTTGTCCTTGTGAAGCAGTATCAATGGTAAAAGCAGGGAATGGAACTTTTTTGGGTAGATCGCCGAATATTAATTGTTCCTGGGTTTTTAATTGTTCTTTCTGGGAGGAATCGGTTGCTAAAATTTTCAGAAAATCCTGATGTATGTCGGGATTATCATCAATGATGAGAATACGCATATTATTTGAATTTAGCATTATCCTATCTCTTTATTAGGTTGATAGATTGTTTCCGCCGAATTTTCCGGAAATACCAAAGTAAATGTGGCTCCCTTGTCCGCGGCAGCGCTATCAAAAATAAGACTGCCACCTAGTTCGTGAGCAGCAAGCGCGCTACTATGTAAACCAAATCCATGGCCGCTTGGTTTAGTCGTGTAACCCATAGAAAATATTTTACTTAAAGAATTTTTTGGAATTCCTATACCATTATCATGCACGGTTATTTCAATAATAGTATTTATTTTTTTGACTGAAATAGTTATGATATTTTGATGATTTTCTTTAGCTAACTTAAGCGCGTCGTCTGCGTTTCGAATTAAATTGACTAATATTTGCAGTAATTTTGTTTTATCAATCGTTATCGGTGAAGAATATTCGTAATTTTTAATAACTTGTATGCCAGGTGCAGATATGCAACTCATCTGGATCGCTAAATCAATCACCTGCGGTAAGGATACATTTTGAAGTATGGGTGAAACACCACTAATATCTTTCTGCATGGCTACAATATCTTTTATATGATCGATATGTTCCATTAAGCGGGTCGCTTCTTTTTTAATGTCAGAATAGTTTGTAGCAAACACTTCAGCCAGATTGGTTAAATAATCGGGAATTAATTTACCTTTTTCATCATTTACCAGATACTCTGGATTTTTAGCCAAATTGTTTGTTATTAATTTACAAATTCTGATGAGATTCGTAATCATGTCCGTTGCGGCTAATTCCTGAATAAATGAAACAGATATATTTACACTATTTAAAATATTACCTACATTATGTAGCACAGAGGTTGCAATTTCTGACATGCCAGCCTGTCGTGATAGAATTGTCATTTGTATATAAGCTTGTTCACGGGCAATGAATATGCCTATTTGGGTATTGATATCTTTAAGCAAATTCATCATATCTTCATCTAAGGTAAAAATATTTTGGGTAAAAAAATCAAGAACGCCTAATACTTCATTTTCAAAAATAATAGGTAAAGCAAAAGCACTATGCAAATTAGCTTTTTTTGCCCACGCTGCGCGCGGAAAATTTGGATCTTCCACTACGTCTTTTATGTAACATATTTCTTTTTGCTGCCAAACTCGACCGGGTAAACCTACGCCGGGTATAAATGTAATTTTTTTGGAATAATCAATAAATTCTTGCATTGCTTCACTTTTAGCCGGCCAAATAGTAGTGCAACGCAAAGCATTGATGGCCTTGTCGACTGTCCATAGTTCTCCTAAATCAAATTTTAGAGTTTCGCAGGTTATTTTTATGAGTTCAGGAGCGGTATCATTAAGTGAAAAATTTTCAGCCAGAATTTTAGTTATTTTATGCCGAAATAATTCACTACGTTCCGCATGTTTACGGTTGGTGATATCCATAACGATACCAGATAAACAATATCCTGGTTCCCCCGCGGGTGTTTGGTTTTCTTTTTTTATATAGGGCCGAGCTTTCACGTAGAGCCAATGCGTTTTATTATCAACTTTATTTTGAAATCGAAATTCTTTCTCATAACTATTTCCCTGAGTAATCGCCTGTTCAATTAATTTTGATAAAATTATTGCATCCTCTATATGAATCATTTTCATTATTTGTTCGTAAGAGGGTACTGGCTGCGTGGGATCAAAGCTGAATATTCGGTAAGCTTCTTTTGAAAACTGGATGCGTTTTTCTTTAGGATGATAATCCCAATAGCCAAGATGCGCTATTTTTTGCGCATTTTCCAATTGCTCGTTTAATTCAATCATTTCTTGCGAAGACAATTCCATGGATTGTTCTAATAAGTAACGTTCCTGATCAAAATCATAAAAACTATTATTTATATAAGTAATAAATTCTTTCCATTCACTCAGTGTAGAAGGCGGTGTTGATTCGCTAATGTTTAAGCGAGTTAATATTTTTTCAAGAGTATAAAATAATTTTTGATGTTTGGTTTCCAAATTAAATCACCTCGCTAATCGATGTCAGCGTCATGGTTTGATTATGCAGGTCACAACTCCCTTTGGAGTAAGGAGAAATTTCGCCGTAAGAATAAAAACCAACTTGTTGCGTTCCTTCGGGAAATAATTTTAGTACGGAATCAGTTTCTTCTTCTGTGCGTTCTCCTAAGAGTAATCGTCTACCCACACAACTTACCGCGATGAGTAATAAGGGCGCAGAATTGTTTTGGTTAATTTTAGAATTTTTTAAAATTAATTCACCTGCTTCTTTAGCGCCGGTAATCAATCTATCAAAATTAGCGCGCATGAGTTGCGCCAAATATCCCATAGGCATGTTGCCAGCAAATGTCAGTGAATCTTCTTGTTCATTGATAGCTAATATAGTCCGTACTAATTGTTTAGGATCATTGGTATCACTGCGTATTGCCAGAGGGAATAAAAGACCTGATGCGGGAAGTCCTGAAGCTTTTTCACCAAGATATTTTTTATAAAGGTCCAAAGCGGGTTTGCCATCTAATTCGTATAGCACATTGTTTTTTGACCGAGTAATGCGACGTTCTGTGCCAAAGATATTCCAGCCACCTTTTGATCCGTGGCCAATGCGAATGTTATCTCCATAGAAGCCAATTGCGACTATGCTATTTGTAACAATTTTCCCATCGACTATTATCCAGGTTTGCTTAAATTGATCGCCATCCCCGGCCAGGCCACCGGTGATAACAATATCTTCTTTGTTTATTTCATTTAAACCTCTTACTAATTCTGAGCCATTTATATTTAGTCCTTCTGCCAAAACAAAAATGCCACGTAAATTTTCCTGGTTTAATGCAGATGAAATGTCTTTGCCTGAATTGAAGGAATGACTCACGTCAGCAATGGTGACGGAGGTTTCTTTAATGGAGGTTTTTTCAAATTTAATAATGGCTACAGAAAGACTATGATCTTTGATCAAACCGGCTACGATTTCTCCTGCACTGGAACAGCCGATTATTTTTGAGTTGGGATAGTGTTCCGCAAGTTCTTTTATGGGGGCAGGACATTGGATATATTCTGGTGCGGAAAAAATAATGATAAGCGTATTTTCGGAGTCAAGATCAGGTATCTCGGATGACCAGCCTTTGTCTTTGGTGAATTGTAATGTTTTGAGAATCATAATCATCATCCTTTAATGATTCGGCAGTTATAATGTGAAAAGAATTATTAATAACCATACTCTATTATAGTGTTTTTTTAGCGATGAGAGCATTTATATTGTTTAAGCTTTTGAAAGGAATGACTATTCGATAGCTCTCCCACATTGGTGAGAGAGCTTTATATGTAGGTTGGATTTTTATAGGGTAAAGTTCTTTTCAATGTAATCAATTACCATCGCACCAGTCACCGCATGGCCTTCCGCGGTTGGATGCAGGTAATCCCAGAACAAATATGAACTTGGATCCGCACAAGGCTGTACACCTGAGAGAGCGTTTTGACCCACTGCATAAGCAGTTGACAGCTCAGGGTTGGTTGCAATTGCATGTGCCAGTTCAGCAAAATTAATTTTTTCTGGCGCGGATTGTTTATGTAAAAGTCCGATTCTGTCGGTTTTATACAGTTGTTCCAACGTAGCAGCAATTTTAGCTTCCTGATTTTTATCTTCCAGCAATTGGTAGCCACCGGTATAACAAGCATCCAGGGTATTGGTAATGTGCAAATTATATTTTTTGTTATAAATTTCTGGATGGAGAAAAATATCAGAAGACAGGGTGTAGTAGTCAAATATTTTGATGGTCACACCCGGGTTCGCCTTAAGCAATTCCTCAATAGTCGCAGCTAATTTTGTGTTATGCAGCATCGTTAACTGTTTTAGTGTTTTTAGATCACCGCCAAGCCTGGAAGCTGGGGCAGAGGATAGATCAGGCAAGTTCAGCATAATAAAATGTTTACCACCGGCGGCTATCAATTTGTTCAAGTTATCTTTGATCCCAGCGTTGACGTTGGTAGTATCTTTTTCGGGATCTTCTGAACCCCAGATATAGTCATTGGCGCCAATGAATATTACATATAGCGTGTGACTTAAATCCGGATGTGGACTAAACACGTCATATACATAAAAATCCAAATAATCTTTTAAGGAGTGTTCCAGCATAAAGGGCAGTTTGCCGTTGACCGCTTCATGATATAAAACGGATTCACCACCTAGCGCATAATTACGCGAAGAAATATTTTTGGCGTCAAAATAACTGGCCACCACATCGGTCCAGACTGGGCCATTGCTAAAACGGCCTTTGAAATAAGGCGGTGATTTTGGCAGAGCACCGAACATTAAAGTATATAGGTTACCCGGATCAGACAGACTGTCTCCAAAGAAAATTAACTGCTTAATAGTGTCGTCAGCAGGTTTATCTGAAGCGTAGGTTTGCATGGGGAATAAAGTTATTACTAACCAAACCAGTAATATTTTTAACGTATTTTTCATGCGTTAGACTCCTGAAATTTTTAAATTAATATATTATTTCTACGCTTTTTTCAGTCAGTGCTTCCTGCAATGTTTCCAACAGATTGTCGCTGGGATGTATACGCCAATCTTCTCCCAAATTAAAACTCGCCGCCGCGTCCTCACGTAAGTAATCGATTTTAACGCTGCAGCGGCCCCCGCGAAATTTAGTAAGAATTCCCGCGACTATTTCAATGTCTTGCGCCTGATATTGCGGCAGACAAATCCGCAAAAATTTAGCGTGACGCGCGCGTGCCTGTTCTATCGAAAAGACTTCACGGCACATGATACGGTATCCGCCATTGAATTCATCGACATTTACTTCTCCTTCCACCACAATTAATTGGTCTTTCACCAATAATTCACGATAAAGCGTGAAAGTTTCGGCAAAACACAATACATCAATCTGGCTGCTGTCATCTTCAATAGTCGCCACGGCCATACGGTCACCACGTTTGGTTTGAATCAAACGCAAGTTGGCGATGATGCCAGCAGCGGTTATGGATTGCGTGCCAAGTGGACGCAATTCTGCGATACGCGCGGTAGTAAAATTCTTTAATTCCTGCAAATACCGGTGAATAGGATGACCGGTAAAATACAGTCCTAGCGTTTCTTTTTCTCCTAACAAGCGCTGTTGATCGCTTAACAATGGCGCGACCAGATAAGAACAACAAGCGCTATCAACCACATTCGCGCTATTACCAAAAAAATCAACTTGACCTGTGGTTTGATCACGCAGGTTCTGTTCGGCTTGTTGCAATGCTAACGGTAAACTTGCCATGATGCTGCCGCGATGTGGGCCAATTTTATCGAAGGCACCCGCTTTGATCAAACCTTCCAATACACGTTTATTCATTTTGCGTAACTCTACACGTCGGCAAAAATCAAATAAATCAATAAATGCCCCGCGCAGATTGCGTTCAGCGACGATGGCCTCAATTGCGGATTGTCCCGCGCCTTTGATGGCACCCAGGCCGTAAGCTATTTGCGTGGCGTCTATGATTTTGAAGGTATAAATACTTTCATTGATATCGGGCGCCGCGACTTTTAATCCCAAATCTTTGCATTCATCAATAAATAATACGACTTTATCAGTGTTATCCATATCCGATGATAACACTGCAGCCATGTAGGCGGCAGCATAATGTGCTTTCAGCCACGCGGTTTGGTAAGCAATCAAAGCATAAGAGGCGGAATGTGACTTATTGAAGCCATAACCCGCGAATTTTTCCATTAAATCGAAAATATAATTCGCGGTTTCCTGAGCGATACCGCGTTCCACCGAGCCGGCACAAAAAATTTCGCGTTGAAACGACATTTCTTCCGGTTTTTTCTTACCCATGGCGCGACGTAATAAATCCGCGGCACCTAGCGAATAACCCGCCAGGCTTTGCGCGATTTGCATAACTTGTTCCTGATAAACAATAACGCCATAAGTAGGACGTAAAATAGGTTCCAGTTTGGGATGAGGATAAGAAACTTTGGCGCGGCCATGTTTACGATTGATAAAATCGTCCACCATGCCAGATTGTAACGGGCCCGGACGAAACAGCGCGACTAAAGCGACGATATCTTCAAAGCAATCGGGTTGCAGCCGTTTGACCAAGTCTTTCATGCCGCGTGATTCCAGCTGGAACACGGCGGTGGTTTTACAGGCTTTCAACATCACATAAGTGGGCGCGTCATGCATGGTTATTAAATTAATATCTAACAAAGCTTCCGCCTGCGCACTTCGCAATTCATTAATTTGTTTGACCGCTCCGGCAATGATAGTCAAAGTGCGTAAGCCCAAAAAGTCAAATTTGACTAAACCAACCGCTTCAACATCGTCTTTATCAAATTGGGTAACTAAATGTTCCGGTTCACCTGCTTCACAATATAGCGGCGTGAATTCAGTTAATTTACCCGGTGCAATGACTACACCACCGGCGTGCTTGCCTACATTACGGGTAATGCCTTCGAGTTTGCGCGCCAAGTCCAGCAGGGTGCGGATTTCATCTTCTTTTTCGTAGCGTTCGCGCAGCAAAACTTCTTGCGCCAGTGCTTTTTCCAGGGTCATGCCAATTTCAAATGGAATTAGTTTAGCGATCTTATCAATAAAGCCATAACCCATGCCTAGCACGCGGCCTACATCGCGCACGACCGCGCGTGCCGCCATGGTGCCGTAAGTAATAATTTGCGCCACGCTTTCTCGACCGTGGGTTTCCATCACATATTCAATGACGCGATCACGGCCTTCCATGCAAAAATCAATATCAAAGTCCGGCATGGAAACCCGTTCTGGATTTAAAAAACGTTCGAACAGTAATTCATGGGCCAGCGGATCAAGATCAGTGATTTTTAATGCATACGCAACTAATGAACCAGGGCCGGAACCGCGGCCTGGTCCGACGGGCACGCCATTTTCCCGTGCCCAGCGGGTGAAATCCGCGACAATTAAAAAATAGCCCGCGAAGCCCATGTTGTTGATGACATCAAGTTCGATTTGCAAACGTTTATCGTAAGCGATGCGTTGTGCTTCAAAAGTGGGTGACTGTATATCGAAAGAAATTTTCAAGCGGTCTTCCAGTCCCGCTTTGGATAATAAAGTCAAATGATCAGCGACTGTTGAACCTTCGGGTACAGGAAAACGCGGTAAAAAGTTTTTGTTTAAGGTCAGGGTAACATTGCAACGCTTGGCGATTTCTACCGTATTAGCGAGCGCTTCGGGAAGATCAGCAAACAGCGCCGTCATTTCCTGCGGTGAGCGCAAGTATTGCTGTTCACTGTAATGACGCGGCCGGCGCGGATCAGCAAGAGTTAATCCGTCATGGATACAAACTCGCGCTTCATGCGCTTCAAAATCTTCTTTACTAATGAACCGCACGTCGTTGGTGGCGACCACGGGCAACTGAAGTTGTTCGGCGCTGATCAGTGCGGCTTGATTGTAAGTTTCTTCCTGGACACGACCGGTGCGTTGTAATTCCAGATAATAGCGCTGCGGAAACAATTGCTGCCAAAACTGTAATAGCGACTGCACGGCAACATGGTCTTCCGCCAGCAATGCCTGGCCTACATCGCCTTCCTGCGCCCCTGACAGCACAATCAAGCCATCCGCATAGGTGGCAAGCCAGTCGCGCTTGATCGTGGGTTTATCGTGAATCTGGCCCTCAAGGTAACTTAATGAAATTAATTGCAGCAGATTTTTATAGCCTTGGTTATGCTGGCAAAATACACTAAATCGGAATGGCTTTTTTGGTTCTTTTTCATTGTATAGCCACAAATCAGCCCCAATTATGGGCTTAATGCCCGCCTCTAAGGCTTCTTTGTAGAATTTAACAACAGCAAACAGATTGCTTTGGTCTGAAATAGCTAAGGCTGGCATGTTAAATTTGAGCGTTTCTTCGACTAATGGCTGGATTTGTACAATGCCGTCGATCAAAGAATACTCAGTATGTACCCGCAGGTGTATAAAATTTATTTTCATAGGGCATCCTATCTGTGCCAGAAATTATAGGCATAAAATGCGTATCTGAGCTATCATATTGTGCTTCAAATAGGTTAGGTTTTTGCCGACGACTATTTCGCGGCACGAGGTTTTTTTTAGATGAATTTAAATTTTCTTGATTTTGAACAACCCATTGCGGAGTTGGAAGCGAAGATTGAAGAATTGCGCATGGTTGGAAAAGACAGTGATATTAATCTTAGCGATGAAATTGCGCGTCTTGAAGTTAAAAGCAAACAATTGACGAAAGAATTATTCGCCAAACTGACGCCATGGCAAGTGACCCAATTGGCGCGTCATTCACAACGTCCGCACACGCTGGATTATATCACGCGCTTGTTTGATGATTTTGATGAATTACACGGTGACCGAGCAATTTCTTGCGGACCATCCATTGTGGCTGGATTGGCGCGTTTTGAAGGCCAGCCAGTGATGGTGATAGGCCATGAAAAAGGCCGGAAAACCCACGAAAAAATCGAACGTAACTTTGGCATGCCGCATCCTGAAGATTATCGCAAAGCGTTGCGTCTGATGTACATGGCAGAGCGTTTTCAGTTACCGATTTTTACTTTTATCGACACACCTGGCGCGTATCCTGGCATAGGCGCGGAAGAACGTAACCAGAGTGAAGCCATCGCGCGTAATTTGTTAGTGTTAGCGCGCTTAAAGACACCGGTGATTTGCACGGTAATTGGTGAAGGTGGTTCCGGTGGCGCGTTAGCGATTGGCGTAGGCGATAGAGTCCTCATGTTGCAGTATTCCATTTATTCGGTGATTTCTCCCGAAGGTTGCGCATCCATTCTGTGGAAAAGCGCGGATAAAGCATCAATCGCCGCCGAAGCTATGGGTGTCACTGCGGAACAAATTTTAAAATTAGGTTTAGTTGATCAAGTCCTTCCCGAACCACTGGGTGGTGCGCACCGAAATTATGATGTGATAGCGGCGACGCTAAAAAAAGCTTTATCAGAACAGCTTGCGGCTTTACAAAAGTTAACGCCCTCGCAATTACTGGAGCAACGTCACCAACGTTTGATGGCTTATGGCTTATCCTGATGAAATGGGCCCATTGGCGGCCAGGGTAAAACATTTTTGTCAACAACAGGGATTCGAGCCTACTTACTGGGTTGCCTACAGTGGTGGTTTGGATTCTCATGTCTTGTTGCATGTGCTGGCGCAACTGCGTGACTTTCTGCCGTTAAAATTACGCGCCATTCATGTGAACCATAACTTAAGCCCAAACGCGGCGGCGTGGGCGACGCACTGTGCGCGAATTTGCACGCAGCTGAATATTGAGTTGGTGCAAGCGACAGTGGATGCCAGCGCGAGCGGTGGTGAAAGCCCTGAAAATAAAGCACGTCAGGCACGTTACGTGGCCATCATGCGAGAAATTTCCACCGGTGATATGTTAGTTACTGCCCACCACCAGGATGATCAGGCGGAAACTTTATTGCTGCAATTATGCCGCGGCGCCGGTCCCAAAGGCTTGGCTGCGATGCCCGCGCTCAAAGTTTTTGGCGCAGGGTGGTTAGGGCGCCCATTGCTGGATTGTACCCGCGCGATCTTGCGTGATTATGCAGTGACAAATCAGTTGCAGTGGATTGAAGATGAATCCAATGCCAATCAGAATTTTGCCAGAAATTTTATTCGTCACGAAGTACTGCCAGTGTTACAACAGCGTTGGCCAGCGGTGACTAAAACGTTAGGCCGCTCTGCTAGCAATTGCGCGGAAGCCCAGCATTTATTAGATGAAATCGCCGCGCAAGATATTGCGACGGTCAGTGGTACTAAACCGGGTACCTTATCCGTATCAAAATTATTAACCTTGTCCCCGCGACGGCAGCGGCTAGTGTTGCGGTTTTGGTTGCGCCAAGCAGGTTTCACCGTGCCCAGTACGGTGAAGTTACGCCAGGTCCAGCACGATATGTTATTGGCGCGTGCGGACAAGCAACCCGTAATGCATTGGCCGCAAGTGGAATTGCGTCGCTATCAAGATGAATTATACGCATCAAGTCCTCTCGCGGTGCATGATACCCAGCAAATTTATTCCTGGCATTACCCGCAACCTTTGGTCTTGACTGGGCTAGGGGAATTGCGGGCGCAGGCAGTAACGGGCAGCGGGTTAGCCGCGGAATTGCAGGATGTTTCAGTACGTTTTCGCCGCGGCGGTGAAGTCTGCCGCTTACCAGCGCGCACCGGACATCATGATTTAAAAAAATTATTTCAATCCTGGCGTATACCCGCCTGGCAGCGCGACCGTATACCCCTGGTTTATGTAGGCGAACAGTTGGCGGCGGTGGTCGGGTGGTGTGTGAGTGAAGACTTCGCGGCAAAAGCCGGCGACCCAGGTTACGTGTTGGCTCTCCATGGTGTCATTCCCGCGCAGGCGGGAATCCATCCTGAACCGAGGCGCTGAAAAACAAAAAGCGACTAAATAGTCGCTTTTTATTGAGGAGATTATCCAACGAAACTTTGGATTAAATCGTCTTTGTGGTTGAACAGCGTGCGCAAGTCTTAGAGCAATCACCGCAATAGCACTTACCGCTGCATGAGCAAAGGTATTTAACCAGTGCACCAAAGGCAAGAATAGGTAAGGAAACATCAAAAAAGTCACGGAACATAACCAAACGTGCAATTTCATCGCGTGGCAGGGCAATAGCGCAAACGCCCACGATCACGGCGACAATAACAATAAAAGCGATAAATAATTTGTGAATCATGAACAATCTCCTATAAGTAGCAGAAAAATATAATTTCTTTCTTTTCCATGAAAGTATAAAGGGTACTGGTAGAAGCGGGGCTAGTCAATATTCCTCGGAAAAATTTGAAACAAAAGTTTTTTTGGGATAAAAGTACATTAAATGGCGCATTACTTAATGTATCATATTAACATTATGGTATTATTATTTGATTATTAATGTTATTTGCTGTATATTATCATTCTTATTTACTGTAGCTGTAGGGTAAAAATCCACATTGCAGGTCGGTTTCTATTTTGTTACAGTCGCAAACATTAACTAAGCTATAACGAATCGCTATGACCCGATATATTTTTACTACAGGCGGGGTTGTTTCTTCTCTTGGAAAAGGAATAGCTTCAGCATCTCTTGGCGCGATTTTAGAAGCGCGAGGCCTTAAAGTCACTCTGTTAAAGCTAGATCCCTACATCAACGTCGATCCAGGCACCATGAACCCGCTGCAACACGGCGAAGTTTTTGTGACTGAGGATGGGGCGGAGACGGATTTGGACCTGGGGCATTATGAGCGTTTCGTCAGAGTTGCCATGACCAGAGCGAATAATTTTACTAGCGGCCGTGTTTATGCCAACGTCATTCGCAATGAGCGCCGCGGCGATTATCTAGGTGGCACTGTCCAGGTTATTCCGCATATCACCGATGAAATCAAACGCTGTATTATTGAGGGCGCGGGTGATGTGGATGTCGCTTTAATTGAAATTGGCGGCACGGTAGGTGACATTGAATCCTTACCTTTTCTGGAAGCGATCAGGCAAATGCGGGTCGAGCTGGGTCGTCAAAATGCTTTATTCATTCATCTTACCCTGGTGCCTTATATTCAAACGGCGGGGGAAATTAAAACCAAACCTACCCAGCATTCGGTAAAAGAATTGCGTTCGATTGGTATTCAACCGGATATTTTGTTATGTCGTTGTGACCGTCCGCTATTAGACAGCGCCCGCTCCAAAATGGCCTTATTTACCAACGTTGAAAAACGCGCGGTCATTCCATTACGTGATGTGGATTTTGTTTATCAAATTCCGTTGGAATTACACGCTCAACAATTAGATGATATCGTCATTGAAATGCTGCACCTGGAAACCAAACCTGCTGACTTGAGCGAATGGGAACGGGTAGTGGATTCTTATCGCAATCCTGACGCGGAAGTCACCATAGGCATGGTTGGCAAATACATGGATTTAACCGAATCCTATAAATCATTATCCGAAGCATTAGTGCATGCCGGCATTCAAACGCGTACGCGCGTTAATATTAATTACATTGATTCCGAAGAAATTGAAAAACAAGGCACTGAATTATTGAAAGCCATGGATGCTATCATCGTGCCCGGCGGTTTTGGCAAGCGCGGGGTCGAAGGCAAAATTTTAGCGGCGGAATATGCGCGGGAACAAAAAGTCCCTTATCTGGGAATTTGTCTGGGCATGCAAATCGCGATTATAGAATTTGCCCGT
Source organism: Pseudomonadota bacterium (assembly GCA_040389045.1). GTDB lineage: Bacteria > Pseudomonadota > Gammaproteobacteria > DSM-16500 > DSM-16500 > UBA5158. The sequence goes on along the minus strand of JAZKAT010000023.1, from coordinate 121,205 downwards.
CACCAGGCGAATTTGCCCGGGGCGAACAGCACTGAATTTAACAAAGATACCGCTTACCCAGTTATTGCATTAGTCACGGAATGGGTTGATCCAACCGGTCAGGTGGAATACCGTCATGAAGAATCTGACAAAGGTGGTACGATGCGCTTAGGTGGCCAGGTTTGTCGCTTGGTCGAAGGTTCATTAGCCCAACGCTTATATGGAAAAGATACAATTGTTGAGCGCCATCGCCACCGTTATGAAGTAAATAATACTTTATTACCGTTGATTGAAGCGGCCGGAATAAAAGTGTCGGGACGCTCTGCGCAGGGAACACTGGTTGAAATGATCGAATTACCAGACCATCCCTGGTTTGTCGGTTGTCAATTTCATCCGGAATTTACCTCAACACCGCGTTACGGCCATCCATTATTTACTGGTTTTATTCGTGCGGCGATCAAGCAACAGGAGCGAGTTAAAAATGCAGGTATGTGGGTTTGAAGTTGGAATAAACCAGCCGTTTTTTTTGATTGCGGGGCCTTGTGTAATCGAAGGTGAACAATTCGCGATTGACACGGCGGGACAAATTAAAGAAATCACTACCCGATTGGGTATTAATTTTGTTTATAAATCTTCTTTTGATAAAGCCAATCGTTCCTCGGGCAAAAGTTTTCGCGGCTTAGGCATTGATGCTGGCTTGAAAATTCTTGCTGCGGTTAAACAAACTTTAAAAATTCCAGTGCTGACTGACGTTCATGATGATACCCCAATCGAAGAAGTCGCGAGCGTGGTCGATATGTTACAAACGCCGGCTTTTTTATGCAGACAAACTAATTTTATCGAACGGGTCGCGCAGCAGAATTTGCCGGTGAACATCAAGAAAGGTCAATTTCTTTCGCCCTGGGATATGAAAAATGTGGTGGCGAAAGCGCAAGCGTTTGGCAATAAAAATATTTTAGTTTGTGAACGCGGCGCCAGCTTTGGTTACAACAATCTGGTTTCTGATATGCGTTCACTGGCAGTAATGCGGGAAACCGCTTGTCCCGTCGTGTTTGATGCTACTCACTCAGTGCAATTGCCGGGTGGCCAAGGTGATAGCTCTGGCGGCCAGCGTGAATTTGTGCCCGTGCTGGCACGCGCCGCTGTGGCCGCGGGAGTTGCGGGAATATTTATGGAAACCCATCCTAATCCTGACCAGGCGCCATCGGATGGCACCAATATGTGGCCGTTACATAAGCTTGAGCAATTGTTAAGTTGTTTAGTGGAACTGGACCAGGTGGTAAAGCGCCAGGGGTTTGTAGAGCAGATGGGTTAAACAAATCTGTCATGCCAGCGCAGGCTGGCATCCAGTGTTAAAACCTTCTGACGCACCTCACTTTTTCGATAATGAAAGGATGCATTATGGAAACTGAGTTTTTAGTCTATTTGGAAAATTTAAAATATTACGCTGAGCAGCATAATAAAACTCTGTTTTTGGAAAGCCGCAACACTGTAGCCGAAGCTGAACAAGGCAAACTGCGTAAACTCATCGCCATTTTTCGTGATTTTCCCCTCGAATATTCAATAGTCAAACCAGAAGCGCGTGGAACTTTTTGCGCAGTATTAACCAGCAAATACCAACGCTGGATGCGAAATTACACGGCCTTGCTCAAGGAAGGTAATTTTGAAATTAGTACGCACGAAGCCAGCAAAATTATTACCGTGAATGCGGCTACCCAGAGTAATATTCAAAAATTCCATATGGATATCATTATCAATGCCTGTGTAACCTTGCTGGATAGCAAAAATCAGTTAAAACCGGCTATTATTAATTTTTTTGGCTTACATAATTTACTGGCCCAGCATGAGTCGCATCCGGCCGGTGTTAAAAAAATTATTTATTGCATGATTTATTCTTTTTGGCTGGAAATCGTGACGGTGAATTTAGGATTAAATGCTATTCGGCAGGATTGCGATATCCGCCAATTGGAAGCATTGAACGGTTATTCTAAAGAAATGTTACGCCATGAAAAACTCTTTACACCTTTTTTTATTGATAGTGTCAAAAATTATAATGAAAATTTTTCGCAAACCGAATTAGCGGCGTGTTTGCAACATTTGCCTGCGGATAGGGTGACGGGGAAGTTGAGTATTTCAGTGCAACATGCCGATCATGTGGAAGATTCAAAATAGGAAAGCGTGTTCCTAATGTGTGATGCCAGTGCAGACTGGGATGACAGGGACTCAAGCATGACCGGGACTTTACTTTCTACTTTTCGGCGAAGGTGGCTCCGAAAGGTTATTCAAACTAACCGAAGCATTCGTACTATGGTGCGCTTTGGTTTTAAACATGGATTGTGATCCCGATTTGGAAATGGAGCCTCTAGGTGATACGACTGTGGGTGAAGGCGCATCTTTTTCGCGAGTGATTTTGCGATCTTGTACTTCCTTGATAACTAACTGTGAAATTTTCTGGATTAATTCACTAGTATGATGAGTACCGATTGCGCCTTTTTTACGATTGGCATCTTGGTTTGCCGCATCGGCTACTGCTGTCACTACTTTGTTAATATCATAATCTTGTCCAAACTTATCAATCGCTGCTGTGATCACGCTTAAAATTCTAAATTTCTCCGCATCATTACCTTTCAGATCAGAAGGTTTATCGGCGCCAGCGTGTTTGAGAATAGCTTTCTTTTGTAAACTGATATTATAAAACTGCGCTTGTAATACATCTTTAAAAGTGGCATTGACTTGCGCGGCTTGGGCAACTTTAGGCGCGCGTTCTTTTAAAAGGTTTAATTTATCAGCAAATTCATCACTAATTTTATAGCCCATAGGTTCCGCAAAAAGTTTGGTGCCGCGCATTTCATTCGCGACATAAACCTGAATGGCATCAAGACATTTAGTTGCATCGGCATTATGTTCATAACCTTTTTTTGCGATCACGCCCGCAGTAAAATATACCGCTGCCAAAGCGATTTTTTCTCTGTCACTCAGTTCTTCACTGAGGAAACGGACTTTTTCTCTATCTCGGCGATCGGGTTCATGATAAGTAAATGTAGCGACTTGTGCTTTTCTATTCCCGGCATCGTCAAAATGACTTTCGATAGAATCCAAAGTAGCATTATTACCACTTTTCCCTTTCGTCAAAGGGTCTTCAATAATGATACCGCGCATCATTATCGCTTCATTGATATTCTCTTTTCCGTCAAGAAAATCGATTACTGCAGCCATATAAACGTCAGCTAATTCTTCCGGGTTAAAATTGTCTGACATAGGTACCTCGGCTTGTGGATATATGCTCATATTATAGACTATTGGCGGCATATAGATGGCTGGTAACAGGATATAAGTGAATAATTTAAGATCGGTAGCAGTGAAAATTGTCAATATTTCAAAGACTAAGCTGTATAAAATAAGTTTTAAGTTAACACTTTAAAATTCAATCTTTTATTGACATTTGCATGATAACTGAATATTGTTTAATCATTATAATTCAAAATTGATCGGAACGAAGAGTATGCCGCGTTATTTTACTGACTACCTAACATATATAAGAAGTAATCATCCCCAGGTGCTAAATGGTCTCCGTGCCATTATCGAAGATAGTAATCGTCAAGGTCCCAAAGCCATTACTCAGTTGTTGAAAGGATTTCCTCCTGTACTTGAACATTCCCCACCTGTTAATCCTGCCTTGGTAGAAAGTCTCGTGCAGCATTTACATGTATTTCTTTATCAAGATACCTATATTATTTCGTCAATAAATAATTTAGCCGAAGGCAGGCAAGGTTCTGTCATGAACCTTGAGGAATATTTAGCAAATAATCTGACTTTCCTACAATTTATTTTCGAAGTGATCAATATAACTTGTGCAGAATTGATTGATGAAAATGGTGATCTTGATGGAGCAATTACCAGACTTTTTTTAGCTAATATAAATCATCCACAAGCAACACCCGAAATAAAGCAAATATTGTTTATCAAATCTTATATTAATGAAATTGTCGTGCCGGCAATCACTCACTATTGGATCAGTCAACCCGAATTTAAACAAGAAATGCTGGAAAAAATTGGCACGAAGGTAATGGCAAAGAGAATACTTGATAATATGATTAAAAAAATTAGTGAGCGTTCGGCAAAAGATATCGCATTAAAAAGTGATAATAGATTGAAAAACGCTATTATGCTCATTCAAAACAACCCAGTTATTATTAATAAAATATATACTACGAATATTAATTATCTTATCGAGGCCATTTTAACAGTTCCAGCAGAGGTAAAAGAGCATTCCATTCTGGATTCTTTCTTTAGTATAATATCGAGTGCCCAAGAGTCAGAAGAGTCATTTCAAACTTCAGTTAACAAAGCTGTCTTACTGGCTGCAGAAAACGCTTATGCCGCTACACTGAATTCCGTTCTTGAATATATAAAACCAATATTAATAAAATTGTTAGATGGATTATTATGGGCTAAGCTAAGTGATATTAAGTTATATGGCCTGCCTTTAGCGGTGAATTTTGTCAGTAAAGATTACAATGATTATTTATTCACGAACCTGTGTGAAGAAGACAATGACTATCCAATAAAATTTTCCGATGAAACTATAGCTCCGCCATTTAGCCAGGAAGTTATTAGTAGCTTAGCGGCCTATTTTCACCATTATCTAATTAAAGAAATTCAATATCTCGATAATTTTAAAAAGTATAAATATTTTAATTTTTTTATTAAAAAAATTACTTTATTTGCTTATTCACAGACATTAGAAAGTTCAGGAAATGTTAAAGCTAAAATCCTGGAGTTGCTCAAGTTAAAGAACAACAAGTTTAATCCTGAGGATGATTTACGCGCGCAGTTAATTTATGATTATTTGCACAAAATGTTGGTTACGATTGTTGTTGCCTGGTTGGAAAATTCGGAATATCAACAAGTAAATGTAGAACCCAAAGCATTATATCGTCTGGTTAATAAAATTGAAAAAGCCATGAAAAAGGGCTTAGATTTGGCTTTTATTAATGAATTAAGGTGTTTTCCTACCTTTGCTAATAAAGCGTTGGCCCCCAACTTTGTTATACCATTATCTGCGCCATCAGGGAAAAATAATATTAAAAGCGTGATTATTTCTATAGACAAAAAATTAGAATTGATTAAAAAGGCTAAAGAAGTTTATTCAAGCTATCTTAAAACTCGTCAAGAAAAATTAACTCTTCTTGCTACTCGTCAAACTTCAATTAATAAAAAAATGACATTATATAAAGCTGCGATGAGCACTTCTTCACAGCTATTAAATGGTGTTAAATCTGTTGTATCGGAGCTCGAAACTTCTTTTAATAATTTTAATCTACGCGCTACCCAATTAGATAATCAACCAAAAGAACTTGATAATTTATGGGTAGAATTAATAGATAATTACCATACGAAAACTCTGGAAGAAGTTAAAATCTGCTTGGCCAATATCTCAAAAAAAATGACTGCTTTTGATCAGGAAATAACTGCGACAACAGAAAATTCAGCTGCGGTAAATTCGAGTTTGACTTCAGCTAAAGATAGTGGCCGGAAAATGGTGGAGCTGGAAAAGTTTTATCATGAAATGCTTGAGTTTGTGAAGACGACAGTAAAAAAGGTGTTACCATTAGCAAAATTAGCATTAGCTACCCGAGAGCGCTATCTTCTCAGAAAGAATTTTTTTCCTCGCTTTCCCAATAGTGTGGGTTGGAACTATTCCCTGGCCAGTGAAGATTCCATCATTCGAACAAGCTTCGACGCTATAAAAGTAGAATTTGTTAAAATTAAAGAGGTTTGTGATAATTTAAAAAGTTGTGGATTTGTCGAATTAGTTAATTGTGATTATGATGCTGCTGTCTTGCGTGAACAAGCAGAACTTCAAATAAGCAGGTTAGTCAAAACTGCGGAAGTGATAGAGAAAGCTTCCAGACCGTTATTTACCCTGTTAGAAGGATCGAGAGAGTCGCTGGAAGAAATTTACGGCATGATAAAATTTATTCTAGAGGATAAATCACTTTGGCAACATTGTATCAGTCCATTTTTTGGGGGGGTGAAATACTCGGTAGAGGGAGTGGATTACCGGTTTGCAACACGCGGCGTGGCAATGATGAAGGCTACGAACGAGCTTGATCAAAACGCCGATCCTGATTTAAAAATCATGGCGATAGTATCCGCGTTTAACAAGACTACGCCGGGCTATGGATTTTGGCGGTTTAATGAAATCACCGAATTTTATAAAATTATGCGCGCAATAAATGATTTAGCACAGGGTGGGGATAAAAAGACGGAAAACTTATGCGGTATTTATAGTATCCATGGGTTGTCTTTAATAAAAATGCAACTTCAAGACTTCATGAAAAAAACTTGTGAACCGAAATTTAAAACAGCCACTCAATATGAAGTAATGATAAGAGGCGCAAAACCCGAAATCGTACCTACTATTCTGGACCAGGTTGTCAACGGCATTACTTCGGTCGTGAGCCGGATGAATATCGTTTAAGTCTCAAGCTATTAAAAAACTTCCTCACATAGCCCCAATCTTTTCCAACTGCTGCTGCAACTTCTCCAACGTAACCTTCAACTCACCCAGCCGTTCCCTTTCCTTCTCCACTACATCCACCGGCGCTTTATCCACAAAGCTGGGATTTTGTAATTTCATTTCCATACGTTCACCATCTTTCATCAATTTGGCGATTTCACGCGACAGTCGTGCTGACTCTTCATTTTTATCAATCAACCCCGCCATAGGAATCAAAATTTCCAAATCCCCAACTAACGCGGTGGCAGATTCCGGAATACTATCTTGCGCTGTCAACCACTGTACACTGGCAAACTTGGCCAGCGTCATAATCAAATGCTGATTTTTTTCAAAACGTGTTTTATCGAGTGCCGTGCCTTTGTTAAATAAAATCGGCAATGCCTTGCCCGGCGCGATATTCATTTCACTGCGAATAGTGCGTACCGCGATTATCACGTTTTGTACCCAGGTTAATTCCGCATCAACTTCCGCATTTTCCAATGTCGGGTCGGCGATAGGATAAGCTTGCAACATAATGCTGTCGCCTTGTCGTCCCGCCAGCGGCGCGATCTTTTGCCAGATTTCTTCCGTGATAAAAGGCATGAGCGGATGCAATAATCGCAACAAACTTTCCAGCACCATCACCAACGTATGACGCGTGCCACGCAGTGCTTCCGGCGAACTGTCAGCTGACGTTAAAATAGGTTTGGATAATTCCAGATACCAATCGCAAAACGCATTCCAGGTAAATTCGTAAATAGCTTGTGCCAGTAAGTCGAAACGATAACTGGCAATGGCATCGTCCACCACGGTAATGGTTTTTTGTAAACGAGAAATAATCCAGCGATCCGGCAGTGATAACTCCATTGCTTTATTAGTTAGACCGGTATCCTGGCCTTCGGTATTCATCATCACATACCGCGCCGCGTTCCATAGTTTATTGCAAAAATTTCGATAACCTTCCAGTCGCCCCAAATCAAAACGAATTTCACGGCCATGTGATGCGAATGAACAAAAAGTAAAACGTAACGCATCAGTACCGTAGGAAGCAATCCCATCCGGAAAATGTTTACGCGTCATTTTTTCAATTTTCTGCGCCATCTCGGGCTGCATCAAGCCATAGGTACGTTTATTAATTAAATCGGTGAGGCTAATGCCGTGAATCAAATCCAGCGGATCTAAAACATTGCCCTTGGACTTCGACATCTTCTGGCCTTCAGAATCGCGCACCAGGCCAGTAATAAAAACTTCTTTGAACGGCACTTCGTCCATAAATTTCAAGCCCAGCATGACCATGCGGGCCACCCAGAAGAAAATGATATCAAAGCCTGTGACGAGCACACTGGTAGGGTAGAAGGTTGCTAAATCCGTGCTGGTATCTGGCCAGCCCAAGGTGGAAAAAGGCCATAATGCCGAGGAAAACCAGGTATCCAGCACATCTTCATCCTGACGTAACTTAATTGTTGCGCCAAGATTATTCCGTACGCGCACATCTTGTTCGTCATGGCCTACATACATTTTATCCGCTTCATCGTACCAGACTGGGATGCGGTGCCCCCACCATAATTGCCGGCTGATGCACCAATCTTCAATATTGTTTAACCAGCGAAAGTAGTCTTTAGTATAATTTTCCGGAATGAATTTCACTTTACCTTGTGCCACCGCGGCAAGAGCAGGTTCTGCCAGCGGTTGCATTTTCATATACCATTGCTCAGTTAGAAATGGCTCGACCACCGCGCCGGAACGATCACCACGCGGAATTTTCGTCATGTGCTTGTCGATTTTTTCAATCAAGTCTAAGGCGGTTAAATCTTTTAAAATTTGTTTGCGTGCTACATACCGGTCCATGCCGCGATACGCTGCCGGTGCATTTTCATTGATATGCGCATCTTTGGTGAAAATATTAATGGGTTCCAGTTGATGGCGCATGCCTACCGCATAGTCATTAAAATCATGCGCAGGCGTGATTTTCACGCAACCGCTGCCAAAATCTTTTTCTACATATTCATCAGCGATGATAGGAATGGTTTTACCGGTTAACGGCAATTGTACTTGCTGGCCCACCAAATGCTGGTAACGTTCATCTTCTGGATTGACGGCGACGGCAACATCGCCCAGCAATGTTTCCGGACGCGTAGTTGCGACCGTGATATGGCCTTTCCCGGAAGCCAGTGGATAACGAATATGCCACAACTTACCTTCTTCTTCGAAGTTATTAACTTCCAGATCAGAAATAGCGGTATGCAGCACCGGGTCCCAATTCACTAAGCGGGTGCCACGATAAATTAAATTATCATCATAAAGTCGGATAAATGCTTCGCGCACGGCGCGTGATAGCGTCTCATCCATCGTAAAGCGTTCGCGCGGCCAATCCATGGAAGCACCGAGTTGACGAAATTGCTGGGTGATAGTGCCGCCGGAAGTGTTTTTCCATTCCCAGACTTTTTCAATAAATAATTCGCGTCCTAAGTCATGCCTGCTTTGTCCAACGGCCGACAATTGTCTTTCCACTACCATTTGTGTGGCGATACCAGCATGATCTGTTCCGGGTTGCCATAAAGTATTGTCACCACGCATGCGATGATAACGAATTAAAATATCCGTTAACGTAGCGTTAAAACCATGGCCCATGTGTAACACGCCAGTCACATTGGGTGGAGGAATCATGATGCAATAAGGTTTGCCCGCACCGCCAGGTGCGAAATAATTTTTTTGTTCCCAGATGTTATACCAATGCTGTTCAATAGCTTGGGGGTTATATACTTTTTCCATAGGGCTCTTTTCTATTCGATAGTTGACAATTTATGAGTATTGATTTCATGGCCGCAAGCGCGGTAGTGACGATAATGTTCGCGGCTGCTGGTTTGCACAGCAGGTTCATTGCTGACAATTTCCAGTATGCGCGAGAATTGCGTGAAAAAAACTGGTACCTCATCGCTTAAATTCAATAAAATATCGCGATGCTTAGTGGGTGTAACCTGACAACCAATTTGTATAGGCGGTGCCGGTTCAGGGCCTTCGCCATATAAATTATGCGGTAGAAAACTGTCATCACGATAAGTCCACAATAATTCATCCAATTGATTGGCTTGCTGCGCCGTACTGGTATTAATAAAAACTCGATGACGGTTTTTATGGGCTTTCTCTATAAGTTTGCAAGCCAGCGCGAGGCGGGCCTGCAGGGAAGTTTCTTCGAGTATGTAAAAATCAATTCTAGGCATGTCAGTCGTTACATTGGTTTATTAAAAATTGCGTTAACATCGGGATGGGTCTGCCCGTGGCATAACGGTCCGCGCCGCCCATCATCATCGCTGCTGTGCCCGCCACATCAAGATGTGCCCAGCGGAATTTTTTGGTAAATCGTGATAAAAAGCAGGCCGCGGTAATTGTACCAGCAGTGCGCCCCCCTGTATTGGCGATATCAGCAAAAGGACTTTTAATTTGCTCCTGGTAATCCGACCACAATGGTAACCGCCAGGCGCGGTCATAACTTTCCAGCCCCGCCGTCAATAAATCCTGGGCCAGTTCATCATCATTAGTGAGCAGGGCAGACGCATGATGGCCCAAGGCAATCACTGCCGCGCCGGTGAGGGTGGCAATGTCGATGACAATTTTTGGTTTGTAGCGTTCACAATAGGTTAAGGCATCGCTTAATACCAGTCGGCCTTCCGCGTCAGTATTTAAAATTTCAACGGTGATGCCGGACAGGGTAGTGACGATATCGTCTGGTTTGCAAGCGGTGCCGCTAGGCAGGTTTTCCGCGATAGCCATGATACCCACCAGATTAATCGGCAATTTTAATAAAGTCGCGGCTTTGAAAACGCCCAATACAGTCGCAGCGCCACACATGTCATATTTCATGGAAATCATGGCTTCAGGTGGTTTTAATGAAATGCCACCACTGTCGAAAGTAATGCCTTTGCCTACCAAACCTATAGGAGCGGATTTTTTATCAGTGCCGGTGTATTCCAGACAAACCATTTTGCCGGGTTGCGCGCTGCCGCTGGTGACCGCCATAAATGCGCCCATGCCAAGTTTTTTCATCTCGGCTTCTTCCAGGATTTTGATGGTAATATTTTTATGCTGGCTGGCAAATTCCTTGGCTTGTTCGGCCAGGAAAGTAGGCGTACAGATATTGCTGGGCAGATTTTCCAGGTTTTTTGCGAAACTGACACTTTCCGCAATCGCGCGTCCCTGAGCCAGGGCGCGTTGACACTCGGCTAACTCGGTTTTATCACCGGCACAGCTAATGGTAATTTCTTTTAAATGCGTAGCGGCTTTTTTGGCGGATTTAAACTGGTCAAAAACATAGAGCGCGCTATTGGCAACTTCAACAATCTGTCTGACTTTCCAGCTAGGGGAATAATCGGTAATGATCAAGTCTTCCAGGGCCACGGTGACTTGTTCAATATGCGTACTCTGGATTTCTTTGAAACTGGCGTTAATGATTTTACGAAAATCACCGGCGGTGACGGTCAAGGTTTTGCCGCAGCCAACCAGTAATAAAGTACCGGAGTTAAGCATAGGAATTAACCAGGTCTGGCCCAGTTCACCGCGAAAATCACCTTGTTTAAACAGTTTGGTGATTAGCGCCTTGCTGGCTTTATCCACGGCTTTGGCAGCTATCGTTAAATCACCTTTTTCTGAAACGCCGATGATTTGGCAGGATTTTGCTTTTTTTGCGATCTTGCCCTGTTTCAAAGTAAATTTCATGTTAGCTCCTAAAGCTCGTTTCAAGTATAATCCTCGGGGACTGTTGATATTTCTACTATGCGAAATGTTAACAGCCCCTGAAACAAGTTTACTTAAAAAATAATGTTTGTCACCTTTATAACTATCCCATAATGATTATCTCAAGATATCTACTAAAAGAAGTTTTGTCATCCCTGCTGGCGGTGACCATTGTATTATTGCTGATTTTTCTATCCAACCAGTGGGTGCGTTATTTAAGTTATGCTGCTTCCGGCAAAATCGCCACCGCGCTGGTGATGCGCTTAATGGGTTTTGAAATTCCCTATCTATTGGCATTGTTGCTGCCCCTGGGGCTATATCTGGGGATCATCCTGGCTTATGGTCGCTTATATGCGGACAGTGAAATGTCGGTTATGCAGGCTTGTGGTATTGGGCAGCGGCGTTTAGTGGGAATTACGTTGCTGCTGGCCTTTTTTATCGCCGGGTTAGTGCTGCTGTTAATGCTGTTAGTTAATCCCGCTATCGCTTTGGAAAAAAATAAAGGCATTTCCCAAAATACCATTATGGATACGCTGCGGCCAGGTCGTTTTCAAGTGTTAAACGATGGCAGGCGTGTAGTGTATGTGGAGAAAATTTCTCGCGATCGCCAGCAAGCCGATAATTTATTTATCGCCGAAGAACAAAAATCTTCGCCAGCGATTCACAACGGCGCCTGGATAGTGGTTTCCGCGGCGCGCGGTTATCAGGAAAAATTACCGCCGAATAAAGAAAATTTTATCGTCTCACATGAAGGTTTTCGTTATGCAGGTACACCGGGTGAGAACGCCTACAGTGTTATCAAGTTTGCGAAATACGCTGTCCGTATTCCTTCACCGGTCATCACTTCCTCTCACGAAGAAGCTGAAACCATCACTACCCACAAACTTTGGCAAAATCGTGATGACCCAATCCAGGCCGCGGAATTGCAATGGCGTTTATCTATTCCATTGTCGGTAGTGGTGTTGATGCTGCTGGCTATCCCCCTCAGTCATGCACGCCCGCGACAAAGCCGCTATACCAATTTATTGCCGGCGGTTTTGCTTTATATTGTGTATGTGAATTTATTGTTTGTCGCGCGTAACTGGATAGAAATTAAAATGGTGCCAATTGCCTTCGGCATGTGGTGGGTGCATCTGCTTATTCTGGCGCTGGCGGGGACTATATTCCTATTACAAAAACGCTATCAATTGCAGCCCTGGTCCCTATTCAACATGAGGCGCGCTCACTCATGAAAATTTTACATAAATACATTGCCCGCAGTGTGATAGCTTCAACCGCGTTAGTGTTACTGGTGATGGTGGGATTGATTTTTGTTATTGATTTTCTCGAAGAGTTAAAAGATGTAGGCTCGGGTGATTATGGTTTCGCGCAAGCTTTTGTGCATGTCTTGCTGGAATCACCGCGGCATTTATATCAATTTTTTCCTATGCTGGTGTTGATCGGCGGGGTGATTGGTTTGGGCGTATTGTCGGCGCATCAGGAATTAGTCGTGATGCGCGCAGCGGGTTTTTCGGTGCGGCGTATCGCACTTGCAGTCATCGCCGCAGCGTTGAGTTTAACCCTGGTGGCGACCGCAGTTGGGGAATTGCTCGTACCTAAGTCCCATCATCTGGCCACGACTCGCAAGCAAAGCGAACAAAGTGGTGGCCAGGCGGTCGCGACGCTGTCGGGTATCTGGATACATGAAGGCAATAATTTTTTACAAATTAATCGGGTTGAGGGCTTGCAACACTTGGTGGGGGTAACGCGTTACCAATTTGATGCGCAACATCATTTGTTAGCGACGTATTATGTTGCTTCACTGGAACGGCGGCAGGGTAAATGGTTATCGCATGACGTGTTAAAAACCACGTTTGCTAATAATCAAACGCAAAGTCAGCATCTGGGTGAAATGGTGTGGGATATGCCATTGAATCCTAACTTGCTGAATGTAGGATTAATCGAACCGCCAGAAATGTCACTGGCTACTTTACATAATTACTCCCAACATTTGGTGCAGAATGGGTTACAGGCCAGCGACTTTGAGTGGGAATTCTGGAAACGAATTTTTCAGCCGTTAACGACTATTGTGATGATTTTGCTGGCGGTGCCTTTTGTCTTAGTTTTTTCGCGCTCAGTGACTATGGGTTGGCGAGTATTTTTTGGGATTGTAGTGGGTTTTGTTTTTTATATTCTTAACGCGTTTCTCGGTCAATTCAGCATTGTCTTTCAATTTTCACCGCTGCTGGCGGCGTTGTTGCCCACCTTGTTATTTGCCTTACTCGGTTATGTATTTGCCAGAAAGGTCAACAGACACTAATTCCTGTAAGCAGATCAAGCTATTGGTTTTACGGACAATTTTATGAAGTATCACTTATACGCATAGTAGAATAATAGCAGGTGATATATAGTAGAGATAGAGATGATCCAGTTTAAAGCTTAGCTAATCCTGGAGAATTGAAATGAAAAAATATCTATTTTTACTAGCTGGTTTGATGTTTACTGTTCAGGCCAATGCTTATGTGGTTGTTGGAGCTTACCCACCACCGCCACCGGTTTATCCACCCTATGCTGATCCCTATTATAATCCTTACTACGATCCTTACTCTTATTCCTATACGCAACCTTATTATGTCTCACCCTTCCCAGCTCTTTTCACGGGTTTAGCGATTGGTGCTTTATGGGGTGCAGGTAGTAATTGGGGATACCATGGTTGGTATGGTAATGGCTGGAATAATTGGCACGGCAATAATTGGAATAACAATTGGCACGGTAATAATGGTAATTGGAATAATAATTGGCATGGTAATACTAATGGAAACTGGCATGGAACGAATAATGTTGCGCACCAAAATAATGTAAATAATTTCAATCACACTAATGCTAATAATGTTCATTCCAACGCTAATGCCAATCACGCTCAGCAGCAATTTCATAATCAGCATACTAATGCCAATGTTTCACAGCATCATGCACAACAATCTCATGGTGAAGAAAATCATTTCGGTGGCCATTATCAGAATCATCAATTCCAAAGTTTTCATCGTGGTGGCTTTGGTGGCGGCAGGGGCGGCGGCTTCCGTGGCGGACGACGCTAGGATGAAATAGTAGTTTTTGCTAGGATAGTAAAAACTCATGAGTAATCCATAGTTGAGGCCGACTAATGTCCACACCAGAGGTTAATATCTATCAGGACCAATATAAAGATAAGATTATTAATTTAATTCTAGATATTCAAATTGGCGAATTTGGCATCCCCATCACGATAAAAGACCAGCCCGACTTGAATAATATTCCATCTTTTTATCAAAAAGGCGCGGGTAATTTCTGGGTAGCGCGTAGCGGCGATAAAATTATCGGCACAATCGCGCTTATCGATATAGGCAATTCCCAATGTGTATTACGAAAAATGTTCGTCGCCAAAGAATACCGCGGCAAAGACAAAGGCATAGCGCAAGAGCTTTTAACGACATTACTAAACTGGTGTAAATCAAAAAACATTAAAGAAATTTACCTGGGCACCGTAGCCACCTATTTCGCCGCCCACCGCTTCTACGAAAAAAACGCCTTCACCGAAATCCCCAAAACCACCCTACCAGCAAACTTCCCCATCATGAAGGTAGATACAAAATTTTATAAGTATGTGATGTAGGCAGCAAAGTAGGTTGGGCTGAGCAAAGCGAAGCCCAACAGCTTTTATCGTAGCCAGCAGTGCGGTGGCAATAAAATAAACACAATCAACTTATTATAATTTTTTAGTACTTACAGCTTGAAATATCTCAATTTGAGATATATAATTAATGGTAATCAAGGAAGTTTGCAATGCATATTATTACAAAGAAAAGAATCAAAGAGGTCAAAGTTTTATTTCCAGAGTGTGCAAGTTCTCTAGATGGATGGTATCAAGTTATATGTAAAAATAATTTTAAGAATTTTGCTGAATTGAGAATGTTTTTTAACACTATAGATAGAGTTGGTAACCTGTATGTATTTGATATTGGCGGGAATAAGCTTAGGATAATCGCAAGTATACATTTTAATCGACAACGACTTTACATACGCAATATCCTTAGTCATATTGATTATGACAAAGGCAAGTGGAAGAAATGAGAGGTTCACATGACCCGTACAACTGCAAAAAACAAGCATGTAGTTCAAGAAGCGACCAAGCATTGGAAATATGTCGCGCCTCTTCTTACC
Organism: Pseudomonadota bacterium; assembly: GCA_040389045.1. Classification (GTDB taxonomy): domain Bacteria; phylum Pseudomonadota; class Gammaproteobacteria; order DSM-16500; family DSM-16500; genus UBA5158. Next base: position 105,814 of record JAZKAT010000023.1, on the reverse strand, counting down.
TATCCAAAAAATAATTCAGAATATGACTTATTGGTTAATCATTTAGACCAACTTTTAGATGTTGTGGGAGATAATGAAAAACATCCTTATATTGGTTTGGTAGATGCTATAAGCAATTTAATTACTTCTTATGATGAAAAACACTTTCAACTTCCAAACGCCAAGGCAGTTGACGCTCTTAAATACCTCATGCAATTACGACAATTGAAGCAATCTGATTTACATGAAATAGGCAGCCAAGGAGTTGTCTCAGAAATATTAAATGGAAAAAGAAAACTTAATTTAAGACAAATTACCATTTTAGCAAAAATTTTCAATGTGAACCCGGGAACGTTTATTGACTAACGAACATGTCATTCATGCCCACGCGCGAATTACAACGGCTAATTTCTTATTATGCAGCTTTGTCAGACCCTTCATTCTTTCGCCCTTTCTTTTTGGTAATTTCAACTTGCACATTAAGATTCAAACGATCAACTAAATCCTGCAAAGCTAATCGAATAAATTGCTCGGTAGGATAGCCCAAAATTTTTGCATATTTTGCAGCAAGTTTAGGACTGACGGCTTTGCCATGCTCAATGTCACTCAATTGTTGTTTTGAAATTTGAAGTTTTTTAGCGAAATCAATTTGAGCAATATCATCGGCCTGCCTAATAGCCCAGATTAATTTACCAAGCGTCAGTTTGACCCCAGTTATCGCGACAATGTTTTTCAAAGTTTTTTCTGTCATTTTGCTTTTAATACTCATGTTTATTGACCTCCTGGACTTCTATAAAATTTATCTCGCCTGATTTATCTATAATATATATAGCTCGATAGGCAATATTTAAACGTATAGAGCGCTGACCTTTTCTTTTACCTTTCAGAGGCTCATCATGATACCCGGGGATTTTTCTGGTTTCAGATAGTCCACGATGACCAACATCGTCGATCCATGCTTGTAACTTAAGGGCGATTGGCAGCGGGACTTTTTTTAAGTCCTTATAAGCCCGCATTGATAACTTTACGTTAAAAATGTCTTTCATAATAATGGTACACTGATTTTGTGTACTAGTCAAGTTTATAGGCTTCTTTCTCATTATGTAGTACCCACATTAAAGCAGTTTATAGTGTCAGGGTGGCAGGAGAGGTTGCGAAAGGGATGTCGCGTTTGGTGCGAGCAGGAAATCTTGGTGCTGTAAAATCTTTTACATGTGTCCGGCTATACGCTCTTAAGAAAAAACTGTTGGGCTTCGCTGCGCTCAGCCCAACCTACGTCTATACAATGTCACCCAGCCAGCTTCTTTTTCAACAATTCATTCAATTGTTGCGGGTTTAGTTTGCCGCCGGATTCTTTCATGGCTTGGCCCACGAAGAAGCCGAAGAGTTTTTCTTTGCCGGCGCGGTAATCGGCAACTTGGTCGGGATTGGCGGCGATGATTTTATCGACTAATTGTTCAATAGCGCCGGAATCGGTGACCTGTTTCAAACCTTGTTTTTCAATGATTTCATCAGCGGTGCCTTCGCCGTTCCACATTGCTTCAAAAACAGTTTTGGCGATTTTGCCGGAAATCGTGTCGTCAGCTATGCGTTGCAATAATAAGGCGAGTTGACTGGTTGTTACCGGACTCTCGGTAATTTCAATATTATCTTTATTCAAAGACGCCGATAAGTCACCCATGATCCAGTTCGCCGCCAGCTTGGCTAGCGCGCCGGATTCTTTAACCACAGTTTCAAAGTAATCCCCCAGCGCGCGGCTGCTAACTAACATGCCGGCATCGTAAGCGCTTAACGAATATTGGTCGATAAAACGTTGCCGCTTTTGGTGGGGCAGTTCGGGTAATACCGCCAGCGTTTCCTTGATTAATTCATCCGTCACAATCAACGGCAATAAATCCGGATCAGGGAAATAACGGTAATCATTTGCTTCTTCCTTGCTGCGCATAGAACGCGTTTCATTTTTAACAGAATCAAACAAACGTGTTTCCTGCTTCACCTTGCCGCCACTTTCAAGTAAAGCAATCTGCCGCTCAACTTCATAATTAATCGCGCGCTCGACAAAACGAAATGAATTAATATTTTTTAACTCCGCGCGCGTCCCCAATTTGGTTTCACCTTTAGGCCGCACTGAAACATTCGCGTCACAACGGAATGACCCTTCCTGCATGTTGCCATCACAAATTTCCAGATAACGCACCAGCGAATGAATCGCCTTCAAATACGCAACCGCTTCCTTCGCGGAACGCATATCCGGTTCCGAAACAATTTCCAGCAAGGGCGTACCCGCACGATTCAAATCAATCCCACTCATATTATGAAAATCTTCATGCAAGGATTTACCCGCATCTTCTTCCAAATGCGCACGAGTAATATTGACCCGCAGCATTTCACCATTTTCTAATAGCACATCAATCTGGCCCTTGCCAACAATGGGTAATTCATACTGGCTGATCTGGTAACCTTTCGGTAAATCCGGATAAAAATAATTTTTGCGCGCGAACACCGATTTTTTCGAAATTTCCGCGTTCACACCTAAGCCAAACCGTATCGCCATCGTTACCGCTTCTTTATTCAAAACCGGCAACACTCCCGGAAAGCCCAAATCAATCGCGCACGCCTGAGTATTTGGCTCAGCACCAAACGCGGTTGAAGCACCCGAAAAAATTTTACTTTTTGTCAACAGTTGCGCGTGAATTTCCAGACCTATTACTGTTTCCCATTCCATCTTAAAACCCCTTTGGTGTGCGTGTATGCCAGTCAGTGACTTTTTGATAGTGATGCGCGATGTTTAACAGCCGCGCTTCATTGAAAAAGTTGCCTATAAGTTGCAAGCCTACTGGTAAATCATTGACGAAACCCGCTGGAATTGACATCGCGGGCAAGCCGGCGAGATTGACCGCAATCGTATAAATATCCGATAAATACATACTGATAGGATCGTTGGTTTTCTCGCCTAATTTAAATGCCGTTGTCGGCGCAGTAGGCCCCATGATGACATCTACTTTTTTAAATGCTTCAAGAAAATCATTGCGAATCAAGCCGCGGATTTTTTGGGCTTTTAAATAATAAGCATCGTAATAACCAGCGGACAATGCGTAAGTGCCAATCATGATGCGACGCTTTACTTCCGGGCCCAAAGATTCACTGCGCGAGCGTTTGTATAAATCTTCCAAATCAACCGGGTCTTTGCAGCGATAACCAAAACGCACACCATCATAACGCGCCAAATTAGAAGAACATTCAGCGGGCGCAATCACATAATAAGCTGGTATCGATAACATGGTATTCGGTAAATTAATTTCCTGAACTATCGCACCCATGGCTTCATATTCTTTGATAGCAGCTTGAATGGCCTTTTCAACACCCGCATCTAACCCACTATCAAAATATTGTTTGGGCAAACCAATCCGCAAACCATGGATTTTCTCAGTTAAAGTAGCCGTATAATCCGGCACCGGCAAATCAACGCTAGTGGAATCACGCGCGTCAAAACCCGCCATCACATTTAACATCAGCGCGATATCTTCGGCGGATTTTGCCAAAGGGCCGCCCTGGTCCAGGCTGGAAGCATAAGCTACCATGCCATAGCGTGAGACGCGGCCATAAGTAGGTTTCATGCCGCAGATACCCGATAAGGCTGCTGGTTGGCGGATTGAACCGCCGGTATCCGTGCCAGTTGCACCGGGTGCTAAATGTGCAGCGACCGCAGCTGCAGAGCCACCCGAAGAACCGCCCGGTACTAAATCCAGTTGCCACGGATTTTTAACTGGCCCATAAGCGCTGTTTTCAGTGGAAGACCCCATGGCGAATTCATCCATATTGGTTTTGCCAATTAACACCGCACCCGCGGCATTAAATTTTTCAATGACCGTGGCGTCATAAGGTGAAATATAGCTATCCAGCATTTTTGAACCGCAACTGGTTTTAACACCCTGGGTGCAGAAAATATCTTTATGCGCGATCGGAATGCCAGTCAGTGGGCCGGCTTTACCTTGCGCAAGCAATGCATCGGCGGCTTTGGCCTGCATCAATGCCTGTGTGGTAGTCACGGTGATAAAGCTATTCAAATTTTCAAAACGGTTAATACGGTCAAGAAATTCCTGCGTGAGTTCCACGCTGGAAATTTTTTTGGTTTTAAGATCGTTACCTAATTCGGCGATAGTTTTATGCATGTTATTCTCCGCCATCAATAACTTGTGGGACTAGATATAAACCCGCTTCAACTTGTGGAGCAATCGCTTGGTAAGCGGCGCGTCTATCTGGTTCAGTCACGCCGTCACTGCGTAACCGTTGTGAAATATCCAATGAATGCGCCAGGGGCTGGGTGTTACCCGTGTCCACCTGATTCATTTGTTCCACGAAGTCTAGTATTCCCGATAACTGTTCGGTGTAAGCCTTGATTTCCTGGTCGCTGATGGCAAGCCGGGCAAGGTGGGCGATTTTTTTGACGTCATCGGTGGTGAGTGACATAACTGGCTCCCTAAGGTCTTTTTTATAAGAAGTGAGAAAAGAACCGGCAATTATACTGCGGGTGAGAACATAAAAGCATCTGGTTTTTAATGATCATTAAATAATTAATGTGGTCAAAGAAAGCATAACCGCGATCTAAAAAATGATGCAAAAATATTTTACAAGGTTTATAATAGCAAATATTTATACATCTGCTGTTTTGAGGTCACAAGCTATGAATTTATCAATGATCGCTAACGAAACTTTAACCGCCAACCAAACCCAAGCATTGCTTAGTGCATTAGTGATGGATAGTGAGAAAACTTCAGCAGGTTTTTCCGCAGGATTTTTGCTATTTGCCTGCTCCGCATTGGCGCTTACGGGTTGGGTGGTCTACCGCAATTTTGTACCAATTAAGACCGGTTGCTCAAGGCTCAATCTTTTTAGTAATAGTCGTCATAACGATAACAATACTTTTGGGGTTACCAGGCAACGCTCCCATTCAGATTTAGAGCTAGAAACTCCGTTGCTGAAGCGAAGTGACCCGCATCCCGTTGGTCTAAAAAACACACCACGTTAAAGCGGCAATAAAACTCATCTGCAAAACTCCTTATACTTTCTCACTATCTTGTGGCTAGTTTATTTTTATTCTATTAGAATTCATCTATACGTAACGTAATCCACAAAGGAAGTTGAAACCATATGTTAAAACGAATTAGAGGGTATTTTTCCACGGATTTATCCATTGATTTAGGTACCGCGAATACGCTGATTTATGTGCGCGGCAAAGGCATAGTCTTGAATGAACCCTCCGTGGTTGCCATTCGTCAAAACCCGGCCAATAACCATAGCCAGAAACATGTTGCCGCAGTAGGCAGCGAAGCCAAGCTGATGTTAGGACGTACCCCAGGCAATATTACCGCCATCCGTCCGATGAAAGATGGTGTTATCGCCGACTTTTATGTCACGGAAAAAATGCTTCAGCATTTCATCCACAAAGTTCATGAAAACCGTTTCCTGCGCCCCAGTCCGCGCGTACTGGTTTCCGTGCCTTGTGGCTCGACCCAGGTTGAACGTCGGGCGATCCGTGAATCAGCAATCAGTGCTGGCGCGCGTGAAGTGTATCTACTCGAAGAACCAATGGCAGCGGCCATGGGCGCTGGCATGCCAGTTGATGAACCACGCGGCTCTATGGTGGTGGACATCGGCGGTGGTACTACAGAAGTCGCCATCATTTCTTTAAGTGGTATTGTTTATTCCGCTTCCGTGCGTATTGGTGGTGATCGTTTCGATGAAGCTATTGTGAGTTACGTACGTCGTAACTATGGAATATTAATCGGTGAATCCACTGCGGAACGCATCAAACATGAAATTGGCGCTGCGTATCCAGCCACTGAAGTCCGTGAAATGGAAGTGCGCGGTCGTAATCTGGCGGAAGGCATTCCACGCAGCTTCACCTTAAACAGCAACGAAATACTGGAAGCTTTACAAGAACCCTTATCCGGAATTTTAGGCGCGATCAGGGCTGCATTGGAACAAGCACCACCCGAATTAGCGGCGGACATTGCCGAACGCGGCATGGTATTAACCGGCGGCGGCGCATTATTACGCAACGTCGACCGTTTATTCATGGAAGAAACCGGCTTGCCAGTGATAATCGCTGATGAACCATTAACCTGTGTAGCACGAGGCGGTGGTAAAGCATTAGAAATGGTTGATACGGTTGGTGTGGATTTTTTGATGAGAGAATAAAAAATAAGACCGAGGGATAGAATATTAACTTCATATTTACCAAAGACTCCCAATCAGGATTACGGACGATATTTTGGGTGGGAATGGCAATTTTGATGATGGTCCTGGACCATGAAGGCACTGGAGTACAGCAGGTGCGTTCGGCCTTATCAATGCCCTTGTCTATGCTGGAATATGGTGTTAGTTATCCTGTGCAATTAATCGATAAATTAGGCAGCATGATTAGCACCCATGATGCCTTAGTCAAAGAAAGCATTGATTTGAAAGCCGAGCAATTACTTTTAAAAGCGCAAGTCCAACGGCTGCTCGCAATAGAATCTGAAAACAACCAACTCAAAGCCTTATTACGTTCCTCCGCCCAAGTGCGGGGAAAAGTGTTGATTGCCCAGTTACTGGCGGTTGATTCTGATCCCTTTGTAAATCAAGTGACTTTGGATAAAGGCTTATACGATGGCGTCTTCATCGGCCAACCGGTATTGGATGCAAACGGTGTTATGGGCAAAGTCATTCAAATTGGTCCCATCACCAGCCGCGTTTTATTAATTAATGACACTCACAGTGGCGTACCTATTCAAACTACACGTAACGGCATCAGGGCCATTGCGGTAGGCGACAGTTATTCTGGAAAATTACGTTTAGTGAATGTGCCGCAAACCGTGGATATCAAGGAAGGCGATATGTTAGTGACTTCTGGTCTCGGTGAAAATTATCCTGCTGGCTATCCGGTCGGTCAGGTCATTAGCGTCGATAAAGATCCCGGCATGCAGTTTGCCACGATTGACGTACAGCCTAGCGCGCATGCTGATCGCAGCCGTCAAGTCTTATTGGTATGGCCTAACCAAAATCAAAAAATCGCCGAAGCCGCTGTCACCAAGGAATCCACTGACAAATTAGTCGCTAACAAAGTACTGCCGGCACATGAAAAACTGGTTGCTAACAAAACGCCTGCGGCGCATGACAATAAACTTGTCGCTAATAAAACGCCTGCGACGCATGAAAAACCAGCTGTTAACAAAACACCTGCCGCACCCGAAATACTTGCCATTAACAAAACACCGCAGAATAAGAGCGTGGTATCTGCGACTAATAAAGGTAGGGTGCAATGAACCAGAATTTTTGGCTGCCAGTGTTTTTATCATTTTTAGTCGCAGTCATTTTGACTTTATTGCCCATGCCCGACTGGACTATCTGGTTGCGGCCTGCCTGGGTGTTAATGGTATTAATTTACTGGGTCATAACGTCACCCCATCGAGTGAATGTGGGCGTTGCCTGGATAGTGGGAATTTTACTGGATGTGTTGAATGGCACCCTGCTTGGGGAACATGCGTTGGCGCTGACGATTGTAACTTTTTTTGTGGCGCGCCTGCATACTCAATTACGCATGTACCCCGTATTGCAACAGGGCATGTGGATATTCCTGTTTGTGCTGCTTTATCAATTTATCTTATTTTGTGTGCAAGGTTTTATTGGTGAATTACCAAAAACCTGGCTGTACTGGTCGTCCTCGTTAACCAGCATGGTCTTATGGCCGTGGGTTTATACGATCATGCGCGATTATCGGCGCAAGGCGAACACGCCATAGTCCGCACCCCGATTCGAATGATTATATAAGCGCAGCAGATGGCACAAGAAATTTTAGTAAACATGACTCCACGAGAAGTGCGGGTTGCTTTGTTAGAAAGCGGCATACTGCAGGAAATTCATATTGAGCGCAGTATTTCACATGGCCTGTTAGGAAATATTTACAAAGGTCGCGTCGCGAGACTGTTGCCAGGAATACAAGCCGCGTTTATTGATATTGGTTTGGATCGCTCGGCGTTTTTACATATATCTGACATGAGCAGCGCAGCCACGCCGCCCGCGCAGGATATTCGAGAATTGTTGACGGTAGGCCAGGAAATTCTGGTGCAGGTTTACAAAGATCAGTTAGGCACGAAGGGTGCGCGCTTAACCACGCAATTTACCATTCCCTCGCGCTATCTGGTGCTTACGCCGCAGGTCCAGCAAATTGTAGTTTCCCAAAAAATTTCTGCTGAGGGGGAACGCAAGCGTTTAATGGAAATGATTACGCCAACACGGCAGGGTGGTTTTATTTTTCGGACCGCGGCTGAAAACGTTACCCAGGAAGCTATTGATGCAGAAAAGGAATTTTTAAGTACTTTATGGAAAGAAGTAGCGAAGCGGGCGAAAACCGCGCGCCCAATGACAATGGTTTATGAGGAAATTCCAATAGTGTTACGCGTATTACGTGATTTGGTCGGCTATGATGTTGAGAACATCCGAGTTGATAATCTGGAGGCTGCCGTGCAAATGCGCACTTTCGCGGAACGCTATGTGCCCATGCTGGCGTCGCGAGTGGAATTTTATGAAGGGACTAGCCCCATCTTCGATCTTTATGGTGTTGAAGATGAATTACAGCGGGCGCTACAGCGTAACATAAATTTAAAATCCGGCGGCCATTTAGTGTTTGACCAGACTGAAGCGATGACCACCATTGATGTCAATACTGGCTCGTACGTAGGGCATATTAATTTAGAACAAACTATTTTTCGAACTAATCTAGAAGCGGTTGAAGTGATTGCGCGACAAATCCGCTTACGCAATTTAGGTGGCATCATCATTATCGATTTTATTGACATGAGTGACGCAGCCCATAAAGAACATTTGCTGACTGCCTTGACCGCTGCCATGGCGAAGGATAGTGCGCGTACTCAGATTAGTGAATTGTCCAGTCTTGGCCTGGTGCAAATGACCCGCAAGCGCACGCGCGAAAGTCTGGAACATATTTTATGTTTACCATGCCCGCTATGCCAAAAACGCGGTTCCATTAAATCAGTCGCCACGATCTGCTATGAAATTTTTCGTGAACTGCAACGTGCCGCAAAATTATTTCAATGGCCAGGTTTTGTGGTAGCAGTATCGCCCGCGGTCGCCGCGGAATTAATGAATGAACAATCGACGATGTTAGCGGACCTGGAAACGCAACTGGGAAAAGTTATTAAATTACGTTCCGAGCATTCGTTTGTGCAGGAACAATATCAGATTTTACCGTGGGCAGACCGGAATGAGGTGTGCCAATGAAAACTTTCACCAGAATTTTGGATAAACTGGGGTTTGTACTGGCCACCTGTATTGTATTCGCGGCGTTGCTAGTGAGTATTACCCGATTGCTGACTCCTGTCTTGATGGAACACCGCGCCGATTTTGAAAAATTTGTCAGTGCGCAGGCGGGGCGTCCGGTATTGATTCGGGAAATCAATATTCGCTGGCATGGTTATCAACCGCAAATTTCGTTAGAAGGTATTACCATTTTGGATTTGCTGCAACAAACTCCGACCTTGAAGATGGACCGGCTGGAGGTGGATTTTAATATCTGGCGCACCATTTGGACGCGCAAAATATTTATTCAGAGTTTGACTGTGTCAGGTATTGACTTGACCGTTCATCATCAGGATAAGGGCCATTTCGAAGTGGCTAACCTGGGCGCCGTTAATATGCAAGATACCGCTACTGGCAACTCCGTGCAGGCGGATTTAATTTTTAACTGGGTTTTTTCGCAACCCCGTCTGGCTTTGAAAGATATCGAAGTGCATTATATTCCTGAGCATTATCCACCACGCTCCATTACTTTAAAATCACTGGCACTGCGCAATTCACCAACCCATCATGTTATTGATGGCAGCGCCACCTTGAACCAGGAAATGCCAGTTAATGTTGATGTTCATTTAGGCTGGGATGGTGACATTCGCAAGTTACCCGAAGCGAATGGTCATGTTTATTTATATTTTGAAGGGTTATCACTGCCGCAATGGTTTGGCAAATTAAGCTGGAAAGGTTTGCAAATTACCCAGGGACTGGCCAGCACCAAACTTTGGGTGCGCTGGAATAATAATCACATTTATAAAATGCAAAGTGCTTTTGAAGTTTATAACCTGGAGTTATATTCATCCGTCACTAAAAATGCGCAAATGATCAATCGCATCAGTGGTAATTTAGGCTGGAAGATAGCGAACAATGTGCAGACTTTCGCGGGGGACGAAATTTACCTGGATTTGCCTGCGCATCTCTGGCCAGCGACTAATTTTAATGTGCAAGCCACGGGTGACGCGGATGATAATTTAACTTTAAATAATGTTAAATTTAATTACGCTGACATTGCGGATGTTAAGCATTTCATTTTAATGACTTCATTATTATCCGATGAGCAACGCAAACAATTACTGCAGTTGGGCGGGGAAGGGGAAGTCACGAATTTTCAAGCGCAACTTCCCGCGGATTTAAAGGATGTTCAGCACTTATCAGTCAGCGGCACAGTGCAAAAATTCAATATTGATGCCTGGCAGCAATTTCCTGCGATCAAGAATTTTAGCGGTAGCGGCAGTTGGAATGGTAAAGAGGGTAGCATTACCCTTACCAGTAACAAAACCAGTTTTAACGCCAGTCATTATTTTGATGGCACCATAGCGCTAGCCAATTTAACTGGCGACATCAAACTTTCGCGCGACGATGCGGGCACTCTTACGGTTAACACCAAGAATTTACACATTGCTAACGCGGACCTGGTTGCAGATGTGATAGCGGATGGCTCTATACCGCAAAATGACTCAGCTACAGTGAATATCAATGCGAAATATGCAATAAATAATTTAGCTAAGCTTGCCAGTTATTTACCGGCGAAAATTATGGACCCTGATCTGGTGGTATGGTTAAAGAATGCATTTGTCAGCGGTCAAATTAATGCTGGCACGGCGGTCATCCAGGGTAATATGAAAGATTTTCCCTTTACCGCCAACAATGGAAAATTTTTAGTGGATTCGCAAATCAAGGACCTGGATTTTAATTACGGTCCCCACTGGCCGCACCTGACGCATGTCAATGGTGAATTAATTTTTGCGGGCAGTGCGATGAAAGCTGAAATCCATTCCGCGACTTTATTGAATATACCCGTGCAAGATGTGCATGGGGAAATACCTTATATTGGCGATCTGGGGCCGCAGATTGTTAATGTTAACACGACTATTAACACCGACCTGGCTAACGGCTTGCTTTATATTCGTCAAAGTCCGTTGCAAAAAACCATTGGTAAAGATTTTAATGGCGTAGTCTTGACGGGCCCCATGCAGCTTAAATTGTCATTGTCTATCCCAGCCAAAAAACCGGAAACCGCTACCGTCTTAGGTACTATTACTACTACCAGCGCTTCAATGGGGTTGCCAGCCTGGAAATTGATTATAGACAAATTAGCTGGCGCGGTGACGTTTACCGAAAAAAGCTTAACCGCGAGTAATATGCAAAGTGAAATTTTTGCGGCACCGGCCACGATAAACATCACTACGGCGGATAAGTCGGGACAAATCAACATTGCTTTGGCGAGTAATATTAGCGTTAACACATTAGAAAACTGGCTGAATTTAAGTTTTAATAATATTGTGCAAGGGGCCACGGATTACCAGGTCCAGTTACTATTGTCGCCACCCTCGGTGCATGGTGCCGACCAGTTATTGATTAACAGTAATCTGCAAGGCGTTGATATTAATTTACCCGCACCTTATGCGAAAAAGGCCGTTGATCCAACCGTTTTTCAGGCAGCCATTGATTTGAATGAAAGTAAATATGTGAAAATAAAATTAACCTACGCCAAATTATTAAGCGCGGCCTTGTCCTTACAAAAAGACAACCAGCAGCTTACTCTTTATGGCGGTGAAATTAAATTAGGGAGTAATGCTGCCAACTGGCAAACTGCTCCAGGTGTTTTAGTATCGGGACAAACGTCAGAATTAGATGTGGCAACATGGGAAAAGTATTTTGACAGTTTTAACAATCATGATAAAAACAAACCGCAGAATAATTTTAAATTATTACGCGGCATTGATTTATCCGCGAACGTGTTGCGCGTGATGAATGTGTCGCTGCACAATGCGCATGTGAATGCGAGCATGAATAATACTGCCTGGGATGTACAAATGAGTAGTAATGAAATTGGCGGTAGTTTAACCGTGCCCTTTAATTTAGAGGGTGCAACGATTACCGGACATCTTGATCATTTAACGTTGGATTCGAAAATGGCGGCGTCTAAAACCGCGCGCATTGATCCGCGTACGCTGCCAGCCATGGTATTCACGATTGATAATGCCAGCTTTGATGAAATGAAATTTGGGCATGTGAATCTTAACTTACAACCCTTTGGTAATGGCATTGAGTTTAAAGAATTAAATATTAATGAACCCGGGCTGCAATTAACCGCAACCGGTCAATGGACTTCAGGCGGTACCAGATTACAAGGTACGGTTAATACACCGCGTATTAGCGAAGTATTAAAAGATTGGGGCTTTAATTCTGCCAATTTGATCGCCGACAGCGCCAATTTTAATTTTAATTTAGCCTGGCCAGGACCGCCTTATGCACCTTCACTGGGAGCTTTGGGTGGTACTTTGAATGTGAAATTTGGCGAAGGTAAAATTATTAATTTGAGCGATTCGACCAATTCTAAAATTGGCTTGGGTAAATTATTAAATATTTTTAGTTTGTCATCGATTCCGCGGCATTTAAGTTTTAATTCTAAAGATTCCACGGCGGGTTTTAATTTTGATTCCATGACGGGGGATTTTACTTTTAGAAATGGCAGTGCCTATACTGAAAACATGCGAATTGAAGGCCCGGTCGCGGCCATAGCCATCAAAGGACGCATAGGCTTGGTAGCCAAAGACCTTGACTTGCATATGGGCGTCAACGCCCATGTCACTGGCAGCTTACCATTAGTAGCAGCTTTCGCCGGTGGCCCTATCGTAGGAGTTGCAACACTAGTGGTTGATAAAGTAGTAACGTCGCAAATGTCGAAAGTGACTTCCTATGATTACACTGTCACAAATTCCTGGGCGAATCCGGTGTGGCAGAAGGCGAGTGGGGGGCGTTGATTGTCCTACCCGTCATTGCGCACGTCATTCCCGCTCACTCCCATCATTCCGCCTACTCCTGCATTCCCGCTCACCCCCATCATTCCGCCTACTCCCGCTCACTCCTGTCATTCCCGCGCAGGCGGGAATCCATTACAAGTATTACGCACTGTTGTAGTTCCCATGAATGGATCCCGCCTACGCGGGAATGACAGCGGTTATATACTTAACCAGACGTGATACCGCGCTGCTGTTGTTTCTTAAGCTTTGCCCGCAAAACCGCCGCTTCAATCAACACTTTTTTATCCGCAACCGTTGGTTCCACCGCAGAGCTAGCATGTTCTTTCTTCAAGGTTGCCGATTTATTCCCCAACCGCTGCTCCCGCGCATTAAACCGCATTCTTGCGTTATCTGCTTGGCTAACCCGATCTGCTTCGGGCAAATCATCAACCACCAGCATATCAATACAATCTACCGGACACGGTGCCACACATAATTCACAGCCCGTACATTCCGCCGCAATCACCGTATGCATATATTTACCGCTGCCTAAAATGGCATCCACAGGACAAGCGTCTATACATTTGGTGCAACCTATACATTCATCTTCACGAATCACCGCCAGCATTTTTGGTTTGGCTTTTTTCGCCATGTCAGCAAGATAAGGTTGCGGATTTTCATTGACGAGTCGCGCGATGGCCTGCAAGGTTTTAACGCCGCCGGGTGGGCATAAATCTATTGCCGCATTATCATGCGCCAGCGCGGCAGCATAAGGCAGGCAACCGTTATAACCGCACTCACCACATTGGGTTTGGGGCAACACCTTATCAATTTGTTCCGGCGTAACCTTGCGTGACATAATTATTTGACCCGCATACCCGGCTGGGCGCCCGTGTCAGGACTTAAAATCCAGAGATCTTTGCCGCCCGGGCCAGCAGCCAGCACCATACCCTGTGATTCGCCAAAACGCATTTGCCGGGGCGCAAGGTTAGCAACCATCACCGTCAATTTGCCAACCAATTGCTCCGGTTGATAAGCGGATTTAATACCGGCAAAAACCTGCCGTGATTCCCCGCCTAAATCCAGGGTCAGTTTCAATAATTTTTCCGCGCCTTCAACTTGTTCTGCATTGATAATTTTTACAATGCGCAAATCAATTTTAGCGAAATCATCAATGCTAATGGTATCTTTGATGGCTTCATTAGTTGATGGTGCAGCAGTTGGGGTAGCGGCGGTGGCAGTTTGTGTAGTGGCGGTATCAGTAGTTGTTGTAGTTGCAGTATCAGCAAGCGAGTCTTCTTTCATGGCATCAATCTCTTTTTTCTCTAAACGTTTAGATAAGGGCTGAAAAGGTTTGATAGTGTGGTTTAGCAACGGCATCAATCTATCATCCCAGGTCAGTGGTGGAATAGTTAAAAAATCTTCGATGTTTTTAGCCATTTGCGGCAATACCGGCTTCAAATAAATCGTCAATATCCGAAACAAATTAAGCCCGACCGTACAAATGTCTTGAACGTCAGTTAATCGCGCCGGGTCTTTCGCAACCGCCCAAGGTTTTTTTTCATCGATATACTGATTGGCACGATCCGCCAGCGCCATGATCTGGCGTATAGCTTGGGAAAATTCCAAGTCTTCATATTTTTCCGCCAGCGAATCACCTATCGCAGCAAAGTCATTACAAAGTGCGGTTTCAGCGTTGACCGAGGACAATTGCCCCGCGAAATTATTATTGATAAAACTCGCGCAGCGGCTGGCGATATTAACAAATTTACCGACCAGGTCAGCGTTAACGCGCTGGGTAAAGTCATCAAAGTTAATGTCCAGGTCTTCAATGCGGCTACTCAATTTCGCGACGAAATAATAACGCAAATATTCCGGTGGTAAATGTTTAAGGTAAGTGCGCGCTTTAATAAAAGTGCCGCGCGATTTAGACATTTTCGCGCCGTCTATCGTTAAAAAGCCATTGGCGAAAATCGCCGTCGGAGTACGATAGTCTGCGCCATTTAACACCGCTGGCCAAAACAGCGCGTGAAAATAAATAATATCTTTGCCAATGAAATGGTAAAGCTGTGCCGTGCTGTCTTTGCCCCAGTATTCATCAAAATTTATGTCCGGCCGTTTTTCGCAAAGATTTTTAAAGCTAGCCATGTAACCAATAGGTGCATCCAGCCAGCAATAAAAATACTTGGCGTCTTCGCCGGGAATTTTAAAACCAAAATAAGGTGAGTCGCGCGATATATCCCATTCCTTCAAGCCAGCAGTAAACCATTCATCTAATTTGTGCGTGACTTCCTCTTGTAAATGACCACTACGCGTCCAGCGATGCAGCAATTCTTCGTAATTTTGTAATTTGAAAAAATAATGTTCCGATTCTTTTTCAATAGGTGTTGCGCCAGACAGCGTGGAATAAGCATTTTTCAAATCGGTTGGTGCGTAAGTTGCACCACAATTTTCGCAATTGTCGCCATACTGATCTTTGGCGCCGCATTTTGGGCATTCACCTTTAATAAAACGGTCGGGCAAAAACATCTTTTTTTCAGGATCGAAAGCCTGCTTGATAACGCGTTTAACGATATTATCTTTTTTGACATGGCGCGCAAAAATTTCATTGACCAGCGTTTGATTTTCCGGGGAATGCGTGGTGTAGAAATTATCGAAATCAATTAAAAAATCCGCGAAATCCGCTTGATGTTGTTCACCTATGCTTTTAACCAATTGCTCAGGCGTGACGCCGGATTTTTCCGCTTGAATCATGATAGGGGTGCCGTGGGCATCATCGCCGCAAACATAGAGACAGGCATTGCCCCGCATTTTTTGAAAGCGTACCCAGGTATCGGCTTGAATATACCCTACCATATGCCCCAAATGCAGCGGCCCATTGGCATATGGCAATGCGCTAGTGACGAGAATTTTTTGACGTTTTACTGGCATGGTGGTTTAAGCCTTTCTGCAAAACCGTAGATTATATCTGATTCATTGAAGAGCTGCATTTTACTTTCACCTCTCCCCCTGTGGGAGAGGGTGGTGCCGAAGGCGACGGGTGAGGGGTAAGATGAGACAAAGATGACACTCACATTAACGCATGGCATACTGCGGCATCTCAAATACAGGTAAACCGTATGAGTTTTACAACAGTGTCGCGTAACGATATCTTGGCCCGTTTGGAACAATACCAAGACCCTTACTTAAAGTTAAGCCTAAGCGCCGCTAAAGTTATTCAAGCTATTGAAATTAATGACAAATCAATTAGAATTAAGCTGCTTTTTGGTTACCCCATAGCGGGTATTAAAGAGCAGCTGACTACGGATTTAACACAATTACTGGCATCTTTTGGGTTGGCAGTGGAAATTGATATCAGTACCAAAATACAGCCCCATGTAGGCCAACGCGGCTTGAAAGGGTTGCCGCAGATCAGAAATATAATAGCCGTGGGCTCCGGCAAGGGTGGCGTTGGCAAGTCCACCACCGCCGTGAATTTGGCGCTGGCGCTGTCCCAGGAAGGGGCGCGTGTAGGAATACTCGACGCGGATATTTACGGCCCTAGCCAGCCGACTATGTTAGGCGCGAAGCTGCCAGAGGGTAGCCGTGAATTAAAAATATTAATGCCCATCATTAGCCATGGTATCCAGTCTATGTCTATTGGTTATTTGATTGATGAAAAGTCGGCGATGATTTGGCGTGGCCCTATGGTGAGTACGGCATTGCAACAATTGTTGAATGATACCCAATGGGATGACTTGGATTATTTGATTGTGGATTTACCGCCAGGTACCGGCGATATCCAGCTTACACTAGCGCAAAAAATTCCAGTGAGCGCCGCGTTGATTATTACCACGCCGCAAGACCTGGCATTACTGGATGCGCGCCGTGCTTATGAAATGTTTCAAAAAGTGAATATACCGGTGTTAGGTATTATTGAAAACATGAGTGAACATGTATGCACGCAGTGCGGCCATGCGGAAAAAATTTTTGGCGAAGGCGGTGGTAGCCGCCTGGCAGCCCAGTATGGTTTAGACTTATTAGGTTCGTTGCCCCTGGACATTAAAATCCGCGAACAGGCCGACAGTGGTAAACCAACCGTGGCAGCCGATCCACTAGGTCGCAATGCGCAAATTTATCGTAATGCCGCGCGGCGGATAGCAGCCAAGCTTGCGTTACAAACAAAAGATTACTCACAGGTATTTCCAGCAGTGGTAGTGACCAACGATTAACAACACAGGAGCTTAAACTATGTCAATCAAGTCGGACAAATGGATACGTCGCATGGCGGCGCAATACGATATGATTTTCCCGTTTGAGCCTACTCAGGTACGACAGGACGATAATAAGGGGAAAATTATTTCCCATGGCACGTCGAGTTATGGATATGATGTGCGCTGCGCGCCGGAATTTAAAATTTTCACCAATATCAATTCCGCGATTGTTGACCCAAAAAACTTTACTGATGCTAACTTCGTTGATGTTAACTCTGAAGTTTGTATTATTCCGCCCAATTCTTTTGCGCTGGCCCGTAGTGTTGAATACTTTAAGATCCCCCGTAATATATTAGTCATCTGCCTGGGCAAGTCCACTTACGCGCGTTGCGGTATTATCGTGAATGTCACCCCGCTGGAACCGGAGTGGGAAGGCCATATCACATTAGAGTTTTCCAATACCACACCATTGCCGGCAAAAATTTATGCGAACGAAGGCGTCGCGCAAATTTTATTTCTGGAATCGGATGAAGAATGTGAAACATCGTACAAAGATAGAAAGGGAAAATACCAAGGACAGCGAGGAGTAACATTACCTATTGCTTGATTGCGTCTACAGGTCCCCACGCTATGGGGACCTTTCTTGCCTGTTAGACAGAGCTTTGGTGACGGCCTTCATTTCAACATTTCGTCCGGATGCTGAAAATCAAAATGGCAAGTGCTGATCATAGCCTATGTTTTAACTGAAAATAAATAGCTTATCGAAAATTTTTTTTAACTATTTTTCGAGAAATACGTATAAATTTTTTAAATTAAGTAGAGCAGACGCTAAAATTTTGCGCTTCTGGTCATCCCGCAAAAAAAAATGCTGCCAAGGCAGCATTTTTTTGGAACCAAAAAGTTTATTCTTCTGATTCATCTGAATCGCCAATATCACCTTCCTGTAGTGCAATGTGGCGGCTGTTATTAACATGCTCGCGCAATTCCTTGCCAGGTTTGAAGTGCACAGCATATTTGGGTTGGGTAATTAATTTTTCACCGGTTTTGGGGTTATGCGCTTTCCTGGGTGGACGGTAATGCAAACAAAAACTGCCAAAGCCGCGTATTTCGATACGACCACCCTGGCTGAGTTTTTCGCTCATTTGTTCAATAATACTGTTGATGCTAAGGGCAATGTCTTTTTCCGGAAGATGAGACATCTTTTGGCTAATTTGAGCAATGAGTTGTGATTTAATTAGCATGGTTTTCAGCAGTAATGCTGCCTCCGTAAAGTGGACTTTGCTGAACTGCTTCGAACGAACGTATTAACTATGAATATATTACATTTTTGGAAAAAATGCCAGCCTGACCAAAGGGTTACCGCCTCTTGGGTCTTACTTATGGTCAGAAAATGAACGTTAACCGCCAGTAGTTGTAAAAATTACAAACTGTTGTTTTGTTGGCTCTTCTCACCTCGCCTAAAACGCCATGACTAAATTTCCTCTCCCCTGGTGAGAGAGTGTGGCGCCGAAGGCGACGGGTGAGGGGTTACCGGTGAGAGAAGTTAGTTTTCCACATTATTTCCTATGAATGTATACGCCATTCCCACTTTTGCATATAATCGTACTGGTTTATTTAACGCCAAGGTGAATGATGCGTAGTTTGGTTGAATGGCTATTGATATTCGTATTAATAAGCGTCCCTACACTTGCGGGCGCGGTAAGAGTCCACTCTATTTATCAAGATGAAGTGTTTGTCGCCTCGCAAAATTCGAAAGATAAATCACGTGCGCTGCAGGATGCGTTAACAGATGTGTTTATCAAAGTCAGCGGTAACAGTCACGTCATGGATAATAATCCCAATCTTAAAGCGAATTTGAGCCGTGCCGATAAGTATGTGCAACAATTCAGCTACTCTTCGCCAGTGGATGCTCCCAAAACCAAACCTTATTTAATGCTGGTGCGTTTTGACGCAGATGCGATAAATCGATTGTTAAAAGAGGCAGGCACGCCTACATGGGGCCAGAACCGCCCGCTTATTTTGGTATGGCTGGCATTGCAATCCACAGATCATCCGCTGGATATTATTGATAGTTCCACCGACTTCCAGAAATTATTGCGACAAAGCGCACGTCAGCGCGGCTTACCGATGATTTTTCCCGTGATGGATGTAACCGATCTATCGTTAGTGTCAGTGAATGATGTTACCACGCCCATCGTCACCAATTTGCAACAGGCTTCGCAACGTTACGATAGCGGCGCCATGTTGATAGGCAGTGTCAAACAAGTCCATGATGATTTTAACAGCCATTGGCAATTGGTGTTAGGATCGAGTACCTGGAATTGGGATGTAAGCGGTAAAAGTTTACCGGATGTTTTTTCAGGCGTAGTCGACGATGTCGCGGATGCGTTAGCCACGCGTTATGGTTTGATTACCACCGGCGATGTTTTGTCAGAGTTGACCTTAACCATTTCCGGCATCAAACAACATGAGGATTTATTATCCCTCATGAAATACTTACAAAGATTGACCGGAGTGAGTGAAGTGCAATTACGTAGTGTGTCAGGGAATGAAATTGTTTTAGACTTGAGTTTGCATGGTAGCCGCGAATCATTTGTTCAAGCTGCGTCAATTAGCAAAAATTTAAAACCTGTAACCTCCGCAAACCTTGCTGATGGCGGTTTAGAATATAAGTGGATACCTTAAATGCGCAACCAAAATAAATTTTTTATTATCGCGTTATTCCTGATAGCGATAGGCTTACTCTATTTGCTGCAACCTATTTTAACGCCGTTTTTCGCCGGCGCGTTATTAGCTTATCTGGCTGATCCACTGGTCACTTGGTTAATGACTTTCAAACTTTCTCGCGTGACCAGCAGCGTTATTGTGTTTTTAGCTTTATTTCTGATTATGACGTTATTGATCTTGCTATTAATTCCGTTAATTCAATCACAGATTGCATCCCTGGCGGATGTTGGCCCTAATATGGTTGCATGGTTGCAAAATACGATTGTGCCCTGGTTCCAGGAAACCTTCGGTGTTCATGAAAACTGGGTCAATGTAGACACCCTGAAAAAAGCTCTGGCGGATAATCTCTCCAAAGCGGGTGGTGCGGCAGGATGGTTGCTGCAGGCTATTCTACAATCCGGCGTAAAATTCCTCGAAGTCTTCGTCAATATGATTTTAATACCGGTAGTAACATTTTATCTGTTGGTTGACTGGGATAAATTTGTGACTGGCGTCAGAAATTTAGTACCACGCCATAGCGTAGCGACGTTTGTGAAACTCTCCAAAGAATGTGATAGTGTGTTAAGCGCGTTTTTCCGCGGTCAATTGTTAGTAATGCTGGCTTTAGGCACGATATATTCGGTGGGCTTGATGCTGATCGGCTTACAAATTGGTTTATTGATAGGGATAATTGCTGGCGTGCTAAGCATCGTGCCGTATCTGGGGTTTGTGGTGGGCATCATCCTTGCAAGTATTGCCGCGTGTGTTCAATTTGGAACGTTGTCTTCCGTATTGTGGGTTTGTTTGCTATTTGGCGTGGGCCATTTGATTGATCCTATGTACCTTACCCCAAAATTAGTAGGCGGCCGTATTGGATTGCATCCAGTGGCGGTAATTTTTGCTATTCTTGCTGGTGGCTGTTTGTTTGGTTTTATGGGGGTGTTATTAGCATTACCCGTGGCATCGGTAATCAGTGTTTGGTTGCGCTATTGGCATCAACGGTATAAACACAGCGAATTGTATCAGCAGGCCTGATCTTTGGAAAAGCACGCATGATTCATCAACTCACATTAGGTGTTGGTTTAAAAGATGAAGCTACTTTCGCCAATTATTACCCGGGTCAAAACGGGCCGTTGATTCACGAATTAAAAAAAGCGGCGGCGGGCACGGGTGAGCGGGTAATTTATTTTGCGGGGGTGGGGGGCGCGGGATGCACGCATTTATTGCAGGCATCATGCCATGAAGCAAACCATCATAAACTCTCGGTGGTTTACCTTCCCTTAGCCAGCTTAATTGAATATTCACCCGCTATTTTTGAAGGCTTGGAAAGCCTGGATTTAGTCTGTATTGATGATGTGCATATGATTGCCGGACGCCCCGCGTGGGAAGAAGCTTTTTTTTATGTGTATAATCGTTTGCATGACGCAGGTAAGCGCTTAATTGTGACTGCGAATGTGTTACCAAAGTCTTTGGGTTTTGCCTTGCCGGATTTAGTTTCGCGACTGGCGTGGGGAGTGGTTTTTCAACTCCAGGGTTTGACCGATGCAGAAAAATTGCAAGTGTTGACCTTGCGCGCACAACGCCGTGGCATGACGTTGTCTGAAGAAGTCGGTAAGTTTATTTTAAACCATTGCCCCAGGCATATGGCGACCCTATCTTCGGCGTTTGAAGCATTAGATAAAGCTTCTTTGGCGGCACAACGCAAGTTGACCATTCCATTTGTAAAAACCGTATTGCAAGTTTAAGGAGTAAGTAAGCATGGCCCAGATTAAAACCATTACCGCGCTGGAAATATTGGATTCGCGTGGTAATCCTACTGTAGAAGCGCAAATTACCTTGAGCAATGGCAAGTCCGCGCGTGCGGCAGTCCCGTCCGGCGCTTCCACGGGTTCGCGCGAAGCGTTGGAATTACGTGACCAGGATGCGAAACGTTATCAGGGGAAGGGCGTTCAAAAGGCGGTCCGCGCCATTGAAGATGTCATAGCCCCCAAGTTGTTAGGACTTGAAATCACTGACCAGCGCAAAATTGATGAAACCATGCTGGCATTGGATGGCACGCCAAACAAAGCTAATTTAGGCGCTAACACTATTCTTGCCGTCTCGCTTGCCGCCGCCAAAACGGCTGCTGTGTCTCAAGATATACCTTTGTATGAATATCTGGGCGGCAAAGGCCCGTTTACTTTACCAGTGCCTATGATGAATATTATTAACGGTGGTGTGCACGCCGATAATAATCTGGATATTCAGGAATTTATGATTTTGCCAGTGGGCGCAAGTTCGTTTGCGGAAGCAATACGTTATGGCGTGGAAGTTTTTCATCAATTAAAACGGGTATTGCATGAACGTGGCTTAAATACCAATGTCGGTGATGAAGGTGGTTTTGCGCCTAGCTTGCCCAGCCATGAAGCGGCGCTGGATGTTATTTTAATGGCAATAGAAAAAGCTGGTTTTCGTCCTGGCCAGGATATTTTTCTAGGATTGGATGCGGCGAGCAATGAATTTTACCAAAATGGCAAATACCGTTTTGCGGCGGAAAAAACTCAATACAACGCGGAAGAGTTGGTAAATTATTATGAAAAGCTCGTTGATAATTATCCGATTATCAGCATAGAAGACGGCATGGCGGAAAATGATTGGCAAGGCTGGCGAATATTAACGGAACGACTCACCAAAAAAGTCCAGTTAGTTGGCGATGATTTATTTGTTACTAACACAGAGATTTTTCAGGAAGGGATTAATAAAAAAATCGCTAATGCTATTCTCATTAAACCTAACCAGATTGGTACGCTGACTGAAACACTAAATGCGATTTCAATGGCGAAAGCCGCGCATTATAATACGATTATTTCGCATCGCTCTGGTGAAACCGAAGATACCACGATTGCTGATCTGGCGGTTGCGACCAACGCCGGACAAATCAAAACAGGTTCTTTATGCCGGTCTGATCGTGTCGCTAAATACAATCAATTGCTGCGTATCGCGGCAACGTTAGGCGATAAGACGCGTTACGCGGGACGAACTGTGTTTTCACAATTTGCGGGGTTAGTTTCCGCTGAGACGTCAAACTAATGGGTGCGCTACGATTTAAAATACTGCCGCTACTGTTGTTGGCGTTATTCGGATTTTTGCAATACCGTTTGTGGTTTGAGTCAGGTGGGTTAATTGATATGTTCCGCATGAAGCAGCAATTGGCGGTGCAACAAGCCCAAAATGATAAATTAAAAAAACGTAATGATAGGATGGTAAGACAATTACAATATTTGCAGGCGAATAGTGATGGAATCGAAGCGCGGGCACGGGGTGAATTGGGTATGATCAAGGAAGGCGAAACATTTTATCAAGTTGTAAAATGAATAAGAATTTTTTTTAATGCAAAACACGCAAAGGCAGAAACATGAGAATTTTACTAAGTAATGATGATGGTTTTCTTGCGCCAGGTTTAAAAATGTTGGCGAAAGTGTTAAGTGAAATTGCCGAAGTCACCGTGGTGGCGCCTGATCGCAATCGCAGTGGCGCGAGTAATTCATTAACTCTGGACAATCCTTTGCGTGCGGTCACCGCCGAAAATGGTTTCATTAGTGTTAATGGCACGCCTACCGATTGTGTGCATTTGGCGGTGACGGGATTATTGAATGAAATGCCAGACATGGTGGTTTCCGGTATCAACGAAGGTTCGAATTTAAGCGATGATGTATTGTATTCGGGTACGGTGGCGGCGGCGACGGAAGGACGGTTTTTAGGGTTATCATCGATTGCGGTTTCACTCGCCGGGCCAAAATGCCAACATTATGATACCGCCGCGCAAATCGCCAAGATCCTGGTGCTGCATTTGTGGGAAGACCCGCTGCCGGCTGATACGGTGTTAAATGTAAACGTTCCTGATTTACCCATGAATGAAATTAAAGGCTTTCAAGTAACGCGTTTAGGCACGCGGCATGTGGCTGAACCAACTATCAAGTCAGCTGACCCACGCGGCCGTAAAATTTATTGGGTAGGACAACCCGGGCCAGAACAAGATGCAGGCCCTGGTACGGATTTTCATGCGGTGAATATGGGCTATGTGTCGATTACACCATTGCATTTGGATTTAACGCATTACAAAGTGTTTGAACAATTAGCGGGCTGGGTAGGATCAATTGAAAAAACGACAGGATAAAACTGTGCGTAATATCATTTCATTAATATTGGTGTTGATGTTGACTGGCTGCGCGCACCTCAAGATTTTTGGGGTGCAGGATTCCGGTCACATTGAACCGATTCCTAACAGTGGTGTGCATCGTGTAGTGCACGGTGAAACGATTTATTCAATTGCATGGCGTTATGGTTTGGATTATCAACAGCTGGCGCGGCGCAATGGCATGGTGCGGTCGAAAATGATTTATAGCGGTGAAATAATTTATTTACGGGGTTATTCGCCACGCGGAAAAAAATTAGCCGCGATGAAACATTCATCTGCTAACGCGGAATCCACACGTGAACCTACAGAAGAAGTTAAAAAATGGTATTGGCCGGCGCGTGGGCCAGTGATTGGCTCGTTTTATGCCTTGAACAAAGGCATCAATATTGCTGGCCATCAGGGTGATCCGATTTACGCGTCCGCGGCGGGTAAAGTTGTCTATAGTGGCAATGGCTTACGCAGTTATGGGAATTTGATTATTATCAAACATAACAGCATGTTTTTAACTGCTTATGCGCATAATTATAAAGACTTAGTGCATGAGGGTGAATGGGTCAAGCCCGGGCAGGAAATAGCGGAAATGGGTAATACAGGTACCAATCGTACTATGTTACACTTTGAAATTCGCAAGAGTGGCGAGCCTGTTAACCCGCTGAATTATCTGGAAAACAAGTAATTATTTCAGAATTGCGTTTCAGTAAAAGCATCAGGGCGTTATAATAAAATATGAGCACCGTCCTTCAAGGGAAGGGGATTGTTGATGCCAAGATTTAAAAATAAGATTGAAAAAAAAACCGATAAAAAATCTGTTGCTAAGCAGCAGGGTGGGTCAGATAGTGATGATTTTCCTGGCGAAGCAGATTTGATGGCTGATATAGAAGAAGAGAATGATGATTCCATCGATGTAGAAGATGTCGATAGTAAACAAATTGTCGATACCGCGCTGGAAGATACCAAACAAGCGGTGACGACTTCCAGCAAAGCTTCAGACCCCACCCAGATTTATTTAAGTGAAATTGGTTTTTCGCCATTATTATCCGCGGAAGATGAAGTCAAGTATGGCCGCCTGGCTCTGCAAGGTGATAAAAAAGCGCGGGCAAAAATGGTGGAAAGTAATTTACGCTTAGTCGTTAAAATCGCGCGCCGTTATTACAACCGCGGTTTGGAATTTTTAGATTTGATTGAAGAAGGCAATTTAGGTTTATTACGCGCCGTTGAAAAATTTGATCCGGAACGAGGTTTTCGTTTTTCCACTTATGCCACCTGGTGGATAAGACAAACCATAGAACGCGCCATCATGAACCAGACTCGCACCATTCGTTTACCTATCCATGTAGTTCGAGAATTAAATACGTATTTGTCAGCGGAACGTGAACTGTTAAAAAAACAAGACCACGAACCCAGCTATCAGGAAATTGCCGATTCCCTTAATACCCCCGTGGAAAATGTTAAAAACATGCTGGAGTTGAATGAGCATATTATTTCGCTGGATACGATAGTTAACAGCGAAGGTAATACTGGTCGTCCGCTGATGGATGCGATAGCCGATAAAAACCGTACCGACCCCGCGGATTTATTACTGGATGAAAGCATGGCGGCGCAACTGGAAGGCAGCCTGCAAGCGTTGAATGAAAAACAACGCGAAGTGTTGAGTCGACGTTTTGGCTTAGGCGGCTATGAGCGCGAAACACTGGAAGAGGTAGGCCGCGCAATTGGTTTGA
Organism: Pseudomonadota bacterium; assembly: GCA_040389045.1. Taxonomy (GTDB): domain Bacteria; phylum Pseudomonadota; class Gammaproteobacteria; order DSM-16500; family DSM-16500; genus UBA5158. Next base: position 79,944 of record JAZKAT010000023.1, on the reverse strand, counting down.
CCCGCGAGCGTGTGCGTCAAATTCAAATGAGCGGGTTGAAGGCGTTAAGAGAAATTATGCGTAAGCAGGGTATTACCAGTGGTGATACTTGAGGTGCTGTAAGTGATTAATTTTTAACTGATTACCACCGTATTTTCTAACACGGTTTCTAGCAGGCCTCTCTAGATTATCCGAAACAATATTACTCGCCTTAGTGTTAACAGTTGCTTTTTTGTGCGTCAAATGGTATTATTTTGCCCAATTTATACACTATGACAGACTGAACTATGCCCACTAATCATACTAATCCTCATGTTCGTGACGCGCTTACCGCTTTTACGACTAGATTCAACCTGACTGAAACCCAGGCTATGGAATTTATTAACGAAACATCTGCCGCTGAACTGCCTGGTTTGGTAAATAAAATCAAATATCAGGCCGACATCTGTGAAAGTGTAATCCTGCAGTTAATTGAAGATCACCATTTCCAAACTTTAAATGGTGCACTAGATGAAGTTATACTTTTTTTATCCGACAATATATCAACCATAGATCCGCATGCTTCCTATTTTACAATACTAAGAATGAGTAAGATCGAACTTAAATATATAAGACATGGTTTTCCTAAAGAAGTAGGGGATAAATTAAATGCTCATTCTAATCACATCATGGAAGATCATATTCGATCTGAGATTTTTGACGAGCTAGCGCTAGAGCTTGCGATATACGCAAACATTAAACGACGGGAAGATGCCCTGATAGCAGAACGTGAATTAAGAGAGAATGCCCTGACATTAATAATGGCTGAAGCAGAGCTCAGCCGAACTGAAGCAGAGAACGTGTTAAAGCAAATTCCTCTTGAGGAATATAATAGTCTTTACCATCATTTCTCACAACCCAGAGGGTTTTATACTCGCTATAGTAAGCTTGTCGATAAGCTTATGGATAAAGAGGGTTTTACTTACGAAAAGGCGAGAGACGCTTTAGCAGATTTTGCCTATGGGCATTCAAAGGATTCAGAACTAGACTTAACTACTTACCTGACTTATAACGACTTAAGAGAAATTACCCCTTTTAGAGCTTGGCATTTTGGATTACTTTCCGAAAAAATGTGCAATAATTTTCGAAAAAAATATCCCCAAAACTATGCCAATCAAACCAGTGCCCCGATTTTCTGCTCTCCGTATGTAAATAGCTATTTACCAGTATCATCAGTAGCACCACCCTCTTTTAGCTTAAGATCGTTTGAACCCAGAATTACTTTTCCTGAAACAAATTTTCAATCTAGTGCCATTTTTGCTATCGGCAGCATGTGTGCATTGGCATTTTTATATTTAATTATTAATTTGCGTCCTGCGCGAAGGTGTGGTTTTTTTAAGAGAAAAAACACATCTTCTACCAAAAAACCTCTTCCAATAATTACTACTAGATATCAACCCCTGCCGTAATTACCCAAAATTATTCTAAGCCAATAGAAATATTTATCATATTTTTATATAACAAACTGTGTGGAATAAAATTAATAAAATTATTTTCAATTGCCGCCTCAATCAGCTCAGATTTACTATTACAGTGAAATTTATTTTTAATACTTACTACATAAGATTCGACTGTTCGTTTAGATAGACCTAATATAATTGCTATATCAGGCACAATTTTTCCTCTAATCAAATAGAACAAACATTCCAGTTCACGAACCGATAACTTTTTTTTATCAAATCGATTGCTAATTTGATAGCTTCTTTGATTGATATTTCGATTTGTTCTATATTTTTTATCTGAATTGGCAATAGCCATGCTTATATTGATTAATAAAGCATGTGAAATTTCAGTACAATGTGCAATAACATATATTTGATTGTTTTGCGGATTATACGTTGGTGATTTATTTGTTATTAAAGTTAAAATTTTGTTATTTGCATAAGGAGCAATATCTAATACTTTTACTGATGTATTATTTTCAGTAACTTCTTGGTTCTGCTTTCCCCAATGGTCGGCATTTTCTACAGCTTTGCACCGGATATTTTCCATACGAGTGCCGATCGCCTCATCTTTATTTAGAAACCCAAATGCAGCAACCGCGCTATCATTCAAATACACAAAACTGCCCTTTTTATCCACGCAGGCAAGTAACCCAGGTACTTGATTTAAGATATTATTTTCAAAATCAGCAGATTCTTTATGATGCATTCCAGTCTCTCAATAAAACGATTTGTGCATATATTATTCTATGCGTGATGGTTCGTCAATTAAAGTTGCATTAAAGGCATGCGTATTCGCTACGGTAATTTCACACCTGAGAACCGGCTAAGGTCACACTTTTCTTAACGAATAGGAGTGTGTATGACGGTTGTTGCTATTATTGGTGCGGGTGTTAACGGCTTATCTACGGGAATCGAACTGTTAAAAAAAGGCTATGAAGTAATAATATTTACTGATCAAATAACACCAAACACCACTTCAGATATTGCTTGCGCGATTTGGATGCCATATAAAGTTGCTCCAAAAGAACAGGCCATGTCATGGGCGGCTTCAAGTTTGGAACAATTCAAACAATTCGCTAAAGAGACTGATGAAGCGGGTATTCTTTTTAAAACACACACCGAGCTACACAGTAAATATGAACAAAAACCAGAATGGATGAATTTCCTGGAGCAACTTCCAGTTCCATCTTATGTTCCCGCAGAGTATAAAGCTAATAGCTTTACGGTAAAGATTCCCGTTATTGATACAAAAAAGTATATGCCTTATCTTCACAAATTATTTTTAACTAATGGTGGAAAAATCCACACGGCAAAAATAACTGCTTTAACAGAATTATATAGCAAATATAATGTAGTTATTAACTGTGCGGGTTTAGGAGCAAAAGAACTTGTTAATGATAATACTGTTTATCCAATTAGGGGGCATGTCTTAAGTATCAAGAAACCCGAGGGCTTTGATGATAGTATGGTATGCCCGGATGATGCACTTGCACATATTATTTCGCGTACCGATGATTGCCTTATTGGAGGTACTGCTGAAGAAAATAATTGGAGCACCACACCTGATTCAAACACAAAAGAACAAATTTTATCGCGAGTTAAAACAATATATCCTCCCCTGGCCAACCAACCCATTATTATTTTAAAAGAGATGATAGGGCTACGACCAGGTCGCCCAACGGTAAGGTTAGAAATGAGTTTCCATGACCTTCAACATGTAGTTATACATAATTATGGGCACGGCGGCGCGGGTTTTGCTCTTTCATGGGGATGTGCACAGGCTGTAGCAACTTTGACGCACGATTTTATTAATAGCCTCCTAGCTAACGCTCAGCCATCAAGGCAGACGCGCTACCGCTAAAATCTCTTTACTGCCCTTAATAAGAAATCGTAGCCCGTATGTCCCCGCTGGGATGGCCGACTTTAGAGGAAGAAAAGGCTTGAGGCAGATAGTTGGGCTGAGCATCGCTAAGCCCAACAAAATTCAAATTTTTAGGTCACGCTACTACTGATGAGAAACTGCATCCGTAAGTTCGCTGCAAAGTTTGGCATCTTTGCATTTTGTTGCAATATCTCCTAACGAAATAACACCCGTCATACGTTTCTGATCATTCAGAACAACTAAACGACGAATTTGTTTGCCTTCCATTAACTTTGCTACTTTTTCTAAACTATCGTTTTCAAAACAATAATTAATCCCTGTAGTCATGATTTCTTTAAGTGTGGTTTTATTAGGATCTTTCCCTTCAGCAACTGCACGTATAGCAATGTCGCGATCCGTCACTACACCAATCAAACGATCATTATCTCCGACAGGAATGAATCCATAATCATCGTCACGCATTTGGTGGGCGGCTTCTTTTAATGTCGCAGTTGGGGGAAGAAACTCAGGCTTTTTTGACATACATTCTTTGGCTTGCATAAATAACTCCTTTTAAGAAAAGGTACATACTCTTATTATATCATTATTAGACGTTACTATTATCGCGTGAAAAATATAGTAGTTGCTTGATTCTATGCTAGAAATGTAGCCCGTATGTCGCGCTTGCGCTTTATTATCCCCAGAGGGGACATACGGGCTACGTTTTTTAATCTAATTTATAAGTTAAACCTAAGGAAGCTTGACCTTGAGTAGCAATATTCGAACTCAATGTATATTCACCACGTACCCCCCAGTTTTTATTGAGGTCTTTTTGCAAACCTAAACCAAACACCTGTCCCAACCACACATGGTTTTTATATTTACTCATATTTAATCCTGCTCGGCCGTAAGCCATTACTGTTGGTGTTAACATTATGCCTGGGATGATACTTGCTCCTAAAGAATAAGTAGTCGCACTTGGCCAGTCATACTGACTTTTAAAATGATTTACGCCTGCGTTGATTTCTCCTCCTAAATAAAAGCGCTGGCTTGAGCCAAATGTTTTGCCATGTCCGGCAAAAATATCACCGGAGACTGCTTCGCCCGATGATAATGGTATGCCTGTAGAAGCACCTACATAAGTGGTGCCTGTGCTGACATAAGTAGAATTATCTTGCTTTAAAGATGCGGGTCTTTCCGCAAAGCTTGCTGCGCTCATCATCGAAATTAAACTGGTGAAAACAATTTTTTTAAACATAAAACACTCCTTATTTTAAAAGTATCCCGTGCACCGAAAAGTACACGGGATTGTCTACCTTCGATGACAATCTGTCCGGATCAACCATCAAGGTCACGCATTATTTAATTAAATCTTTTATTGAGTCAAGTTAATTTATAATTAATTTTAAATAATTAGTTATTGCAAAACGATAATTCAATCGTTAGAATTAGCGCAGTTTATAGTGGGGGAAGTTTTGATCAATAATGGACAATCATTTGGAATAATTTATGAACAAAATTAAGCTAGTCAGTCGTTTCTTTCGGGTATTGTTTCAAATTACCTTCGTAGCAGTCCCTATCTGTCTAATACTGTATTGGCTGAATGCCCCCTATCCATTGCTTATTTTGGGAAATACGATGGCTATTGATTTGATCCCGCATACCATGCCTAATTTTCCTTTAATTTTACATTTAAGTAATCAAACAAAATTTCTGGGATTTTTAGTCAGTCTGATTCCGGCTTCATTAATTCTGATTGTGTGTTATTTTTTAATTAAATTATTTAGATTGTACGAAAGAAATGAAATATTCTCGCTAAATAATATTTTTTATTTACGCAAAGTCGCTGCGGTGGTGATAGCGAGTGAATTGGTTTTTTTACCGATATATCAAGGGTTATTAAGCCTGGTGTTAACCTGGCACTACCCGACTCATTTTGTGGTAATTTCCGTGAATTTTAGTATTCTACTGTTATCATTGTTATTATTGCTAATCTCGTGGATTATGGCCGAAGGCTTTAAGCTGCAAGACGAGCAACAATTTACTATTTAAGAAGGGATGAATAAACGTGCCCATTATTATTAACCTGGATGTCATGCTGGCGAAACGAAAAATCCGCTCTAAGGAATTAGCGGAAGCCATTGGCATTTCCGAAGTTAATTTATCTATTTTAAAAACGGGTAAAGCTAAAGCGTTACGTTTATTAACGCTGGATGCGATTTGTCGATATTTGTCATGCCATCCTGGAGATATTTTAGAATACGTTGAAGAATTGCCAACGGAAAGTTAATTATAAGGTAAAAGCATGGCTACGGAAAATAGGGATTTATTTCAGCCGTTTCAATTTGGCAATTTCACTTTAAAAAACCGCATTGTGATGGCGAATCCCATGGCGTTATTTTCTTATGTGGTAGAACAATTAAATCAATTTAACATTGCTTATATCCATTTTATTGAAGGCGCAACGATGGGCCCTAGAACTATCCCCTCTGGTTTTAGTTTTGAAAAATTACGTCAGCTATTTAAGGGCTTGTATATTGCCAACAATGGTTATGACTTACCATTAGCGCTGCAGGCTCGCGCAAATAACTTAGCCGATTTAATTTGTTTTGGTAGACCTTTTTTAGCGAACCCCGATTTAGTAATACGCTTACAAACGGGTGCGAAATTAGCAGAGGCTCCCAAAGATACTTGGTATGGTGGCGGAGCAAAGGGTTATATTGATTGGCCTACCTTAGAGGAAGAAACGAGCTGACCCTTTGGCTTGAGTGCTAAGGGTTGTTCAAAGAATGCAAAGAAGCCTAAACCTGCTATTGTAAATTTTAAACGTTAAACCTGATGACTATGATGATGACCACGCCCATTTTCTTCACGAGGTTCAGCAGCTGGTCTTTTATTAGAATATATTGCACTGAACTTGGCGATTAATATGGTGACGGGTACAGCTAGAGTGTTTACCATGCCGGCAGCTAAATTTTTATATCCAAGATAAGCATCAGCTTGAATTTCTGGTTTTTGCTGCAGACTGAAAATTTCCTGTTTACCATTTATATTCATTAGTACGCCATTCTTGTAATAACCATCGTTACAAGCGCGTACACAATTTGCTGCAATTACACCGGTATCCTCAGCAAGCATATTCATAATACCAAAACAATTTGTCAACGCATCAACCCCTGATAAAACCAAACCTCCGGCAATCAGCATTAGAACAATACGATCCATCTTTTGTCTATAGTCCATATCACTAGACCAAAAGTCTTCACGGTTCTTAAAAATAAAAAAACTTCTAGCGCCAACATAAGTTAAACCCAGCGCAAAACAGGCTGCCAAATTTGGTGACTCTCCAGCTGCTAATATTGAGCGTTTTAAAGAGAGGTCGCCTGATTGATTAATAAGATTAATATCTATTTTGTGGAATGAATTACAACTTGAAAAATCTAAATCAAGAGATGTATGCATGTAATTGTATGGATTAATAGAAGCTACCATCATATTACACATCGTAGAATAATTTTTTTGAAATGATGATATATTTTTTGCACCAAGCTCTTTTATTTCATCGCTGGTAATATTAAATGTTTGAAATGAATCTAACACTTCATCATATACTTTGCGTGCTAATTCCGGATTACTAACAGAGCTTGAATAAGTAGACTCTATAGTCTTAAAAATATAATAAAATACTTCAAGCATGAATAAATAGAGCGAAAGGGAGATTAAGGCTTGTTTTACGGAGGAATCAAAATTATTTAAATCATTCGTATTATCCGTAATACCCGCTGTGCCACGATATCTATCGTAATAAGCGCGCTTGGCAGTATCAGAGAGCACTTCATAAGCTTCAGAAATTATTTTGAATCTAGCTTCAGCTTCAACTTTATTATTAATATTTTTATCGGGATGCCATTCTAAAGCCAGCCTGCGATAAGCCCTTTTAATATCATTGTTATTAGCACTGTTTGATAAGCCTAATTCCTGATAAAAATCTTTAGCAAGTTGTTCTCGGGTAAGAATAGCTGGCATGGCTGGACTCATTAAGTTTAATGTTGCAACATTTTATATAAAAATGGTCTAAAAGTAAACAGGTAATTTAATTATTGCACCAAATATGAAAAAAAACACTAATAAACAACGGCTTAGGGCTGAGCATGGCGAAGCCCAACAAAAATTCTAAAGTTAATATTCTGTTGGGCTTCGCCATGCTCAGCCCAACCTACTTTTATTTCTGCCTAGGTACTTCATTTGACAAGCAGAAGAGAGTAAACTGTATTTTTAATAAACTCTATGAGCTTTCTCATGAAAAACAATTTTAAAAGATATTGTTCTAGTTTGGCAATCACAGCTTGTTTTGTTAATGTGGCTTTTGCAGACTCGTTACAGCTTGTAAATCAAAGCTCAGAAGATATGAGTGTTTTTTATAATATTTGTACTTCACAATCACCAAAACCACAAATGAGTGATTGCGACAAAGGGCAAAACACATTACTTGTAGCTGGCAAGATCAACACAGTTACTCTACCTAATCCAGCTAAAGGGTACACGACAACCATCGTTATAAACCACGCTCAAAACGCCACATCGTATGGTAATTATAATTTTGATTTATGCTCAGCGGGCGATGGGCAACCGGCTATCTTTAATGTGATTGATGCTAAGATATTTTGTGTAGTGGCTGCTGCAAATCTTTACTAGTAAGAACTTAGCAAGTGTAGTTCTGATCAGTTTTTATCGGTGGTAGCACTCGGTTTATTAACTCCAACTATTAATACCACTATTGCGTCTCTGATGGGTACTGAAATGGTTGATGTTCCTCGCTTGGGAATGAATATATAGGAAATTTAACAAGTGAGAGAGAGCGTATGCCTTGATTAAGTCACGCAATAATTCTTTCCCGCAATGTTTCTTTCAATTTCATAATGTGATTGTACGCATCATCAATCCGGCTTTGTGGTATTTGGCCTGATTGCACATCATTATAAATCAAATCGATAATTTGTGCCGGGTCTTGGCTGGTGGCGGCTAATTGATTACCAAATACTAAAATATCGGCGCCAGCGTTTACTGCTAATCTGACAGCTTCGGGTACGCCATAATTATCTGTGATTGCTTTCATTTGCAAATCATCCGTAATCACTACGCCATTAAAATTTAATTTATCGCGTAACAACCCTTGAGTAATGTCTTTGGAAAGACTGGCTGGATAACCTTTGCTATCCAAGTCGTAGTTAACTACATGTGCGGTCATTACCAAGGCGCAGCCATTTGCGTTTAGCAATAAAGATTTATAAGGTGCTAATTCAGTTACCTGCCAAGTCTTAGTGACATCAACAAAACCCTGATGCGTATCACCCGTGGCGCTGCCGTGGCCAGGGAAATGTTTGTAACTACATAACACGCCATGTTCATTATAGGCTTTCGCAAAGATAGCCGCGTAATCCGTTACAACATTTGGATCGCTGGAAAAGCTACGTTCTATTTTACCAATAACCGGACTGTCCGGATTAATGTTGACATCCACCACCGGCGCAAAATTCAAATTAATACCAGATTGCGCTAGAGTCTCCGCCATTTGATTGGCATATTGGCTGGCTTCTTTAACGGGAAGTTTTGCGATAGCGGCGGCGGATAAGGTTTTTGGAAAACCGTATTTTTCTTTCAGGCGGTTAACTTTGCCACCTTCATAATCCAAGCCTATGAGCAACGGGTAGGGGCTTTGGGTCGCTTGCTTATTGTAATCCTGCAATTGCTGAGTGAGCTTGGCTAACTGGGTTGGACTTTTAATATTGTGGTCATACGTTTTCGTGGCAAAATCATAATCAAATAAAATGACCCCACCGACTTGATGGTTCAAGATGGCATGGACAATGGCATCATTCGGATGTAACTCGGCACCTTGAAAGCCAATCAAAAGCATTTGGCCAATTTTCTCTTTTAAAGGTACATCGCCAGCCAATGCCATATTATTCGCTCCCATTAGTAATAACGCCCAGAACAACCATTTAAACATATTGCTGCCCCCTAAAACTGTGCACACTATATAACAAATCAAAAAAATAGTTAAGGAGGTACTTGTAAAGTCATCATTAAAGCATTTACCATAGGCGGTAAGTTATTCCTTCCAGCTATATTCATACTCTTCGAATAAATCCACTCAAAACATGTGTTTAAGCACATTGCCATACTTCAATCAAAAACCCCGGGAGTAGCATGCGAAATTTATCATTTCGAGAAGTCCAAGTTATAAACTATACCGCCAAAGGCTGTACGGCCAAGGAAGTAGCAAGGCTGACCGGCCTTGAACCGCGAACGGTTGAAATTTACGTCAGTAATATTCGCAAGAAATTGCAGGCTAAAAATATCGCCCATGCCATTTACATTGCCAGCCAGAGGAATATTTTATTTGATATCATCTAGTTAAAAAATCTATTAAAATAGAGTTCAGTTGCCTATCCATGGGTATGCTAATGAACTCTACCATTAATCAAAAGCTCATTAATATCCTTAATGATTTTGCCGAACCCATTCAAGAGAATGCCAATCAATATTCCTCTATCCTGGATAAAATTGGTGAATCACGTTTTGTTTTAATTGGCGAAGCTACCCACGGTACCCACGAATTTTATCAGGCACGCGCCAAGATTACTGAGCAATTAATAACGCAAAAAGGTTTCATGGCAGTTGCGATAGAAGGTGACTGGCCAGATGCCTATCGTATACATCGTTATTTGCAGGGCATGGGCAGCAAAGAAGAATGGATGCAAGCGCTGGGGAAATTCACCCGCTTTCCCACCTGGATGTGGCGGAATGCGACTATCGCGCCATTTATTCAATGGTTGCGTTCCTACAATGATAATGTGTCAGCGCCTCATAATAAAATTGGTTTCTATGGCTTGGATTTATATAGTTTGCATTCCTCTATGCAAGCGGTAATCGATTATTTATTGAAAATTGATCCGGAAGCAGCAGAGCGCGCCCGTAAACGATATTCGTGCTTTGACCATTTCGGTCTTGACCCGCAAAACTATGGTTTTCAAACCAGTAAAGGCCAGGAAAAACCGTGTATCAATGAAGCGATTGCAGAAGTTCTTGAATTGCAACAGCATGCCTTCAAATATGTTAGTGATGATAGCGACCAGGAAGATGAATTTTTTTATGCTATTCAAAATGCGCGACTGGTAAAAGACGCGGAAGAATATTATCGCAGTATGTTTGAAGGCAGGATATCTTCATGGAACATACGCGATATGCATATGCTTAAAACCTTAAATACCTTAGCTGAGCATTTGGAAAAGAAATGGAATAAACCCGCAAAAATTGTCGTGTGGGCGCATAATTCACATGTAGGTGACGCACGGGCAACTGAAATGGGTGATCAAGGTGAAGTTAATATAGGGCAATTAGTCCGAGAACATCATGGTAGTGAAGATACTTATTTATTGGGTTTTTCTACTTATCAAGGTTCGGTAGCCGCGGCGGATGATTGGGATACGCCGGTTAAACACAAAGTGGTTAATCCTGGCTTGGTTGGTAGTTATGAAGCATTATTTCATGAATTAAAACATAAAAATTTTATTCTTGATATGCGCGGCAATGAGAAACTGGAACATTACCTGCAGATTAACCGTTTGCAGCGCGCGATTGGGGTTGTTTATCGCCCGGACTCGGAACTTGCCAGTCATTATTTTTTGACGCGATTACCCTATCAATTTGATGCTATAATCCATTTTGATAAAACCACAGCGGTACAACCGTTAGATAGCAATCCAGAATGGCGATAAAAAAGATATGATAAAAATTTCAATTAATCTGCATGAAGCGCGAACTAAATTGACCCGTTTAGGTATGGTTTTATTTTACGTTTATCTATTATTTGCATTGACGGGTTGCGCTGGATTTATTTATGGCTTAATGAGCATGGCATTAAAGGGTTTGCAGTTAGGCACGGCGGTAAACACAGGCTGGTCGGAATGGATAATCCTGACGTTGGTGACTGGGTTTATGGTTAAATTTTTCTTACGCGAAAGTGCTTGTTTACTTAAGGCTGATAAAGTTAGAGAGCCGCAAGATACCGATTATGAAATTGAGCAGCCCCCGGTAACTTATAATTCAACTGTTGTTCCTTTTAAGAGGAAATCTAATGGCTAAGCATAAAGAAAATTTAGATTCCTTTTGGGAGAAGGCGGTTAAAAATACCAAATCAGCCGCTATCCGAAATTTGTTGCTATCGGGTGATTTAGATTCTCGCCACCCGGAAGTGTTGGCGGAACGAAATGAACATGATTTGCATGCAATTGTTTATAAGATTGATAGTTTGAACCAGAAGCATAGACTGCATGAAATCGCATTTTTTATTAAAAATGATAACCAGTATTTTAATTTTTCTCATAGCTATAATTTATCGGCGTTAGCCGATAAATATTGCACCACTAATAAAGCGGCTTTGCAGATCAGACAGTTAGGGGATGAAGTGCTGCACACTGAGGCGGTGGAAGTTACTGATTTTTCTGACACTACTTTGCAGGAAGTGAATCA
>JAZKAT010000023.1:43057-67985 GCA_040389045.1 Pseudomonadota bacterium | reverse complement strand
GTGATGCAGCATGAAGTTGACCATATCAATAACGGGAAAGTCTATATTCAACGAGTTATTGAAGAATTGTCAACCGATCAACTAGCAACAATTGTAAAGCTCGCTAAGGAAATCAAACCTGAGAAGGAAAATAATTCTGCTAGTAAGCTTTTTACTACGCCTAAACTTATTTTTAATAGAGATGAAACGGGAAAAATAATTTTTGATGTGATGGAAGTAACGGCAGCGCTAAAGGAAATGCCGCCACAAACGTTATTATCTTTCCATACAAATATTGCCAGTGAACTGAGCGACCGCAAATAACCAACGATTAAGTCCTTAACGCCTCGGAAAAAGCAGGGCATGCGGGTGTTTATCTAAAGCTTGTCTTAATTCAAATGCTGGATCATCTTTGCCAATATCCTGAATGTCTTTATAAGTGGGCTCATGGTCCTCATCTCTTAAATGGCTTTGGCCAAACATTGAAAAAGTTCGACCGGCAAATGAACGATAAAATTCAAAAGTGTTAATTGCCACTTTATTCCTGCTTACAATAGTTTCGTCACCAATAATTTTAATTTTCCGCATATCTTCTGCATGGAGGTCTCGAAGATATTTTTCAAATTCCATGGCGATAAATTTTAGCGTTGCAAAAAATTTATGACCATTTTTTACAGTCGCTTTGTTTATAGTTAAAGTGAAGGCTAGCCGTTTTGCTTCAAGGGCAGGAGTGTAATACAGTAAACTGGTATGTACTTTTATTTTATCATGCAATTCATCAGCATAAATTGCCAACACATCTCTAAGGCTTTGGATTGGGAATGGTGCGGATTGACATCTTAATTCCGTATCTTCAATGACGTCTGACAAAGCTATCACCTCATCGATTAATGCGGTTAATGCTTTAGCTGTTCGCAGCAGCGGCAGCAATTTCTCACCAGTTGCTGAAGCCAGGGTGGTATTGTCCCAGCCTTTGCAAACTAAAGTATCGCTTAATTGATAATGTCGCACATTATTTAAAGAGTACAAATCACTGCGTAAACGAGAATTGGGATTATTCAATTCCACTGAAACATGATAGTTATCATCAACATCATGAAAACTGGAACATAAAATTTGCGTGCCAAAATTGATACCCTCAAATAAAAGTAGGTCTTGGGGTGTGACTAAAGTATTAAAATAATGAATCCGAATTTCAGCTTGATTTGCATTATCGTGCTCATTGGCAAATAGAAAATGTTTAACGTCCGATAATGATGGGACGTTGGTTACTATTCTATAGTGCTTGTATAGTTCATCTTCTTGAGCGCAAGTATTCGCAAATAGTGCAGGTTTTTTTATTGAGCATTGATTATAGCGTGCTAAAGAGGCTGGGGTTTCCAGGGTCTTTACTACTGTTGCCTGCAAATACAATACGCCAGTGAGTAATTGCCATGGGTTAGAGATGGCAAATCGATATAGCGATTTTACAATTGTGTAGCTATTAGTTATTGATCTCATAGGTAGTTAAATTATGTGTAAAAATGAAATGAAATGTATCAAATTTAGCCTAACTGGTCAATATAAAAAGTAGGTTGGGCTGAACGCAGCTAAGCCCAACAGTTCTTAACTTAAAAGAAAACAACAACCTACTGTATTTCTACAGTATTGCCCTCCAACAGCATATTCCTGATAATGCTATCGCTGAGCATACATCAGCAGTCTGTAACAAATCCGTATATCAATCACTTCTAAAGGAACAATCCATGAATAAAACACGTATTTTGTCGTTTGAAATGTCGCAAAAGGTTAATGATGCTGAAATTGAGCAAGTTTCAGCGGGTAAGGTAATTGAGCCTAAAGTTGAAAATTCACTGTGTCACAATAATTATTGCAGAGATATCTCGATTGAATTTTAGGAGCCACCATGAAGCAAAAACGCATTCTCTCATATAATTTATCACAAAAAATAACTACTCCAGAAATTGAGAGTATATCCGCAGCTAGTACAAGGATTATCTGGTGTGGTCAAGGTTCATATGAACATGGTGCATGGGATATGGGTATTGATATGACTAATGACTATTAATTATATACATTTAATGGATGTATCAGATGAAAAATATTTTAATTCCAACTAAACCGGATGATCAACATGCGCTTTTTGTCAAATTAGCACTTGAAAAAAAAGGTCACCAAGCAATTTTATGGTATACGGCTGACTTTCCTGAATTACAGACCCATTCATTTGAGTTCCAAAAAGAAAATATATCTTGGCGAGCACAAGGGACGGATTTTGAGGTGCAAGAAGATTTGAAGTTTGATGTAGTGTGGTGGCGTCGCCCAAGACGGCCAGTTATTCCAAATTATGTTCATCCTGAAGATATGGAAAATGCCACTTATGAAAATATGGAATTGTACAAAGCATTTTGGCATATCGTAGCTCCGGACGCTTTTTGGGTAAATCCGATTTGGGGAGCAAAAAAATCTAGTTGCAAATTATTGCAGCTTAAAATCGCGAAAAGTTTGGATTTTAATATACCGGCAACATTGGTTTCCAATAATCCGACGGATATTAAGAAATTTATTAGCAAAAACGCCGCATCAAATACCATATTTAAACCATTATTTCCTGTAGCTTGGTTTGGAAAGAATGAAATACGCCTAACCTATACCAAAGAAATAAACTTAAATATGTTACCTAATGATAAATATTTACAAACGACGGCAGGAATATTTCAAAAAAAGATCGATAAAGCGTTTGAATTACGCGTTAATATTTTTGGAAACACTTGTATCGCTGCCAAATTATCTTCACAGCAGCATCCGCAAGGGATAGAAGATTGGCGTAAAATACCTACAAATGAATTATTAATTGATACTTTCAAGCTACCTGATGATATTTTTAGAAAATGTAAATTACTTATGCAGGAATTTGGAATTGTTTTTGGTTGTTTTGATTTTATTGTTACTCCAGAAGGCGAATATTATTTTTTAGAAATCAATGAGCAAGGACAATTTTTATGGATTGAAGATGTTAATCCTAACATTAAAATATTAGATGCTTTTACTGATTTTCTAATTTCTGGATCCGCAAATTTTAGATGGAAAAGAAATTCTCAGTCTGTATCCCTTAAAAATTACTTTCAAGAAATGCTACACGCAAAAGAACAAGCAATTAAATCTCACCAAGCACCCGCCACCCTTTTTTAAAATATACTTCATGAGAGACTACTATGAAAAAATTATCAAGCAATGTCTTTAAATTAATTTTTACAATTTCAATAACGCTAATTGCAATTCTCTTTACAGAAGAAGCAATTTCAAAACAAGGGCCACCTGTATATGTTGATATTTATGGCACTAGAAAGCTTTCTCCAGAAGATATCAAAAATCGTTTTGGTGGAGATATGGTAGCGCTTGCGAACTTATATTTGAATAAAGACGGGTTACCGAGCCAAAGCGATAGAAAACGTATGGATCCATTGCAGAAAAAAATAAAAAGCGGGATCAATAGCATGGGAGAATTCTCATATTTAAACATCTCGTTAATGAAGTTCCCAACGAACAAAGCTGCCTATATCACTATTGATGTGGTTGATAAAGAAGATACACAGAGGAGACTCAACCATTTTTTGGCGAAACCGGGCAGCACTATTTCAGACCCGGACAGCCTCATTGCTTTAGAGAAAGAATATCAAGAAATTGGCAATGCGAAGTATTTCCGTGAAAAGACCCCATTGGTAAAACTTACTTCGTGTCCTGCTTTTAATTGTACTTTAGGATTTGATGCACCTGAGCTAAAGAAATATGCAGGTATTTTTAATACTCTGGTACCAAAGAACAAAGATCGTTTAATTAAAATGTTGCGCGAGGATAAAGATGCAGAGAAACGTGCTAATGCGACATTGTTATTAGCTCATATAAAGGATGGAGATGAATTAATTAAAATTCTCATGACTTCTATGCAAGATGCAGACACCAAGGTACGCAGTAGTGCCATGCAAGTATTAACTGGCACTTTATATACTCTCAAAAAATATGATTTTCCTATTGAAAAGGTAATTGATGCGCTGGATAGGCCAGATTTAGAGGAAAGAAATAAAGCCTTAACATTGTTGTATGTATTGTCTATGCAGTCAGGCAATGCTCAATACATCAAAGTGCACGCAAAAGAGCAACTTATTGTTCAGTTAAAAATGGAGCAACCGTACGTTCATGATCAAGCTTACCTAATTTTACAACAGATTAGTGGCATTAAATTCGGTGATCGCGATTATGAAGCCTGGGAGAATTGGTTAAATACAACCAAGACTTCTTAATTTTAAATATATCAATAAAGGAGAAATAAAATGGATAAAAGAAGAATACTGTCATTTGAAGCATCGCAAAAAGTAAATGATAGCGAAATAAAACAAGTCGTTGCAGGACAAATGAATTTTTGTATAGAAACATCAATTGATCCTAAGACTGGAAAAAGGATATTTACTTTAGATAACCGGAGTTAATATGGAAAATAAAAGGATTATTTCCTACTGTCTATCACAGAAATTGAATGTTCAAGATCTTGAGAAAGTGTCTGCTGCGGGTGAGACGTTTACCACTTGTGGCGGAGTGGGATACGGAAATGGAGGCCCTGAAATTCATGTAGATGCAACCTATGACTTTTAAAATATATTCCCTCGCAAGAGGGAATATTTCTCTGAATCACTCACGTTCAATTTTCAAATAATTTTTTTAAGAGAAATAACTATGAAATCTTTAACCAATAATGTTATAAAATTAATATTAACCACTTTATTTGGTTTTTTATTAATTTTATTTACCAGCCAAGTCATCGCAAAACCAGAATCTCAGGTATTTATTGATGTTTATGGAACAGATAAAATTACCCCCGAGCTGGTTAAAAATCAATTTGCAGATGATTTGAATAATATATCTGAAATTTTTTCAAATTCTTATTTATTACCATCAGGCAGTGAATTGAAGCGAGTTAAAACGTTAGGTCGAAAAATAACTCTTAACCTAAAGAAAATGGGTGATTTCGCATATCTTAACTTCTTTTTTAACAAAGAACCTGGCGGCAAAAACATATATTTTATAGTGGATGTGGTTGATAAAAAGAATTCGAGTAGGTTGGATAATTTTTTGCCGAAGCCAACTAAATCTTTTCCTGATCCCGACAATCTTATTAGTTTATGGGAAGGGTACTTGGAAACTGGCTATATGAAAATTATAAGTGAAAAATTATCCCGAATAAATTATAAAAAATGTCCGGCTTATTTTTGTGCTTTTGGATTTGAAGCGCCTGAGTTTAAAAAGTATAAGAATATTTTTGCAACTCAAGTTCCTACAAACAAAGATAAGCTAATTGAAATTCTCCGTGAAGATCGCGATTCAGACAACCGCGCTAATGCAGCCTTCTTGTTAGCTCATATAAAAGATGGTAATGAGTTAATAAAAATACTATTACCCGCTATGCGAGATTCCAGTTCCAAGGTGCGCAGCAATGTTATGACAGTTTTAGGTTATGCTTTAATGCAGTTAAAAACAGCAGATTTTCCAGTGCAAAATGCAATTGACGCTTTGGATTTTCCAGATTATGAAGATAGGAAACAAGCTTTATGGTTATTATCAATTATATCCGATCAATCGCGTTATGTTAAATTTATAAAAGAGCATGCCAAAGAACAGCTGCTTGTTCAATTAAAAATGCAAAAACCAGATATACATACTAACGCTTATCAAATTTTAAAAAAGATTAGTGGACATAAATTTGGTGAACGTGATTATGCAGCATGGAAGAATTGGTTAAATACAACTAAAACTTCTTAATTCAAACGTTAATAAAGGAAATCAATATGATATTAGATAATACAGTAAATGACCAAAAAAATGTTTTGGGAAATCTTAAGCAGAAATTAAATATAGATGAACTTGATAAGATTCCTGCGGCGGGGTTAAGTGGCGAAGTTTCTATTTCTGTCTATAAAGGTAATCGCTGTGGCGTGGGTGGTTCATTAGACATAAAATTAAATCCTAATTTATAGTAAGGACAGCAAACTTTGTCATGCCAACCAACCCCCACCAAACCCCTCTTCCGCGAACCCGCTATCACCCACTCCCAAACCACAGACACGCAGTCGGCCTTAACGATAGTTAAACCGACTGCCTGGTTCTTCACCCTGTGTGCTGGGTGTTTTCTGGTAGCGTTATTGTGGTGGGGTTTTTGGGGGAAAATTGAGCTTACTACATCGGCGCTAGGGATTATAGTCGCCGATGCAGATTTTCAGCAGGCGGAAAAGTTGTTGAAAGACAATATCAATGAACATCAAGAAAAATTAGCTACTTTACATGAACTGTTTACGCAACAGAAAAAGTTATACCAGGAACATTTTATTACTATCAACGAACTTGAAAAAGCGCGCCAGGATTATTTGAATGCCAAAGAAGAATTGGCTGTATTAACTAGACAAAATGTTATTTCACTCGTCAAACCATTATTTAGAGAAAATTCGCTGTCAATTAATCAACCCCTGGATGCCCTGCTATTTGTAACCCATGACGCAGGCAAAAAAATTAGCGCAGGTATGACCGCCTATGTTTTACCGAATACCTTATCGTCTTATGAATACGGATATATACGCGCGGAAGTACTCAATGTCTCGGAATACCCAGTTACCAAAGAGACAGTCTACTCCTTTTTGGGGAATATGAGCCTGGTTGATGAATTTTTTGGCGGGAGTGCGCCCTTTCTGGTTAAAGTGCGGCTTGCTCCAAATATTAAGACCCCTAGCGGTTTAACCTGGACTTCAGCCAAAGGCCCAGATATTAAAATTGATGCTGGTACAACGGTTACCGCACGCATCGTTAACCGCGTTGCCAACCCATTTTCACTCATCTCAACCCATAAATATGGTTAATCATGCGCAAGCGTTTTAAAGTCAATATTAAAACCATATTGCAATTATCAGAAACTGAATGCGGTATGGCAGCCCTGGCTATGTTGCTGGCCTATCATCGCGTTAATTTACCAATCGAAATATTAAGAGAACAATGTGGCTCGTCTCGAGATGGCTGCAAAGCGACAACTTTGCTTACCGTAGCCAGAGAATTTGGGTTTCAAGCCGATGGTTACCGTGTTGAATTGGAAGATATCATAGCCCTGGCTAAACCGGTCATTGCTTTTTGGAATTTTAATCATTATGTAGTTATTTGCGGGGCAGGCCCTAAAAATGTAATTATCAATGACCCTGCGCGCGGAAAGATGACCATTAGCCTTGCTGAATTTGATAAGGCTTTTACTGGAATAATCCTTGCCATAACACCGACTGAAAAAGCCATGGCGATAAAATCACCTTGGCCGCTCAAAAGCTATTTTAAAGAATGGTTATGGCAGTTTAAAAAAGAATGGCTATTCATAACGGTTATTTCATTACTGTATATGTGCGGCCCACTATTAACTTCGCTGATTTCATCCGTGTTTATCAATTATTGTATCATTGGATCTAATCGGCTTTGGCTGCCATGGTTGGCCTTATTTGCAGTAGTTTTAGCAGCTTTTATGATGCTTACTACCATCACTCAACAAGTATATCTATTCAAAATCTCCGCGAAAGCCAGTTTACTTAAAACATCTAGGTTAATTGGCCATACTTTAAAGCTTCCTTTGCAATATTTTTCCGTGCGCCAAAAAAGTGGCATTGTTGCCATTTTAGCGCATGCTGAAATGGTATTGGATAGTTTATTCAAAAATTTGACTGGTTTTGTTATTAACATTTTTATGGCACTTTGCAGTCTCGTTGCTATGCTGGCATTTGATGCCCAATTAACGCTTAAGTTAATTTCAATTATAATTATCTCAGGTATAGCGATTGGCTTAATATCCAGGATAAATTTAGCTTATGAAAAAAATAATATAAATACTGAAAATAAATTATATGCATTTGCCATAGCGAGTTTACGTAATCTCGAAACCATTAAAGCTTGCGCGTTAGAACAGGAGATTTTGGCGAAATGGTATAATTTATTTTGCAATAATTTACAAGGGCGAGCCAGAATTGCCGTAGTAGCCACTAAAGTTGCTACGTTAAATCAATTTGCGAATACACTAGCAATGTTAGCCATGTTGTACTGGGGGTCAGTAAGTGTGGCGCAAGGTTCGCTTTCTATCGGTAATTTAATTGCCTATTATGCGTTGCTGCTAATATTTAGTAAAAATTCTGAAGCCATTTTACTGGTTTATAAAGAAGGCCAGAAAGCTTATGCAGCACATTTACTAATAAATGATTTAAAAAACTATCCAACTGATAAACGTTTTGAAACAAACCAATCACCTGTTGTTGTAGATGATAGTCAACCAATTTTAAAATGTGTAAAAGTAAATTTCTTTTATAATAAACGGTCTGAACCAGTTTTAAGTAATATTGAATTGGAAGTTGGGCCAGGTCAAAAAATCGCCCTGGTTGGTGCAACGGGCTCTGGTAAATCTACTTTGGCAAAACTGCTTTGCGGTTTGTACGCATTCGATTCTGGTGAAATTTTAATGTCAGGTAATAGTATTGCAAGTTTTACTGAGTTAGATTTCTTTAAGAATTTTTCCTATGTTTCGCAAGAGATAGCATTATTTTCTGGCACTATTTACGAAAATTTATTATTAGGCCAAGCTGATATCCCGTTACAGAAAATAAATCATGCCATACACCAAGCAGGTTTACTGGAATTAATCGCGCAGCGCGGTTTGCATGCACAGGTTGCGGAAAACGGTGATAACTTTAGCGGCGGCGAAAAACAACGTCTGGAAATTGCTAGGGCGCTACTTCATGATGCTCCCATACTTATTCTAGATGAGGCTACGTCAGCGCTTGATCTGGCTACCGAAGCATACATTATTGAAAATTTGCGCGCCATGCGTAAAACCATTATCTACGTCGCCCACCGTCTTTCTACGATAAAACATTGCGATAGAATATATGTTTTAGAACATGGACGTATCGTTGAGCAGGGGCGGCATGACCAGCTCTTGCGAAATAAACAACAATATTTTCAGTTAACTCATGAAGAAGATATACAATAATGAACGTTAAATCTGATTTTCTCCAAACACTAGTAACTTATGTTAATAAAGATGTTACGGCGCAACCGCAACTATTAACTTGTTTAACAGTCATTATTAAAAAACTTGGTTTAAAAACCGAAGCGATTGATATTCAAAGAATACATGCTATAGCCGACATTAATCAATTTAGTGATTCACTAGGTATATTGGTATCAGCGGTCAATAAACCTGAGTTAAATACTCTATCAAGTACTTATTTTCCTCTATTAATTCAAGACGCTGCGGGTAATTATTACGTATTTTTGAAGAAAAAATATGGTAAAAACTATGTATTTGATGCCGATAAAAATCAGCAAGTAATCTTAAAGAATACAGATTTATTAGCCAAAATGCATTTGGTTTGGCAATGTTGCCCCGTGTGTTCAGACTTAATTATCAATCTCACAAAATTAATAAACTATTTGTTTAATAACTTTAGCAAGTATTTAGTAGTGGTGATGACGGCTGGGCTGGTTTTTAGTTTTCTCACTGGCTTAATTACCGCGTTGATTAGTTATTTTATTGCCGATATTGGCTTAATAAATCAATCGCACATTGCTGGCAATTATTTGCCTTTGCTATTATTTTTTCTGGCAGTGGCACTGCTAACTTATTTGAATGGTTTATTGCAAAATTCTTTAACTACACGTTTAACTGTCTATGCGCTGCCTGCTATTTGGCAGCAATTGTTAAAGTTACCCACCTTGGCGTTGCAACAGTATTCCGCTGGTGATTTAACCCAACGTCTAGCTGATTATGAGCTGGCGCTGACTGCTATAGTACCTGTTTTGCTGGGAATGGTGTTTAGTGTATTTTCATTAATAATTGTATTTTCATATATGGCTTATCTTAATATCTTACTGTCTTGTGGTTCTCTGCTGATAGCTTTAATTTTTTTAAGCATTAAGTTATTAATTATTCCGCTAAATGTTAAGCATCTCGCAGCGGAATTTAAAGCGCAGGGCAGGGCTGCAGGGTTTCTCAACGAAGTATTATTGCAAATCCATAAAATTCGCGCTGCGTGTGCAGAAGCCATGGTTTTTAAGAAATGGTTATCATATTGGGTAGAGTTAAAATCTCAAGCTGAATATGTCATGGAATTAAAAATGTGGTTATTGTTACTGGAAATAGCAATGCCACTTGTTTTAATCTTAGTATTTTATTACTTGATCTACATGGTTCCTAATCATCAGAGTTTTTTTTGGTTACAGTTTATCGTCTGTGCCAATCAATTTGGAAATATTTTTGATAAGTTTTCCAACCACATTTTAAATTTATTACATTATCTGCCGACTTTGCAACGTATTGAAACCTTGTTCCCGGTCACATCATTACCAGAAGTAAGAAAAATATCGATCACTAATATCAATGGTGATATTGCTTTTTCTCAAGTAAGTTACATTGATACCAATTCTGGTAGAGTTATTTTGAATGATATAAATTTAACGATTCAGGCGGGAGAATTTATCGGTATTATTGGTGAATCCGGTGCGGGTAAATCAACTTTATTCAAATTATTACTTGGTTTAACCAACATTTCCGCAGGGCGTATCAGTCTTGATAATGTGAATATCGCTCATATTGACAGTCAGGCTCTGCGCAAGCAATTCGGTGTCGTGCTGCAAAACAGTAATATATTTCCCGGTAGTATTTTTGCAAATCTTGCTATTAATAAAACATTAACACTAGCGCAAGCCTGGCAGCTAGCTGAAAATGTCGGTTTAGCAGATGATATTCAGCGTATGCCTATGCAAATGCATACTTACATTTCAGACAATGCGGGTGAATCGATTTCTGGTGGTCAAAAGCAGAAAATACTGTTGGCCAGAGCCCTTGCCACCAACCCGCGGGTCTTATTACTGGATGAAGCCACTTCAGCGTTAGATTCCACTAGTCAGGCGCATATTTACCGCTATCTTAAAACCCTAAATATCACCCGCATCGTCATAGCGCACCGGCAGAATACTTTAGTCGGCGCGGATAGAATTTATTTATTGAATAAAGGCACGTTACATAGCCATTAATAATAAAATACAATTAAATCAAATACCTATCCTGTTTGCTATTGGCTATAATATACACAGTCTGCTATGCTAGAAATACTACTTTGCGGATCATCGGGGTAAAGCTATGCCTGAATCCAAACCTAAAAAACCTTTGCTAGACACAACCCCGAATCCATTGAAGATTTCTCTAAAAGAGTTGGTGAAGAGAGGAAAGCAATACAGTGACGAGATGTCAGTGAAGTATGCTGCCAAAGCAAAGGAATTAATTCAGCAGTTAAAAAAAACAAATGATCCCAGAGCTCTTACTGCTTTGATAATAAAAATTAACAAATCGAAGATGATGCCAGATATTAAATTTTTTAATCTTCTTCTGGATAAATTAGGGAAAATGGATGAGTGGACAATTTCAAAAGCCCTTTTTAACTTTCTTGTTCAGTATAAGCCTAATAAAGAGAGCTATTCTATCATGTTTGAAATTGCGGCTGAGCATCGCCCGTTAAATTTTGTATCGCAAGTATACATGCGTGCCTGCGCTGAAAATTTTGACGATATCACCATGCATAGCAGAATGCTTAATCTTTTGCAGGATACTGAAAGTATTGGTTTAGCAAAAGTTGTTTTTAGATATGCGTTTGCTACTCAAGGTTCGACTAGAAATAATTTTAGTAGTGCCACTCTCATGCATAATGCGCATGCCAAAATGCTGACGATTGCTATAGAATCTGATGAAATCGATTTTGCCTGGCTAGTCTATCAGCATGCACTTGTTAATACGAAACCAACTGCTTCCCTGCATAAACAAATGATAGATTATTTATTGCAGAAAGAATTATTTCTTGAAGCAATTACCCTTTATCAAAATTATAACTTTGATTTACAAACCGAAAATAAACGTGATACCACCGAAGTTTATTTAAGCGGCCAGTCTTATGGCACAGCTTATCTTGGTTTATTGAGATTATTATCAGATGTTAAAGCTCCAGTCACGGTCAAGATAATTCCTGAAAAATTATTGGCGGATAAAAATTCAGCGGCGCCTGATATTGCCAAACAACTACTTAAGTATATTGAAAAAAACTTTAATGCAAAAAAATCAGAACTTAAAGTCGATTATAGTGATCCTAAGCATTATGGTTTTTATTTTAAACCGTATAAATTAAGTGCGGAAGCAAGACCGTTTTTCCCTTCGAAAGACAATATTAAACCCCGTGAAGAGTCTAAAGAAAATTTTCCTAAAGTAATCAGTAAAAAATCAAGATAAGATAAACCATCGTTTTAACATTTCAGTTAGGCCTTGGTCGGTTTTCTATGGGAACTAATTTTATAATTTCATCACATCCATAATAATGATAAAGCATTGCAAGTGTGAAATAAGTAATTGGAACACTATTTTCTAAAGTGTCTGCAGGGTTGTAGAGAGCGCTTATCAAAGCGCTTACAGTTCCAGCTAACCAATTATGCACAGCAAGTGAAGAATCAATTTCAATATTAAATAATCGATTCATTAACTCTTCACTGCCAAAAGCAGCTAAAGCAGGGATGCCACCATAAGTTAAAAATAATTTTAAAATTATATTCTCTAAATTAGTATCGTTAGATTCAAACCTTTCAAAGAAACTAAGCGACGAATAGAGAAACCACGCTGCTAAGCCATGGTGAAGTGTTTTTTTTGCTGCTGCTTTAAAAAACCTTGGGGTCATTTTACTGCCTTTTATGCTATGCCAAAGTGAGGGATTATAATAAATATTACCTCTCTCGCAAACCCATTTATTTGATAACTCGTATTGTGTAAACAATTAATTGCAGATTTTTTCGACAGATTTAAATATAGTTAAGATACTTCAATTATCACTTTTAGTGCGTGATTACTTGCGGCATCGCCAAATGTACTGTAAGCCTCTATAATATTTTCGAATTTAAAATGATGGCTAATTAAAAGTAAAGGGTTGATTTTTTTGGAAATTACCGTTTTTAACAGCATGGGTGTGCTGACAGTATCAACCAGTCTAGTGGTGATGGAAATGTTTTGCGACCAAAGTTTTTCTAGATGTAAATCTGCTTTACTACCATGTACTCCAATATTTGCAATTGTGCCGCCAGGGGCAATTATATCTTCACAAATAACAAATGTCGCTGGAATGCCGACCGCTTCTATAGCAGTGTCAACACCGCGTTTTTGCGTCAACTGTTTTATTTTCTCAACCGCCTTTCCGTCTTGACCGTTTATCGTTGCCGTTGCGCCTAACTTTTTCGCTATTTCCAGACGATTTTCATCTACATCAACCATAATAATTTGCGACGGTGAGTAAAATTGGGCGGTGAGTAGAGTAGCTAAACCAATTGGACCCGCACCTACGATGGCTACCGTATTGCCGGGATGCACATTGCCATTTAGGATTCCACATTCAAATCCAGTTGGTAAAATATCACTTAACATAACCAATGATTCTTCATTTATCCCCTCAGGAATTTTATAAAGACTTGTATCAGCGTGAGGTATGCGTACGTATTCAGCTTGTGTACCATCAATAACATTCCCCAATATCCAGCCGCCTGTTACACAGTGTGAATACATCCCCTTACGGCAATATTCACATTTGCTGCAAGAAGTAATACAAGAAATAAGTACACGGTCCCCAGTTTTAAACTCGGTGACCGCCGCGCCTATCTTATCAACTATACCAATTCCCTCATGTCCCAGGATACGACCGGGTGCGCATGTTGTTACATCGCCTTTGAGAATATGCAGATCAGTGCCGCAAATAGTGGTTTTAGTGATTTTAATAATAGCATCAGTAGGATGTGTTATCATTGGCACTGGCCGTTCTTCCAAAGCTTTCTGGCCTCTTGCTTGATATATTAGTGCTTTCATTCCATACTCCTGTTGCAAAGTATTATTTAAAGTATCAACATCCTCATAAATTACTTCATTTTTCTTAACTATGAAGTTATTTAACCCCTGCAAACAAAATCTTTTCAGCTTGTTCCAGGTTATTCTCCTGGCCTAATAAAACGATAATATCGCCTTCACTAAGTTTCAGGTTTTTTTGCGGTTTTAAATGCTCTGATTTACCTCGTCGGATGGTAACTACTTCTACGTTAATATTTTGCAAGTTTAATTCATTTAAATGATGATTGATTGCAAAAGCACCTTGCTGCAGCAATACCGGCCGTAATTGTTGTGAATCATTAACATTACTAAATGTTCCAGCTAAAGTACCACGTAAAAGATTGTAATCACTGCTTCTTACTTCCTCGATCAAGCTGGCGATCCTGCGATCAGAGATTTTTAAGATTTGTAATAAATGATGCGCAAGTGCCAAACCTTCTTCAAATACTTCAGCAACAACCCGGGTTGCGCCTTGATTTTTTAATTGCATTATCTCTTCTGCGTTTTTACAGCGAACTAAAATGGGTACAGAAGCCTTAATTTGTTTTGCAATGCTGATAATTTTCATGGCGGCTGGCAGGTCAGAAAAACAAATTACCATCGCTCTAGCTTGAAAAAATCCTGCGGCGCTAAGTATGCCTGGATGAGAAGCGTCTCCATAAGTCACTGGTCTTGCTAATAGCTTGGCGTGTTGTACGAGCTTGGGATCCAATTCTAAGCCAATATAAGCGATATTTTCGAATTCGAGTAATCGAGCCATGTGTTGTCCAACATGGCCATAACCACAAAGAATAATGTGATTGGTTAATTCACGTGTTAACCCAGCAATTTCTTGTTTAACAAGTATCTCATTGCGTTGCGAAGCTTTTGGCAGAAAAAAATTAATAATAGCTTTATTATATCGAATCAATAAAGGTGAAATAGCAATGCTTATCCATAAGGCTGCGAGTACAACTTGTCCGTAATCTGGTGGCAACAGTTTATTTGCTAAAGAAAATGTAAGGATAGCAAAGCTAAATTCACCACCTTGAGCCAGAATCAAACCGGTACGACATGAAACAGGATAATTATCTCCAGCTAATCGGCATAAAATAGTAATCAATATTGTTTTGCAAAAAACTATAGCTGTGACTAGCATCAAAATCCATATCCACGTACTATGCCACATGGTTATGTCTACCAGCATACCGATAGAAATGAAAAACAATCCTAATAAAATATCTCTGAATGGACGAATTTCCACTTCAATTTGATGCCGAAATTCTGTTTCGCTTAGCATAACCCCCGCTAAAAAAGCACCTAATGCATAAGAGAGGCCTAGCCAGTGGGTTAGCCATGCTGTTCCCATTGCTACAAATAAAACGAGGATGGTAAACAAATCCAATGCCCGCGTCGCTGAGACAATACGAAAGAGGGGTTTAAGTAGCCAGCGTCTGCTAAAGAAAATGAAAGAGAAAGCAAAAATACCATTCAACAATGCTAACAAGAGTTCGGTTGCAAGATTATTATGGGAAACGGCTGACAAACTTGCTAGCAGAATTATAAATGGGATTACTGCTAAATCTTGCGCAAGTAAAATACCAACAGCATTTTTGCCGATTTTGGTATTGATTTCACCTAATTCAGAAAGTTCTTTTATGACAATTGCGGTAGAGGACATGGATACAATTCCACCCACAGCGAATGCAGCCATGGGCGTCATGCCGATAGCAATGCCCATAATTGTGGTAACCAGCGTTCCAACAAAAACTTGCAACTCACCAACACCAAAAACCCAATACTTTAAAGCAATTAATTTGGGAAGCGAGAATTCTAAGCCAATTGTAAACATTAAAAAAACTATGCCAAATTCCGCAAGGGTAGTAATATTTTTTTCATTAGGTATAAAACCCATTGCATGGGGGCCTGCAATTGCACCAATAAGCAAAAAACCTAGAATAGTTGGAAAGCGAAGATAGCGGCAAATAACGCCAATTATTAACGCAGCAAATAATATGCCTATCATTGATCCCAGAATGCTGATATTCATGTGGCTAATCCATTGCTATAGGCCCATATGATACTTTATTATTATACACACACCTAGGTCTAAAGCTTGGAGCCGTCGAAATGAGTGATTACCAAGAATATTATATAACTCGCAAACCCAGCAACCCCGGCATGCGGGCCATGGCTTTTTGGCATAGGCGCATGTTAAAGATCGCAGAACGACATATCCCCAATTTGCTAAGTAAAACTGTTTTAGAAATCGGCCCTGGCCACGGGTTGTTCGCCGAAGCTTGTCAGCAAAAGCAACTGGCTTATTTTGGTTTGGAAATGAATGTAGAGCAAGCCAGAGCCCTGCAACTGGCCGGCCATAAAGTATCCTCCGCGACTATCCCGCCGATTCCTGCCGGCGAGCCAGTACAAATGATTTGGCTGTCCCATGTGCTGGAACATGCGGGAACTTATCACGAAGCCAAATTGATGTTGCAAGCCTGCCACGATAGATTGGATAACAATGGCTTAGTCATAATTATTGCACCGGACATAAACCATTGGCGTGAAGAATTCTGGTCGGTCGATTGGTCGCACGGTTTCCCAACTTCTTTAAATAGGGTAGAGCAATTACTCAGTGAAACTGGATTTTCCGTGGCGCAGTCTATGCATCATACTTTTACCTTAACCAATACCTTTTTAGCCTGGTTACTGTCCTGGTTGTTTCGGCTAGGTTTGCCGGTTAATTTGCTGGATTACTTCTTTAAGAAATGGACTGGCCGGCAATTCGCCCATGCGTTTATGAGTGTGTTTGGTCTGCGGCAGATCTATGTAATTGGGGAAAAGCACGCATAAGTTTTGCCCGGCTTAGTCCAGCATGTGAACAATTTGCGCTTTTCTTAATTATTACTCAAGGTATTTGTGCTATTTTACTAAAAACTAATCCCGTGGAGTGAGTTATGCTTTCTAGCCTGCTGACCACAGCCACAGGTAATCGTCGGAACAGGTAATTCAGCATTCACTTCATCCACTTCAACGAAACGCTACTCATTTCGATTGCCTGGCGCACGTCGTTTATGACTGCTTTGGTGTTTACTTTCGTTAGCGTTTATCCCGGGATGAAATGTTCCAAGAGGCCCTGGGTAAAAGAATGCAGATGGAGTGGATGCAGATGGATTGGAAACATGATGGTCCCCCGTGATCGCACCTTGGGGCAGCGTGGCCAGCACTAATTCGGGATGTGCTTTAAGCAAATTTGTAATAAATAGATTTATTACATCCAGCTTGCTTTGACATTCGTTAATTTGGGTTAACAGTGCTAATTCCTGCTGCGCTGACATTGGTGTTGTGACACCCTTTAGTTGTATATCGCTAATAAGTTTTCTTATCGCGGCTTGTTGTTCTAATGCGGTTTTATATTGTTGCTCGCTTGATTTCATTGCTTCTCTGAACATGTACCCCTCGTTTCAACTTTTTTTTCAACGGCCACATTTTTTAATTTTACATAATCCGGTAAACCATTCTTATAAGGCGGGTAATCTTCACCCATAATTAAGGGTAATAAATATTCGCGTGCTTTAGCGGTAATTCCATAACCATCTTCAGTAATATAATCGCGCGGCACACTGACTTCAACATTTGCTACATTCGCCAGCGTCGTTTCACCAATAGACCAGCTATATTCTTTGCCGGGATTGCGCACTATAATTGGCAATACCGCATTCTTCCCCGCCAGCGCAAATTCAACCGCCGCTTTACCTAAAGCATAAGCTTGCTCAACATCAGTTTTAGAAGCGATATGCCGTGCTGAGCGTTGCAGGTAATCAGAAATCGCGTAATGATATTTGTAACCCAGTTTTTCTTTGATTAATTTCGTAATCAAAGGCGCGACACCGCCAAGTTGTTTGTGACCGAAGGCATCCACTAATCCCGATTCAGAAAAAAATGAGCCATCCTCATGCCGTAACCCTTCCGAAACCACGATCGCACAATGTCCAAATTGTTCCACGGTAGTGCGGACTTTCGCTAAAAATTTTTCCTGATCTAAGGGAATTTCCGGAAATAAAATAATATGCGGCGCGTCACCTGCTGCTTCCGCCGCTAAACCACTGGCGGCGGCAATCCAGCCGCTATGACGTCCCATGACTTCCATCACAAAAACCTTAGTAGAGGTCAAGGACATCGCCGCTAAATCCAGCGCTGCTTCACGTATTGACGTAGCAACATATTTGGCGACCGAGCCAAAGCCGGGGGAATTGTCAGTAAATGGCAAATCATTATCAATCGTTTTGGGTATGCCTATGCAGGTAATCGGATATCCCAGGGTATGACTGATTTGCGAAACCTTTAACGCGGTATCCTGTGAATCACCACCGCCGTTATAAAAAAAATATTTAATATTGTGCGCGGAAAAAACTTTCACCAATTGTTCATACTGACTTTTATGTTTTTCAAAAGTATCTAGTTTGTAACGGCAAGAGCCAAATGCGCCCGAGGGTGTGTGACGCAACGCAGCAATGTCCGCTGCGGTTTCAAAACTGGTATCAACCAAGTCTTCATTGATGACCCCTTTAATGCCATTTCGCGCGGCAAATAATTTGCCAAACTGATCGCTATGCTGACGTACTGTTTCGATTACACCGCATGCTGTCGCATTCAGGACTGCCGTTACGCCACCCGATTGGGCATAAAGCGCATTAACTATTTCCATGGTGAAGCTCCACTGAAGACTTTTGGTGACTATACTGATTTTTACAGCGAGTTCAAGGCTTGGGGATTATTTCCAAAAATGGCTGGCTCAAAAGTAAGCATTGTTGAGCCAGCCATTTTTTAGCGTACATTATTGAAGGGACGATATGCGGTTGCTACATTATTAGGAGGATTAGGATAAGCAGAATCCTGATTATTCGTCTTAAACAATGTCATACCATTTTTGAAATACCGGTCACAGGCGTAGCTGCTCAGCATTGCCTGGGCCGCGGCTAATTGCGCATCGCGTAGCGCGTTTAATACCGGCAGGGTGTTGGCATTCGCCTTGTTAGCTTCAAAAATCGCATACGGATGTTTTGCCATCAGCACTGGAACTAACTGCATTATTAAGTCATGAGACATGGCTGACTGACGGACTTGAAAAAACACTTCATCATCTTTTTCCAGAATATGATAAATAATAAAGCCCGCGATCTGGTTGCCGGTATTCACGGCAATAAAATTGACTTCTTTCAAAACGCGTTGTTGGGTTTGTATAGCCAGCAGATACTCTTTAGCATCATCGCGTTCACCAATACTCAACGTCTGCGCATGACATGCCAAATATTCTTCCGCCGATAAGTCACTGCCCGCCAAATCTTTCCACGCCAGCAAATAACTTTCTTCTTCATCAAAACCCGGGCCTTGATAACTTTCTTTTAATCGGGAAGTGATTGCGGCGGTATTGAGGGTTGTGGAAATAGCTTTTGCCTCATCGCGCAGTTTGTAGAAGTGGGCGGAGTACACGCATAAAAATACGTAACGTAATTGTTGTAGGGTTTGTTTCACATCCTTGCATGGTAAGGTTATCATGTTGAACATAATGCCGTCCCTTATGACTGGGTGATTAAAAAGTCCTTTGTAATTTATGTGTGATTATAACCTTACTAAGCTGCTAATGCTTTGAATACTGGTGCTGTTTTCATTTTTCTGCCACAACGATTTATGGAGCTCAGGAATATTTATGCTGCTCGCTAAAATAAACTGTGCTTTCAATTTCTGTGCCAGCCTAAAAACTTCATTTTTAATTCTACCGGTAATTAACCACTGGTCTCTCTTTTCAACGCCCAGCGCGTAGCCAACGGTAGTTAAACATTTTTCCGCTTCATCATAATAACGTTCCGCCAGTAACACGGTTGAAGGAATGTTAAAGTAACAAGTAGGAAGCGTGGGAATGATATGGACCAAAGTTAATTTAATCCGCAAATCATCTTTAGCTGCGATCGCTGCCTTGATTAAAGAAATTTCTTCTTCAGTAGTGGCATTTGTAACTAATAAAATATTTCGTGTTTCTTTCATGACTGTCTTACTCCGTGTCTTTAATTTTTATTAGATCCTGCCCTTCCCGGCCTTGCGTATCCTTACGCGTTTATCAAGGGCGGACACTAATAATCTCACGATTATATGCTAAGGAAAATTAGCGAAAACCTGCGCCTGAGCGGAGGGTGTTACCCTCCAAACCTAGGGTTATTCCCTAAGGGAAATTTGGGAATTGGGTAAATATTTAACAGCAATGAATTGATTGATTTATAAGTCGCAACTTGAGGGGTGAGGGATATTACTATTTTTTTAAAATTTTTTTTGGGAATTGGAAAAATTAAAAAAATGTTAAAAAAAGGCTTGTTTTTTAGGGTTGGAATAATAGGTGTGAATTTAAACATCTGTCATTCCCGCGCAGGCGGGAATCCATTTGTAGAGGTTCACGTACCATGAATGGATTCCCGCCTGCGCGGGAATGACAATGCTGAGAGAGGTGAAAAGAATCGCAGGATGATAAGATGTTTCACCTCTACCCTTGTGGGAGAGATCGACGCTTAAATAGCTGTGACCCAATTCCCTCTCCCCCGGTTGGAAAGGGTGGCGCCGAAGGTGAGGGGTGTATGGTTACGGCTAACTCTCTGCCGCCGTTTCCTGCACGCTATTCGTCAATACCAGCTTAACCAATTCCGGTACCGATTTAACGCCCATTTTCTTCATCACACTGGCGCGGTGTGCTTCTACGGTTTTTAACGAGATTTTCAATTCCGCTGAAATCACTTTATTTTGTTTACCCGCCACAATGCCTTGCAAGACTTGGACTTCTCTATGCGACAGTAACGCGAATTTTGCTTCAGCTTGCGCGTTTTCCTGTTGTTTTTCTCTATTGGTTTTATCCAGACGCAACGCTTTGTTAATACTTTCCAGCAACACTTGATCATTGAACGGCTTAGTCAGAAAATCCACCGCGCCAGCTTTCATCACCCGCACCGCCAGCGGCACATCCCCATGACCACTGATGAAAATAATCGGCAGCGCTGGAACGCCTAATGCGGCCAGTCGCGTTTGTAATTCAGGGCCACTCATGCCTGGCATGCGCACATCCAGTAAAATACAACCCGATTGCTGGGGATTATATTCATCCAGAAAATCCTGCGCGCGTGTATGCGTTTTAACTTTCAAGCCTACCGATTCAATGACCCAGGATAATGATTCAACCATGGCTTGATCGTCATCCACAACATAAACAATTTGTTCTAAAGTCATTGTCATCTCCTAAACAACGGGTAAAGTAAAACGTATCCAGCTTTGTTGATTGTTATTGGGGTTAATGGTGAATTGACCGCCGTGCGCTTCAATAATCGAACGGCAAATCGCGAGTCCCATGCCCCGGCCATGCGCTTTGGTGGTAAAAAAAGGTTTAAAAACTTTAGTGATTATTTCCTTGGAAAATCCCGGCCCCGAATCGGTAACCGTAATTTCGATGGCGTTATCAATAGGATTAGTTTGAATATTGATACGTCGTCTTCGATGATCGATTTCCTTCATCGCTTCAATAGCGTTTTGAATCATATTCAACAACACTTGTTGCAATTGGATTTTATCCACGGAAATCAGCGGCAATTCCTTAGAAAGATTAAAATCAATTTTGGTTTTTGAATTATTTAATTCACTGCGAATGAAACTGGCAGTTTCGCGGATAATGCTGTTGATCGCGCAAGAGGTTTTAACTAACTGACCCTTGCAGAAAAAGTTTTTAAGCCTATGAATAACTTCACCCGCACGTTCGGCTTGCGCCACGGTTTTTTCCATAATTTCCGTCAATTGTTTAGGGTCTTGGCCAATTTCCAAGTAACGCACACAACCTCGAGTGTAATTGACAATGGCAGCCAGCGGCTGGCTGATTTCATGCGCCATGCCCGAAGCCATTTCTTCCATGGTGCTTAAGCGGAATACATGGGCCAGTTGTTGCCCACGTAAACGGGCTTTTTTATCAAGAATACGTTCAGTGACATCGCGTGACGCTGCTTGAATTTCTTTGATGTAATGTTTTTCTTCGTCACGAATAAAACGGATGTTGCTTTCAAACCAGCGGTAATCGCCTTCTTTGCGGCGGAAGCGATAAGTGACCGTTGGATTGTTATTATTTTTACGGCGATTAAAAGCTTTTTTAACCTTGTTGATATCATCGTGATGAATTAATTTAAATAAATTCAAGCCCACCAATTCTTCCGGCGCATAGCCTAACCAGGCTTTGCAGGATAAGGAAATAAAAATGAAAGTCCCATCTATGGTGTAGCGGGCGATAATGTCGGAAGAATTTTCTGCTAAAATATTAAAGCGCTGCTCACTTTCCCGCAGAGTTTTTTCCACTTGTTCCTGGCTGCCAATATTCTTGACGGCCAAGCCATGACTGATATACAGCATGTCGCGATAGTTACGCAATTCCGCGGACATTTTTTCTAGGGATTCTTGTAATTGCACTATTTCAGTTTTGTAGCTGTTGATATGCTGATGCGTTAATAACGCCAATTGTTTTTGCGGATGATTAATTAACATGACGCAGCTGCGACAAAAGCCTTTGGTGCCATTCTTGCGCACGAAGCGGGTTTCTTCCGCCCATTTTTTTTGTTGGGGCAGAATTTCCTGAATGATTTTGGGAAATGGATTGCTGTGTAAGTAAATCAAATTGACGGAACGTCCAAGCACTTCTTTTTTTGAATAACCAAAAAGACTGGTAGCGCTTTGGCTCCAGTCGACAATACGACCGCTTTTATCCAATAACACCGCGCTGTCTTGAATGGCTTCAAACAACGAGTGAGCGTATTCATTATCCACGAGCTTATCCTTAAGCTACAAGAATTTTATCGATAATAAGTATAAGACTTATATTCGAGAATGAGTATAATATAGCACAAAATAGGGGCTTGGATAGGTAAAGGGGAGTTGTATGAAAATTCACGTTTTGGGTGTTTGTGGGACCTTCATGGGCGGCATCGCGTTGCTCGCGAAACAAAGCGGCCATGAGGTATCGGGTTCGGATATGAATGTCTACCCGCCGATGAGCACACAATTGACAGCGCAGGGCATTACTTTGATGAATGGGTATGATCCGGCCCATTTAGCCCCTGATCTTGATTTCGTGATTGTGGGCAATGTCATCAGCCGCGGCAATCCTATTATGGAACACATTCTTGAGCGTAATATCCCTTATATTTCTGGTCCGCAATGGTTATTTGAAAATGTTATTAGAAACCGCTGGGTGTTAGCGGTTTCCGGTACACATGGTAAAACGACTACCACCAGCTTGTTAACCTGGATACTGGAATACGCGGGTTTGCAGCCAGGGTTTTTAGTCGGTGGGGTACCGGAAAACTTCGGTGTTTCCGCGCGTCTTGGCGAAAATCCGTTTTTTGTGATTGAAGCCGATGAGTACGATAGTGCGTTTTTTGATAAACGCTCTAAATTTATACACTACCATCCTAAGACTTTAATTTTAAATAATCTTGAATTCGATCATGCTGACATCTTCGCCGATCTTGCTGCGATCAAGCAGCAATTTCGTTATTTATTACGTACTGTGCCCGGCAATGGCTTGATTATAAAAAATGGCCAGGATGAAAATTTAGATTCAGTTATTAGTCAGGGATGCTGGACGCCGGTAGCCACTTTTGGCGGCCCGGACAGTTCCTGGCAAGCCAAGCTGGTAGCGGAAGATGGTAGTGCATTTGAAGTTTATGCCAATGGCAGCCGCGTTGGCGAAGCGCGATGGAATTTGTTAGGCAACCATAATGTGAATAATGCTCTGGCTGCGCTGGCCGCCGCCCATCATGCAGGTGTACCAGTTGAAAAAGCACTGTTAGCGCTGCCCACCTTTAAAAACGTTAAACGCCGGTTGGAAATCAAAGGCAAAGTAAACGGCATTACTATATATGATGATTTTGCTCATCACCCTACCGCGATTGCGACGACCTTGGCGGGATTACGCGCGCGGGTGGGTAAACAGGTGAGAATTGTTGTGGTATTAGAGTTTGGTTCTTATACAATGCGAAACGGCGTGCATAAAGATGAAATGGAGCAGGCGCTGGCCACGGCTGACATGGTTATTTGTAAACAGCCACAGAGTGATGATTGGGGGCTGGATAAAGTCTTGCAGCAAATGAGTAAGCCCACCGCACTGTATGATAATGTCGATACCCTAGTGGAAAATCTGGCGCCACAGTTGAAGCCAATGGACCATGTCGTGATTATGAGTAACTCGGGTTTTGGCGGCATCCATGAAAAGTTATTACAAGCAGTGCAAGTCACGGCATAACAATGAGGGAAAACAATGACTACTGACACTCAACCAAAAATAGTTTTTACCTGGCGTGGTGCTTTGCTGGGGCTCATCTCGTATTTGGTAGTGACGGGTATCGTTGCGACAGTTTTTATTTTAAGAGGTCCATAACAATAATGAAGAAAGAGAAAGATATTGAAATTCAGATCACTACTAAAACGCAGTATTTAACCGATCAGTCGTCACCGGAAACGCAACGTTTTTTATGGTCATACGATATTATCATTGTTAACCAAAGCGATGAGCTTATTCAACTCTTGAATCGTTATTGGAAAATTACGGATATGCGCGGCAAGGTGGAAGAAGTACGCGGCCCGGGGGTTATTGGCTTACAGCCTTTGATTAAGCCAGGCAAGGAATTTGCTTACAGCAGTTATTGTCAATTGACTACACCGCAAGGCACCATGGAAGGCAGTTATGAAATTCAAACCATGGAAGAAAAGCATTATTTAGTGGATATCCCGAAATTTGTATTAACGAGTCCGTCTTCGGGGGCGAGTGAGTTTAGGTCAAGATTGCATTAATTTCACAGTGTGCAGCCCGCGAATGCGCGTGCTGTTACGAATGGATTCCCGCCTGCGCGGGAATGACAGCAAGTAAGTGTCATTCCCGCGCAGGCGGGAATCCATTATGAGTAGAACGCGGATGTTGCGGAT
>JAZKAT010000023.1:0-42957 GCA_040389045.1 Pseudomonadota bacterium | reverse complement strand
TGTCATTCCCGCGCAGGCGGGAATCCATTATGAGTAGAACGCGGATGTTGCGGATTATAAGATAGGAGCTTGTATCGAATATGGAAGTTCGTCACTCAAAAAAGAATTTGCTGCGCTGGTGCGGTTGGTTTCTGCTTTATAATACCTTCCTGTTTTACATTATCTCTCTTAAATTCCTGCCCAGTGTATTTCCAGGCGAATTTTATGGTTTGTCGTTTTACGGGAAATGTTTGGTCGGCGGTTTTATTTTCGTCACTTACATTAGCTTTCTAGCCTTTCTAGCGTTATTACCCGCATTAATCATCGTTCCGGCGATTTTGATTATCCCATGGCGCCGCGCCGTGTTTTTTATCGCAATTTTTTTGCTGAGTATCCTCGCTTGCTATTTGTATTTTGACGCGGTGATTTATAATCTTTATCGTTTTCATTTACATGGTTTCTTTTTAAATGTGGCAGTGAACCAGCTTAAACCCGAAGTGTTTGGTTTTTCCAATATTGAATATTGGATTAGCGTGGGCATCGTTTCGGGAATTTTTTTACTGGAATGGGTAGGCGCGTGCGCAGTCTGGAATACGGTTATTTGTAAAAACCGCGGCCGTGGCGTGGGGCTTTGGTCAGTGATGCTGATTGCAGGCTGCGGTTATATCTCTTATTCTTTAGTCGCGTTCAGCGGGCCTTATCCAGTGGGGCGCGTGTTTATGGATAACGCACGCTTTTTACCGTTTTATCATAATTTGCTAATGCCATCGCAACAGGGATTAATTGCCATTCAACGCAAAGCCGAACGCGACTTTTTACAACCGCCGCAAATGAGTGGCGCGCTGCATTATCCATTGCAAAACAATTTACAATGTCAGCCGCAAAAACAGCCGCTTAATTTGCTGATTATTGTGGTGGATGCGTGGCGGTTTGATATGCTGACCAAAGAAGTGACACCCACCTTATTTAATTTTGCCAAAACTAACTGGACTTTCACTCAGCATACGAGTGGGGGTAATGCCACCGGGCCGGGGATATTTTCTTTAATGTATGGCTTGCCGGCGACTTACTGGACCGCGATGGCTGACTCGCGTCATGGCCCTGTGTTAATTGATGAATTATTAAATCAACATTATCAAATGGGGATTTTTTCCAGTCCTACCTTGTTACAACCCGCATTTGATAAAACCGTTTTTAGCTCGATAAAACATTTACGGTTGGGTACCCCCGGCGCGAAAGATGCTCATGGACGTGATCAAATCATTACGCAGGAATTTAAAAAATTTCTCGAGCAGGCAGCTACCAAGCCAGAGCCGTTTTTTGGGTTTTTATTTTATAATTCATCGCATAGTTATTGTGAAATTAATGATAATTTAAAACCTTTTGTGCCGGTAAGTTCATCCTGTGATCGTTTTCAATTAAGCAGTCATGCCAATCCATTGCCGTATTTAAACCGTTATAAAAATGCTTTGTTACTGGTTGACCAGCAAGTCCAACAAGTATTGGCCGCGTTAGCTAGCCAAAAATTGTTAGATAAAACCATTGTTGTTATTACGGGTGATCATGGCGAAGAATTTAATGATAATGGCTTAGGTTATTGGGGCCACGCGAGTAATTTTACGCGGTATCAAGTACAAACACCGTTAATAGTGCATTGGCCTAAAAAAGCCGCGCACGTTTTTAATCACCGGACTAGTCATTTTGATATCGCGCCAACGTTAGTAGCGGATATGCTAGGTTGTCACGCGCCTGCCGCGGCTTACAGTGTAGGGATGAATTTAAAAAATACCGGTGCCAGAAAATATTTTATGATTGGCAGTTATATTGATTTTGGCATGGTGGAACCGGATCGGATTACCACTATCTATCCATTGGGGAATTATTCGATTGACAATCCCTCGGGCCAGCCGCAAGTGGGAGCGACTTTGCGCATGGCTACGATGCAGGAAATGATTACTGAATTAAAAGAATTTTATCAGCAGAAAACATGATCATATTGTCATGCTGTAAGGACGGACTATATGATCCACATGGTCAATCATGTTTTGTGTTTCGGTATTATTAAAAAATAAGAATTTACCGGTCATCAAATAATTTCCCAGGTTTAACAAACCCGAGCTGAATACACCAAGAAGAATATCCGCAATCAGTTTTTTATAATCTCTTTGCTCATTAAAAATGTGATCTTTGCTATGAAGTAATTCGCAGAATTCTAATTTAAATTGCAGGCTGCGCAAACTTATCTGGTGGTTGGGGCTAACGTTGAATCCTACCGGTTCATCTTCAGCTTCAATATGTAAATGGGAATGTTCAGGTAATTTTGCTACTGCCTCAGTTAATTTGACACAGTGAGAGATAATTTCTTTGCCTTTTTCAATACCCTCGGCTTTAAGTTTTTCGCCGTAGTCATTAAGACTTTTAATGGCGGTTAGTACTTTTCTATTTTGCTTTTCCGTCCAGTCGAACAATTGTTTTTTTTGCAGAGCGGTGTTATCAGTGCTGTCAATAAAAGCATCACAAAGCTGGGTATTTCCTGAGGCGAGGATTTTCTTAACAATTTCACATAGATTTTTATTATGTAACAGCATTAGCCCTTCAATAAATGGGCGGGTGATTATTTGATATTGAGCTGGAGTTTCCTGGCCTTCATCATCCAAGCCTTTCTCCTTGGAATCTTCCACGGCGGAACATTGCAAATCATAACCCAGCAAGTCCGTTAAAAGACCGGCGTCGTTAGTATCGATTGTATGGTAAATCTTCTGAAGATGTTGGTGTATAGGCAAGGTATCGGGAACATCACCATAGTCGGGGAATTCGTAATATTTATTGGGTAATAACGTCATAGTCACTAAGTTGGCGTTATTAATTTTATTTACCCATTTGAGTGTTGCGGACATGGCTTATTCCTGGAAAGTGTATCAGGGGCAACTATAAAGCACGAACATTAAGAGAACCTTAGCACTATAGATAGTGAGCCGAGTGGCGTAACCAATGTTTTAATAGTTTAACTGTTTGTTTCATTTGAGTTTTCTGCTGCCGTGCCAAGTGGTGGTCTGCCTGCCAGTCACTATTAAATGTGTGGGTTAACTGATGAATAATTTTTTGATCATGGATAATGACGGAAAGTTCGCGGTTATTGTTAATGGATTGCCGGGTAAAATTAATCGAACCTAACAGGGCGCGGTCATCATCAATTATCATGACTTTCGCATGAATAATGTAATTTTTACTAAAATTAATTTTCACGCCGGCGCGGGTCAGATAAGCAAATTGCTTGCCAGGTTTTTTATCATGAAAAGTGGAAGTCAGTATGGCAACGTCCACGCCACGCCGTGCAGCTTTTGCCAATGCGCCGACAATTTGATAATCACTCAAGCCTTCGGCGTAAATTTTAATGCTGGCATGGGCGGCGTC
Organism: Pseudomonadota bacterium; assembly: GCA_040389045.1. Lineage (GTDB taxonomy): Bacteria > Pseudomonadota > Gammaproteobacteria > DSM-16500 > DSM-16500 > UBA5158. The sequence goes on along the minus strand of JAZKAT010000023.1, from coordinate 39,564 downwards.
AATTAAATCCAATAATTGTTCGCGACTAGCGTCGGGACTAAATACTAAATCAGGATCGTGAATATTAACGGCATTGTGCTGCCAGTCGGCGTTAAAGACTTGCTGAATTTTTTCAACGAGGCCAGGATCGGTAATCAACAAACCAAAATTTCTTTCTTTGGTAAAACTTGAATGGGTGAGATTAAATGTTAATACCAATGCGCTATGGCCATCGAATAAAAAAGTTTTTTGATGGGTCAATTTGAATTTGTCATCGGGCCAGCGTAAAGCCATATTGGCGGCTTGTAATTCCTGAATGGCTTTGAGATTTTCATCGGTGCTTTGATAAGGATAATGTTGCAGCAAGATGCGTACATTTTTATGTTGGGATTGCGCAGTGATTAGAGCATTGATAAAACTGTTATCGGTCAAGCCATACATGACTAGATCGACAGAGGATTGCGCTTGCTTGATTGCTGCCAATATTGGCGCTCGCCCCATGTCGGGTTCTACAATGAGAGTTTCATCAGCGCGGCAGTTAACTTGAACCAATAAGAGTAATACAAAAAATAGCGAACGCCAGCGCATGAACATTAAACCATTTCCCGTCCTGCAAAAGCATGCGCCAAAGTACCACTGTCAATATATTCCAGTTCGCCGCCCAAGGGTACACCATGGGCAATACGAGTCGCTTTAATATCATATTGTTTGATGAGTTCGGAAAGATAATGCGCGGTAGCCGCGCCTTCGACTGTGGGATTGGTGGCTAAAATCACTTCTTTAATGGTTGCGCTCGCTAATAATGTTTGTAATTGTTTAATGCCGATTTCTTCGGGGCCAATTCCATCCAGCGGTGACAAGTGTCCCATCAAGACAAAATACTTTCCTCGAAATCCCCCCATTTGTTCGACCGCAACTAAATCAACCGGACTTTCAATAATGCAAAGTAAAGTGGAATCGCGGTTAGGAGAAGTGCAGATTTTACAGAGAGGTGTTTCGCAAAAAGCTCGGCAGCTTTCGCAGTGACCGATTTTTTCCATGGCTTCTTGTAAAGTAGTGGCGAGGTGTCTACCGCTTTTGCGACCCCGTTCCAGCAATTGAAAAGCCATGCGTTGGGCGGTTTTAGGACCAACGCCTGGCAAATAGCGTAACGCTTCAATCAGCTGCTCAAGCAGCGGGCTTAATTGCATATCATTTTTCTGGGAGGTCAAAGCCTTCTGGTAACTTAATGCCGGTTAAGCCAGCCATTTTATCACGGGTACCTTTTTCAATTTTGTCAGCAGCATCATTGATGGCTGCGGCAATCAAATCTTCAACTATGCTTTTTTCTTCTTTTAAGAGAGCAGGGTCTATCGTGACGCGTTTTGCATAATGCTGGCCGCTCATTAAAATTTTAACCAACCCGCCGCCCGATTGGCCGGTGACTTCCATTTCGGCTATTTGCTTTTGGATTTCCTGCATTTTTTTTTGCATTTCCTGGGCTTTTTTCATTAAATCGCCTAACGCGGGTTTGCCAGTCATAAGGTATATCTCCGATATGTAAACCAATAATATGCATCATTCTAGCAAAATTATTGATATCACTCCATATGAATTCAAGTAGGATCGACGGCTTTAATGGATTTAAGGTCTAGGGTGGCGCCAAAGATATCCATGATTTTCTGGACATGGTTGTCAGTTTTAATCGCTTCAACCGCGGTAGCCAGGCGTTCGTTCTGAGTAGTTTCATATTGCTTGGCATAGGTATCCAGTTCGCCAGCAGTAAGATTGATAATCAACGTAATAGGCTGGTTCAAGTGGCGGCGCAGCGCTTCTTCAATGCGTTTGGTGGCTTCGGTATTGAGAAATGCTTCATGCTTTTTTGACAATATTAACTTGATAGTATCGTTAGTAACCTGCTCAACCGCGCAATGTGATGCCAGGGTATAGGTCATGCCTTTCAGATCGAGATGCGCTAACAGCGTTATCCAGTCGTTGATGACAGCGGTTGTGCTTGCCACGACGGGTGCCGGCGTGGTTTTTTCAATGTTGGCGGCTGGTTGCGGTTTAGCGGTGGGCTTAGCGTCAGCCAATACACGTCCCGATTTTACTGTGGCAGGTTTAAAAGCCAGCATACGCAATAAAATCATTTCAAAGCCTTGCGCGGGATGAGAGGCGAGTGGTAAATCACGTCGACCTATCAAGGCAATTTGATAATAAAGTTGTACTTCTTCCGGCGCCAGCCGCGCGGCCAGCGCATTAATTTTTTCATGCTGCGGCGCTTTTAGGGTTTGGACAATGGCAATTTGATGCAGGCATGACAACAGGTTTTCCAGTACTTGTTGGAAATCCGGCGCATGTTCACCTAACTGAGTGACGGCGGCGAGTAATTGTGGGCCATCCTGATCTGCTAGTGCGCCCAACAGGCGGTAAATATAATCTTGTTCGACATTTCCTAACATGCTGCGCACATCGTCAACCGTAATTTGTTCGCGACAAAAAGCAATCGCTTGATCCAGCAAACTTAAAGCGTCGCGCATACTGCCATCGGCGGCATCGGCTAACTGGGCCAGTGCGGGAATTTCGAAAGCAATGTTTTCGGCACTGCAAATATGTTGCAGTTGGGTGGTAATTTGTTCCGCCGGCACGCGCTTTAAATTAAATTGCAGGCAACGGGATAGAATAGTAACTGGCAAACGTTTTGGGTCTGTGGTGGCCAGCAGGAATTTGACATGGGCGGGTGGTTCTTCCAGGGTTTTTAATAAAGCATTGAAGCTGTGGCCAGACAGCATGTGGACTTCATCAATCAAATAAATTTTGAAGCGACCTTGGGTCGGAGCGTATTGCACATTGTCGAGTAATTCACGCGTGTCTTCGACTTTGGTGCGGGATGCGGCGTCAATTTCCAGCAAATCAAGAAAGCGGCCGTTATCCACTGCCTGACAGGTCGCGCACTGGTCGCAGGGTTTGGAGGTGATGCCGGATTCGCAGTTGAGACATTTCGCTAATAAGCGCGCTAGTGTGGTTTTACCCACGCCGCGGGTGCCGGTAAATAAATAAGCGTGATGCAGGCGTTGTTTATCGAGGGCATTGGTTAACATTCGCAGGACATGTTCCTGACCAACCATTGCCTGGAAGGTGCGCGGCCGCCATTTGCGAGCGAGAACTTGATAGCTCATCGTATCATCTCGATTGAGAAAATGGAGGTAACCAATATCAGCCAAACTTCGGCGCCCGAATCTGTCATTACCGTTGCTTCCTTCCGGACCTGGCGGGGTTCACAACATATCGCCGCGAAACGACCAATACTAGTTACCATAACCTGTAAAATCAGTATGTAAACTGGCGGAGAGAGAGGGATTCGAACCCTCGGTACGCTATTAACGTACACACGCTTTCCAGGCGTGCTCCTTAAACCGCTCGGACATCTCTCCAGCGGGTATATAATATGGAGCGTAAGCGTAAACTAGAATTGCTCTTTGCGCAATGGGAAACTATTAAAACAATGTTTCCAGCACCTGCAGATAAATTCCCGCCAATCGCTCTAAATCCTTCACATTAACATGCTCATCCACTTGATGCGCGCTCGCATTACAAGGGCCAATTTCAACGACTTCCGCTCCCGTAGGCGCAATAAACCGCCCATCCGAAGTGCCGCCGCCAGTGGTCAACCGCGTATCCAGGCTAGTGATAGCTTTAATTGCCTGCTGACTGGCGCTAACTAATTTCCCCTGTCGGGTCAGAAAAGGCAGCCCAGATAAATCCCACTGCAAATCAAACTTAAGTTTATGCTGCTGTAAAATTTTAGTGACCCGCGCTTCCAACTCATCCGCCGTCACCGCCGTGCTGTAACGAAAATTAAAACGCACTTCCAATGCGCCCGGAATAACATTCAACGCGCCGGTGCCACTATGAATATTTGAAATCTGAAAAGACGTAGGTGGAAAAAATTCATTACCCTCATCCCATTTTTCTTTAGCTAATGCCTGTAAGGCCATAAAGCAATTATGAATAGGGTTATCAGCCAGTTCGGGATAAGCGATATGACTTTGCTTGCCGTGAATAATTAATTTTCCGTGTAAAGAACCGCGTCGTCCGACACGGATTTGATCGCCAAGTAATTGTTCACTGCTGGCTTCGCCGACAATACAATAATCGATTTTTTCGCGGCGTTGTTCCAGCACGGCGACTACTTTTTTAGTGCCATCAATGCTGGCGCCTTCTTCATCGCTAGTAATCAAAAAAGCAATTGAACCTTTGAAATCAGGTTGATCACGCACAAATTTTTCCGCGGCGACAATCATTGCCGCCAGGCCACTCTTCATGTCACAAGCGCCGCGACCAAATAACAAATCACCGCGAATTTCCGGTTCAAATGGTGGGCTTTGCCATTTATCAAGCGGGCCGGTGGGCACTACATCGGTATGACCGGCAAACACGAGTAACGGTGCTTGGTCGCCATAGCGCGCCCACAAATTATCAACTTCACCAAAGCGCAGTGATTCAATTTTAAAATTCGCGCGCGCCAGGCGTTCGCTAATAATTTTCTGGCAACCTTCATCATCCGGCGTGATGGAAGGGCGGCTAATTAATTTTTTGGCAAGCTCCAGAGTGGGTGACATAGTGGTTTCCATTAATTTGCAGTAACAGGTGCGTCATCTACATTGCGAAGTAATTCATTAATGCTGACTTTGCTACGCGTTTTTTCATCAACCTGTTTAACAATGACGGCACAATACAAACTATATTTACCATCTTTACTGGGTAAATTACCAGAAACTACCACTGAACCTTTAGGCACGCGGCCATAGGAAATCTGACCGGTTTCACGATTATAAATTCGGGTACTTTGCCCGATATAAACACCCATGGAAATCACACTGCCTTCTTCGACAATAACGCCTTCAACAATTTCAGAGCGCGCGCCAATAAAACAGTTATCTTCAATAATAGTCGGGTTAGCCTGCAAGGGTTCCAGCACCCCGCCAATCCCTACGCCCCCCGAAAGATGAACGTTCTTGCCAATTTGTGCGCAAGAGCCTACGGTCGCCCAGGTATCAACCATAGTGCCAGTATCAACGTAAGCGCCTATGTTGATAAAAGAGGGCATGACGACAATATTGGGTGCCAGATAGCAGCCGGTTCGCACCAACGCGCCAGGAATGATGCGCGCGCCACTGGCAGCAATTTCCGCGGCGCTGCCAGCAGGGTATTTCATATTAACTTTATCAAAATACTGGGTAAAACCACCATCCACCACCGTATTGTCATTGATGCGAAATGACAGTAAAACGGCTTTTTTAACCCATTCATTGGTTTGCCACTGACCGTTGATTTTTTCCGCGACCCGCAACTTACCTGCGTTTAAACGCTGCAGAACTTCGTGAATCGCCTGTTTGAGGTCATCATTGGCGGTTTTGGGGGTGAGTTCGGCGCGATTTTCATAGGCGGATTCAATCAAATACTTAGTGGTTGGCATGATATTGTGGCCCGTGTGTTGGTTTTTGAATTGTGTTAGGATATCGCATTTTTACAGTATGTAAATGACTATGCCTTCAACAAAGCCAGAAAATCCTTCGATTGCGAATGCCTTGACCGTCTATAAGCGCTTGTTTACTTATGTGCGCCGCTATTGGCTGGCGTTAGTGACGGCGTTGCTCGCCAGTATGCTGTTCTCAGGGATTGATGCCTGGTTTGTGCATTTCCTTGAGCCTTTATTAAACAAAGGGCTGGTTGCCAAAAACCATGAATTTTTGCGTTGGGCACCGTTAATGGTTTTGACCGCGTTTATGCTGCGGGGCCTTGCGAGTTTTTTTTCGAATTATAATATCGCCTCGGTATCGCGCAATGTCATCATGGAATTGCGTCAGGATATGTTCGCGCATTTGCAACGCTTGCCCGCGCATTTCTATGATCATTCAACCTCGGGCCAACTTATTTCCATTATTTTATATAGCGTAGAGCAAGTCGCTAATGCCAGCGCGGATGTGTTGACAACAGCGGTGCAGTCAGCGTTTTTGATTGTGGGATTATTGATTGTGATGTTTTCGATTAGTTGGAAATTAAGTATGTTGTACTTCATTATCATTCCTTCGATTACCGTCATTATGCGTTTTTCAAGTTTGCGAGTGCGCCAATTAAGTTTGTCTATTCAACAATCCATGGCAGAAATGACGCACCGTACCGAAGAAAATATTGACGGCTACAAAGAAGTACGGTCATTCGGCGGCCAAGCTTATGAAATTGAAAAATTTAACAAAGCCGTGCGTATCAACCGTCAACGAGAAATGAAAGTAGTGGCGGCGCGTTCCTGGAGCGTGTCAACCGTGCAATTGATTGCGGCGCTGGCCTTGTCGGTAACTTTGTATGTGGCTACTTTTGATATCGCTACTTCGATATTATCGCCCGGTGGTTTTGTGGCAATGGTGGGCGCCATGCTGGCGTTATTGAAACCCATGAAAGATTTAACCTCTATGCAAAATAAATTATATCGCGGATTGGCGGGCGCGCAGACGGTGTTTGAATTATTGGACCAGCCTGCCGAGCGGGATGAGGGTACTAAAACAATATCGCGCGCTCACGGGCGTATGGAATTTCTGAATGTGGGATTTGCTTACGCGGATAGCAAACCGGTTTTGCATCAAGTTAATTTTTCGGTACAGCCCGGTGAAGTAGTGGCATTAGTGGGACGTTCCGGCGCGGGCAAGTCGACTCTGGTGAATTTACTGCCGCGATTTTATCCGGAATTTTCCGGCGATATTTTATTAGATGGCGTCTCCGTTAAAGATTACCGTCTCGATCATTTACGCCGGCAATTTTCAGTTGTGTCACAACATGTGACTCTTTTTAATGATACGATCGCTAACAATATTGCTTATGGACGCTTTGGTGATGTGACTGAGGGTGAAATACGTCGTGCGGCGGCCACCGCCCACGCTCTGGATTTTATCGAACAAATGCCAAATGGTCTTGATACACTGATTGGTGAAAACGGTGTATTGCTATCCGGCGGCCAACGCCAGCGTATTGCGATCGCGCGAGCGGTTTTAAAAAACGCGCCGATTTTAATTCTGGATGAAGCGACCTCCTCTTTGGATACTGAGTCTGAACGTTACATTCAAGCCGCGCTGGAAAAATTGATGCGCCAATGCACGACCTTAGTAATAGCGCATCGCTTGTCAACAGTGGAACATGCCAATCGGATTGTCGTATTAGACCACGGTAAAATTGTGGAATCCGGCAACCATGAAGAATTGTTAACAAGCAATGGGGCTTATGCGCGCCTGTATCGCCTGCAATTTAAGGATGAATTAATTACGGCGGAGTAAGTTATGCGATTTGTTGAAAATCACTGGTATCGCGACACCCATTCTTTCTTAAGTTTTTGTTTGTTGCCATTATCATTATTATTCGGCGCGGTAGTCTATGCACGTCGCGCATTGTATCGCAGCGGGCTAAAAAAAACGTATCACGCGCCCGTGCCGGTGATAGTTGTCGGCAATATCACTACGGGTGGAACCGGTAAAACGCCATTGGTAATCTGGCTGGCGAATTTTTTAAAAGCCCAAGGCTATAAGCCCGGTATTGTCAGCCGTGGTTGTGGTGGTGATGGGACTATTAAATCAGTAGCAAAAAATTCCTCTGCGAAAGAAGCTGGTGATGAAGCGGTGTTAATAGCACGGCGTACGGGCTGTGTAGTGGTGACCGCTACTGACAGGGTAGCGGCGGTGCAAAAATTATTAGCTGAGCAGGATTGTGATATTGTCATCAGTGATGATGGTTTACAGCATTATCGGTTAGGGCGTCAGGTGGAAATCGCCATGGTGGATGGCAGCCGTCGTTTTGGCAATCAAAGTTTGTTACCCGCCGGTCCATTACGCGAACCCGTTTCGCGGTTGCGGCAAGTGGACTTTGTCGTGACTCAACAGCAGGCGGGCGTGGATGAATTTGAAATGGTGCTTGATGGTGATGAAGTCGTTGCGGTTAATAACGCTGGCTTAACTAAAAGTTTGCAGGATTTTAAGGGCACGCAAGTGCACGCGGTTGCCGCACTGGGCAATCCACAGCGCTTTTTTACCAGTTTGCGCGCGCAAGGGATTTACATTATCGAACACCGTTACCCAGACCATTATCATTTTAGAAAAAAAGATTTATATTTTGGCGATGATTTACCGGTTATCATGACGGAGAAAGATGCGGTGAAATGCGCTGCAGTGGTTGATCCTCGTCATTGGTATTTGCCGGTGCAAGCGGTCATGGCGCCACTGTTTGGTGAAAGCTTATTAAAAAAAATTGGAGCAGACTATGCGTAATTTGACTTTGTTGAAGTTAATCCTTAGCGCGGGAATTTTGATGAGTGCGACTGTGTTTGCCAAGGCTATTGCTGTGCCCGAGCCCACGGTTTATACGCAAGACAAACCCGTGGCCATGGTGACTAACGAGCAACCTGAATTTATCATTAAATTAAGATCCAATCCTACTACGGGTTATAGCTGGTTTTTGCGGGGTTATAATTCGGAAATAATTCAACCCATCAAGCATTTATATCAAGCGTCCGATACGAAGATGACAGGGGCGCCGGGGTTCGAATTATGGACTTTTAAAGTAAAGCCATCTGGATTTGTCGTGCCACAACAAACCATGATTCGTTTTGTTTACGCAAGGCCTTGGGAATCTGCAGAAACGGCTACGCAGTTGATGTTTAAGGTTACTACTGCAGCTAAGTAGCTGAGTGGGTTGGGCTGAGCTTGCGAAGCCCAACAGCTTTTTTGTTGGGCTTCACTGCGTTCAGCGCCAACCTACCATGCGAAGCCCCGCCCTCACTTGCTGCTGGAAGATCCCCTGCTCATCCCCTTACTTTGCGTAACTTCCACTTCTGGTTCCACCGGCTTAGGGGCTGGGGCTTCCGCTTTAGGTAACTCAACAACTATCTTAATATTTTTACCCTGATCGCCATAAACCTTATTTATCGCTTGCTCCCAACCCGCTTTCACAGCAGGGTCTTCCTGGTTCATAACGATTTTAAATTTAGGTTCGGCACTTTTATCAGAGGCTTTGATGACTTGTAACATTGCCTCAAACGTATCACCACTTTGACTGCCAGTGACCACTGCGTTTTTTTGAATTTGAAAACTTTCATCACCATTACGCATTTCTTTCGCACCAGGATCAGCATTTTTCGCATTGGGTTGAACATCGCTCATGTTCCAGTTGGGTAATGCTTTTTGAATCTCTGGTAATGTTTTATCATCCAGAAAAGATTGTTGCGGTGTTCTGATCGGCGCTATCATTGGCGCATCAGGATTTTTGGATGTCGTCACCGGCGGTTTGACCGGTTCAGGAATGACTTTTGTTTCAAGAGGAACTACAGGAGGAGCAGGGTGGGTTGCCCGTTCAAGTATTTGAAAAGCATCCGTGCCGCCGGTAAATCGGCTAAGACCTAATAAGCTGGTAGGTTTTTGCAGCCATTGCACCACCATATTATTCGTGGTAATCAATTCCTGTATTTCTTCGGGCTTTTTAGTAGCGGCGATGTGGTGTGCGACGGCATCGCGTAAGCCTTTATTTTGTAATAAATTTAGCATCTTTGATTCATCTGCATAATGAAATTGTTGCAGTTCGCCAAAATCTTTTGCTGTGGTATGCATCACGTAATCCGCCACTTTTGCAACATATTGTTCTTTCTCCTGGGGGTCTTGAGTAACAATAAAAAGTCTGGCGGCGGCAACGCTTGCTAGCGCCAATGCTCGGCCTTGTTCAGGGACTGATGCTGACATACCAGCTGCATCTTCAGCTAAGCTGAGCGCTTCTTTAAAATATTTTGGAGAGGCTTGAGTAAATTCGCTCCTACCGGAAGTTTCAAACTCGCGAGCAAGCTGTAAAAGATTTGTTGAATTTTCAACGGCACTTGCAAAAGTAGTTGAATGTTGTATTTCAACAATTTTGTCTGCAATGATGAGTTGCGCGTGTCTAGATCCTTGGCCATCATTGATCATGAGCCGATTAATTTGTTCATAAGCTTTTTCACAGATTTTTGAATTATCGGCCTCATTGGAGAAATTTTCTTGAAACAGTTTGTCGACTTTTTTTTGATAAATTTGCATTTCTTCCGCGATCGGAACCCAGCGCCCAAATTTGCCTTTGTAGGAATCTAAAAAATCATCCATTGCTTTGGTTTTTGCACTAATATCGCCTATGATTGTTCGCATTGCCATTTCATTGGTTTTATCGGCAGCCGAATAATCTATGGCGCTCTGGGCCAGTGCTCGCGCGGAAGTGTAGAGCACATTAATTTTTTCATAATCTTTTACCGCTGCTGTATCGGATCGGGCGACAAACTCTGCATGTTCATAGGCAAGTTTTGCTTTTTGACTAGGGTCATCACAAACCGATATTGCAGCCTGCTGGACTTCCGCAATGATGGCATTTTTGGTGGCGTCACCTCGGTTAGTATTTTTTAAAAAAGTTTGGATTGTTTGTAAGACTTCAGCATTGGATTTGCCGGCTTCGAACTGGGCATTCTGCCAATCTTGTACAGCTTGGATCATGGCAGTATGTTCTTTTTCTTCACGCCAATCCTGTATACTGGCAAAAGTATCTTTAAATTGTTTGACTATATCCTGTAACGTAGTGGCGGGCGGATTAGCCATAAAAAATGCCTCAACGAAGTGAGTTATTCTTAATTATAACATTTAATTTGTCACGAGATTAAGTGACTGAATTCTATAGATTTTATCTACGATTCATCACACCTTATTTCCTATCTGTCAAAACCCCATTTTCAAATATCAAACTAATCTGATTTCCCGCGCTAGTATAAGTTAATGTAGTAGTCTTGGTGTTTTTTGAATTAGGATCTTCCGTTCCGGCTTGTGAACCTGTGCCACGGTTGATGAACGCGGGTTTTCCGCAAGCGGATTTCACACTATCCATAGTATCGCCAACCTGGATCGTGGGGCCGCAGATTGCGGTGTTGCTGACGCCTACACCATTAACACTCATATTAGTCACTTTGCCTTTGTCAAAAGCGATAGTGGTTTTTAAAGTGGCTTGAGAAGTGGTGTTGAGGTTGGGAACGTAAGCAGCGGCGACTTGCACGTAGAAATTCCATTCTTGCGGGCCTTCTTCGGTGTTTTCAGTTGAGGTTTGACCAGCGGGTTTGCCGCAGGCTGCTATTACTGATTCTACCGTATCACCCATATTTATTTGATTAAAATTACCCGGACATAAAAGGGCGAGTGAATTCGTGGAATAACCCACTGCTGCAAGTAGTAAAACAAGTTTTGCTATACGCATGAATAAACTCCTTAATTAAAAATTATTTATCTTCCTTAATAATTTCAGATTCGCCAGGTTCGGTTGGCTTTAACTGTTTGTGTTTGGCGGAATGATGACGCGCGATTCTGTCTATATCAATATATTTATCCATAGTCGAAGCATTTTCATGGCCCACATCATCGCGAATATGTTCGCGGGGACGTGATTCTATATCAGATGAAATAGCCGTATGACGCAACCAATGCACCGTGGCGGTAGCTAAATCTTCTGCTTCATCTTTTTTACCAAGACGTAATAACTCATGGATGCCATTGTCAAAAACGGTTTGCACCAGATTACGAATTTGTCGCGCGCCTAAGCCTTGTTTGCCTTTCATTTTAGGTAATAAAGGTGTGGGTTCTTCACGGCTAGGTAATGGCGCCAGATTTAATGTGGCGCGATAGATTTTTAAGGCTTCGAGTAATTCATCAGGTACAGCGATATCGCGCAACTTGTTGCCTTTGCCTACGGTGGTATACCACCATAATCCTGATTTGTCCGGCGCAAAATTTCCCATGGTCGCCATGCGTCCCGGTGCATAAGCCAATTCTGAAATACGTAAGCCCATTAAATAAAAAGCGGTCATCAAAAATAAGGTACGTTGGTGCTGCGGGTCCTGGCGCGCCATTTGTTCCGCGGCATTGATAACATGCAGCCACTGTAACCGACTGAGTTTGCGCGTTACTTTGCGCACTTGCTGCCGTTGAATGTATGATTTTTTTTGGCGGATGAGGCTAACTGGATTTACTTCCAGATAATTTTCCTGCTGTAAAAAAGTAAAGAGCGAACTTAAGGTAGCGAAAATGGCGGCGATAGATTTGTTGCCTAGCTGGTAACTCGCTTTGTCTGGCGCTATACCATGCAAGCGGTTAATTTTGCTGACGCGCACGACAAATGGCCGCCATGCCGGGTTAGGTTTGCGTAAGCCTAAGGGGTCCACAAGGAAGCGCCCGACATTTTTAATGGATATCCATGATTTAGGCGGTGAATTCACAAATTGCAGATAATCGCGTAAATCATTTCGCGAAATAGCTTTCAAAGGTTTTTTGCAAATTAACCATGACCAATGCAGCATACGTTCAATTTCACGACGGTAAGCAGTAAAAGTATCGGGCGAATTAGTATAACTTTTCAGAAATTCACGGCACAGTTTAAATTCCTGTTCGGTCGCAGGAATACTAAGTGTTTGTAAATAGTCAAAAACGACATCCGGTGTCTGATTTAAATTCTCTAATGTATCAAACAGTGGTAATGGAACAGGAACCGGTTTACCCATGTCATCCTTTCCTTAAATGTTTTTCGCCAGCGTTTGCGCATACCCCAGATAATTTGCCGGTGTTAAATCATATAACTGTTGTTTTATCTCAGTGGGTAAATCAAGCTCAGCGATAAATTGTCGTAATAATTGCTGATTGATCTTCTTGCCGCGAGTAAATTTTTTAAGTTTTTCGTAAGGTTCAGTTATACCATAACGACGCATGATGGTTTGAATGGGTTCCGCGAGCACTTCCCAATGCTGGTCCAGATCAGCGTTAATAGTTGCTACATCAGGCGAGACTTTTTGCAAGGCTTTCAACAAGGCTTGATAAGCCAGATAAGCGTGTCCTATCGCCACCCCCATGCTGCGCAACACCGTGGAATCAGTCAAGTCGCGCTGCCAGCGCGATAACGGCAGCTTGTTCGCGAGATGGTCTAAAAGCGCGTTGGCAATGCCCAGGTTACCTTCGGAATTTTCAAAATCAATGGGATTGATTTTGTGGGGCATAGTGGAAGAGCCGACTTCATTAGCCAGATTTTTTTGTTGAAAATAATTCAGCGAAATATAACCCCACATATCGCGATTGAAATCAATCAAGATAGTGTTAATACGCATCAAGTTCATAAAATATTCCGCCATGTAATCATGCGGCTCTATTTGCGTAGTATAAGAATTCCAAGTCAAGCCCAGGCCGGTAACTGTGGCGGAACTGATTTTTTGCCAATCGACTTTTGGATAAGCCACCAGGTGGGCATTGTAATTACCGGTCGCACCATTGATTTTGCCCAGGATAGTGATAGCAGTGAATTGCGTCATTTGCCGTTCCAGACGGGCAATAATATTTGCGATTTCTTTGCCAAGTGTAGTGGGTGTCGCGGGCTGGCCATGCGTGCGTGATAATAAGGGTTGATCGGCGTAATCATGCGCAAGCGTTTTTAAAGCCGTGATGATTTCATTCAAGATCGGTATTAAACAATCTTCACGCGCGGTTTTTAACATCAAGCCATGCGCCAGATTATTAATGTCTTCGGAAGTACAGGCGAAATGGATAAATTCACTGACCTTGGCAAGTTCGGCATTTTCCGCGATGCGTTCCTTTAAAAAATATTCGATGGCTTTAACGTCATGATTAATGTCAGCTTCAATGGTTTTTATCCGCGCGGCGTCTTGCTCGGAAAAATTCGCCGCCAGCTTATTTAAAAATTCATTAGCCGCTTTAGAAAATGGGGGTAATTCTGTTAGCTTTGCCTGCGCACTCAGAGTTTGCAGCCAACGTATTTCCACCAGGACGCGAAAACGCATTAAGCCAAATTCACTAAAAATGGGGCGTAACGCCGTCATTTTATCGTGATAGCGTCCATCCAGTGGTGAAATTGCGGTTAAGGTGGTGATGCTCATGCTATGTCCTTGGTAATTGACTCATGCTCAATCTGGTTGAGTAAGCGTTCGGCGGCCGCGCGAATTTTAGCGCGCGAAAACAATAATTGTAATCGGGAGCCACCCATTTGTCGCCACAATACCGTGGCGCGTACCCCGGCAAGTAATAAGGCGCGCACTTTATCGAGATTTTCTTTAACATGCATCACCCGTTGATTGCCTAAAATCATAATCCGAAACCGGAAGGTGCTGACGGTATTCAAATAAATGTCCGCCAGATTAGCGATGACAGTAGGATGCGTTAAGGAAAAATAATCGGCTTGTTTTTGTGTTTGCGAAAGCCGGGTAGTCATTTGTTCCATGAGTTTGGGCGCGCGCGCCAATTTCTTTTGCAAATGGATAATCGACAATAAATAACGATGTTGCAAACGGTCAATTTGATGGGTCGCGTCAAATGTATCAATAATTTTTTGCAGACCCAGTTTAAGGTGGCTGAGGTCACCATAAACGGCGGCGACATCTTTTGGGGCTATTTGAAAAATGCTATAAATACTGGCTTGAAAAGCGGTTTCATGAAGACGGCCAGTCTGGGTTAATTCCCGTACCAGCGTGAGGGCTTGAAATAAGCCCGCCAGCGCAATGGTTATCTTATTAAGGTTGTCCTGGTTCATAGTTATTCCGCGCTCACGATTATACCTCCACCCAGACAGATTTCAGCTTGGTAAAATACCACAGATTGTCCGGGGGTAATGGCGCGTTGCGGTAGATCGAAACTTATTTGATAACGCCCATTGCCTGTATTATTGATGATACACGCTTGGTCAGCTTGACGGTAGCGGGTCTTGGCAGCTAATCGTTGTGGGAAAGCGGGGGGAGTGTTGATCCAATGGACTTGATCGGCGATAAGGGTTTGTGCATAAAGCAGAGGATGGTTCTGGCCCTGGGCGGCAATCAATACATTACGCGCCAAATCTTTTTTTACGACATACCAGGGCGATTCGGGTAACGATTTCTGCCCTCCAATTTTTAAACCCTGGCGTTGTCCCAGCGTATGAAACATCAAGCCATCATGCTGGCCAATTTTTTTGCCATCTGGGGTCTCGATGTCACCCGGTTGGGCAGGTAAATAGTCATTTAAAAAGTTTTTAAATTTACGTTCGCCAATAAAACAAATCCCGGTACTGTCTTTTTTCGCGTGATTTTTAAAACCAGCAGCAACAGCCAGTTCGCGCACCCGAGTTTTTGCTAAATGGCCGATAGGAAACAGGCTGGCAGTTAATTGTTCCTGGCCCAGGGTATAGAGAAAATAACTTTGGTCTTTTTGATTATCCACACCTTTTAAAAACACCGCTTCACCGTTAATCAATTCACAGCGCGCATAATGTCCGGTGGCAATAGCATCCGCGCCTTTGCTTTTTGCATAAGCTAAAAACGCTTTAAATTTAATTTCCCTATTGCATAGAATGTCAGGATTCGGTGTGCGCCCCGCGCGATATTCTGCGAGAAAATGCGCGAATACATTTTCCCAGTATTCCGCGGCAAAATTAACCCGATGTAATTCAATCCCTAACTGATCACATACACTCTGGGCATCGGCCATGTCCAAACTGGCGGGACAATAGGTATCGGTATCGTCTTCTTCCCAATTTTTCATGAAGACGCCAGCAACGTGATGGCCTTGTTGTTTCAACAACAACGCTGCCACCGACGAGTCAACCCCGCCAGACATACCGACGATGATATTTTTAGGAGTAGTAGATTTCATGATTTGAGCACAAGATCAAAAAAGGGAGAAATTATAGCGTATTTTGATCTCCATGTCACACCAGCGCAGGCTGGCATGACACGGCATTTTACATCTGGAAATTATAAGCAAACCCGAGATATCCCATCGTCAAAAAGGGAATAGCGGTAGGATTATTAGTGAAATTGCCCACACTGCTAATCTGGAAGACTTCCAGGTTTATAGTAAACCGCCTATATAAAGTAATATTGCCCCCAACGCCGTACATAGGACGGGTATTGGATGCATGGGTAACACCCGGGTTGGGTTCGGCGATAATACCACTTAAAATCACCCCATTGTCGGTATAAGTTAATGTTTCAGTGACTCGTGCCGCACCAGCCAGTGCATAAAGGTTTGCACCCGTATAACCAATAGGAAAGTAAATTTTCCCAATCGCATCATAATCGCGGAAATTATATTGCATCGCCGAATTACCAAAAGGAGTGCGGGCATTGTAAAGCGACCTGTTCCAATTGTTCCAGCCGATTTCGATACCGAAATAATCCGTAAAATTGTATCCAGCAAATACTCGTTCAGACCAGCCAACCGTGGTTTTAGTAGCCGATGACGGTTGTGGATAAATAGAGACGTCAAACGGTGAACTGGTTGGTATGCGAGCCGAACTGCGACCGCCACCCGCCCCGATGTAAGTTCCGATAGTTGCAGCGAATGTCGTTGAGGTATAAGCCAATAGACACAACAACCCTGCAATTTTTGTTATTTTCCTTTTCATGAAACAGCTCCAAGAACGATAGCGATCGAGTATATCATTCTGAAGGTTTAAGTAAATATGCGAGTTAGTAAGGTTTTTTCTTACCACAGTTGCATGGGTTAGATACAAAATATACAATGCTGGGCTACCCTTGATTGAGTATACTTAAATGCTTAGAAATGAAGAGCAAAACGTTCAAACTCTGACCTCTTTCAACGAGTTTTTAAACCATATCAAAATACCGCCTACCGAAAATTTTGCGGTAGACTTATCGTTTGAGAAAATCTGTAATGACGCTGCATTAGTCATTGCTGAATGTATCCAGAATGGTTTTTGCGGAAAGCTAATTCATCTCGATTTATCCAATTCCAATTTAGAACAAAACGGTGCCGAAGCAATTGCCCACGCCTTATTAAAGTGCCCTCCTGGATTTCGTTTATTGCTGAATAATAATCATCTGGGTGCCACCGCCATAGTCGCGTTTGCCTGGGTGTTATCCCAACCAAATTGTAGCGAAAATCTGACTCTCTTCATTCATGATGGGAATGTTGAGCTAAAGCCGGTTCTTGAATTGATAAGCGCGTTAAAACATGCGCCTGGTGGTTTAACTATTCGTTTTAACGTAGATATCTATCAAGATGGAATTATTAATACTAACTCTACGTTGATAGCAAACCTGGCTCAGTTTATTGGCAGTAGCAATGGCCCAAAAAATTTAACTCTGGATTTAAGAGGTTTTGTCGAAGAAGGTTTACTAGCGCCAGTCATTACTGCGCT
This sequence comes from Pseudomonadota bacterium, assembly GCA_040389045.1. Lineage (GTDB taxonomy): Bacteria > Pseudomonadota > Gammaproteobacteria > DSM-16500 > DSM-16500 > UBA5158. The sequence goes on along the minus strand of JAZKAT010000023.1, from coordinate 22,380 downwards.
TACCTGGCCTACCTGCAAACCCGGATTAAGCTTAATTTTAGATTTGAGTATGATGGCGATTCAGGATTGTAAAGCCTTAAAAGTTGCGCTGGAAAGTGGTAAGACTCGAGCAGACTTAAGAATTTATTTTGCGACCGAGGAAGTGGATTTTATCAATAAAAATACCCTTTATTCCAAAACAGATACCATCACGAAGTTAACCGCAAAACTGAGTGACCTCGTTCGACTTGAAAACTTACCAAAACAAGTTTTTTTTCACCCCAGAAAAAGAAAACGCAAAGAGAAAAAGGTCAAATCACCATTCCATCTCTATGAAGCCCCCAAGCCCGGTGGATTATGATTGAGGCTGGTACAAGACATTTGATACTATACCGGTCTTTACGGCTCAACCAGGGAGTATTTCATGGAATTTCAACACATCACTGTCCCCACCAGCGGCGAAAAAATTCGCGTTAATGACGATAACTCATTACAAGTCCCTGATCAGCCTATCATTCCCTTTATCGAAGGCGATGGCACCGGCATAGACATTACACCCGTCATGAAAAAAGTCGTGGATGCCGCGGTCAAAAAAGCTTATCAAAGCAAACGCCAGATTCACTGGATGGAAATTTACGCCGGTGAAAAAGCCACGAAAGTTTATGGCAAAGATGTCTGGCTACCACCAGAAACCCTGACTGCCGTCAAAGAATTTGTCGTTTCCATCAAAGGGCCATTGACCACTCCGGTAGGCGGCGGCATACGCTCCCTGAACGTGACGCTGCGTCAGGAACTGGATTTATATATTTGCTTGCGTCCAGTGCGTTACTTTAAAGGCACGCCTAGTCCAGTCAAAGAACCCTGGTTAACCAACATGGTTATTTTCCGCGAAAATTCCGAAGATATTTATGCCGGTATTGAATGGCCCGCCGATAGCGCCGAAGCTAAAAAAGTCATTGAATTTTTGCGCAACGAGATGGGGGTGAAAAAAATCCGCTTTCCCGAACATTGTGGCATTGGCATTAAACCCGTTTCTCAGGAAGGCACCAGCCGCCTGGTGCGCGCGGCAATTAACTATGCCATCGAAAATGAACGCGATTCCGTGACTCTGGTCCATAAAGGCAACATTATGAAATTCACCGAAGGGGCCTTCCGCGATTGGGGCTATGAAGTCGCCACTAAAGAATTTGGCGCCCAGCCGCTGGACGGGGGCCCCTGGAAAACCATTAAGAACCCTAACACCGGCGGTAATATAGTCATTAAAGACTTTATCGCTGATGCTTTCCTGCAACAAATTCTCCTGCGCCCAGCTGATTTTAGCGTGGTGGCGACGCTTAATTTGAATGGCGATTATATCTCTGACGCGCTCGCAGCGCAGGTTGGCGGTATTGGTATTGCCCCTGGGGCCAATATAAGTGACCGTGTGGCCATGTTTGAAGCCACCCACGGTACCGCGCCTAAATACGCCGGCCAGGATAAAGTTAACCCAGGTTCGTTGATTCTGTCCGCGGAAATGATGCTAAGGCATATGGGCTGGAATGAGGCGGCAGATCTTATTATCAAAGGCATGGAGGGTGCCATTGCGGCGAAGACCGTAACCTATGATTTTGAGCGCCTTTTACCTGGAGCGTATTTATTGACCTCATCGGGATTTGGGGACGCAGTAATTAAGCATTTAGGTTAGAATTTTACCTAAATTATTTTCCCTATAGCCCTTAACTGGGGTTAACATAAGAGATATGAAGGGGCATTTTCGGCGGTATGAAAAAGAGACATATTTTGATCAATATTTAGACAGGTGAACGTAAACATTTGATCCTTTGTGCACTCTTAAGTATAACCGATTTTAAAGATTTTTGAGGGACTTGGAAGTTTATTTGAAGTTTATTTTAGGAAAGAAGGAAAAGTTGAAAGTTATAGTCTAAGGTTAAGGTAAGGGTATGGTAAATGTAAGTGAGCGAATTAAAGAAGATGCTGAAGTAGTAGTACAGGAAGCTGAGCCACTATTAAAAGAACCGTCAATGTACCAGGTGTTAATGCATAACGATGATTTTACACCGATGGAGTTTGTGGTTGCGGTATTAGAAGTTTTTTTTAATATGGAACGTGCGGTAGCGACAAATGTGATGTACCAGGTACATACCGAAGGCAAGGCAAGTTGTGGGGTATTTACCAGGGACGTTGCGGAAACAAAGACAGATCAAGTAATAAGTTATGCAAGGAGGCACGAGCATCCTCTATTGTGCAGCATAGAGGCCATGTAACCTTAGAGAGCCGGAGGTGTGCGCCATGCTAGACAAAGAGCTTGAGTACACGCTAAATCTAGCTTTTAAAGAAGCGCGTGCGAAGCGGCATGAGTTTGTTACTGTCGAACATTTGTTGATTGCTCTCCTGGAAAATTCTTCTGCTCTTGAAGTTCTAAAAGCTTGTGGCGCGAACATTAATCGTTTGCGTAACAATCTGGTGGAATTTATTGACCGAACTACACCGGTTATACCCGCGCACGTCCATGATCGTGATACCCAGCCTACATTAGGTTTTCAACGTGTGTTACAACGCGCAGTATTTCATGTGCAATCTTCAGGAAAAACTGAAGTCACCGGCGCCAATGTACTGGCCGCCATTTTTAGTGAACAAGAAAGCCAAAGCGTTTATCTCATTCGTCAGGAAAATGTCAGCCGTCTTGACGTCATTAATTATATTTCTCATGGCACCACCAAGCCCAGATTGTCGCCCCGTGGCGGTGAAGGGGAACAACTTGGGCATTACATGGAAGAAAATGAAGGCATGCAGGAAGAAGGTGGGGCTAGTCCACTTGAACAATTCACGACAAATTTAAATGCACGCGCCAAATTAGGCATGATTGATCCATTAATCGGGCGTGAAGAAGAAATTGAACGTACCATTCAGATTTTATGCCGACGCCGTAAAAACAATGCCCTGCTGGTGGGCGAAGCGGGTGTAGGTAAAACCGCAATTGCCGAAGGCTTGGCACGCTTAATCATCGAACAAAAAGTCCCAAGTGTGTTGGCGGACAGCGTTATTTACTCGCTGGATTTAGGCAGTCTGTTAGCCGGCACCAAATATCGCGGCGATTTTGAAAAACGTTTAAAGAGTGTGTTGCATCAATTAAAAGAACAAAAAGGCGCGATACTGTTTATTGATGAAATTCATACGATTATTGGCGCGGGTGCGGCGTCGGGCGGGTTGATGGACGTTTCCAACTTGATTAAACCCTTGTTAGCTTCCGGCGATTTGACTTGCATAGGTTCAACCACTTACAAAGAATATCGTGGGGTGTTTGAAAAAGATCATGCACTGGCACGACGTTTCCAAAAAATCGATATCAAAGAACCGACGGTGGAACAAACCATAGAAATTTTAAAAGGTTTACGCAGCCGTTTTGAAATACATCATGGCGTGAAATATACCGATGAATCCTTAGAAGCGGCTTCCCGACTGGCGGCGCGTTACATTTCGGATCGACGTTTGCCTGACAAAGCCATTGATTTAGTCGATGAAGTGGGCGCGTATCAATATTTACTGCCAGAAGCGACTCGCAAGAAAGTGATTGAAATTGGTGATATTGAAAAAGTGGTCGCCAAGATTGCGCGCATTCCTGAACGCAATGTTTCAACCTCGGATCGCGAAACCCTGAAAAATTTGTCACGTGATTTGAGAATGCTGATTTTCGGTCAGGAAGATGCAATTGATACTCTCACCGCGGCGGTGCGCTTATCGCGTTCCGGCTTGCGTGATCCAAACAAACCCATTGGTTCTTTCCTGTTTATTGGGCCTACTGGAGTCGGTAAGACGGAAGTGACTAGGCAGTTAGCAAAATCATTAGGCGTCGAACTGATCCGCTTTGACATGTCCGAATACATGGAACGTCATACGGTTTCGCGCTTAATTGGCGCGCCCCCGGGATATGTTGGTTATGATGAAGGTGGTTTATTGACTGAAGCGGTGAACAAACATCCGCATTCAGTGGTGTTACTGGATGAAATTGAAAAAGCGCATCCGGATGTTTACAACTTATTATTACAAATTATGGACCATGGCTCATTGACGGATACCAATGGTCGTAAGACGGATTTCCGTCATACGGTTTTAATCATGACGTCAAACGCGGGCGCGGACATTCTTGATAAAAATTCGATTGGGTTCCAGCAATCCGATGGTGCTACCGATGTGTTGACGGTAGTGAATCGTCTCTTTTCACCCGAATTTCGCAATCGCCTGGACATGACTATTCAATTTAAACCATTAGATCCTAAAACCATTCTGCATGTAGTGGCAAAATTCTTGATGGAATTAGAAGTCCAGCTGGAGGCCAAGCATGTCATTCTGGAAATTGATGAAGATGCGCGGAACTGGCTGGCGACCAATGGTTACGATAAGAAGATGGGCGCAAGACCAATGGCGCGCTTGATCCAGGAACAAATTAAACGACCATTGGCGGAAGAATTATTGTTCGGCAAATTAAGCAAAGGTGGCCATGTCACGATTTCCGTACATGAAAACCAGCTAAAATTTGCAATCGAAGAATACGAGGGGAATAATGTTCCTAACTAAAAATAAAAAAACAAGACGTCTCTCAACGTGCCGCAAGGCACGTTTTTTTTGTGCTTTAAAAGCTATTCTGCTTCAGTGGGTTTTTCGGCGGCTGCAGCTGCAGCAGCGGCTGCGCTAGGAGATTGTTTGCCATCGCGACTACGGAAAGTGATACGCCCTTTGGTCAAGTCATAAGGGGTCAACTGCACCGTCACTTTATCGCCTTTAAGAATACGGATGTAATTTTTACGCATTTTTCCAGAAATGTGGGCGATAACAACATGCCCATTTTCCAATTCAACACGAAACATTGTGTTGGGGAGGGTATCAACAACTGTACCTTCCATTTCGATTTGATCTTCTTTTGCCATAAATTTAGTAAGCCTGCCTCAATCAGTTAGCCTGCGGATGATGCCTTAAACGGGTTAAATTAGCAAATTTTAAATTTGGGATACTGGGCTTCTTCTGCCACCCTGTCATTCCCGCGCAGGCGGGAATCCATTCATTGAAACCATGCCCTATGCCGGGAACTTATAAAAGCATCCGGCCTTAATAAAATAATACTGCTAACAGGGCATGGTTTTTAGAAATGGATTCCCGCCTGCGCGGGAATGACAGTGTGGCAGGGGCAGAACAGCACTAAGCTTCCCCTAGCGCTTCCAAATACTTATCCGCGTCTAGCGCCGCCATACAGCCAGAACCGGCAGAAGTCACCGCCTGTCGATAAATCGGGTCGGCCACATCGCCTGCGGCGAATACCCCGGCTACACTGGTAGCAGTCACATTGCCTGCCGAGCCCGCCTGGACTTTGATGTAGCCACCGGCGTCCATAACCAACTGGTCTGCAAAAATAGCGGTATTTGGCTTATGGCCGATAGCGATAAACACACCGTCTGTCGTCAGGTCGCTGGTAGCATTGGTTTTGACGTTTTTAACCCGGATGCCAGTTACTCCTGAGACATCCCCTAAAACTTCCTCGGCGACATGGTCCCATTCGATAGTGACGTTGCCGCCATCCGTGGTTTTTTTAATAAGTCGGTCCGCTAGAATTTTTTCGGAACGGAATTTGTCGCGGCGATGAATCACCGTGACATGGGCGGCAATGTTAGCAAGGTAAAGCGCTTCTTCCACCGCGGTATTACCACCACCGACGACCACGACTTTTTTACCCCGATAAAAAAAGCCGTCACAGGTGGCGCAGGCGGATACCCCTTTGCCCATGAAAGCTTTTTCCGAAGGCAGTCCTAAATATTGGGCGCTGGCGCCGGTCGCGATAATCAATGCATCACAAGAATAAGCCTCTTCACCCATTAACTGAAAGGGCCGCTGGGATAAATCAACCTTGGTAATATGATCAAAAATAATTTCCGTGTTAAAACGTTCGGCATGGCCTTTCATGCGTTCCATGAGCACCGGCCCCTGCAAGCCTTCAATGTCGCCAGGCCAATTGTCCACATCGGTGGTCGTGGTTAATTGTCCGCCAGGTTCCATGCCAGAAATCAGCACGGGTTTTAAATTGGCGCGCGCCGCGTAAACCGCAGCGGTATAGCCCGCAGGCCCTGAACCAAGGATAATTAAGCGGTGATGTTTGGGTTTTGTCATAACTAATGCTTCGCTGTCGTTTTTCGTATGAAATAAAGAATGGTATAGTACGGAAAAAACTGTTGGATATAAATAAAATAATACTGGGCCTGTCCCAAAAAAAAGGAAGCTTAATTTGAAGCAAGCAGCACAAAAAAAATCTGATCGTCGCCCATTGGCGATACAGATGAGTAACCGCATTCGTGAAGGGCTATTAATCATTATGGCCGCAATCGCTCTCTTTTTGCTCGTTTCTTTTCTAACTTACAACAACAGTGACCCGGGCTGGATGGGTACTGGCAATAAAAACCATATCGTAAACTGGGGCGGTCGCGTAGGGGCGTTTTTAGCGGATGTCCTGCTTTCCTTATTTGGCTATGTGGCTTATTTGTTACCGCCTATGACAGTGTTTGCCGCCTGGCTGGCGTTGCGCCCTGAACCGCTAGAAAAACCCGTGGTGAACCGCGAGTGGATTTTAAAAGCCTTAGGATTTGGGTTGATCGTTGCCAGCAGTTGCGGGTTAATGAATTTCGGTCTCGCCGCGCATCCGCATTTGCCGATTACGGCGGGTGGCATTATCGGTGATTTGATGGGTAACGCATTATTACATACCTTTAATCCCATAGGTGGCTTATTATTTTTAGTGACGATCTTTTTATGCGGGGTCACTTTATTTAGCGGCTTGTCGTGGTTGGGGTTAATTGATTTTCTCGGCGCGAGCTTTTTGCGGGGCTGGGAATTGGCGCGGCAAAAGAAAGCTGCCAGCATCCCTAGTGTTCCTATCAAAGTCATAGAAAAAACCGAACCCACTTTCTTTGAAAAAATCGAAGCAAAATTTAAAAAGCCCACCTTGCCGCGCATGCCGCCTACAATGCAAATGGAAATGAGCGCGGCGACCACCTTGCCAAAAAAACGCGTCATCGCGCCGAAAAAATCCGAGCCTGCGTATGTAGTCGCACCCGGTACTTTGCCGCCGTTAACATTATTAAATCCAGCACCGCCCGCGGCGGATAAAGCATTCACGCGCACCACGTTTGAGGAATTGTCTCAATTGGTTGAGCAACGGTTGAATGATTTTGGCGTGGAAGCCAAAGTCGTGGCGGTACATCCCGGGCCGGTGGTCACACGTTTTGAATTGGAACTTGCGCCGGGCATTAAGGTCAGCAAAATCAGCGGCCTGGCGAAAGATATCGCGCGCTCCCTGTCGGCGATTAGTGTGCGGGTCGTCGAAGTGATTCCGGGTAAATCGGTTATCGGTCTTGAATTGCCAAATGAACACCGCGCCGTGGTGGGCTTACGCGATGTACTGGAATCACAACGCTATGCGCAAGCGCGTTCACCGGTCAGCCTGGCACTAGGTAAAGATATTTCTGGCTATCCGGTGATTGTTGATTTAGCCAAAATGCCGCATCTATTAGTTGCGGGTACTACCGGTTCAGGTAAATCGGTGAGTATTAATGCCATGTTGCTTAGCATGTTATTCAAAGCTACGCCGGAACAATTACGCTTAATTTTAATAGATCCAAAAATGCTGGAATTATCGGTTTATGAAGGCATTCCGCATTTGTTGACGCCAGTCATTACTGATATGAAAGACGCTGCTAACGCGTTGCGCTGGTGTGTGGGCGAAATGGATAGACGCTATAAGTTGATGTCGGCTTTAGGAGTGAGAAATCTGGCGGGTTACAATTTAAAAGTATTGGACGCAGTCAAGCAAGGTAATCCTTTGCCTGCGCCACAATGGTATATCGGTGAAAATGGCGAAACCACTTTGGTGGATGCGTTGCCTATGATAGTCGTGGTCGCGGATGAATTAGCGGACATGATGATGGTAGTGGGCAAGAAAGTCGAAGACTTGATTACGCGTATTGCGCAGAAAGCCCGTGCCGCGGGTATCCATTTAATTTTAGCGACGCAGCGTCCTTCGGTGGATGTCATTACCGGTTTAATCAAAGCGAATATTCCAACTCGAGTAGCATTTCAAGTTTCATCGCGCATTGATTCACGCACTATTCTCGATCAGCAAGGCGCGGAACAGTTATTGGGTAATGGCGATATGTTGTATTTGCCGCCCGGGACGGGATTGCCGGTGCGGGTGCATGGCGCGTTTGTGGGAGATGAAGAAGTACACCGTGTGGTGGCCGCGTGGCAAACTTACGGCAAGCCTGCTTATCTTGATGAAGTTACTGAAGGCGGTGCGGAAGGTGCGGGTGCGGCAGGAGAAAATGGTAATGGGGGTGGGGAAGCTGACCCCTTGTATGATCAAGCGGTGCGTGTGGTGACTGAAGCCCACCGCGCTTCTATTTCATTAGTGCAAAGACGTTTAAAAATTGGCTACAATCGCGCGGCGCGCATGATGGAAGATATGGAAGCGGCGGGGGTGGTGAGTGCGATGGATCATAGTGGTTCAAGAGAAGTGTTGGCGCCGGCGCCGGTGAGTGATTAAGGGGGATTACCCCTCACCCGTCGCCTGCGGAGTTTCGCCACATTCCGCTGCGCTTCAGTGCTGTCATTCCCGCGCAGGCGGGAATCCATTATTAGTTTGCCGCGCCGGGCATGGTTTCAATGAATGGATTCCCGCCTGCGCGGGAATGACAGGTCTGATATAATACGTTTTAGCATTTTTAATTTTTAAGGCATGCTCTGATATGACTTATATAAAAAATTTTTTCCGAATAGTTGTTCTGCTTAGCGGTTTGATATGTGCCACTGCGCAAGCCGCCGACGCTTCCGACCAATTAACCAATCTGCTGCTGAACATCAAAACCATGCAGGCTGATTTTACGCAAACTGTAAAAGATAAATCAGCAAAAGCTTTGCAACAAACTCACGGCCATATGGCGCTGGAACGTCCGGGTAAATTTCGTTGGGAAGTGACTAAGCCCATCGCGCAATTAATTATCGCGAATGGTACGCGTTTGTGGATTTATGATGCCGACCTGGAACAAGTAACAATACGCTCGTTTCAGCACGCGGCCGGGCAAACGCCTGCTTTATTATTAAGTGACAGCACGTTGACGCTGAACAAAGATTTTGATGTGCAACTGCAGTTAAATCCTATGGCAATCGCCAATTATCAAATATTTATCTTAACCCCCAAAAACAAAGACGATCCTTTTGCTACCATCAAACTGAGTTTTCTCAATAAAAAAATTCAAGAGATGCGCCTGGAAGACCGTTTAGGTCATGTGACGACAATTTCTTTTCAAGATGTGCAAGTAGGTATGCCGTTGCCGAGCACGCTTTTTACTTTTAAACCCGCGGCAAATGTTGATGTGATCGATGAAACAAAAAATAAATCCTAAGCAGTCAGCAGCTGATTTGTTTCAACCCCTTGCGGCGCGTATGCGGCCACTGACGATTAATGAATTTGTTGGCCAAACGCATTTACTCGCTGCTAATAAGCCATTACGCAAGGCACTGGAACAAGGTGTTTTGCACTCTATGATTTTGTGGGGGCCGCCGGGCACGGGTAAAACCACGCTGGCGCAATTGATGGCGCAGCAAGCGCAGGCGCGCTTTGAAAAGCTTTCCGCGGTATTTGCTGGCGTCAAAGACATACGCGCCATGGTGGATGAAGCCAAACGCGCGCGTACCGAGTCGGGGCAGGCAACAATTTTATTTGTTGATGAAGTGCATCGTTTTAATAAAGCCCAGCAAGATGCTTTTTTACCGTATGTGGAAGATGGTACTTTAATTTTAATCGGTGCCACTACGGAAAATCCTTCATTTGAATTAAATAACGCGTTACTCTCCCGCGCGCGTGTTTATGTTTTAAAATCCTTAACCGAAGCGGAATTGTTGGAATTAATTGAACGTGCGTTGACCGATGTCGCTCGTGGATTGGGTAATTTGCCAATTGAATTCCCGTTGGAGTTACGAAAAATATTGGTGGCAGCTGCGGATGGGGATGCGCGGCAAGCCTTGAATTTGCTGGAAGTCATCGCGGATTTTGCCGAGCAAAAAGGCGATAAACTGGTAGTCACAGCCGAGTTACTGGCTGAAGTGCTGCAGGAGAATCTGCGGCGTTTTGATAAAGGCGGCGAAGCGTTTTACGATCAAATTTCCGCGCTACATAAATCGGTGCGCGGTTCCGCTCCTGACGCAGCGCTATACTGGTTTGTGCGCATGCTGGATGGTGGTTGTGATCCACGTTATTTAGGGCGGCGCATGTTACGCATGGCGAGTGAAGATATTGGCAATGCTGACCCGCGCGCATTGAGTATTACCTTGAGCGCTTGTGATGTTTACGAACGTCTGGGCAGTCCGGAAGGTGAATTGGCATTGGCGCAGGCGGTGGTTTATCTGGCGGTGGCGGCGAAAAGTAACGCGGTATATGCAGCATATAACGCGGTGAAACAAGACGTTAAAACCCTGGGTTCATTAGAAGTCCCGGTGCATTTGCGCAATGCGCCAACGCGGTTGATGAAAGAATTAGGTTATGGTAAAGAATATCGTTATGCGCATGATGAACCGGAAGCCTATGCGGCCGGGGAAAATTATTTTCCGGAAACTATGTCGCCACGCGAATATTATCATCCGGTGCCAAGAGGACTGGAAATAAAAATCGCCGAGAAATTGGCGCACCTTAAACAGTTAGACAAGAAAAAATAAACTTATGATAAAAATTCTCGCGCTAGTATTAAGTTTTTATAATGTTATGGCTTTCGCGGAACCAGCCACGACAATGCGAGCACTGTATTTTTCGAATCACCAAGTCGCTGCCTGGCATACCACTATATATACTAGTGCCGATCAAGAATTGAAGCCGCATAGACATGATAATAATCGAGTGGTAGTTGCATTTACTGATGGGATATTAAAGGTGACTAATAATAAAGGCGCAGTACATCTGTTAAAACTTGAAAAAGAAAAAGCTTATTACTTAACAAGAGATGTTCCTGGTGAATTACATACCGATGAAAACATTAGCGGCCATCCCATAAAAGTTGCAGTGATTGAAATTCGATAAATGCCAGTTTACGTAAAAATACCCTACCCAGCGAATTTTTACCAAAAAGGTATTGAAGATAATTATTCTTCAATTATCAATAAATTCGATTTCCCATCCTATGATCAACCTGTTATTAATCGCTTATTGTCTGAAATTACCGCTTATAAAGATTTAGGTCGTACCCACTTAAAGCTTGGCGAAATGGGTATGCCACTGGCTTTTGTAGAAAATGGTCGAACTCTGTCGCATCAAGAAATTTTTTTAAAAGTAGCGGCGGCGGCAAAACAGCAGGATATCGTTTTGAGTTTGGAAGAAATACAAGCCATATTTGCTTTCAGCTTTTCCATTAATGGCAAAGCCCTGCAAGGCGGCTATTTTAAAGTGACTGAAATACCCCTGTTGGCGCTTTTTACTATGCTGGGTCATCAGTTCATGCGGGAAGGGCCAGGTTTAAACTCGATATTACAAGTTAAAAAAGAAAATGGCGAAATAATTGTCGTAAATCATTTTCAAGCCAAAGAAATCTATAACTATCAGGCGCCAGCCGCCGAAGTTTTAGTGATAAAAAAAGAAACTTTTATTATCAGAGAAAATAAGGGTAGTTTTACGCTTGCGCCAGGCGTAGACCGGGAAGATGATTTTCTGATTGAAGAAAATTTCTTTAATAACTGCCTGGTGCCTGCCGCTTTGCGAGTTTTCGCAAAGAAACTGGAAATTATTGACTATTTTAATTTAGCGCCATTGCTTATTAATCCACAGGTGAGGCCGGCTTACTGTGAAAGTTTAGCAAAACAATCTTTGCCCATACAATGGTGGGTGTTTGAATATCTCCATTTATGCTTTTTCAATAATTTAAAGTTAAAATTAGCAATTGTTTGCACGCCTTGTGTTGGTAAATTACTGGCAAATCTTACCGAACAATTAGCCAAAACAAATTTGGAACCCCCTTCTATTGGCTTAGCAGCAGCGCTTTCACCAAAGATAGAGTTAGTTACAGCGGAAGCGAAAGCTGTCGCGCCTGTGGTTACCGAGGTGACAACTACCCTGACCCAATCAATATTATTGTCGCCAGAGCAGAAATTACTAAAAGCCCAACAGGATTTATCTTTAGTAATAAATACTTTCAAACTTTCAGCTTTGCAAAAAAGTGCCGCCTACGCGGTGATTACCGCTATTAATGAATTGAATCCTGAACAAAGAAATAAAAATTTTGACTTGCTGACCCACATTCTGGAACACACAACAATCGCGCTGAAATCTCCTGAGAATAGTGAAAATCTGGCAAATTATCAGTTGGATATTCAATTTTTAGAAAATCAAGGTTGGCGCAATCTGACTAATGCCATGGCGATAATTTTTTTTAGCGCGGTGGTAATAACTCTTTCAACCATAGTGGCTTGCACCACATTGGCCTCGGCATCCTTATTTTTTGGTACCAATCTTTTGACCGAAACACTGGCTATTCTGAGCGGTATTTTAAGTTTGAAAATGATGAGCGAGGGTTGGGTACAGGCTAGAAATTATCCGTTAATGCAGGTGACGAATGCCACATCCAGCTTTTTTCAACTGGTTAAACCGAATAAACCGGATACTGATTTGCAGACCAATGGACATAGTTCTACTTTGAGGGCCAAAGTTTATTGATCATCAAAGCTAAACGTATAAAGTTCCAAACCCTTAGGCGCTATCAACTGTAATTCTCCCGACATGGGTTTATCTAAACTCAGGATTTCATAAAGTCGGGGGCTATCCACATCAATACTACTGTTAGTCACAGCGTTACCTGCACCATTCGTTATGGGTTTGCCATCCAGTAAGACTTTAACCGCCATTTTATGGTTACTGTGGAAGCCCATGATGGCAAAAACTTGTTTGGAGTGAAAACGTATTTTTACCGCGGCGTTATTGCTGGCGGCAGTAATATTATTCGCAGACACGGACCACTTTCCTGATAATGCCCAAGCGCTTTCCATTAAAGTAGTTGGAAAGGCATAATCCTTTATATTGTTTTTATCAAGTGGGGTTGAACCGGCATAAGTTTTGATATGTTCGGAGCCAAAATGTGTTTCTGGTGTGATGCCTGCCGTTAACAGTGGTGAGTGTTCATTCTCAACGTTTTCATAAGCAATCGTGTTGAATCCCAGCAAAAAGCGGATATTATTTTCCATGATGGTATATTCGCCTTCACCTACATGTTCATAAACCACATTGCCTTTTTTATCTATTAAATAATACGCAGGCCAGTTTTTATTATGAAAATTTTTCCAGGTAACAAAATTATTATCGATGGCAATTGGGAAAGGAATTTTAAAATTGACTACTGCGTGCTCGACATTTTGCAGGTTTTTTTCGAAATCGAATTCGGGTGCATGGACGCCGATAATGAGTAAACCATTGTCGCGATAATTGTTATACCAATTGATAATATAGGGCAGGGCGTGTGAACAGTGTATGCAAGAGTAAGTCCAAAAATACAAAAGCACAACTTTGCTGTGCAAATCATTTTTAGTTAAGGGAGCGCTATTAATCCAGGCGGTAATTCCACTGATATCAGGCATAGGATAGGGTGTGCTGACACCATCGCGTATGGTTTCCTGATAAGCTAATTCCCCATTTTTGTCCACGGTGAATAACGGCGCGGTATAAGTATAGTAATACCCGGTAAAGAGAATACTGATAAAAATAATCACGCCGCAAAATTGATGTATAACGTGTGAACTCTGGGTTAGCCGCGTATTTTTGGCGAAGAGTGCTCTGAGCAAGATGATAATCAACAGGGTTGGTAATATTACGCCGATGGCGAATGCGAATAAAATAATAAAATCATTGACCGTAATTTTTTGAATAATAGTTTGTACAATGACAGCATCCAGCTGTGAACTTCCGCCAGGTGTCCAGGCTATTGCCAGCAGCACGCCTAGCAGCACACCGATGGAAATACTGTTACGTTGCGCAATGAGACTTTTTTCACTGACACCAACAAAAATATGGATGAGGTGATTAAATTTGGCGTGCAGGTAATCGGAAAACATGAGCACGCCAAACAAGCCAATCAGCGTGAATGCACATAACCTATAGATATCCAGATCAAGACTGGTATTTTCGACGAGTAGGCGCGAAAAAAGCGTGAAACAGACGAAGGTAATCACAAAGCCAAAAGCAACAGCTAAGGGGCGTTTGTTGGTACCATCGAGTGAACCCGCGAGAATGATAAGTGAAACGGGAAAAATATGGGATGTCTGATTTTGGGCGAGGCCTTGTTGAAATGCCAGGCCGATGTTAGTAAGCAGACCATCCATGTTTACCGTTATCCTTAGTGGTATTTTATTATTCTCTTAAATGGTGAGAGCTCTGTCACGGAAAATTTATATCTTTTTGAATAGATTAGAAATATTTGTCTCATTAACGAATGTTAAACGGCGTTTTGTAAATTCTTCGATAAAAAGTATTAAAAAAACGTTCAAAGTAAGTGCAATTATAGTAGGATAAAGTTTTAGTTTATTCATGGAATGTAGATGAGAAGCAAGCTTCTGATAACGGCAGGTATTCTTAATTTACTTACCGCCAATGCCTTAGGTGGTCCCATAGAGTCCTTTGCCAATCCTGTCGATTGGCCATTAGTCATCTCTGTTAGTGCGGGCCCAGCGTGGGCCAAAGCCGGTGAGACCCAAACTATTGCTCTGGCCCCTATGACCATAAAAACTTTTGCCGCGCATCGAGCAACTAATATTTTAGCAGCGGGAGAAATTTTCATTGGTTTACAAAATAGATTGTTGTCACAGTTATCCGGACAATATGGTTTGGCCATTGCTAAAACGGGTGACGCTAATCTGCAAGGAATTATTTGGGATGATGCTGACTCGGATTTTAATAATTCTAAATATCAATACTATGTTCAATCAACTCGAGTTGCACTTAAAGGCAAGCTCTTACTCGATCAAATGCGTTGGATTGAGCCATGGATTAGTGTCAGTTTAGGAATTAGTTGCAATAGGGCCCATGGATTTAATACTACCCCGCTCATCGCCGAAGAAGTGCCCATGAATAATTTTGGCGGTCATAATGAATCTTCATTTTCCTATACGCTAGGCATCGGTTTTCAAAAACCAATCAATCCTAATTGGCAAATTGGCGTTGGTTATGAATTCGCCGATTGGGGTGCAAGTCAATTGGGCCGCGCTTCCGATCAAACAGAAAATTCAGGCCCCCAACTTGATCATTTATACACACAAGGAATAATGGTAAATTTGACTTATTTAAAATAAGAAAAACTTATCCCTTCATACTCATTGAGAAACACAATAAAGAGCATGCGATCCATTGCAAGGAACAGTGCCTATATAGTACCAACCACTCGTTGCTACATCAGATTCTCCTTCATCACCCTGTACACCACCTGAATTGGTTGTCCAGCCAGAACAAGTGTTACCAACACCGCCAGTCCACACTCCGTTCAGAGTGGTAGATACGGAATTAGTAATGGCGTTTCTCCCTACGAGATTGCCGCTGTTTGCAGTCGCGATTAGTGTGCTGCCGTTGGTGCGGAAATAGCTGAGGCCGCTAACTGTTGCATTATTTCCATTGAGTAATGCTACATAAGTATATCCTGCAGCGAACCCACTACTTGGTTTAGCGGAATCTGAATTGCATTTTGTATTGGCACCGCTTACTCCACCTAAGTTGCCATTAAATGTACCGTTGGTAAGAAAAATAATTTTGGGAGGAGCGGTAATTGATATAGCTCCATTCACTACGATGGTGTTAGCTCCTTGAATAGGGAAATTAGTCTGCGTAACGGCTGTTGAGCCTGGCGTAAAAGTTAAGGTGCATGAGGCCCCGGGAGTGACACTGCTGCATGTATTGCCGGTCTCGGTTACCAGGCCATTTAAGGCAGTAGAGGTAAAATTTGCGGCAATATTCAAGGCATTTTCAGTGGTAGAATTATTTTTTATAGTCATATTGCCAGCGGAACTGCTAGTAGTTAATGCCAATGGACTACCCGCAGTGATAGCAATGGGTGCTTGTGGCGGCCCATTTACGGAAATATTTGCAGAAGCGATGGAGGTATTACTGCCTTGGATAGGTACATTCGTACTGCTGGCCGCTTGATCATCGGGAGTAAACACTAAGTTACAGGATTGTTGTGGCAGAACTGAATTACAACCGCTGCTATTCTCTGTTACGCCGGCAGTTGCCAATGTGCCGCTAATATCCGCAGAGATATTAATGGCGGTAACCGTATTGGATTGATTGGTTATAGTCAAAGAGCCCGTTACCGGTGTTCCGTTTGTGGCTTGTAATATCAAAGGTGATCCGGAAACGCTAAGCGTTGCAATAGTTGCTGCGGCTATTTGTATTTGCCCCGCCGTAGGATTTGCATTGACTCCAGCGATAGGAAAACTTGTTAATGTTACTGCACTTGCGATAGGTGAAAAAGTTAAAGCACAGGTTTGACCTGGCGCCAGGCTAATGCAGTTACTCGCATTTTGCATAACATTTCCAGCTAAAGCAGTTCCCGTTAAATTAGCTTGTATATTCGTAACAGTAATATCAGTAGAAGGATTAGTAACCGTGATGCTACCTGAACCGCCACCCACAATTAAACTGAGAGGTGAATTACCTATTTTTAAATTTATTTTACTCTGTAGCGTGATAGACAATCTGTTAATTACTGGGGGTTGGTAGCATTGTAACGCTCCGCCTTGTTCACAGACTATTGGCGCATCGCTCACATTATTTTGTAGAGTACTGCCTTGTATTTGCAAATTCAGTATGCAAGATTGGTGATAGCTTAAGGTAAAAGGATTCGCACAATAACCACTGGAGGTAATTTGCGTAATTCCAACAATAGCTTGCATTTGTAATATATGAGTGAGTTTCGATTGGTTGGTGACACGATACTGTGCGGTCACGGTAGAGTCCGGTGTGACAGAAAAACTAGTTTGTGTTAAGGGTGTGAGAGTCCACACCGGAATGCCTGCAAAAATTGGCGAAGATAGGAATTGCACAATACTAAAAAAACCAACCCAGATAACTTTGTCGATTTTCATGCTTACGTCCTTTGTGAAGATAGTATTTAGTGAAAGTAAGTAGGATTATGTTTAACATAAGCAGTTTTTTCAATAGGAAAACTACTCAATACCTTAATTGCCACAACCGCACCAAATGCCAAGCCAGCGCTGCCACCGCTCCCGCTGCGGGAATTGTCAAAATCCATGCCCAAACTATACGTCTTGCAATTCCCCAGCGCACCGCGCTAAACCGGTTCAGAGATCCAACGCCAACAATCGCGCCAGTAATCGTATGCGTAGTGGAAACTGGAATTCCCAGGATAGTCGCGATAAATAAAGTCACCGCGCTCGCGGTTTCTGCGCAAAATCCACTGACCGGTTTTAATTTAGTGATTTTCATCCCCATGGTTTTAACAATCCGCCAGCCCCCAAAACAAGTCCCAAGCGCCATCACCAGGTTACACGCAACCACCACCCAGAACGGTACGTAAAAAGTATCGCCAATTAAATGCGATGAAAATAATAATATCGCAATAATCCCCATGGTTTTTTGCGCATCATTACCACCGTGACCCAGACTGATAAATGCCGAGGAAATAAATTGTAATTTCCGAAACCAAACGTCAACTTTATGCGGCGTGGCGTAAAAGAAAATTCGCACCGTCACGAACATCAATAACAAACCCATCACCATACCCAGCAAAGGCGAAATAACAATAGCCAGCATTACCTTAGTAATGCCCGCCAGTTTCAATGGCGCAAAACCGGCCTTGGCAATGCCCGCTCCCAATAAACCACCAATCAGCGCGTGTGAAGAACTGGACGGTAAACCAAATAGCCAAGTAATAATATTCCATAAAATCGCGCCGGACAGCGCCGCAAACAGCATTTGCTCATCAATCACTGCGGGATCAATCAAACCCGTGCCAATAGTAGTCGCCACGCTCAAACCAAAAAATAAAAAGGCAATGAAATTAAAAAACGCTGCCCATAATACCGCCCAATGCGGTTTTAAAACGCGCGTGGAAACAATCGTTGCGATTGAATTGGCGGCATCATGAAAACCATTCAGGAAATCAAAGAATAAGGCGAATCCAATGGTAATAAATACTAAAGTTAGACTGGCATGCATTAGGAATACTCGAGGACTATGCCCTTAATTATATTTGCCACATCTTGACAACTGTCGATGACGGCTTTGGTGCGAGAGTAAATTTCTTTTAACTTAAAAAATGTTTTGAAATCCTGTTCATCCAGATATAAATCTTTTTCGCCAGCTAATAGCGCACTATGCGCCAGACTTTCCAGGGCATTAATTTCTTCGCAAAATTGGAAAATTTCCGTGGACTTGTTTAAAGTATTCAAACGCTCAATAGCTTTTTTTAATAGTTTGGAACAATCTATCATCAAGCCCGCGAGTTCAATTAATTGCGGTGGCACGCTAGTTAAATTATAAAAGGGGAAACGCTGGGCACAGCGGTTTATCAAATCAATAATGTCATCCAGATTACTGGTTAGTATATGAATGTCGTGACGGTCAAATGGGGTGATAAAGGTTTTATGGAGTAGCTCAAACGTCGCATGCGCAACGCCATCTGCTTCTTCTTCATAAGCGGCAATCTTGTCAACACTAGGTTGGGGCGTTGCCGATTCTTGCAGCAAGGTTCGAAATTGGGTAGCGCAAAGCACCAAAATATCAGCGGATTTTACAAAGAAGGTGAAAAAACTATCTTGGCTAGGCAGAAATCGTTTTAACATGGCAACCTCGTCAGGATATGGCAGTGTATTTTAACACAGCAAATTCAAAATTTCTTCAACTTGTGTAATCCGGGTTTTTATTTCATGTTCCGCCAATGTAAACCGCAAACGTGTAGGCCCTTCCAGGCGGTATTGAGCGGATTGATTTTGAATAAGCTTGATAATTTTTATAGGGTCTACCGATGGCTTGTCATTAAATTCGATTTTGCCGCCTTTGGCATTGGCTTCAATTTTAATAATGCCAAGTTTTTCAGCGGCTTGTTTTAACGTAGTGATGGCAAACAAATTTTTCAACGCTGCCGGCAGTAAACCAAAGCGATCTATCATTTCAACTTGAATTTCATCCAGCTCAAGCTGTGTCTTAGCGCTGGCGATGCGTTTGTAAAATTGTAAACGTAAATGCACATCACCCAAATATGCATCGGGTATCAGCGCGGTGACTTGCAAATCGATTTCCGTGCCACGCGCCAGAGTAGCGCTTAAGTCCGGTTCTTTGCCCGATTTCAAAGCTTCCACCGCATGTCCTAGCAATTCCATGTAAAGTGCAAAACCTACGGCATGCATATTACCGCTTTGACCTTCGCCTAATAATTCACCCGCGCCGCGAATTTCCATGTCGTGGGTGGCAAGCGTGAAACCAATACCTAAATCTTCCAGCGTGGTAATCGCATCCAGCCGTTTTTTTGCATCGGAAGATAAAGCCTTGGGAGTGGGTGTCAGCAAATAGGCGTAAGCTTGGTGATGCGAACGGCCAACGCGCCCACGTAATTGATGTAATTGCGCCAGCCCCAGTTTATCCGCGCGGTTAATAATAATAGTATTGGCGGAAGGTATGTCAATACCACTTTCAATAATCGTAGTACTCACTAATAAATTAAAACGCCGGTGATAAAAATCCGACATGATTTGTTCCAAGTCGCGTTCACGTAACTGGCCGTGCGCGAAAGCAATGCGCGCTTCCGGTATTAACTTTTCTAACTCGCGTGTCATACGTTCAATTGTGGTGACATCGTTATGCAGGAAATAAACCTGGCCGCCGCGCAAAATTTCCCGTTGCACCGCTTCTTTGACAATAGAGTCCTGGTACTCATGCACAAACGTTTTAATGGATAAGCGCCGCGCGGGCGGGGTGGCGATAATAGATAAGTCACGCATCCCAGCAAACGCCATGTTCAAGGTGCGTGGTATGGGTGTTGCGGTTAAGGTGAGAATGTCTACTTCGTAACGCAAAGTTTTCAAACGCTCTTTTTGCCGCACCCCAAAACGGTGTTCTTCATCGATAACTACCAGTCCCAGTGATTTGAATTTAATGTCTTGTTGTAATAATTTATGCGTACCAATGACGATGTCAACTTTGCCATCGGCTAAGCGCTGCAGAATTTCCTGTTGTTCTTTCGCGGATTTAAAACGTGACAGTGCGGCAATTTGTATGGGCCAATCGGCAAAACGATCGAGAAAGTTTTGATAGTGTTGTTGGGCCAGCAGAGTGGTTGGCACCAATATCGCAACTTGTTTATTGTTTTGCACGGCGATAAACGCGGCGCGCATGGCAACTTCGGTTTTACCAAAACCCACATCGCCACAAACCAGACGGTCCATGGGTTTTTCCGCCATCAGATCGGCAATTACTTGATCTATCGCTTGTTGCTGGTCAGGCGTTTCTTCAAAGGGAAACGCGGCGGCAAATGTTTCATATTCGCCATTGCTGATTCGGCATGGCGTGCTTACGCGTGCGGCGCGTTGCGCATGAATTTCCAGCAGTTCGGCCGCGACATCTCGGACTTGTTCCGCCGCGCGGCGTTTGGCCCGTTGCCAATTTTCCGTGCCTAACCGGTTGATGACGACTTGCTCGGAGTCGGCACCACTGTAACGGCTGACCAAATGCAGTGATGAAACCGGCACATATAATTTAGTGTTGTCCGCGTATTCTAACGTCAAAAATTCCGCGACTTGTTCTCCTACGGTCAAGGTTTGCAAACCCAGATAACGTCCTATCCCATGATCCACATGCACAATGGGCGAACCAATTTGTAATTCTGATAAATCTTTAATGATGGCGTCAGGATCTTGCTGGGAAGTTTTGCGGCGTCGACGTTGCATGACGCGTTTGCCATACAATTGCGTTTCGGCAATGACGGTAAGCTTAGGATCGTCTAGTGATAAACCATTATCAAGTGGCGCCACCGTTATTCCATACGGCGCGTCATCGCCAAGAAATTCTTCCCAGGAAGCGTAAGCCTTAGGCGCCAAATGAATGGTGTTAAATAATTGTAATAACACTTCGCGACGGCCAGTCGTTTCCGCACAAAACAAAACCCGACCATCATAACCAGCCAGAAAATTTTCCAGCGCTTGCAATGGCCGCATGGTTTTGTGGTCCACATTCAAGGCTAGGGCGGGCTGGGTTGCAAAGTTATAGGCGGTATGGGGAGCGGGAGTTGACTGGATGATGATTTGTGAATGCTGTCGGCTGGACGTTAACACTTCTTCGGGAGAAATAAATAATTGTTGCGGTGCCAGCACTGGACGGGTGAGGTCATGGCGGCGTTGTTCATAGCGTTGTTGTATTTCCTGCCAGAATTCGGCGGCTTTTGTGGCTAAATCCCCAACTTGAATGATTAAACTGTTTGCCGGAAAATAATCAAAAAGCGTTTGCGTTTTGGCAAAGAAAAATGGCAGATAATATTCTATGCCCGGTGGACAAATGCCTTCGCTGATATCTTGATAAATCATGGAATTTAACGGATTACCGGAAAATTGTTCCCGAAAAGCGTGACGAAAATGTTCGATGGCAGCATCATCCAGCGGAAATTCTTTCGCCGGCAATAATTGAATGTTAGCTACGGTAGCTTGCGAGCGTTGCGTTTCCGGTGAAAAAGTGCGTATCGTATCAATTTCATTGTCAAATAAATCAATCCGGAAGGGTTGGTCACTACCCATGGGAAATAAATCAATAATCGAACCGCGCACCGCGAATTCGCCATGTTCGCGTACTTGCGGAACATAGCGATAACCCGCGCGCGTTAAGCGCTCGCGCGCGGCTTGCAAATCAAATTGCTGACCCGTTTCCAGTAAAAAAGTATTACCTTCCAAATAATCACGCGGTGCCAGGCGTTGCATTAAAGTAGTAATCGGCGTCACAATGGCGCCTTGTTTTAAATCCGGTATTTTAGCCAGTGCCGCCAGGCGTTCAGAAATAATGTCTTGATGCGGTGAAAACTGATCGTAAGGCAGTGTTTCCCAATCAGGAAAATGAATTATATTTTCGTGTTGATGAAAAAACCGCAGCTCATATTCTAAACGTGTTGCTGACAAGGTGTCCGGAGCAATGATGACTACCGGCAAGTTCTGTTCAGTAATGACAGCGCTCAATGCCAGACCTATGCTCGCGCCATGTAAATTGCCCCATTGCATTTGGCCGCCGCGCTCAGCGGGTATGGGTGGATGGTTAGGATTTGCGGTTGGCATGGTTGTTATTATGTATTGTTAAAAGCTATTCAAAATAGCTGGCTATTTTAACAGGTAAATCTAAAAAGAGAAAAT
>JAZKAT010000022.1:63364-79244 GCA_040389045.1 Pseudomonadota bacterium | reverse complement strand
TCTTGTATTCTTAATGTCAACTGGAATCAGAAGTGTACAAGTTAAAGGCTCTGCCATGCCTGCGCTGGCATGACAGATAGGATTTACAGCCAATAAACAAACACAAATAAGAGTAACCACACCACGTCTACAAAGTGCCAATACCAGGACACGGCTTCAAACGCGAAGTGATTGTGTGAATTAAAATCATGCCGCAGCATGCGATAGAAAATAGTGCATAAGCCTATCGTTCCTATAGTCACATGCAAACCGTGAAAACCCGTCAGCATGAAAAATGTCGTGCCATAAATTCCTGAGCCTAGGGTCAAACCTTTTTCCATATACGCAATAGAATATTCATGGGCTTGCAGGATTAAGAAGCTGATGCCTAACAAAATAGTAACGAACTGGGCGATCAACATAGTGGTGCGGCGGTCTTTTATTAAGGCCCAGTGGGCAACAGTTATGGTCGCGCCGCTGGTTAACAATATAAAAGTGTTAATCGCGGGAATGCCCCAGGCTTCCATGACGGATTTTGGGCCGACAAATGACGCTGGGCCTGGATTCTGCAGCAAGGGCCAGACATCTTTAAAAGCGGGCCACAAAACAATATGACTGGCGATATGCGAATCTGCGCCGCCCAGCATAGGCACGACAATCACGCGCACATAAAATAACGCACCGAAAAACGCGCCAAAGAACATGACTTCAGAAAAAATAAACCAGCACATGCCCCAGCGGAAGGAGCGGTCAACTTGCGGTATGAGGGTATCACCGGCGCGATTTTCACGTATCACCAGACCAAACCAGCCATACGCGACATAAAAAATCATTAACAAACCAAAAATACACATGGATGGCCCGAACCAGGCGCCATGTAACCAGTTAGCCAAACCCGCTAACATACAAATTAACGCCAGCGAAGTTTTTACCGGCCAACTGCTAGGCTCGGGTAAATAATAAGGGCGTTTTTTATCACTCATGTGAACCTCTCACAAACTGTTACCACAAATCATAATTATTGGTTTTCGAACTTTGTTGCAACATGTATTTAATCGCGGCCTTCACGTCAGCATCCGTACAAGTGTCAACACAAACTCCTTTCACCGGATGGCCATTACGTCCAGTCGTAACATTCATATAAATATTAAAGAAACCTTGCGCGATAATAGGTTGCCACGCTGCGTCATCACCCGGCTTGGGCGCGCCATCCACACTATTGGCATGACAACTGCTGCAATCTTTTTCGTAAGCTTGCTGCGCTTGTTCCATCGTTAATGGTTTTGGAATCAGCATAGGCGTGCCGGCTGTATTACTGCCGCTACTACCACCGTGAATCATGTAATCAACGGTTTTCTTGATGTCATCATCCGAACAAGACATGCAAGTACCTTTCGCGGGCATGCCATTCAGACCGTGAATCGCATTACTGTAAATCTGGTCCATGGTGGATTTTTTCATGATCGCTGCCCAGGCATCCGCGTCACCCATTTTCGGCGCGCCACCAGAACCCATGGCGTGACAGCCTGAGCAATAACCTTCGTAAGTCGCTTCACCAGCGCCACCACTCGGTTTCGGTGGCGCTTTGCTTTGTACGGATTTTAAGTAAGTTGCTATCGCTAGCAAATCTTCCTGAGTCATATAACTCAAACTGTCGTGGTTGACTTCCAGCATGGGGCCTTCGACATGACCGCCGCCAATTAATTCATCTTTCAGGAAGACATTCATGATGTCAGCGGTAGAAACTTCATTCAAATTCGCTTTGGAAATATTGGGTGCGAGGTAACCCTGGATTTTCGCGCCAGTTAAATTGTATTTTTGAATCGGCGCGCCAAGCGAGATGGAGTCACTGATAATGTGATAGGAAGGTGAGTGGCACATTGCACAGTGTCCCAGACTTTCGACCAGATAAGCGCCGCGGTTCCACTCGGTTGATTCCTGTGGATTATTTTTTAAGGGGCCGCTGTCATCATGGCGGAAAAATAAAAAGCGCCAGCCAAATTGTAAAATACGCTGGTTAAATGGGGGGACCATTTTATTCGGTCGGTTAACTTGATGTATCGCCGGAATACTTTGTAAATAAACCCGTATCGCCTGCAAATCTTCATCAGAAATATGGTTGAAGTAATAATAAGGAAACGCGGGATAATAATAGTGTCCTTCCGGCGAAACACCATGACGCATGGCTTTCACAAATTGCTCATCCGTCCATTTGCCTATACCTGTTTCAAGGTCGGGGGTGATATTGGGTGAATATATGGTGCCGAACGGGGTCTGCATAGGCAGGCCGCCCGCGAAGGGTGTGCCTTTTTCCGGACTATTAGTGTGACAGGCTATACAATCGCCCGCTTTCACCAGATATTCACCGCGCTTAACCACTTCAGGGTCTTTGCCTGCCGTGCTAGGGGTAGGATAGGTGGCAAAATTATATTCTGTTTGTGCGGGTGTTGCGGCTATTTCTTTGACATTTGTGCCAATTCCAACCACAGTGTAAATGCCCAGGGAGACCATTAACACCATCACAATGCCGGCGATTGTGGTGAATTTTTTTTCCGTCATGTGTTTTACTATTTTTTTCATGTAACGCGGCCTTAATCATGCTGTCGAAATGTTGGTCAATTATACCCTGAGATGCCGCACATTCTATAGTGATTATACATAATTACACAATAGTTAATGTTGACACTATGAATAGGAAACAGGCAATATCAGTTTACTTTTTTGATGGTGTTTTCCGACAGGCAAATATCTTGTGTTATTTAGAAAATATGTTTTAATTATTGCCCTTTAAAAGGGTGAGGCGATATTAAGGTTTCTCTATGCAGCAATTGATCCGGCGATGGTTATTAATAACAGGTATGGTTTTGTCAGCGGGCGCTTATGCGACGCCTGGCATTAATATGCCTTATGGTGTGTCGCCTATTAGTAATCAAATTTATAATTTGCACATGGCATGTTTTTATATTTGCTGTGTGATTGGTGTATTGACGTTTGGCGCACTGTTTTATTCTTTGTTTAAGTATCGCAAATCCAAAGGGGCACAAGCCGCGCATTTTCATGAACACCTGGCCGTGGAAATTCTCTGGACGGTGATTCCTACGCTAATTTTAATCGCGCTGGCTATTCCCGCGACCATAGTCTTAAAAAATATTCATAATACCGATGAATCTAAACTCACTATTAAAGTGACCGGTTATCAATGGAAATGGAAATATGAATACCTCGACCAGGGGATTAGTTTTTTCAGTAATTTGTCCACGCCGCAAGATCAAATTAATAACGTGAAACCCAAAGGCCAATGGTATTTATTGGAAGTGGATAATGAATTGGTAGTGCCGGTTAAAACGAAAGTGAAATTATTAGTGACGGCGGATGATGTTATCCATGACTGGTGGGTGCCGGAGTTAGGTGTGAAGCAAGACGCGGTGCCGGGTTTCATCAATGAAAACTGGTTTTACATTAACGAACCGGGTACGTATCGCGGCCAGTGTGGTGAATTATGCGGTGTAAACCATGCGTTCATGCCTATTGTCGTGAAAGCGGTGTCGCAGGAAGAATTTGATAAATGGGTTAGCGATCATAGTAAGGTGACGCAAAACCAAGTGCGTGATGACGCGGCCATGTTGGATAAAGCCCGTGCTATTGTTAACTTATCACCTGCCACTATAGAAGCAGCCATCAGCGGAGTTTAGTATCATGAGTGAAGCCATTACCCACGCCAAGCACGATGACCACGATGATCATCATGATCATGGGCCAGCCAAAGGATTTTCACGCTGGTTGTTTACCACTAATCATAAAGACATAGGCACGCTGTATCTGACTTTTAGTTTAACCATGTTGTTTATCGGCGGCTTCTTTGCGCTAGTGGTGCGTACGGAATTATTTGAACCGGGACGCGTGCTGGTGAATCCTGAGTTTTTTAATCAAATGACCACCATGCATGGTTTGATTATGGTGTTCGGTGTCATCATGCCGGCCATGGCTGGCCTGGCTAACTGGCTGGTGCCATTGATGATAGGCGCGCCCGATATGGCGTTGCCACGCTTGAATAACTGGAGTTTCTGGTTATTGCCTACCGCTTTTTCATTATTGCTAAGCACGATGTTCATGAGCGGGCCCGCGCCGGATTTCGGCTGGACTTTTTACGCACCCTTATCCACTACTTATGGGCCTAAAAGTACCGACTTTTTTATTTTCTCCATTCACATGATGGGGGTGTCTTCCATCATGGCGGCGTTAAATATTGTGGTGACTATTTTTAATATGCGCGCGCCGGGCATGACCTGGATGAAAATGCCCGTGTTTGTCTGGAGCTGGCTGGTCACAGCGTTTTTATTGCTGGCGGTGATGCCGGTATTGGCCGGTTGCGTCACGATGATGTTGATGGATAGACATTTCCACACTAGCTTTTTTAACGCGGCGGGTGGCGGTGATCCTATTTTATTTCAACATGTGTTTTGGTTTTTTGGTCATCCGGAAGTGTATATTTTAATATTGCCAGGCTTTGGCGTGATTTCAGAAATTGTGCCGACGTTTTCCCGTAAAAAATTATTTGGCTACGCCGCCATGGTTTACGCGACCGTCATGATCGCGGTATTGGGCTTTGTGGTGTGGGTGCATCATATGTTTGTTACCGGCGCTCCTTATGGCGCGCAATTATTTTTTATGTATACGACTATGTTAGTGGCGGTGCCTACGGGTATTAAAGTGTTTAACTGGGTGGCGACGATTTTTAAAGGGTCTATATCCTTTGAAACACCGATGTTGTTTGCGCTGGGTTTTTTAGTCATGTTCACGCTAGGTGGTTTTTCCGGTTTGATGTTGGCCTTAGTACCTAGTGATTATCAATACCGTGACAGTTATTTTGTGGTCGCGCATTTTCATTATGTATTAGTGTCGGGATCGTTGTTTACCATTATCGCGGCCGTCTATTTCTGGCTGCCGAAGTGGACTGGGCATATGTACAGTGAAACCCTGGGCGCATGGCATTTCTGGTTGTCAGTGATTGGGATGAATTTAACTTTCTTACCTATGCACTTTTTGGGTTTGGCGGGTATGCCACGGCGAATTCCCGATTACGCTTTGCAATTTACTGACTTTAATCAAGTATGCACGATAGGCGCGTTTATTTTTGGTTTCGCGCAATTAATTTTCCTTTATATTGTGGCGCGTTCGGCCTTTAGCAAGTCGCGACATGATGTGAGTAATCAAGTGTGGGAAGGGGCGCATGGGCTAGAGTGGACGTTGCCATCGCCACCGCCTTATCATACCTTTGTCACCGCACCAGTCATTTAATGTCTGCAAATTCTACCAATGAAAAAAATAAACGCCTGACCCGGATTTTACTGGGCGGCGTTCTTTTTATGTTTGGCTTTTGTTATATGCTGATACCACTTTACAAATTGATTTGCCAAAAAGAAGGTCTTAACGGTAAAGGCGTCATGCAAGCCAGTCGGCCTACCGCTGATATGAAAGTCGATTTATCGCGGACGATTAAAGTGTTTTTTGCCACGTCGTTGCATGGCAATTTGAATTTTAAATTTGTTCCCTTGCAGCGAGTAGTTAATGTGCACCCAGGGGAGACTAAGCTCATATATTTTTATGCTGAAAATCAATCAGATAACGAGTTGACCGTGCAAGCCATACCCAGTATCACGCCGGCCGACGGCGCGCGGTTTTTAAAAAAGACGGAATGTTTCTGCTTCACTCAGCAATACTTTTTTAAGCATGAAAAGGCTGATATGCCAGTCTATTTCTTTATCGACCCAAGCGTAGGTAAAGAAATTAAGGAAATCACTCTGTCCTATACCTTGTTTGATGCCAGTGCCTTTAAAAGAAAGCAAGAGCATTTCACAAAAGGCAGAATTGATTTATAATGACGCACTGTTTTTGAGGTGTGTTCATGGCCACGGGTTTGCAGTTTGGGTTTCGGCAGCATAATTATCTCGTAAAGTTCAGGTTAAGTTTTTTTCTGCTATGCCTGTTATTTTTTGTTTTGCTTTGTCAGTTGGGTGTTTGGCAATTGCATCGCTATCATTTTAAAAAAAACTTATTAGCGACTTACGAGCAGCGTGTTAACACGGCCCCACAGGTTTTTACCAAGCTTATTGATAGCAAGGATTTGCAATTTCAACATGTGGTAGTGAACGGTACTTATCAGGCGGCTGATACTATGTTGGTGCAAAATCGGGTGCGCGATGGGCAGGTTGGCTTTGAAGTTATTACGCCATTTAAAATAGCAGGCCAACCAAAATTATTATTAATTGATCGCGGCTGGGTGAAATCACCACCGCTGTTTGCACAACAGCTGCTGGCTAACATAGGGTCGGTCACCGGTGTGATCAAACTTTTAAATGAGTATCAATTTATTTTAGGCAAAAATATTTTGCAACCGGATGTTACGCCGCTGGTAATGCAAAAAATTGATACCGCGGCCATTAGCGCGGCCTTGCATAGAGAAGTTTATCCCTTTGTGTTGCAACTGGATAGCAATGCGGACCAGGGCTTTGTCCGGGAATGGTCGCTAACGAATATTCATCCCGAGCGGCATATGGGTTATGCGGTGCAATGGTTTTTAATGGCGGCAGTGTTGATGATAGCTTATTTCAGTTTTTGTATCGAACGGGTAGGGCGGTGATTTATGGCAAAAAAACTTAATATTGGAAATTTGAAAATATTATTAGTGCTGCTGGTTTTCATCGTGCCTATGGGTGTGGCCTGGGTGATGTTTGAGTACCCGGATTACTTTAAATTCCGCACGACTAACTATGGCAAGTTAATGCAGCCAATGGTGCATGATAAGAATTTCCTGGATGCCACGCATAGAGGTTGGCAAATTGTTTACGCACCTGAAGATTGCCAGACCGAGGAAGCCGGGCAACAAATGTTTTTTTTACATCAACTACGTCTGGCGCTAGGTAAAGATGCTGATCGGGTAAGTTTGGCATTATTAACTGAGCGTGCTTGCCCATTGACTGATACCCATGATTTTCGCAAATTGTTAATGGATACTGCGCAGGTTCGCGCGGCGGTGGAAGATCACCATATTGAAAATAAAATCTTTCTGGTTGATCCGCAAGGAAATGTATTTATGTATTACTCGGACAAGGGTAGCGCGATGCGAATATTAAAAGATTTAAAACGGGTGTTAGAGGTTTCCCAAATTGGCTAAGCAAAATTTCTTGTGTAGTCTGGCCATGTTTGCCAGTTTTTTTGCGCTAGGGGTGATTGCTCTAGGTGCTTTTACGCGCTTAATTGACGCGGGTCTTGGTTGTCCCGATTGGCCGGGTTGTTATGGGCATTTAGTCGCGCCTTTAAAAAATAGCGCGGATCTGGCTAATCCTATTGTTGCTTATAAAGCCTGGGCGGAGATGGTTCATCGCTATTTTGTCGGCGCGTTAAGCCTGCTGATTTTAACGATTATCTTGACCGTCGCCAGCCAGAAAAAATATCGCACCTGCGCCAATGGTTTGCTAGCCTTGGGATTGATAATGTTGTTAGTTTATCAAATTCTTCTAGGCCAGTGGACGGTCACTCAAAAGTTATTGCCTATGATAGTGTCACAACATTTGCTGGGCGGTTTTTTAATCTTAGCAGTGCTATGGCTGGTTTATTTAACTAATAATACTTCATTAAAAAATCAGTTGCCGCCCATTGCAACAGGGCATTTGCGCACCGGCGCGGTGATCGCGTTAATGATGGTGCTGGTGCAAATTGCCTTGGGAGCATGGACTAGCACGAATTACGCTTCATTCAGTTGCGCTGATTTCCCATTGTGTATGAATGATCAGAGTATGGTATGGCATTTTAAACAGGCTTATGATTTTACCGCGCCAGTTGGCGTCAATTATGAAGGCGGTGTATTGCCGGAAAGTATACGGCAAACCATTCAAATGACTCACCGTCTAGGGGCGTTGATATTGACAATTTATCTAGTGCTTTTTGTGGCGCTGGCGGCCAGGAAAGTAAAAAAATCCTGGTCTTTGTTACAATCGTTATTGTTAATTATTGGCTTGCTGTGTTTGCAATTGTGTATTGGTATCACCAACGTTATTTTTAAATTACCATTGTTAGCCGCGATTAGTCATAATCTGGTTGCTGTGCTATTGTTGTTAGCAGTGATCACGGTCATTTTCAAATTGACCGTCACCGCGCATAAGGTGGCAGCTGTATGAGTACTTTAGTCAAAGAAAATAATCGCTGGTTAAACCTGGCTGCGGATTATTTTGAATTATGTAAACCCCGCGTCGTGTTGCTAATGATTTTGACGTCATTGGTAGGGATGTGTCTGGCCACCACTGATAGTGTGCCATTAACGCCGCTAGTATTTGGCAATCTGGGAATTGCTTTAGTGGCCAGCGCCGCCGCCGCTTTTAATCATGTGGCCGACCAGCACTTTGACCGACTGATGCGACGCACGCAAAACCGGCCCATTGTTACCGGAAAAATTTCCGCTAAAAACAGTTTATTGTTCGCGACAGTTTTAGGTGTTTCTGGCATGGCTATATTATTTTTCCTAATCAATACTTTGACTGCGGTGCTGACATTTGTATCCTTGATTGGCTATGCGGTTTTTTACACGCTTTATTTGAAACATGCGACACCGCAAAATATTGTTATTGGCGGAATCGCGGGGGCGGCGCCACCCTTGTTGGGATGGACAGCGGTGACAGGTTTTGTCTGTCCCCAGGCTTTATTATTAGTGCTGATTATTTATGTATGGACTCCTCCTCATTTTTGGGCGTTGGCGATTTTTCGCCTGGAAGATTATGCGAAAGCCAATATTCCCATGTTGCCGCACACGCACAGCGTGGCCTTTACTAAATTAAATATCTTGTTGTATACAATCTTGCTGGTTTGCGTGAGTATATTGCCTTATGCGATCAATATGTCCGGCTTGTTTTATTTTATTGGCGCCATGATTATCAACGTCGGATTTTTGTTTCATGCGATCCGGTTGTATGTTTCGGATAACAAGCAGTATGCGATAGGAACATTTTGGTATTCTATTTATTATTTAGGAATTTTGTTTGTGTTATTGCTGATTGATCACTATTTTTTATTAATTCATTTGGGAAAATATTTATGACAACACCTGGTAAAAGTAACATCAGCTTGATCACATGGTTGTTAATTCTATTAGCTGTTACGGTTGGCGCAGTGATTCATTTTGGCAATGTTAAAAACCTGTCAGTGCAATCCAAAAATGTAAAAATATCCGGACTTTATTTGCCTGCTGCGCTGGATATTGCTAATTTTCAATTAACCGATAACTCAGGTAAGCCTTTTAGCAATGCTAATTTGAAAGGCCATTGGACGATGATGTTTTTTGGTTTTACTAATTGTGGCATGGTTTGCCCCACCACCATGGCGGCTTTGAATAGTATGTATCAGACATTACAACAACAATTGCCGGAACGGTTAGTGCCCAATGTAGTTATGGTGTCAGTTGATCCTGAGCGCGATTCAGTTGAAAGAATGAATGCCTATGTCACCACTTTTAACCAAAAATTTATTGGTGCGCGTGCGGAACTTCCGCAAATTACCGCGCTGGAAAAAGAGTTGCATTTAGTAGCGATAAAAATGCAGGCAGGTGACAACCAAAATCAATACACGATTAATCACAGCGCGGAAATCATGGTATTTAATCCAGATGGGAAATTACAAGCTTTCATGTCTTATCCGCATGTGGCGGAACAAATGATTACCGATTACAAAAATATTTTAACGAGCCAGGTAGCCTGATGTTACGAAAAATTTTATTAATAGTTAGTCTGTTATTTGTCACCCAGGCTTATGCTGTTGAATTGCAGGATTCGCAACATAACGTGATAACGTCGGCCACCCTTGCTGGCAAGTGGGTGATTGTAAATTATTGGGCGCAGTGGTGCGGCGCTTGTGCGGAGGAAACTCCTGAGTTAAACCATTTGTATGAGGCTAATCAACAAAGTGATGTGCTGATTTATGGAGTGAACTTCGATCATGCCAGTCCCGATGAAACCCTGGCGGTGTCCCAAAGAATGGGTATCAAATATCCGGTTTTATTGCAGGACCCAAATGTGATGTGGCGATTGGGTGCGGTGACGTTGTTGCCAACGACTTTTATTATTAATCCCCAAGGAAAAGTAGTAGAAAAGATTATAGGTGCGCATACGGAAGCGTCTATGTTGGCGATTTTGGCGGCGTTGAAAAAATCCTAATTTAGTTACTCTCCCTGTCATTCCCGCGCAGGCGGGAATCCATTGATAGCTATTCTTGCCAGGAATGGATTCCCGCCTGCGCGGGAATGACAGCGCCTGATCAGTTTATAGCCAGACACGTAACATGTTGATTTATATAACAATCAGCATGCTTTAACCTTGACAAACTCGCCATTTCTGAGTATAATTTATACACTAATATACTTACTAAAAAACGAGTCCCTCCTCATGACGCTATTTTTAGTTAACTATTTAAAAGAATTACAAAACAGGAATAGCGCATTATTACCGGAAGGGACAGCTAATATAAAAAAATGGTTTACTAAAAGACCTGGCCTGCAATTAGAAAAAGCCGTTAATCGTTTATTTTCCCTGAAAGATGAAATTCCATTAATAGATCCCTCGCTGACACCCACGTTAACGAAATCTATACAAAATTTTTTAATGGCTGATAGTCATGAAGTATCACCATTTGTGAATTCCGAACGGGTCAATCCCGCAAAGTTTGAAAAGTATGTTCAACAAAATAAGCAAATGAATGAATTGGTGCAAGCCATGGTTACCGTAGCCAGCATGGAAATACTAAATGATGCAGGTGAGATAAAGCCGGAAATAATTGAACTGTTAAATCTTGCCGAAAATGTCACCGATAAAGATAAAAAAACGCTTAGAGATAATTTAATTTATGCTTTTGTCGATGGCGCTCTCGTTAAAAGCGCTACCAGTGCCTGGCTTACTAATCCTGATTATCAAAGTCAGGTCCGCAACAAAGCTTTCAGTGTAAGTCTATTACCAACTTTATTACCAGTACTGGTAAAAAAATTAAAAGTCCAGCCTGACACTAAAGCCGAAGCCGAAACGAATGCTGTTTTATCTTCTTGTTTGCAAATATTTCTTAAAAAAAATCCTAATCCAGTAATTAATCTGGAAGATGGTTCGCCAACACAACAAGCCTATACGGAATTGGCCAATGCAATATTAAATTGTAGGGAAAACCCAAAACAAAATCGCGCCGCTTTGCGAAAACAATTAGTAAATTTATTAATAGAAAATTATGCTGATGTAGCTGATACGCTGGCGGCTAATGTCAAGCTTTACCCTAGTGTTTATATAGACAGATCAGTTCAAATGCTGACTCCGGCGATTACGCAACAAGTTCTTGAAAAAATCGATAAGTTTGGCATGCCCATGACGAATGATTTTCGAGCCACCGATTTTACTGATTTTATCATGAATCGGATTAACGACCGGGCCATACATGTGAATCAAATTTTAAATGATGAGCCAGTAGTTTTTCCTGAGCAGGATATTTTTCCGACCCGTAATGGCGAATCCATTACCCAGTTGCAGCATTCATTTAAAGATCTCCTGCTACAAAATAATGAAACCCACGTCTTTATAAAACAATGGGTACAATCGGCATTTGAAGAAATACTGGATAGTGAAGGTGATTTTAACAAAGCCAGCGTAAACTTTATAAAAGAAACTTTTCCTAAATCATTGGATAAAGACTTTAACCCACACAATGAAATAAATGATAATAATGTGGAACGTGTTCGTTCAGAGTTGTTAACCAAAAAAATGCAGGATATTTTAACCGCACTTCTGCAAGAGCGGATAAATGAATTGGATGATAAGTCATGTAATGAATTTATCGTAAAATTAACGAATTCTTTAGCATCCATTCATCCAGACATGTTGGCGTCGATTGCGCAACTGCCTTTGCTGGAAAATCAAGCCAGGCGTGGAGACTTAACTACGACTTTGGGGTTTGTTTTTAAGACCCTGGATTTATCAACTATTCTTACCCGTTTAAAACGTAGCACGGAATTTGCAGCAGAACCATCGATTACCCAGGTCAATCAAGCCTTCATGCCCTTGGTGAATCGTCATAAAAGAGTGGTAAAAAAAGACAGAAACCTGGTGTTGTTACCTGATTTTGTTAATAAATTAGTATCGTTAACTTTCGCCCAGATTTTTGATGAACAGGGCAATGTAAGAAAAACGGTTAAGCAAATCGTTAAAGAAGAAATTGATATCATCGCCTGTACTGAAAGCTTAAGAAAAGTATTATATGCGGTGATTGCAGAATCGGATGTTGCTAAAGAATTTTTTCTCAATGGCACTAAATCGGCAGACCTGGCCAAACTAACCAGTCAAATCGCTGAAGCCTTAGCT
The DNA here is from genome assembly GCA_040389045.1 of Pseudomonadota bacterium. Classification (GTDB taxonomy): domain Bacteria; phylum Pseudomonadota; class Gammaproteobacteria; order DSM-16500; family DSM-16500; genus UBA5158. The sequence continues at coordinate 66,885 of JAZKAT010000022.1, read as the reverse complement.
TTATATAGTGATGAAGCGGTGAGCGCGGCGGAAAAACACTTGCCAGAAATTAAAAAAATCAATAAAGAAAAATTTATTACCACGATGAAAACCGCCATGGTTTTATTTGATATGGACATAGCAATAAGTGAAGCGGGCAAAAAAATTAAAGAAAATATAAAACCGTTTGCTGTCAGTTCAATCCAGGAAATGGAAGGTTCTTTTCATAAGTTATTAATGGAAAATAAAAAGATTGATTTAGCAACTATCAATGAAAATACTGCATTCAAAAAATTTATTACTTCCCTCACATTATTTGCCTACGCTGAAGTCTTGGATGAAAATGGCAATCTAAAATTGCCCGGCAGTGCTGATGTTAATGACGAGATGCGAGCCTTATTTGTCGCCGCTTATGTACGAAAAATATTAATTACTATCGCCACGCGCTGGCTGGCAAATGAAGCTTATCAACAAGACGGGAAAAAATTAGCGGCAACCGCGCTTGAAGATATGCTTACCGCCATTGAAAATACTTTAAAGCAAGGTGTGGACGTTAGCGATTCATTGAAGTCTATGCAAGGATTTTTAGGCACGGATTTATCCCGATTTAAAATGCCATTGAACATTTCCCCGCCTAAAACCGATACTTCGCTTTTGGACTTATTTGCGGACCCTACCGAGTTTGGTCAGACTACTGCCAATACACAGAACTCAGAACTTGGGTCTTTTTATGAAGCAGAAAGTAAAGAAGATAATTTAAAAGCGGATATAGATGAAATTCTCAGATTGCTGCCAGGTGTTAATGATTTCTTCCCGCAAGGGCCTGCTATTACGACGCTGGCTGACATAGTGGCTGATGCCCGAAATAAACAAGCGCTAGTTGATACGGCAGATGAAGAAGTGCAAGAGTTCAATAAAAATAATAAGCCTGTCGTTGATAAATTATATAAGCAGACGGAATTGACCCGGGAAATGTTAAATAAAGTCGGTGTGCTGGTCAAAGAGGTAGGCGAAAATTTTCCGGAAAGCGGCATCATTTTAAAAAAAATTCGCAATACGTATCGTGAACTTAGCAGTAACATGGCTATTATCAACAATAATTATCGAGAATTAATCAGAATATTAAGCGATTTAAAAGCCAATGTGTTTACTTATTCCAAGTCCACTTTGCAAATTTTTATTGATAAGCTGAAACCCAGAAAACTGCAAATAACATCAACTATAGCGAAAGTTGACTTGAATGTTGAAGAACTAAGTCATCAAGTAAAAGCCTGGATGACTAATAAAGACCGTTTGCAAAAGATAAAAAAAATCGGCGATGCCGTACCGCCTGATCTCAATAAACTGGCGGTGGAAATTCATAGAAAAAAACGTGAAGTTGCCACCGCCAGAAAAAAGTATTTGCAAAGAAAACATATAGTGATGGCAATGCAGCCTAAAGATTTTGTTTGGGATGATTTCAAAAAAGATGCTGACGTAATGGATAATGTTATCGATAACATGTCAGATCACATGCGACTGGTCCAGGAAAAATTTGCCGATATATGCAAAGCACCCATTGAAGAATTACAAACTTATAGTGTGAAATCATTAACTTCCGAAATAGAGCGGCATAAACTTGAACTTAATGATAATAGAGCTTTTGTGCTGGAAACCGCCGATACTATTCTTACCACCACCGATGATTTAATCGAAAAAGTAGATAAGGTACAAGCCATTCATGCTAGAATATTCTCCAAATTTAATTTCATTTTAATGGACAATACCGAGTTCTGGGAACGTCGCATAGGCTTGTTTGGTCGCGGTACGCCTTTCATAGTGAATGATGGTGAGCACCGGGAACATTTTTTCCCTAAGCGTGCTGTGGCAATGATGCATGCCATTAAAGGGCTTACTCCAGACCAGGACCCTGATTTAAAAAACCGCGCAATTATGGAAGCGTTTTTCAATACGACGGCAGGCTGGTCGCTAGGCCAATCGAAAAAAACCAGCATGTTTTATAATATTTTGGAATCGTTGAAGAAAGTAGGCAATAAAGATTTTTATGATGAAGCAGAATTAACCAAGATTGACAATCAGTTAGATGCGTTCATGCAAGCTCATACTCAACGATATAATCTTGCTACGCGTTATCTGGCAACTTTATGGATGCCGGGAGTCGCGCCAACCAATGCGGCAACAGTTTACGCGGCGTTAGCAACGAAAGAAGAGTTTCCTCACGGCGATTTACATCTGTATCATGCTAATAGGAGGCACATCTTCGCACCAATGGTAACTAACAACGATGATAATAAGAAACCAGAGAAAGAGCCTGCCAAGACACCCAAAATTCAGGAACAAGAAGAAAAAACATGGGACCCAGAAAGCCTCTTCATAAATTCACGAAAAGTACGCTGATTGCTTTAGTATTGCTGGCAAGTGGTGCCCTGGGCTTTATTGCTTCATGGTTTCATTATCGACAAGCTACCATCGTCACTATGCAAACCGTTCATTATCCAACACTTTTTGTCAGTCAACTGCAAGGTGACCCGCACGCGGGTGAAAAAATTTTCAAGGAATTTTGTGCTTCCTGCCATGTGTCTGATCCCATTATAAATGTCAAAGCCCCCGCCATAGGCGATGAAAAAGCCTGGAAATTTCGCCGTCAACTTGGTATGAATACGCTGTTAAAAATTACTATAAATGGTGTGGGTGCTATGCCAGCGCGGGGCGGTTGTTTTGAATGCAGCGATGAGCAACTACGCGTCACCATAGCTTATATGTTAAGTGGGGGTAAGTAATCATGTTATCAAACAATCAAATAAATGAGGGGACTTGTTTTGTTTGTCACAAAACTATTGTCGCTGAGCAAGCGCTTGCTCATCTAAAGAACTGTGGCCACGCCACATTAATCCGTGAAGTTGAATCCGTCTGGCAAATCAAGGTGGCAACGGGGAATGAATTTTGGATTTTTATTGAAGCGGCGGGCAGTGTGACCTTGCTGGATTTGTATATCTTTCTACGCAATAACTGGTGGGAATGTTGCGGGCATGCTAGCGAATTCATTGTTGATGGCGCGGATACTGCGGAATATTACTTGGATAAAACTTTAAATGAAATGTTTAAGGTCGGTGCTACTTTTCATTATCAACATAATTCGGGTGAGCCGGTAAAAGTTATTGGCGAAGTCATTGCGGTAAAATGTGCTAAACCGATTAAAAACATTTGTTTGATTTTACGCAAAAATATGATTGTTGAAAGCTGTGAGAGTTGTTTGAAGGCGGCGCATTGAAAGAGATTGTGATTTGCGTTGCTTGGCCCACCAGCTATCTGTCATTCCCGCGCAGGCGGGAATCCATTATTAATATACTGGCCTATCTGGTTTCCAAGAATGGATTCCCGCCTGCGCGGGAATGACAGTGTGGTTTACACCGCCGCCACCCCAGCTACCTTCGGCATAATCTGCTCCGAAAAATAACCATGCGTACCCAGTGCAACAACCGCTTCTGCCTGACGATTCAAAGCATGAATATACGCCGCAGTCCGCAAATCAGTCTTATGCA
>JAZKAT010000022.1:30171-63264 GCA_040389045.1 Pseudomonadota bacterium | reverse complement strand
GCCTGACGATTCAAAGCATGAATATACGCCGCAGTCCGCAAATCAGTCTTATGCAGTTCCATCAAGCCATAAACATTATTGAATTCCCGCACCATGATTTCATATAACCGTTGCTGAACTTCTTCGCGGCTCCAATAATACCCCGAACGGTTTTGCACCCATTCAAAATAACTGACCGTCACACCGCCCGCATTCGCCAGAATATCAGGCAATACCAAAGTGCCTTTGGCGTGTAAAATAGCATCCGCGTCAACTGTTGTAGGGCCGTTTGCTAACTCCACCACGACCGCAGCTTTGATATGCGAAGCATTTTCCTGAGTGATTTGATTTTCCAGCGCTGCCGGAATAAGAATATCAACATCCAGTTCCAGTAATTCTTCATTACTGATTACCGTCGCATCCACCAATTGACAGACGGAATCTTCACAATAAACGGCTTGCAATTCCTTGGAATTATTTTTTACATGTATCACGCTGGGCACATCAAAACCCTGGGGCCGATAAATCCCACCTTTGGAATCACTAATCGCGACAATTTTATAACCGTCTTTATGCAGCATTTCCGCGATAAATTGTCCCGCGTTGCCAAATCCCTGCACCGCAACCCGAATATTTTTCGGATCCCATTTGCGCTTTTTTTCCAATTCCTTAATACAGTAATACCCACCGCGCGCCGTCGCGTCATCACGACCTTGACTGCCGCCCAATGGAATCGGTTTGCCGGTTATCACTCCAAGACTTAATTTACGCACGATTTTGGAATATTCATCCATCATCCAACCCATAATCATAGGATTGGTATAGACGTCCGGTGCGGGAATATCCGTGTCAGGTCCAATGAAGTCAGCGATTTGCTCAATGTAACCGCGGCTCAAACGTTCCAATTCCATGCGCGATAATTCTTTGGGATCAACAATCACGCCGCCTTTGCCGCCCCCAAAAGGGATGCCGACAACAGCACATTTAATTGTCATCCAGAAGGCAAGGCTTTTTACTTCATCCAGGCTGACCTGGGGATGAAAGCGAATGCCACCCTTGGTTGGGCCGCGTCGGTCATTGTGATGTACCCGATAACCGGTAAATATTCGCAGGGAACCATCGTCCATACGCACTGGAATAGAGACTTCCAGACAGGCTTTTGGATGTTTTAATTTTTCAACTGCTTCCTGATCAATTTTTGCAAATGCGGCTGCTTTATCAAGACGCGATAAAGCTTCCGTATAAATTTCGCCCGTCATACAAACTCCATTGTTATAGTGAAATAAACTGCCTGATATTAAACGGAAGGGTAGCGCAGGTAAATATTAAATTTAAATAAAGGCTGTCCATCGACAGTTTTCAGGTAATGATAATGCTGCCATGTATTTTTAAAGGCAATATCCATGGAAAAGAATTTTATGTAATCCATTTGTTGATTGCCAAAATATCGTTTTACCCCGTCAGGATTGGTATTTCTCACATCGACCAAGACCACGTCTGGCTTATATTTATAAAAATCCTCCACTACCGCAGTCAGCAGAGAATGATTGGCAGTGGCACTGTGCAAATAAGCTTTGGCATAGGTTTGCGTATCGTCCCAATAAGACAAGGTCGGTGCGAAGGCCAGGGCTGAAAAACGTGAAGCGAGGGCCTGGCCCGTATAATCCAGCGCTGGAAAACCAAAGTCTGAAATATTTGAAAAAAAGAATAGGGATTGATTAGGGTATTCACGCAATACTGCCAGCAAATTGCCATATAACTTTTTATAAGCTTGCGCGTAATTATAGACATAACCGCCCTGATAAAAAGGCACAGCAAAAATAACACTGCCTAATACCATGAATTGCATTAAACGCAATTTATCTGCGTCATGCTGCAGAGGAATAAATAATCCGAATAGTAATACCAGCAAAATACTGGTGAGCATAAAAATATGTGTTTGTAAGGGTGAATGCAGTAGATAAAGATAAAATGCCACGCCGGCTATTACCACCAGAGCGGGTAAAAAAATAGTTTTCAAAAAGGTAGCGCCTGCCGCCCTAAATAACGCCACGAATAACGCAGCAAATAAACTAAAAAAAGCGACGGGAAAATAATACAGACAATTACTGACATAAGACATGTGAATAAACAAATAACTAAATAAGGCGAGACAAAATAACCATAAAGAATAATATTCAGCGCGACAAATGCTTTTCTGGGTGATGATCTGACTGAACAACAAAATAAACAGTAAACTGCTGGTCATCAATAAAGGCAACACATGGTAATACCAGGGAGTTTGCTGGATAACAAATACAAATAAATAGCCACATACTGTCAACATTAATACCGTACTTAGCGTTTGAAAAGTATGATACCGGTAACGCAACAAATAAAATGCCAGCGCGAAATAAGCAAAAACAGCTTGTTCATTGAGCACGAGTGCAGTCACTGGCAGCCGGTATTTTTGATAATAAAAGTGGGTAATAAGAGGTACCACAGTGATTAGATAATCGCGATTAAATACGAAAAACAAGCAGATAAAAAAACTAAACAATAAAACCATCGCGGCTGTTTCGGGACGCAACAATTTTTTTAGCTGCCGCTGGTTGCAGAGATAAAAAATTTCCACGAACACTAAGGGCGCTACGAAATAGGGCTTGATAACAAAACCTAGCGCCGCCATTATACCGATGGTAAAAGCTTGATAGGAATCGATATCGTCGCGATTTTGTAAGCGTAAGACCATTAACAAAAAATAAGGCGTAGTCAGTATCACGACCAGGTGTTCGCGTTGGCCAAATTCCGTCATTGGCAAAAATAATAAGACTGCCGCGAGTCCGATTAATAACATATCGCGCACTTGGTTGTTGTCATCGGTAAATATTTTTTGTGTCAAGCTTTCACAAAAAAATAATGCGACAGCAATCAGAGTGAAAATATAGATACGCATCGCCAAATAATTAGGTAGACCCAAAATTTTAGCTAAGTAAACTGCTGGAGAGTAAACATATAAAATCATCGGCGGATTGATTTCAAAGAAATCATTGGTATAATTTCCACCGGCTAGCAAGCGTTTAGTAACTAACATGAGCCAACTGGCATCAGAATTAAAAATAAGAGTGCTCTGGATCAGCCATGCTGCCCCAAAACAACTTAGAATTGCGCCGAGTAAAATTAATTGCTTTTTTCGTTCCGCATCGCTCATATTTTGGCCCGGGAAGTTGCTCATTAAGTATGCAAAAATATTTATAAGATTATACATTAATGCATAAACTGTGGCTCCAAGTTTGGTATACTTACGACGTTTAATATAAATAATTAATTATAGATAGAGTGTGAGGGGTGGTAGATGAGAAGTACTTCTAACGGGGGTAGCAGCGAGCTTGTGCCTCCGCCAGTTAATGCAGACAGTTCTCCACGAACAAGACAATTATCCCATAATGGGTCTTCTCGCGCACTTAACGGTGCGACATTATCTCCTGTAGTATCTCCTGTAGCATCTCCTCCATTATCTCCATCGGTTTCCCCTGCCTATGCTAATTTAAGTTTAAATGGAAGATTGCGCCATTCACCGACTTCAAAAAGAAGCGTCACCGTGATGCAAGAGCTAAGTTCCTCTGATCTTGATATCATTAATGCGATGCTTGATAAATACTCAAAGTTGTTGACCAAATTTGCGACGCAGACTTGGAAAGGTCATGAGAGATGGCAACTGTTAGCAAATGATTTACAACAAAAAATAATTCAGCAACAAGACAAAATCAATAATGACGAGATTCATGATGACAAACGCATTGCAGCGATGCGTCAGTTAATGCAAGAGTTTAATAAAGCTGTGCATCACCGTTTAGATTACAACGCCAAAGAATTACAGGAGAATTATTGGGTTGACGTGCTGCCAGGCGTTAACCAAATTTCTTTAGCCTCAATTTTGTCAAATTTTAAAGAGCATGATGCTAAAACTATAAATATTATTTTGATGAAATTCGAAAAAGGTTTTATTGACTATGACATGGTTACTGAATTGAGCACAGCCAATAACCTGATTAAAGGTATTAAAGCAAAGTATGTCTATAATAAAAATGTCGCAGCATTTGCAGAAGAATATCATTTAAATGGGCTTGGCTTGATGTCAAGTTTCATCGCAAAGTTTGTCAAGAAGTATCCTAAAGCATTTCAAGACCCCCAATCTAATTTAAACCCGGCAGACGCGACAATTATCGATAAAATGATTAAATGTCACATAAAAATAACCGCTTCAGAGGATAATGAAATCGTATTTGAGAAGAGCTATCAAGTCAATAACATCGAATTGATACCGCGCTTGGTGGAAGATATATCTAAACAATATCCCGGAGCATTAATAGAAGTTAAAGAAGAGTTGAAAGATGTCAAGGAAATGATAAGACGCTTAAAGTTTCATTATCCCGACGATAAACACCTTGCCATGCTCGAAGTAGAATTTCGTTTGATTAATACAACAGAACTGCTTGAGCAGTTAAAAAAGAAATACCCCGAAAGTAATGCACTTGATGCATTTGAACAGGAATTTCAAATTCTTTACCAGGAATTTCTCGCGTATGCCCCGCCTTTTGTGGGACTCTGGTTACCCCGCGCAATTGAAATGTGCAGGCTATTAAGCATGGCTGTCAGAGTAACGCCTATTGATTCAAGCGAATTTGCACTTACCAATGAGTTATTTGTTAAGTTATTTAAAATCAATTGGTCAGGGCATCTCAGTATTGAAATCCCTCTCGATTCGGACCAGAAATACTTTAAAAAACTAGAAGCGCATTTACTGGTTTTGCAAAAACTTATAACTATTTTTTGTATACATAAACCCAATGCCCCCCAGTTGAAAAATTACCTGCGCAACTTGTATGAGGCAGCGACGAATGCGGTTGAGCAAGGTTACATTGTTCAAGAAAATAAAGCGGAACGTGAGGAAGTCACTGCTTATCTCAAGTGTGCCAAATTACTGGCAATTTATGAATTCTGTTATTATTTTACCCTTAAAAAAACCCCTTTTGTTGAAACTAAACTAGACCTAATATCAATCGATCTTAAAAAGGAACTTGACCAGATCGATGCGCTCACTAAGATGTTAGACCCTGAAGGTGTGGTATATAACGAGTTTCTGGATAATAGAGAATTTAAAAACATCAGTTTGATCACAGCCCAGCAATTAAAATTGCTAAAAGAATTCAGGGAACAATTCTGGCAAGGTGATGCGGTCTGGCAGAATTCCGCTAAAAAACTGACAGAAGAATTAGAGAAATTTCAAAAAATAGTTGATAACAAATATGATAAATTGCTACATCGACTGGCTGCAACCAGTGAAATTATTGATATTTTTGATACTCACATCCATTTGCGCGTAGGAAATGATTTAGACTTGTTAAAACAACAACGCGGCTGGTTTACCCAGAAGCTGCAAACCATTGATATGGGTTATTATTTAAGTAGAATTTCGATCAGAGATATTTTTGCTGATTATCGCGAAAATGGCTTGCCTGCCATTTATCAAAGCTACAAAAATATTATTCGCAGATTAACCCCTGAAAATCGCCGGAGTTATGTTTATCAAGCAAACTTCCGTTCCATCTATTATCAAATCGGATTATATGCTTCGGAATACTTACACGAATTTTTAAAACCCAAACTGGATTCGGATTTAGTAAAGATTGCTCGTCAGTTGATGAATAGCCTGACGGCACGTAGCAAGAAGCTCAAGGAAATTCATAAGCCTGAGGTCGATTTGGCGCTATGCATTAAGGAAGCGGAAGGAGTCGTTCAAGATTTTAATAATGCCATTCTTGCCTACATGAATGTCCACTACACCAATGAATTAGCTCCCCATAGACAATTAGCAGAAGAACACCAGTCAGGTCCGGTGCGTACTTTAATGCTGCGTGGGATTGATGAAGTTCATCATACTGTGGTTTATGGCGAAGCAAAACAAAACCTGGTTGACGCCATACGGACAGCGATTAAAAGTATAAATCCTCCCCAGGATCGCCCAGAGCTTTTCAGTCAGGCTGTTTTTAGCCAAATCCGTAAGAAGAACCTTGACGAAGTGCTGAGCTGGGCTGAAGATAACATCAACTCAGACCTTAATAGTAAAAAAACTAGGTTTGCTGAAAAATTAACTCATATTGTCGATGGTATGGCTGCAACTCTCACCGGTCAGGAAACACTAGCGCAAATTAATTCTTGGCAACAAAACCAAATCGAGGGGAGCACTCGTCTAATCGCCATTTGGGTTAAATTTTATTATGGAAACCCAATCCCAAAAGTGGGAGCACCTGAAGTAACTGAAAATGAAAAGTTAAAAAGAGAAAAAAAGCTCAATAGTTTAATTGGAATATTATCCGTAGAAATTAAAAGAACTATTTTCAATCTCTGTAAGCGCGCAAAAGCCCTGGCAACAATAGAAGTAGCAATTGCCAAGTTTACTTCAAGCTCCGCTAAAGAGCGTTTAATGGAAACCGCATTTGGTTTGATAGATTGGATAGATGATGCCGAACAAAGAAAAAAGGTTGGAGAAGCTCTGAGTCAAGCCAGCACCCTATACGGTTTGTCGAACGACGAACCAAACCAGCTCTGGCGATTTATGATTGACAGGCAAGAGGAGACGCCGGATTTAACAGAATTAGATGGGATTTTATTAGCATTTAAACGGAATGATGAAAAAATATTAAAGAGTTGGATTGATGAAATTAAAAGTGAATACCAAGCGGAACAGCAGCAAAGGCTGGAAATGAAACAGGAAGAAAGGAATGTTGTCGCTTCAGGTTTGGCTATTCCAGATCATAAGAGCTTAGCATCGCTTAATTCGCTATTCAGCCCTTCTACTTCGATGCATAGCGCGATACTATTACCATCAGTAACCCCACTGGTGTCCCGCAGTCTTTTGGGGGAGCGTAGTTCTTCAGAAGTCAAACCATTAAATACCGTCTCCATTCTCGAGTTATTACCGCAACAAAAGGCCAACGGTTTTCATCTTAAGCTAGGTACTGAGAATGGACCAGTACCGAGTACAAAGTCTCCCGACTCATATCCTCTCAAACGCAAAGGTACTGAGGAAGGTACTGAGCATGAACTGGTGCTAAAGAGCCCATTAACTTCTCCCAGGCATCAACCCACCCGGTTCACTGATTTTAACCATAATAATGGCCATGTTCCTCCAGCAGAGGATGTACGAATGAGCCCATTTCTATTACCGCAATCACATGCCTAAAAACAAGGATGTAAAACATGATCGATTTGTATTATTGGACAACACCTAACGGACATAAGATAACAATATTTCTGGAAGAGTCCGGATTACCTTATAAAATTTTGCCAATAAATATCGGCAAAGGAATGCAATTTGAACCGGATTTTTTAGCTATTTCACCTAACAATAAAATTCCCGCTATTGTTGATCAAACACCCGCAGCAGGCAAAACGCCAGTCCCGGTTTTTGAATCAGGAGCGATTTTGTGGTATTTAGCCGAAAAGATTCAAAAATTTATTGGCAAGGAAATTCACGACCGCACTACTACTATGGAATGGTTATTTTGGCAAGTAGGGGGCCTTGGTCCTATGCTGGGGCAGAACCATCACTTTTTGCAGTATGCACCGGAAAAAATTCCTTACGCAATTGAACGCTATGTTAATGAAACCACGCGCTTATATAATGTGCTTAACAAACAGCTTGCGCAGCATGAATTTATTGCTGGAGAATATTCGATTGCTGATATGGCGAGTTTTCCCTGGGTGTTAGGTTTTGAAAACCAACGTCAAGATATTAAAAATTTCCCCCACATTAAACGCTGGTTAACCACGGTTGGACAAAGGCCCGCAGTGCGGCGCGCTTATGATATTGCGGCTACGGTAAATCCTGACTCAAAACTTCCTGCTTCAGCAAAAAGCTTGATTTATGGAGAAGAAACGCGCTAACGTAAATAGTCAAGGATGCTGTACATGATCACTGAATTTATCGCCAATATTCCTAAAGCAGAATTACTCGTCCATTTGGAAGGTACGCTGGAACCGGCCTTGCTACTGGAATTGGCGTTGCGCAATAACGTGACGTTGCCTTATGTAGCCGTCGAAGAAGTAAAAAAATCCTACCACTTTACCAGCTTGCAATCCTTTCTCACAATTTACTATGAAAACCTGCGAGTATTAGTGAAGGAACAGGATTTTTATGATTTGACGCTGGCTTATCTAACCAAAGCAGCGAGTCAACAAGTGCGTCATGTGGAAATTACTTTTGATCCTCAGGCACATCTGGCGCGTGGTATTTCCTTTCTGACAGTGATTACTGGCATACACCGTGCGATGCTGGATGCTGGTCGCAATCTGAAGATTTCTTCGCATTTAATAATGAGTTTTTTGCGGGATTTATCCGTGGAAGCGGCGGAACAATTATTATTGCAGAGCTTTGAATTCAAGGATTGGATTACTGCGGTGGGGCTTGATTCAGCGGAAATGAATAACCCACCGGAAAAATTCCAGGCGGTGTTTGATCGCGCCAGAGAATATGGCTATTTTACAGTTGCGTCGGCGGGTGAAGAAGGCCCACCGGAATATATCTGGCAAGCGCTGGATGTATTAAAAGTATCGCGTATTGGTTATGCCGTGCGTTGTCTTGAAGACCCTGATCTGGTGAACCGTTTAGCCTTGAGCATGACCCCGTTGACCATATGTCCAGTTTCTAACGTAAAATTATGCGTGGTTAAATCCATGCGTGACCATCCGCTGAAAAAAATGTTGGAGCAAGGACTTTGCGTCACCATCAATTCGGATGACCCAGCGTATTTTGATGCTTACCTCAATGAAAATTTTCTGCAAGCCTCCGCCAGCTTAAAGTTCACCAAAGCTCAAATATACGAAATGGCCAAAAACTCTTTTATGGCAAGTTTTCTGGATAATGACAAAAAAGAATTATATATCGCGGAACTTGATAAATTTTACAAACAAAATTGCCCTTAATTATTACAAAACTGTTGGGCTTCGCTACGCTCAGCCCAACCTACAAAATCTCCGCGTGCAAAAAGTAGGTTGGGCTGAGCAGCGCGAAGCCCAACAGTTTTTTTTCCTTCCCCAGCCAGTTTTTTATCTTCACCTCTCCCCTTGTGGGAGAGGTCGGCGCCGTTAGGCGACGGGTGAGGGGTAATAGAACCCAACCAAACTTTCGGGTATGATTATCCTTCAATATAAGGATATAGCGAAAGCTCATGAGCGCGCCAAGAACTTCACAGGCACACTATAAACGTGTTGAGCCATCCAGACAGCGGCCTTTTTATCGGCGTTCCAGCTTTTGGAAAATTGCTATTATCGCTTTAATCGTGTTATTGCTGATCCGCCATTGCGTCGCCACCCATAAAAAACATCCAACCACTGCGCTGCCAGTCGTCGTCTCAACCGCCAAAACCAGTGATGTGCCGGTTTATTTCGTCGGACTAGGCGCGGTGACGCCGGTTTATAGTGTCACCGTGCTGACCCAAATCAATGGCCAACTATTATCAGTACCCTTCATCGAAGGCCAAATGGTGAAACGTGGTGATTTGCTCGCGCAAATTGATCCGCGTCCCTATGAAGCCCAACTGGTCCAATATCAGGGACAATTACAGCGGGACCAGGCATTATTAGCGGAAGCTCAGCTGGATTTGACACGTTATAAAACCCTATGGTCACAAGATTCTATCGCCAGACAAACTTATGAAGATCAAATGTATCTGGTAAAACAAGATGAAGGCACTTTAAAAATTGATCAGGGTTTAATTCAAGGCATAGAACTTAATTTATATTACTGCCGTATTGTTTCGCCTATCGATGGGCGTGTTGGGTTACGACTGGTTGACCCAGGCAATTATGTGCAAACCTCAGGTAGCACCGGCATAGCGGTAGTTGATACCGTTAATCCGATAACAGTGATTTTTACCCTGCCAGAAGATGAAATCCCCGCGGTGCAAGAGCAGGTTGAGGCAAACCAAACCTTAGTCGTACAAGCATATGACCGTGCCCAGACCAAATTACTAGCGACTGGCACATTATTAACAATGGATAATCAAATTAATCCATCTACCGGCACGGTCAAACTGCGTGCGCAATTTCAAAATGAAAATAACCGCCTGTTCCCTAGTCAATTTGTTAATGTAAAATTACTCGTTAAAACGTTACATAACGCAACTATTGTCCCCACTATGGCGATTCAAAATGGGGTGCAAGGAACATTTATTTACGTCGTCAATGACAAAAATCCAAAAGAAGAAGACAAAGATGAAAGTCTCACTGTCACCGCAAAATCAGTCGTCGTGGGGATAACCAATGATGATGAGTCAACCATTACTTCGGGTATCGCGCCCGGCGAAAAATTAGTCGTGGAAGGCGCGGACAAATTGACGGATGGCGCGAAAGTTACTATTAGCGAAGATAAATCAACCGCCAAGCCAACCCTGCCAGCATCCGCACCAACGACAGTTAGTAACCATTCCACTCGGCGTTATTTAGCATGAGTCCGTCGCGGATTTTTATCTTACGGCCCATTGCCACTTCACTTATTATGCTGGCGATTTTGCTCTCGGGAATTGTGGCCTATCAATTGTTACCCGTATCTTCTCTACCCGAAGTCGATTATCCCATTATTCAAGTTTCCACTTTTTATCCCGGCGCCAGTCCCGAGGTGATGGCAACCTCAGTGACCGCCCCTTTGGAACGCCAGTTTGGCCAAATGCCCGGCTTAAACCAAATGACCTCCACCAGTTCCAATGGCGCATCGGTAGTGACTTTGCAATTTAGTTTGAATCTTTCCCTGGATGTTGGTGAGCAAGAAGTCCAGGCGGCGATTAACGCTGCTACCGGTTATTTACCGGCGGGCCTGCCTAATCCACCGATTTACAGCAAAGTAAATCCAGCCGATACGCCTATCATTACGCTGGCTTTGACTTCACATAATTTACCATTGACCCAGGTAGAGGATTACGCCGATACGCGTTTGTCAGCGCGACTTTCGGAATTGTCAGGCGTAGGTTTGGTGAGTATCAGCGGTGGTCAACGTCCCGCGGTGCGCGTGCAAACCAATGCCAATGCTTTATCTAATTATGGTTTGTCACTGGAACAGATACGCACTTCAATAGTGAACTCTAATGTAAACGCCGCCAAGGGCAGTTTTGATGGGCCGAATTTGGCATACACGATTAATTCTAATGACCAATTATTAACGAGCGCGGCCTACAAACCGTTAATCGTTGCTTATGTAAATAGCGCGCCAGTTCGATTGTCAGATATCGCCAATGTGATTGATGGCGCTGAAAATACGAAACTGGCGGCGTGGATGAATGATGAACCCGCGGTCATTGTTAACATTCAGCGTCAACCCGGCGCTAACGTTATTGCGGTGGCGGATAGTATCAAATCATTGCTGAAAAAAGTGAAGGACATCATTCCTGGCGGCATTAATATTCATGTGTTAACCGATCGTACCCTGACTATCCGTGCTTCCATAAAAGATGTGCAATTTGAATTACTGTTGTCGGTGGCGTTAGTGGTAATGGTGATTTTTTTATTTTTACTGAATATTCCCGCGACCATTATTCCTAGTATTTCAGTGCCGCTGTCACTGGTAGGAACGTTTGGAGCTATGTACTTATTTGGTTTCAGCTTAAATAATTTAACCTTAATGGGTTTAACCATTGCGACGGGTTTTGTGGTCGATGATGCTATTGTCATGATAGAAAATATTTCCCGCTTTATTGAACAAGGCGACCCCCCATTCGAAGCGGCGTTGAAAGGCGCGGCGCAAATTGGCTTTACGATTATTTCTTTGACCGTATCACTGATTGCGGTATTAATTCCTTTACTGTTTATGAGTGATGTTATTGGTCGCCTGTTTCGTGAATTCGCGGTAACGGTTTCAGTAACGATTTTAATCTCAGCTTTTGTATCCTTGACCCTGACACCTATGTTGTGTTCACGCATGTTGCGCCAACATGATCCCAGTAAATTCGGTCCATTTCATCACCGCGCAGACGAATTGCAAAAGCGTATTATTACCAAATACGGTGATACCTTGCGCTGGGTGTTAGACCATCAACGTTTAATATTAATCATTGCCATAATAAATTTATTAATTACTTTTTTATTATTTTATTTTATTCCCAAAGGTTTTTTCCCGGTACAAGACACCGGCGTGATTCAAGGTATTTCTGAAATGTCGCAAAGCATTTCGTTTGACGCAATGGCGAAACGTCAACAAGCGTTGGCGGATATCGTGCTGAAAGACCCCGCCGTAGCGAGTTTATCTTCATTTATTGGTATTGATGGCACCAATGTGACACTCAACAGCGGACGCATGTTAATTAACCTTAAACCGCTGACGAAACGTGACTTGTCCGCTACGGATATTATTCTCCGCCTGCAACCTGAGTTGAATAAAGTGGTAGGCGCCACTCTCTACATGCAGCCGGTGCAGGATTTAACAATTGATGATCGTGTTAGCCGCACGCAATATCAATTTACTTTGGGTTCAGCCGACGCCACTGAAGTTGCCAAATGGACGGCAATATTTTTGCAGAAACTAAAGGCATTGCCCGAATTACGCGATGTGACGTCGGACCAGCAAAACGTGGGTTTACAAACTTCAATTGTAATTGATCGTGACACCGCTTCACGGCTGGGTATCACCGCAGAAAACATTGATAACACTTTATATGATGCTTTTGGCCAGCGCCAAATTTCCATTATGTTCACCCAGCGCAATCAGTATCGGGTGATATTGGAAGCATTGCCAAACATGCAGAAAGGGCCCATGGGTCTGGATAATATCTATTTGAATGCCGCGAATGGCGCGACCATTCCATTAAGTACGTTTACCCATGTGGAACTTAATACCGTGCCATTGGTGGTAAATCGCCAGGGCCAGTTTCCAGTTGCCACTGTTTCATTTAATCTTGCGCCTGGCGCCTCTTTAGGCGCGGCCATCAATAAAATTAATCAAGTCAGTAAAAATTTAAATATGCCGGCCAGTGTGCAAGCTGGTTTCCAGGGTACGGCGCTCAGTTTTGAAAACTCACTTAGCAATGAAGGATGGTTAATGCTGGCGGCGATAGTCGTGGTGTATATTGTGTTGGGCGTATTATATGAAAGTTATATTCATCCCATCACTATTTTATCCACCTTGCCTTCGGCATGCATGGGTGCCTTGCTGGCATTAATGTTGTTTGGTAAATCGCTAAGCGTAGTGGCTTTAATCGGGATTATTTTACTGATTGGTATCGTCATGAAAAACGCGATCATGATGATAGACTTTGCGCTTGAGCAAGAACGTAAATATGACCAGGCGCCGCGCGAAGCGATTTATGAAGCCTGTTTATTGCGTTTTCGCCCGATTATAATGACGACTATGGCTTCCATGTTAGGCGCTGTGCCTTTGGCATTTGGCACCGGTATGGGTTCGGAATTGCGGCAACCATTAGGTATCGTCATTATCGCTGGATTAATCGTCAGCCAGTTACTCACCTTATATACTACGCCCGTCATTTATTTGGCGTTCGATCGTATCTCCCGCCATGTAGTCAGCCTGCATAAGCGTTGGTTTTTTCCTGAGGAGCCTGCGGGAGAGACGCCATGAATTTATCCGCGCCGTTTATTGCCCGTCCCAAGGCCACCACATTATTGGCGCTGGGCCTGGCCTTAGCTGGCATAGTGGCATTTAATTTATTACCAGTAGCGTCATTGCCGGAAATTGAATTTCCCACTATCAATGTGACTGCTTCACTGCCGGGTGGTAGCCCACAAGATATGGCGACTTCTATCGCCACGCCATTAGAACGTCAATTGGGTCGCATTGCTGGCATTACCGATATGACATCGGGCAGCAGTCTTGGCCAAACCCACATTACCATGCAATTTGATTTAACCCGTGACATTAATGGCGCGGCGCGTGACGTGCAAGCGGGAATTAACGCGGCCTTGCCTAATTTGCCAGCGAATTTACCCAGTAATCCTACCTATCGCAAAGTAAATCCGGCGGATGCGCCAGTTATCATTTTGGCGTTGACTTCAGATATTTATTCTTCGGGACAGTTATATGACGCGGCTTCCACCATCCTGTCGCAAAAATTATCGCAGGTATATGGTGTTGGCCAGGTAATAGTAGGTGGCAGTTCATTGCCCGCGGTACGCGTAGAATTAAATCCTACCGCGCTCAATAAATACGGCATTGGCTTAAATCAAGTGGCAGCCGCGCTAGGCGCCGCCAATGCCAATCTGGCCAAAGGCGATTTGACTTATGGTGATAAAACGTCAGAAATTTATACCAATGATCAACTCTTTAAAGCTTATGAATATAAATCGTTAATCATTGCTTATAAGAATAATGCGCCAGTTAGATTATCTGACGTCGGTGATGTAGTAGATTCAGTGCAAGATGTGCGAAACGCAGGCATCAGTAACGGTAAACCCTCCGTCTTGATTGTTATTTTCAAACAGCCAGACGCGAATGTCATTACCACGGTGGATGCGATTCGCAACATGATGCCACAACTTAAAGCATCGGTGCCGGCGGCGATGCATGTTTCCGTCGTGATCGATAGAACGACTACCATTCGTGCTTCACTGCATGATGTGGAAATCACGCTGCTCATCGCCATGGCGTTAGTGATTTTAGTGGTCTTTGTTTTTCTGGGAAATTTACGCGCGATGCTGATACCCGGCGTGGCTGTGCCCTTGTCACTCCTGGGCACGTTTGCCATGATGGAATTACTCGGTTACAGCCTGGATAATTTATCCCTGATGGCGTTGACTATTTCTACGGGTTTTGTGGTGGATGACGCAGTGGTGGTATTAGAGAATATCAGTCGCCATTTAGAGGCAGGTAAAAAACCCATGGCGGCGGCGCTGGCGGGCGTAAAGGAAGTAGGGTTCACCGTACTTTCCATGAGTATTTCACTGATTGCCGTATTTATTCCTATTTTGTTAATGGGCGGTATTGTTGGGCGGATGTTCCGTGAATTTTCCGTGACTTTATCCATCGCTATTTTAACCTCCATGGTCGTATCGCTTACCGTGACTCCCATGATGTGCGCCTGGTTATTGCGCGGTGAACATTATAAAAAAACTGCGTCCGACACCCGTTACACGCGTCTGGTTGCCAGAATTAAAGAGGGTTATGCCAACAGTTTAGCCTGGGTGCTGGAGCGGCCATTGATTATGTTAGTGGGTACCCTATTAGCGATTATTATCACTATCATATTATTTATAATGATACCAAAAGGATTTTTTCCACAGCAAGACACTGGCCGTATTAGTGGCTCCATCCAGGCTGAGCAAGACAGTTCATTTCAATCAACCGTGAGTAAGCTCAAAGCCTTCAATGATATTATTCAGAAAGATCCCGCGGTAGAAAATGTGGTGGGGTTTCTGGGCGGCAGCTTTAGCAGTCAAGGTTCGATGTTTTTAAGTTTAAAACCATTAGCCGAGCGCAAAGTTTCTTCCGATCAAGTGATTGCGCGCTTGCGTACCAAGCTTGAGAAAGTCTCAGGCGCAATTTTATATTTACAATCGGCTCAGGATATTGTCATCGGCGGTAGACAGGGCAATGCGCAATTTCAATATACTTTAACTTCTGACAATCTTGAAGATTTGAATCATTGGGCGCCCCTGGTCATGGAACGCTTAGGTAAATTACCCAATATTGTCGACATCAATAGTGATCAACGTGATCGTGGTTTGCAGGAATACGTCACTGTAGACCATGACACGGCGATGCGTTTTGGCATTACACCGCAATTGGCGGACCAGATTTTATATAATGCTTTTGGTCAGGGCCTGGTATCAACTATGTATACCGCACTCAATCAATATTATGTCGTGATGGAAGTTGCGCCTAAATATTGGCAATACCCCCAGACATTAAAAGAAATCTATATCCAGTCGCCAAGTGGCAACATGGTACCGCTATCGGCTTTTGCCAGTTTTGAACCGAGTGCCACCTTGTTATCAGTGAACCATCAAGGCCTGGCTCCCGCCGCCACTTTATCGTTTAATTTGCCACCTAATTATCCCTTGGGTGACGCAGTCAGTATGGTCAGCGACGAAGTGAGCAAGATGGGATTACCCGCGACGATAAGAGGGGAGTTTCGTGGTACCGCGCAGGCATTTCAAGCATCGCTGGCCAGTGAACCTTATTTAGTATTAGTCGCGTTACTCGCGGTTTATATTGTGTTAGGTATACTCTATGAAAGTACCATTCATCCCATTACGATTTTGTCGACGCTGCCTTCGGCCGGAGTGGGTGCATTGCTGGCTTTGTTACTGACGCGTACCGATTTAAGTATTATCGCTTTGATCGGCATTATTTTGTTGATTGGTATCGTGAAGAAAAACGCTATCATGATGATTGACTTTGCCCTGCATGTAGAGCGCACCGAAAAAGTGCCACCGCGCGAAGCTATTTATCAAGCGGCGCTATTGCGGTTTCGGCCGATTATGATGACTACCATGGCGGCCATGCTAGGCGCGGTGCCGCTGGCGCTAGGCAGAGGAGTAGGTGCGGAAATGCGCCAACCTTTGGGAATTGCCATTATTGGTGGATTGATAGTGAGTCAGATGATGACATTATATAGTACGCCAGTTATTTATCTTAGTTTTGAATGGCTAGGCAAATGGCTGCGCCAGAACGTGTTTCATTTAAAGAAATCGCGCCCAGCTGTTGACTCAGGTACATAAAGGAAGCGCAAACATGACAGCAAAAAAAAATCTTAAGCACTTAATGTTGTGGTTATGCATCCTGTTATTGTCAGCTTGTAAAGTTGGCCCCGATTATGTGCGTCCGACAGTGATAGCACCGGCGAAATATAAAGAAACGCCGAAAGGTTGGAAAGTCGCGCAACCTAGAGATATGTATGACCGTGGCCCCTGGTGGCGCGTGTTTCATGATGACCAGTTAAGTAAATTAGAATCGCAATTGAATGCCACGAACCAGACCGTGGCACAGGCTTACGCGCTTTACATGCAAGCGCGGGCTTTAGTGGCGGAGGCGCGCTCGAATTTTTTCCCACTGGTTACCGGTTCTGCAGGTGTTACCCGACAACGCCAGGGATCATCGGGGGCGGGTACTTTCATCTCTTCATCAGCAAGCTCTACCACTGGCGCGTTTACTTCTTCATCCGCGGGTGAAGGGAATCCCTCCAATAGCCATTCATTATTTTTGGACGCAACCTGGGAACCTGATATCTGGGGCAGCGTACATCGTCAGGTAGAAGCCAGCGCGGATAATGCCCAGGCTAGTCAGGCTTCGCTGGCTGCCATACGGCTTTCTTCGCAAGCTGCACTCGCCCAGGATTATTTTACTTTAAGAGCACTTGATAATGATCAAAAAATTCTGGATGATACGGTAAAAGAGTATAAAAACGCATTGAAGTTAACCAAAAACCAATATACTGCTGGTACTGCGGCCCGTACAGATTATATTTTAGCCAAGACCCAGCTGGAAACAGCCCAGGCGGCTGCACTAAATAATCACACAGCGCGGTCACAGTTTGAACATGCAATTGCTGTGCTAGTTAATTTACCGCCGGCCAATTTTATTATTCTCGCGCGTCCCTGTCCGCAGCGGCCGCCGAAAATACCGGTAGAAGTGCCATCTTTATTACTGGAACGTCGCCCGGATGTAGCGGAAGCGGAACGTTTAGCGGCCCAGGCGAATGCGCAGATTGGGGTGGCTATTGCAGCTTATTTTCCAGTGTTGACCCTGTCATCTACCGGCAATGTCACCAATCCTGGTTTTGCACATTGGTTTTCAATGCCGGCGTTAAGCTGGTCACTGGGTTCGCAGTTGGCGGAGACCCTGATCGATGGCGGTTTGCGGGCCGCTACCGTTGATGCGGCGCGGGCGAATTATAATGCGACAGTGGCTAGTTACCGGCAAACTGTGTTAACTGCTTTTCAAAATGTTGAAGATAGTCTGGTAGCACAGCGGATATTAAGCAAAGAGACCAAAGTTCAAGACCAGGCGGCGGCTGACGCAAAATTTGCATTAAATTTAGTGCTTAATCAATATAAAGCTGGCACAGTAAACTATACCGCAGTCATTGTGCAGCAAAATACAACTTATACCGCAATGCAAACCGCCTCGGATTTACACGGTCAGCAAATGACTTCCGCAGTCAGTTTAATTAAAGCATTGGGAGGTGGTTGGGACGTGGCTGAGTTGAATGCAGGATAGAACTTAAATATTAAATTAGAAATTCAAACGAGAACGAGAGTGTGAACATGGTTATTGACAATGTGTTGCCGCGCAGCGCGCTTTTTAAGTCGTATGCTTATCTGATAATTAGCCTGTGTGCTTTTTTCTTATTTTATAAATATATTTTGCAGATTTATCCTAGCATTATCACCGAACAATTGATGGCTGAATTTAAATTAAATGGCGCGGGGTTAGGTAACCTGGCCGCAACTTTTTATTATTCTTTCATGGCCACGCAATTATTTGTTGGTTATATCCTGGATAAATACAGTGCGCGCTGGGTCACCGCGGGTGCGATCTTGTGTTGCGCGATTGGTATAGTCTGGTTTGCCAATAGCCATACCATCATGAACGCGGGATTATCGCGCGCCTTGATGGGCGTGGGCGTGGCGTTTGCAACCGTATCTTATTTGAAATTGGCGTCGGTGTGGTTTCCGCCGCGACAATATGCCTTTATCGGTGGTTTGCTGGCGAGTTCAGCCATGGCGGGCGCCGTATGTGGTAAAGCGCCATTGGCTTGGCTGATCAATATATTTGGCTGGCGTGAATGTTTGTTTATTATTGGCATAGTGGGTTTTGCGCTGACATTTTTATTTATCGTCGCAGTTCGTGACGCGCCCAAGTCATATAAAAACAAAGTCCCCGACCACAATGTTTCTTTTAAAGATGTCATGCAAGTATTGAAGAACAAACAAAACTGGTTGCTGACTTTGTATGGTGGTCTGGCATTTTCGCCGGTAGCGGTATTCGGCGGGTTATGGGGTGATCCCTTTATTCAGCAAGCTTATAATTTAGATAAAACGCAGTCGGCATGGTTAGTGTCATTGGTTTTTATCGGTCTGGGTCTAGGCAGTCCTATCTTGGGTATGATCTCTGACCGCATTGGCGATCGCAAAAATTTAATGTTCTTTAGCACCTTAATTTCCTGTATTGCCATTTCGCTGGTGTTATACGCGCCTATACCCACCGAATTGATGGCGGTTTTATTATTTGTTTTTGGTTTTGCGCTAGGCGCTTTTATGTTGGCGTTTACGATAGGGAAAGAGTTGAATAGTCTTTATTTGACGGCCACAGTAATTGCCATGATTAACGCCAGTGATGCGGTGCTGGATGGTATTACTGAGCCGGTGATTGGCTGGTTACTGGATTTAGGCTGGGATGGCAAGATAGTTAATAACGTGCATTATTTCTCTTTGCACAGTTATCATTGGGCTTTATTGATATTGCCGATTTATTTGTTTATCGCCACGTTGTTGATGATATGGATCAAAGCGGATGGGATTGAACATGACGCTATACAAAAGGGTTAACGCGATTTTTTGGTTGTTTCGTTGCTGGCAAACTGGATCATGTTGGCGGGTTTCGGCCGCATTTGTTTTGCTGCGCTGGTGTGGGCAATAAAAATTATCGCGTCATAAGCCAGGGTGACTTTTTGTGGTCTGAAGCTGTGAGTTTCGGCGATAGTCGTCAGCACATGCACTGGAATAGGCTGTTGGAGAAACAGGGGTATTTTCGTGTGATCTTTGAAACTTACCAGGACAATAGGCATTTCCAAACGGTGTAAATTTGCTTCCAGGCTATCGGGCGTTGGTTTGGGAATTTTGACATCGTGAGGTTGTTTTTTGTTTTTGCTGTAAGCTGAGTAAGTACCGGCGTAAGTCGCAAAACCAATAGTGCAATACTTTTCTCCTAGGCTTTGCGCGAGCAATTGTCCCAGGCCAAGTTGTTCATCGTGTTTTTGTAAATGAAAATTGTGCGCCCACAGTATGGTTTTCGCATTGGGGTATTGGCTTTGCAGCCATTGAATATTTTCCATCATCGCGTGGTGTCGCATATCGAAATCGAGCAGATAGACAGCGCTTTGGCGCAGCAGTTTTACATGTTGTTTAATCCAGCGAAATTGATCCTGATCAAGTTTACTTTCGAATTGCTTGATATGTTTTTCCAGCAAATCGATGTTAATTAATAATTGTTGGTATTGGCTGCTATGTTGAATATCGGTCAACTGATCTTCAGAGAGTATTTGGCTTTCGACGATTTTTTTGATGGTGTTATAGTTAGTAAAAATGTTTTCTATGAGATTGATTGCGCTATTATCACCAATGGAACTGAAACATTTTTCAATGGCTAGTCGGGTGAGTGCAGGTTCTTGAAAATCGAAACCGGCAAAATGAATTTTTTGCGTCACCGTCGCGGTCTGATTGTATTTTCGCATCCACTCTATCACATCAAAAACTTCCTGACTGCTGCCGCAATAAAATTTTTTCATGAGTGATTTTAATTTACCGGTGCCTTGGTGTATGTATTCATTGATAGCCTGGCAAGTCCCCATGTTGGCTTTGATGGCAATCAGTCTGAAACCCATTTTGGTCACGAGAAAATTCAGCAGTCGGTGTTTCATTTGAAAGAATTCGCTAGTGCCATGAGTTTGTTCGCCAAGGCCGATGACGGTGGCGGCAGCGAGGATCAGGTTAAGGGCACTGAAGTCTTGATGTTCGGTATGTTTGGCATCGCTGGTAGTCAGAGGAACACAAATCTGGCGAAGTTGAGTGATTTCTTCGAGGGTAGGAATGTATGGTCCTGTGCTTTGCATAGAGACCTCTATATAGTCCAATAATAGAGCAGATATATAACGTATATTATACTACAGAAATTGTTTAAATATTGACCTATAAAAGATTTAAAAACTGCATCTAATCATGGGGTTGTGTTGAATGTTGCTAGAGATTTTTTAAATTGCTATCGGAAATCTAAAACACCCCTCACCCGACACCTGCGGTGTCGACCTCTCCCACAAGGGGAGAGGTGAAGATCGTTTGATTAGGGCTGCACTCTGCCCCCAGAACCAGTTGCACAACCAAATGAATATCTGTAAATTTCCCCAGTCGCCACCCCACGGAAAGCACCGCTAACAAAAAGGACACCGCCCCATGAAGCAATTCCAAATCTACGGCATAGGCAATGCACTCCTCGATATCGATTTTGAAGTCAGTGATGCTACCCTCGAACGGTTGGAAATAGCCAAAGGCGTCATGACCCTTATCGATGAAGAACTTCACCACCGCCTGCTCGAAGAACTTGATGGCGTTAAACATATTAATGAATGCGGTGGGTCCGCTGCTAATACGCTGGTTACCGCCCAGCAACTAGGCGCCAAGACATTCTACTCGTGCAAAGTTGGTAACGATGAAGCCGGTGATTTTTTCTATCGAAATTTAATATTGCGCGGCGTACACACCAACTTACACGAGGGCATACGCGATGGCGTCACTGGAAAATGTATAGTCCTGGTCACACCCGACGCCGACCGTACCATGAATACATTTTTAGGGACCACATCCACATTTTCCATCAACCAACTTTCCGAATCCGCCCTGAAAAATTCAGAATACCTCTATATCGAAGGCTATCTAGTCGCATCCCCCTCGGCCTGCGAAGCCGCGATCCGCGCCCATGAACTGGCTAATCAATACCAGATTAAAACTGCCTTGACTCTCTCCGACCCCAATATGGTGAAATACTTCCGCGAAGGACTTTGCGCCATCATCGGTGATCAAGTTGATCTCTTGTTTGCAAATGAACAAGAAGCCAAACTGTTTACTGGCAGCGATGACTTAGAAGAAATTAAAGTATTGTTAAAACAGTATGCCCGTACCTTCGTCATTACCCTGGGTGGCGATGGCGCGCTGCTCTATAATGGTAACGAATATATAAAAGTGGGTGCCTATCCCGCTACTGTTGTCGATACCGTAGGCGCGGGTGATATTTTCGCCGGCACTTTCCTTTATGCGATTACCCAGAATTACAGCTATTTCGAAGCTGCCAAGCTAGCCAGTCTTGCCGCCGCCCGTGTCGTCGAAAAATTTGGTCCAAGATTAACTGATAGTGATATTATGGAAGTGCGCCAGCTAATGGAATCTGAAGCATTGTATGCCTGACAGGATGACTGAAGACGACCAGGAAGGTTATGACATTTTCTCACGCCAAAAAAATCCTACTGTTACTGAGCAGCGTTATCCTCACCGCGCATGCAGCTTCGCCACGTCATTTTCCCGCGGGCACTAAAGAAGTCTATATCGCCACCCAAACCGGCGTGCGTTCTGACTTATTACATAATATCGCGCCTATTGTGGAAAGCTCAATTGCCGCGGGTGAATATCCCGGTGCGGTGATTCTAGTGACGCATCGCGGCAAAATTATTTATCGCGGCGTATTCGGCAATCGCCGCATCATGCCTTCCGTGGCAGCTATGCATTTTAATACTTTATTCGATATCGCTTCACTCACCAAAGTTGTCGCCACCGCGCCCGCTATTATGCAATTAGTCGAAGAAAGTAAACTCGATCTGGATGCACCGGTCGCGCATTATTGGCCGGCGTTCGCGCAAAATGGTAAGAGTGCTATTACCGTACGTGAATTACTGACGCACACCTCTGGCCTGGAACCGGATTTGCCTACCGAAGACAATCAAGTTCTTGGCGCGACCGAAATATATAAGCAAATCGAAAATTTAAAACCCAAGTTTCCAATTGGTAATGTTTTTGTTTACAGTGATATTAATTTTATTGCTTTAGGTTATCTGGTCGAACGCATCACGCATGAATCACTACCGCTTTATACGCAGCAACATATTTTCAAATTAATCGGCATGAAAGACACCACTTATCTGCCTGCAGAAAAATTACAAGACCGTATTGCTCCTACCGAAGTTATACGCGATAAATTACGCTGGGGTGAAGTGTTCGATCCAACCACTTATTCCATGAATGGTGTCTCCGGCGCGGCCGGGGTGTTTTCCGATGCGGGTGATATTAATCTGTATTTACAATGTTTGTTAAACGGCGGTCGTGCTGCCTCTGGCGCAAAAAATAAAAACATGAATTATATCCTGGGCCCACTGACGATTTTAAAAATGACCACGCCGCAAACCCGACCGGAGCTGGTAGAAGTACGCGGTTTGGGTTGGGACATTGATTCACCTTATGCTAACCGTGGCGTACTCTTCCCCATTAATTCATTTGGGCATACGGGTTATACTGGTACTTCAGTTTGGGTTGATCCAGTTACTCAAACTTCAATCATAATTTTAACCAGCCGCACGCACCCAAAACCGGCGCTCTTTAATAAATTAATTAATGACCGCCGCGAAATTGCCAATATCGTTGCCGCCAGTATTACCGATGTTAAAACCGCAATGCAAAGCAATACCGGTGCCGGCGAATTAAGCCGCGCCTATCGATTACCTGGAAGTATCTCTACTCACAAGGATAACCATTCATGATGAAGCGTCCAGTTTATGTTGTCGGCGGTACTCGTACACCTTTTGCAAAATCGCTGACAGTTTATAGTGATGTGACGGGACAAGAATTAATGACGGCGTGTTTAGTGCAAATGACTAAACAATTTAATTTGCAAAATGAGCGTCTGGGTGATGTAGGCTTAGGTTCGGTGATTCACAGTTCCATGGATTGGGATTTTGCCAGAGAATGTGTATTGGGCAGTGGCGTCAGTCCTTACACGCCAGCGTATGGTGTGCAGCGCGCTTGTGCGTCTAGCCTTGAAACCACGTGGGAATTGGCGCTGAAAATCGCTAACAGCGACATGGATATTGCCATCACCGGCGGTGTGGATACCAATAGTGATTTACCCATTACTTTACCGCGTTCATTCACGCGTAAAATGCTTAACGTGCACAAAGCGAAAAATTTCGGTGATAAAATTAAAGGTATCTTCGCGTTTCGTCCCAGCGATTTGAAATTACAAATTCCTTCGGTGAAAGAACCCCGCACCGGTTTGTCCATGGGTGAGCATTGCGAAAAAATGGTGAAGGAATGGAAAATTTCCCGGCAGGCGCAAGATGAGTTGGCGTTGTTAAGTCAACAACATGCGGAAAAAGCATATGCAGAAGGTTTTTATCAGGATTTGGTATTTGAATTTCATGGCATAGCAAAAGATACATTCATACGTTCTGACACCAACATGGACTTGTTAGCAAAATTAAAACCGGCGTTTGATTTTACCGGCACGGGAACTTTAACAGCGGGTAATAGTTCGCCTTTAAGTGATGGCGCGGCTGCCGCGTTATTGGTGAGTGAAGTGGCGTTGAAACAATATAATTATACGCCGTTGGCGCAATTTATTGATGCTGAAATCGCGGCAATTGATTTTGTGAAAGGTGATGGATTGTTAATGGCACCCACAATTGCAGTGTCGCGCTTGTTAGACCGTAATAATTTAAAGTTACAGGATTTTGATTTTTACGAAATTCATGAAGCGTTTGCTGGGCAAGTGCTTTGCACATTAAAAGCCTGGGAAAGCGATGAATATTGTCAAAAATTCATGGGCAAAAATGCCTTAGGTTCAATTGACCGCGATAAATTAAATGTAAAAGGCGGCAGCGTCGCCCTAGGCCACCCCTTCGGCGCCACCGGCGCACGCATCGTCGCCGGCTTATCCAAGCTACTCTACCAAACCAAGAAAAAACGCGGCCTAATCTCCATCTGCACCGCCGGCGGCATGGGCTGCGCCGCAATTTTGGAAAGTGCCTGATTGTCATTCCCGCGCAGGCGGGAATCCATTGTGAGTTTACTCTTGCTTCTAAAGTTTCAATGAATGGATTCCCGCCTGCGCGGGAATGACAGCCGTTTGCGAATGTAGATTTGTTTTATTTTTACCCAGAAAAAAACAAATCACAACTTCCCCCCACCATTAAGAGTCCTTTAAGCTTTAGCCGGTATAACTATCTACTCCTAACATAAATCTCTGGAGTCCAAAAATGTCTATCATGCGAACTGTCGGAATGATTGCTTTAGCTTGCACTGGTATCGGCGCAATTTATATGCTGAGCAAACTGCAATGGGTAAGCCCAAATTGTGTAGGTATTGTTCTTAACTATGAAACACAACAGTACGAAGAATTGGAACCCGGATTGCATTGTATCTTGCACCCCTTGCGCTTCTACAAAGAAGAAGTATCAAAACAAACACAAGTCCTTGCATTAGGTAGTTTTTCTGCTAAATCACTCGACAATGTCGATGCAACACTACAAGCTGATATCACTTTTGAAATTACTGATCCAAAAAAATTATATCAAAAAGTTAAAAACCCACTCTATACATTGCAAGAAACAGTCAAAGGTGCTTTTTCTTCAGCAATTCAAACATTAGATTTTCAAGACATAACTTCGGCTGAAATAAATTCTTTAGCGGCAAAAGCGGGACATTCAGAAAAAAGCGAACATGAGCGCGATGATACAACAATATCTGCTTCAGTATCTACTTCGGTGTCATCCCGAGTTTCATCAGTATCCTTAGAGGAGAAGCTGGATGATCAAGCTTCTCGCACATTGCAGGATGAGCGTGAACATAAAGCTAAAATGGCCGCACATGGCGCCAATTTTTTTGGCAGGCTATTAGCACTTTGTGGCGAATGGGGTATATCTATTAGGAATTTTCGAGTCATTAGTGTTGAAGCGAAGCACGCCAGCATTAGCAATGCGCTTGAACTCACTGCAAGGTCTAAGGTAGAAGCTCAAGCTCAACTTAATGCCGCTAATTCTCAAGCAAGAACCATTAGAATATTAGCCGAAGCCAACAGAGCTGCGCAATTAACCCGAGGACAGGCCGCAAACGAGACCGCAGCAGCGTTAGGTAAGCAAGAAGCAGGGCTCACGGTTTATACTCAAGAAAGTTTCGTACGGGCAAATGAAGCATTAGGCGGTAACAAAGGTTTATTAGTCAATGCGCCTGGCATTTCGCTAGGAGATAGAGCATTCGCAGCTTTTTCTGCTAATAATGCATCGCAAATAACAACCAGAGACGATTCTACGTTAAACAGGCGCCAATTTAGGAGCAGCTAGTTTTTTAGAAGACTTAAACTACGTGTAACTCTGGGCAATTCGCAAATGTTTAGGGTAAGAGGCGAGGTATGAATTTACAAACCTTGAAAAACAGGGATGTTTTTCCAGAGCCTACAGGGACGTATTCACGGCGTGTTTGGAAATTCATACCTCGCCTCTTACCCTTACACTGGCCCCGTTTTTGTTGGGCTTCGTTACACTCAGCCCAACCTACGATAGGCTTGGTTTTTTTTTATTCATGGTGTGAATTAGTTACTCAAAGCACCCCTCACCCGTCGCCTTCGGCAATTTACTAATCAAGGGTGTTTTAATCCCTATTAATTTGTTAAAATCACCTACTTACCATATCAGCAAGGGATTGCGATAAATGCGTTTTCAGGGCTTAGTTTTTGCTTCTGCAATCACACTAGTAAGCGCAGCCTTAACGAGTTGTATGGTGGGTCCCGATTGGCATCCGCCCAGAACACCGCCGACTACCCGTTACACCGAAGAACCCCAGCCACGACACACAGTCAACATTCCCAAATCCGCCACCGCCGGCAAAGCGCAGCATTTTATTGCGGGGCGAGATATTACCGGTGACTGGTGGCAAGTATTTCATTCTCAGCCCATTAATAACTTGATTGAAACCGGCATTGCCAACAGCCCCAATCTGGTAGCCGCCAAAGCCACCTTGATCCAGGCCCAGGAAAATCTCAATGCCCAGATAGGCACTCTATTTCCACAAGTCACCTTGCCAGTCAGCGCAGAACGCCAGCGTTTCAATGCCGCTTCGTTTGGTCAAAGTCAAATGGGGTCTTCGATTTTTAATTTGTATAACGTTGCAGTCAATGTTTCTTATACGCTAGACGTGTTTGGCGCATTGCGCCGTCAGGTGGAAGCGGCACGTGCGCAAGTGGATTATGAACAATATGAATTAGCTGCGGCCTATCTGACGCTAACGTCAAATATTGTCACCAGCTCGATTGCTGTGGCGTCCGCCCGGGCGCAAATCGATGCGACGCAAGATATCATTAAATCATTGCGCCGCCAGTTGAATATTATGCGGCGCCAACTCAAGCTGGGCGGTGTGTCAGGCAATGATGTGTTGACTCAAGCCAGTCAAGTGGCAGCTACTGAAGCCCAGTTACCCATATTGGAACAACAGCTATCAGTTGCGCGCCATTCTTTAGCCATGTTGGTAGGTTCGTTGCCAGCGGATTTCGTCCTGCCGGATATCCGGCTGGAGCAGTTGCATTTACCCGGCACCATCCCCATTAGTTTACCATCCAGGCTAGTGCGCCAACGCCCGGATGTGCAAGCAGCGGAAGCCTTGATGGATCAGGCGAATGCGAATGTAGGTGTGGCCACGGCAAATTTATTCCCGCAAATTACGCTCAGCGGTGCTTTTGGTTATCAAGCACTACAACCCCATAATTTATTCCACAGTGCGACTGAAATCTGGAGCGGCACAGGGTCATTGTTACAGCCAATTTTTATGGGCGGCCAGCTGGTGGCGAAACGACGCGCCGCGATTGCCGCTTACCAAGCCGCTTATGCACAATATCAGCAAACCGTATTACAAGCCTTCCAAAATGTCGCTGACACTTTGCGCGCCTTGCAACATGATGCCCACACTTTCCGGGCGGAAACCGAGAATGAATACGCGTCACATAAATCACTGAAGATTGATGAAGAACTTTATAAATTAGGCGGCGTGAATTACACCACATTATTGATTGCGGAAAAACAATATCAACAAGCCGTCATTGCCCGGGTGCAGGCGCAAGCCACGCGCTATAGCGATACCGCCGCATTGTTTCAAGCCTTAGGCGGTGGTTGGTGGAATGCGGGTAATAGGATACGATCAATCAAGCCAGTGCTGGCGTGAGGGAGAGCGTGCATGACCCAAGAAAATATAAGTGATGAAGAGAGATCAGCCGCATTAAAAAAACGCATGCGTATTATGCTGGTATGCCTGATTATATTATTTGGCGGCATCTTTCTTTATAAAATGGCCATGGGCATGTTAATGCGGCATTTTATGGCGAACCAATCCGAACTCGTTACGGTTTCTACCGCGAAAGTAACAACTTCTCCCTGGCAGCCCAAAATTACCGAGGCTGGCAGTCTTCGCGCCATTCACGGCGTCAATGTTACCACCCAGCTTGCGGGCCAGGTGCAAAGTGTTTATTTTACCCCAGGCGCGGATGTAACAGCCGGCACAGTGCTAGTGCAATTAAATGCGGATGATGATGTTGCCTTACTGCATTCTTTACAGGCCAACGCCGAATTATCGAGAATTACTTATGCCCGTGATAAAGCCCAATTCAAAGCGGAAGGGGTGAGTAAACAAGTCGTTGATAATGATGCCGCGAATGTACAAAGCCTGACTGCGCAAGTCGCCCAACAAGCCGCTATCGTCGCGAAAAAAACCATAGTCGCGCCGTTTACCGGCCGGTTGGGAATTAACCTCATCAATCTGGGGCAATATTTAAATCCCGGTGATGCGGTGACGATGTTGCAAACACTAGATCCTATTTACGCGGATTTCAATGTGCCACAACAAGAATTGACGCGGATTAAATGCGGACAAAAAGTCATGGTTGCAGTAGACGCCATGCCCGGACGCCAATTTTTTGGCACCATCACTACGATTAATCCGGGGGTGGATGTTGCGTCCCGAAACGTTCTGGTCGAAGCCACCATTGCTAATCCCGAAAAAGAATTAGCACCAGGGATGTTTGCTAATGTGGAAGTGGATACCGGTGAACCCGCGGATTTTGTCACCGTCGCACAGACAGTCATTTCCTATAATCCTTATGGCGATATTGTTTATGTGGTCACGGAAAAAGGCAAAGATAAAGACGACAAACCCAAATTGATCGCTAACCAGCGTTTTGTGAAATTAGGTGAAACTCGCGGCGAGCAAGTGGCGGTTATCGATGGTTTGAAAGATGGTGAAACCGTGGTGACTAGCGGCCAGTTGAAATTAAAAAATGGCAGTCAGATTACGGTGAATAACAGTGTAGTGCCACCGGATAATCCAGCCCCCGATTTGACTGACGCGCATGAGGCAAGTCAATGACATTTACCGACATATTTATTGAGCGGCCCGTACTGGCGACAGTAGTCAGTCTGTTTATTCTGGTATTGGGTTTGCGTTCAGTGGGTTTGTTAACGGTGCGTCAGTATCCTTACACCGAAAACGCGATTGTAACGGTAACGACGGTTTATACGGGTGCTGATCCCAACATTGTCGCGGGGTTTATCACCACACCGCTGGAAAATTCCATTTCGCAAGCTAACGGCATTGATTACATGACGTCTAGCAGCACGGAAAATGTCAGTACCATCACCATTAATATAAAATTAAATTATGACGCGGAAAAAGCGCTGGCCGATATCAATACCAAGGTTAACGCGGTATTAAATCAATTACCCAAAAATTCACAATTGCCAGTCATCACTATCCAGATCGGCCAAACCATTGATGCCATGTATATAGGTTTTTACAGCAAGGTTTTAGCCGCCAATCAAATTAGTGATTATCTGTTGCGGGTGGTGCAGCCAAAGCTGCAATCGATTGATGGGGTGCAGCAAGCTGAATTCAAGGGGGACCAACAGTTCGCTATGCGTATTTGGCTGGATCCCGTTAAATTAGCGGGGTTCGGCGTAACGCCGGCGCAAATCGGCACGGCGCTAGCCAACAATGATTCCATCTCCGCGGTGGGCCGTACTGACGGCGGTATGTTCACGGCTAATATTTCCGCCGACACTAACCTCACTTCGGTGGAAGGTTTCAAGAATATGGCGATCAAATCCCAAAATGGGGCCATCATTCGCTTAAGAGATATAGGCAAGGTCACGCTGGGCGCCACGAATTATGATCAATCAGTCAGTTTCAACGGACAGCGCGCGGTCTATATTGGCATGCTCATCACACCTACCGCCAATTTGTTAACCGTGATCAAAAACGTTAAACAAATGATACCTGAAATCCAGAAACAATTACCGGAAGGTATCGAAGCCAAAATTGTTTATGACTCCACCGACTTTGTGAATAGTTCTATTCGTGAAGTGGAACATTCCTTAGGCGAAGCGTTATTGATAGTCACCGTCGTTATTTTCCTTTTCCTGGGGTCGATTCGTTCCGTCATGGTGCCGCTGGTAGCAATCCCCTTATCGTTGATTGGCACATTTTTCATGATGCTATTGCTAGGTTATTCCATCAATCTATTGACGCTGCTGGCATTGGTGCTGGCAATTGGTCTGGTGGTCGATGATGCGATTATCGTGGTCGAGAATGTGCAGCGTCATATTGAAGACGGCGCTTCCAGAATGCAGGCGGCCCTTCTGGGCGCGCGTGAATTGGCAAATCCGATTATCGCCATTACTGTGGTATTAATCGCAGTTTACGCCCCCATCGGTTTCATGGGTGGATTGACTGGCGCGTTATTTACGGAATTTGCTTTTACTTTGGCGGGTTCAGTCACCATTTCCGCAATTATCGCTTTAACATTATCACCCATGATGTGTTCCAAATTGTTAAGCCATAATCAAAATGGTGGTTCCAGGTTCATTAAAATGGTGGACCGTTATTTTGAAAAATTAAAAGTAAAATACGAAGCGGGTCTGCATGACACATTAAATTATTTGCCGGTGGTCGCGGTTTTCGCCACCCTCATTTTAATCAGCATTTATTTTCTTTATAGCTCTTCAAAATCAGAATTAGCGCCCATGGAAGATCAGGGAATTATTATCTCCCAGTTAACCGCCGCGCCTAACGCGACGCTGGCGCAAACCGAATTGTATTCCAATGAAATTTATAAAATTTATAAAAGCTTTCCGGAAACACTGCGCGTGTTTCAATTAGATGGTATCAGTGGTTTAAATACCAGTATTTTGGGTATGAATCTGCAGCCCTGGGATTTGCGCAAACGCACCTCGAATGAAATTCAACCTCTGGTGCAAAATAAATTAAACGAAATCACCGGCGGCATTATCGCCGCGTTTCAATTGCCACCGTTACCTGGTGCGCGCGGCGTGCCTATTCAATTTGTGATTCAAAGCACAGAACCCTTTGATCGATTAAATATAGTCAATCAAGCTTTCCTGGAGAAAGCCCGCGCCAGCGGCTTGTTTATTTTCACGGATACGGATTTAAAGCTGGATAAAGCCCAGTCTACGGTAGAAATTAATCGTGATAAAGTTTCGCAATTTGGTTTGACTATGGATGACCTTACCAACGTGTTAGGAAATGCTTTAAGTCAGGGATACATCAATTATTTTGATTTTGGGGGTCGTTCTTATCAAGTGATACCGCAAATGATTCGTCAACACCGTCAAAATGCCAATCAGCTAGGAAATTATTATTTAAATACCACGACCGTCAATTCTATACCGCTCTCTACGCTGATTAAGTTAAAAACCACAGTGGTACCAGAATCAATTAACCATTTTCAACAATTAAATTCCGCGACCTTATCCGCGGTGGCGTTTCCAGGTATTGCCGATGGCGATGCCCTGAATGCCTTGGCTAATATTGCAAAATCAACCTTACCGCAAGGCTACACAGTGGATTATGCTGGCCCCTCGCGGCAATTCGTCCAGGAAAGTTCAGCATTAGTAGTCACCTTCTTTTTTGCTTTAATTATTATTTTTCTGTCGCTGGCGGCGTTATTTGAAAGTTTTCGTGACCCCTTGATTGTGTTGATCAGTGTGCCTATGTCGATTTGTGGCGCGATGATTTTTATTAGTTTGGGAGTGAAAGGCGCATCACTAAATATTTATACTGAAGTGGGTTTAGTGACGTTGATTGGGTTGATCAGTAAGCATGGTATTTTGATCGTGCAATTCGCCAATGATTTGCAACGCGAAGGTAAAGCTAAACGCGAAGCCATTGAAAGCGCCGCCGCCATCCGGCTGCGGCCTATTTTAATGACCACCGCATCCATGGTACTGGGTGTTATACCGTTAATTACCGCCACTGGCGCCGGTGCGGTGAGCCGTTTTGATATTGGCCTGGTGATCGCAACGGGCATATCAATTGGTACCTTGTTTACCTTATTTGTTGTGCCAGCCATGTATATGTTTCTGGCGGAAGATCATGGAAAAAAGAAAGCCGAAGAGGGAGTGTTATTAGCTGAAACACCATAAAGGAGCTTACTATGTTACTACGTATATTTGCCGGACTTATCACTACTTCAACCATGCTCATGATTAGCATGCCTGCGCAGGCCGCGCCGGTAACTTATCAATTAGACCCAAATCATACTAGTGTGCTATGGCATATCAGCCATTTTGGTTTTTCCAATCCATCGGGTAAATGGCAAGCCGATGGCACACTCATTCTGGATGAACAAAAACCGCAAGACAGCAAAGTCAATGTGACGATTAAAATTGCCAGCGTTGATACCGGTATTCCCAAGCTGGATGAACATTTAAAGAGTAAAGCTTTTTTTGATGCTGACCAATTTCCCACGGCGACTTTTGTGAGTGACAAAGTTAAATTAACAGGCAAAGACACGGCGCAAGTGACAGGTATGTTAACCATGCACGGCGTTACTAAACCGGTAACCCTAAATGTCAAACTTAATAAAATTGGCACCAATCCCATCACCGAGAAAAAAGCAGCGGGTTTTAGTGCGGAAACGACTATTGATAGAAGTGATTTTGGCATAGAAACTTTGTCACCTGCTTTAGGTAATAAAGTAAAAGTTAATATAGAAGCAGAAGGTCAGGCAGCCGAATAAAACAACTAAGGCACACAAGGTGTGCCTTAGTCTATTGGCTCAACCACCTGGATCAGGATTTACTTCGTGCGCAGCGCCTGCTGCAGGAGTAGTGGTTGTTGTGGTAGTTGTTGTAGTGGCAGCGGGAACAGGCGTTGCAGCTTTGCAATCATCTATATCATTTGGGCCTAACATTCCAATGTCCCTAGGTATTGAAGGCGGTGTTCCTAACATTTTGTTAACACAATCAGCCTCCAAATTTTTGCCCGGTGGACCACTAAGAGTATATCCTGCTGTTAGACATGTGTTGATAAGTTTAG
>JAZKAT010000022.1:0-30071 GCA_040389045.1 Pseudomonadota bacterium | reverse complement strand
CCCGGTGGACCACTAAGAGTATATCCTGCTGTTAGACATGTGTTGATAAGTTTAGCGCAGCTTTTAGCAGGGCCGTTTATAGGCTTTG
Source organism: Pseudomonadota bacterium (assembly GCA_040389045.1). Classification (GTDB taxonomy): domain Bacteria; phylum Pseudomonadota; class Gammaproteobacteria; order DSM-16500; family DSM-16500; genus UBA5158. The sequence continues at coordinate 29,983 of JAZKAT010000022.1, read as the reverse complement.
GAGGTTTCATTGGCTCGCCAGGGTATACAGTTGAATCTGCAAGCGCAACACTGGTTATGCTTAATAGCAAGATTGTTGCTATATTCACGAAATAATTTTTCACCGATTAATCTCCTGCTAAATAAAAATATATTATATCAGTAATTGTCCAGACACAACTTGTGGAAATGAAAACGAGCGTCTTTATTTGGACAATATTATTATTTATAGCGATTTTTTAGCAGAACTATTTTCTTTTTACAATGCTAAACTAGACTATACGCCGCAAGAAAACACAGGAAATGTATGACTGAAGAAATCCTGCATTTAATTAAAGCCTGCAAACTATTTTCTTCGTTAGATGAAGCCACTCTCAAACCGTTAAGTAAAAAATTTAAAAAAATCAACGTAGCCAGAAATAAAATGTTATTTCGTCAGGGCGATGTTTCTGACGGGCTTTATCTATTAGTCAGCGGTAAAATTGTTATTCTCGTTAAATCCATTAACAAGCAGGAAAAACTCGTTGGCGAAGTGCGGGCGGGTGAAACGCTAGGTGAAATTGGCGCGATTTCCCACGAACCGCGTAGTGGCTCGGCTAAGGCCTTAACCACTTGTGTGTTATTAAAATTATCCCGCGAAGTATTTTGTAAACTTTGCAGTGACCACCCTGATGTGTTGCTGCAGACCATCGATTTATTAGGGCAGCGTTCGCGTAATTTAACCGAATTGTTCGCCGCCAAAGAGCCAGCCAAAAAACACATCGTATTTTTATCGGCAAATAAAAAATGCGGCACGGAACTATTAGTCGAAAAGCTGCGTGAACAAATTAAAAATTTTACCAATGTCATTTTATTATATGACGAGCCTGCGCTTTATGCGCGATTTAAAACAGTGCACGAGCTGGAAGATTTTATCAATGAGAATGAAGAAAATAATGAAAAAATTCTTTATGTCCTGGGATTAAAGCGATCGCCGCTGGCCAAAATCGCCTTAGATAAAATGGATATGCTTTATGTAGTCGCCAATGGCGCTAATAAACCCTATCTCAATCCATTCACTCACAAGCGCATCCATAACAAAGAGTTAACCTATAAAGCCAAGCCAGAATTGGTTTTGTTACACCATGACAAAAAACTTGCGCCCGTCCAAACGCGTGAATGGCTGAAAATAGCTAAATTTGCCCTGCACCATCATGTGCGCGTTTGGGACGAGGCGGATTGGGAACGCTTGACGCGTTTTGTGCGCGGTCGCGCGATAGGGTTAGTGCTAAGCGGTGGCGGCGTGCGTGGCTGGGCGCATATCGGCGCTTTGAAAGCATTAAACGAACTTGGTGTGCCAATTGATGCCATCGGTGGTACGAGTGGTGGTTCAATCGTTGCGGGTTATTATGCCTATCATGAAACCTATGAAGATTCGCGCAAACAACTCTTAACGCTTTCTGAAATTACCGGCAAGGCTATCCGTTTGTGGAATGTGACTTGGCCAGCCGTCTCCCTCTTCAGTAGTAAAACGTATACCATGGAATTAAAGAAAATGTTTGGCGCCGCCCGCATTGAAAATTTGTGGCTGCCATATTTTTGTGTCACTTGTAATCTCTCCAAAAGTGACCAGGCCATGCATAAGCAAGGGTTATTATGGAAAAAAATTCGTGGCAGCACCGCGGTGCCCGGCGTTTATCCGCCCTTAGTGATTCACGGTCAATTGCATTTGGATGGCGGTATCGTTAACAATTTGCCAACTGATTTAATGCGTAAGTTATCCAGCAGCATAGGCACTATTATCGCCGTGGAATTAATCCATAATGTTAACGAAGAAAAACATTATAAATTTCCACCTATCTTGACGCTTTCCACTGTGGTCATGAGTAAGCTGCGCCTGGCGCATAAAGATTATAAGTATCCGCATTTTGTCGATATGTTTTTACGCTCGTTGCTGGTTGGGTCTACCGTCAAACAAACGGAAAACGCCAAGTCGGCAGATGTGTTAATCAGCCCGGATTTATCAGGATATAATTTGATGAAAGTTACCAATAAGCAGGCCGATGAAATGATTAAGCTGGGTTATGATGCGACGGTAAAAGCTATCAAGAAATGGCTGCATGGCGAAAAGTCGAAACGTCCCAAGGATAAAGAAAATAAATAACCGCAACCCCTTTCCCCCTGGCTTTTAGCAAAGCTATACTGCAGCATTCACCCTACAGGATGTAGTCACTATGCAATTCACTAATACCCCCGATCGTTACGGCTGGGTCGCCATCACCCTGCATTGGGTAATTTCGATTATTGTCATTTGTATGTTAGCGGTGGGACTATACATGGTGACTTTAAAACTGGGGCCCTTGAAACTGGATTTATTCCGCTACCATAAAGAATTTGGCATTCTGGTATTAATGTTAGCGTCGTTGCGCTTAGGTTGGCGACTAGCAAATATAACTCCCCGGTACCCTGATACTATGCCGTGGTGGCAGAAAGGATTGGCCCATAGCTTGCATTGGCTGTTATACGGGTTTTTGTTCGCGATGCCGATCACGGGTTATTTACTGTCGTGTGCGGCGGGTTTTGCACCCTCGTTTTTTGGCTTGTTTGTCGTGCCGCCTATCATAGCACCTGACGATGCCCTCGCCAGCTTGTTTGGTACGATTCATCAATGGTTGGCTTATAGTTTGATTGTGTTGCTCTGCGGCCATATAGGAGCTGCTCTAGAGCATCATTTCGTGGAGAAGGATAATATTTTGCGGCGTATGCTGGGAATTGCCAGGGAACCAAAATAGTTAGAAGTTATCATCTTGTGGATGATAACTTCTAACATGCTCTTAGACTATAGTTTAGCTCATGCTTTTGTAAGCTGAGTGGTGCCATCGTGAAGCTGGCAGCCATTCAAACTTCCAGTCGCTACAAGAAGCATCTCTATGCATTGGGGTAATTTCGTATACATATTTCTTGCATACGTAATAACCGCGATACATGTGCCCATTGTGCGCGTAGCAACCGTGATGATGACGGGAAGCATGATGCATATAGTGATGATAGCCATGACGGTAACCATATCCATAACGTACCATTGGTGAAGCAGGTACGGGTGCGATATAGACCCCATTGGTATAACTATAGTTATCATAATTCATATCATCTTCATGAGCATTTGCAGCGCCGGTAAAGGCAAAAAGACTGCAAATTACAAGAGAGGACAAACCTACGCGTGACCATAACATAAAATTTACCCCCATTTTGAGTCAACATGTTGTTATTAATGGTGTTGTAAATACTACAAGTCAAATTATACCACTTTTGTTCCATAGTTCGGCGTAAAGTTTTTTTATTAAGCGTTTTTGCCTGAAAAAACCGTGTATTTTGTGTAGCTTGCGGTCGCGTATTAATTTTAATTTGTTAAAGCCCCAGCAAAAAATTACTGGTAATCCGTTAATATTTCCGTGATGCAACGCAGCAAATTATAGGTAAAATTGCGTTCAGAAGTGAGATGTTCTATTGTAAATAAATACTTTGGGGATTCTTAATATGGACTTTCTCTTTCACATGACCGATGCCGAGTTATTTACAGTTTTGGTTATATTAGGTATCGCCATATCGATTATCGGCGTCCTCGTCGTTAAAGTTCTTGTTCCCCACGAAGTCAGGTTTAAAGACAATGCTGTAATTGGCACTGTGTCTGGGTTAATAGGTTTGATTTATGGCGTGCTGGTGGGCATAAGCGCTTTATATCTTATTAACAATTTAGCCTCGGCCTCCGATGCGGTGCAACGGGAAGCCAATGCGGTAGCGAATCTTTATCGCACCAGTACACTCTTGAATGAACCTGTGCGCACCCAGCTTGAAACACAGTTAATAAATTATCTTAATTTGGTTATTACCAAAGAATGGCCAAAGATGAGAAAAAATCAAAATGTGGGCGACACGGGTGATCAGTTAGTCGATCAAATGAGTGTGACATTACGAGGTTATCCGCTGGTGACGCCAATGGATAGCATAGTCATAAAGGACATCATGGAGGAAGAAAAAGCCTTGTATTCGGCCCGTGAAGAACGTATTGCGCAAAGCACCGAGCAACTGAGCGCCGAATTGTGGGTAGTCATTTTGATCGGTACTATTCTCGCTATTGGGATTAATTTTCTTTATGGCATGAATATCTGGTTACATTTGTTGAGCGCGTCGGCAGCAGCGTTAATGGCGTCTTCCATGATTTTTTTACTGCTGACGTTAGATAGACCGTTTCAAGGTGAATTTGTCATTGAACCGGATGCATTACAAACGGTATTAGACGCGGCGAAGCGTAATTATTTTGTCCTGCCAACCACACCTGCAATAGTTGCACCACAAAAAACTTAGTAACGTTCTAACTTCGTGGTTGGTGTTTATGTTCGCGCACTTCAACTTGCCCCGCAAGTAGGGTTGTCGAGCTTTTATCAGCGAATTTAGAATGTTTTGCTACCGAAGTTGATTTTATACCGCGTAATTCGTTATGCCGGTCTTGAAATTGTTTACGAAATTCTGGAAATTGTATCAATCCACCGAGCAGGGTTATCATGGTATGTAAATGTCCTTCGTCACGAATGCCGTTATCTTGTGGTGGAAAAATACTACTATAAAATTTCCCTAATTCAGCAACTAAATTCGCCTCAGCAATTTGCGGCAGGCTTGCTAGAAATGCTTGCACCTGCGGTGCTTTACTCGCTGCATAAGTTTTGCGGGGACGTTGCAAATAAATATTTAATCCAAGCTCAATTAATTCGCGGGTTTTTACTTTCGGCATAAAATATTTGGGGAAAAGATGGGCGGCAAAATAATCATAAGCAGCCACATTCGGATCAAATGTTTTCACGTTCGGATCGCGGTTCTGCATCAGGGATTCATAATTAAAAGTGAAGCCAGGGTGTGGGGTTTTGGCTTGGAAATCCACGCCAGCGCCGGGGACAGGAACGGTTAAATGAGACGTTACCAGTCTTGCTACTTGCCCTGCGTTTAATGTGCCGGACAGTTTCTGGTAACTCTTAATAGTATCCAATACACCAATTCGTTCAAATTCATCCATGAAATGATAAAAAATATTATCTTTTAAAAATTCCGCATTGATATCTTTGATGGCTACGTCAGCCACCGATTTAAGCGTGGCCAGCATGCGTAAAATAGTGGTATTTACGTCTTGATTGGTTAAGACCCCCAGGCGATAACAGCCTTGATGATAGCCTATGCCATGGCAGGCGACATTTTTGAGTTCTTGAAAGGTTAAATCTTCGACTTTTTTATTTTGTTGTTTCGCATATACCGCGGCATTCATCATATTAAACCGTGCATGCATGGCGATGGCATCCGCGGTTGATTGGTGAGTGCATTCCATCCATTTGCGTGGGCGGTCAGGTCCATGAGCAATACATGCTGACTGCAGGAATAAATTATTATCCACCAGATATTTTTCCAGTTGCTCGAAATGCTGGTCAGACAGAACGGCGGTATCGCCGGTGAATAACACAACTTGATTTTTGGAGAGATCACGTACCATATAACCCATATACAATGATTCATAAAAATCGGTGGGGCCACGGTTACTTGCATGATTGGCGGGGAGGGCCCGCACTTCATACTTTGAACTGACACCTTCGGCGTTAGTTAATTCAATTTCCGCTGAGTCATCCCAGGAATTGAATTCGACGACATTCGCATTTTTAAGGGCGAAGGCGGAACTTTTCATATGTTTTGCGTCACCTTTGGGAACGATGAACAAAGTGTTGCTGTGCGCAAAGCCTTCTTGCAACGAACAGGGACACATATGATCATGGTGATTATGGGAAATAATTACCACATTCATTTTCGGATAACTGTCCGTCGTCATTGCTGGAGCGGTATGTCGGTCATAAAATAATTTCGCCGCCGGAGCTATCAAGCCTCCCGTACCACTCTGGTAATGCACTGGGTCTATAGAAAGTGTTAAAGGTACTGTGCTGTTCATTGTTAAAATTTCAGCCGCATGACCAACGTGAGTGATTTTGTGATCTGGTTTTTCTGCGCTGGCTTTTTCTTCTTTTTCTTCTGCGGGTGGTTTCACCATGAATCTTATCGGTATGGGATAACGATAATATTTTCCTTTTTCCAAAACCGTCAGTTGTTCATCACTTAATGATTGGCCTTCCTTGATGTTGGTGAGCGCGGTTTCAAACAGCGCTTTTTCAATACCATGACGTTCTCTATCAGCGACTTGAAAATAAGCATCAGAACCATGGTTCCAATCACCTTTAATCAAGCTAAGCACGTTTTCACCTTGCGTCGCTAAAAAAATTTGTTTGTTCGCTTCCATATAATGAGGCAAGTCCTGATGTAGTTGATCATCAGGTGTAGTTTTGGCACGATAATAATGATGCTTTGTACCTTTTTCCATTATTTCAAAGTGCGGTTTGAAAATGTCGCCTTTATCTTTGCTTTTTACGGTTACCGTCATTTTCACTGGCTCTGACTGGACCAGCAAATCATCTTTAATCGGGGTGATGGCGGCATTCGCTAAAATATCTTTGGCGGCAAACGCCAGCACGGGATGCGTGGTATCAGGATTGCGCTGATCGTTAATATTGGCGATCTCGTTAAAATATTGATTATAGCGTGAGACTTGTTCCAGAAAATAACGGAAATAATAATTATTAATTTCAGATAGTTTATTCCTTTCAGCGTCAGTTTTGATAATAGCTAATATGGATTTTGCTTTGGTTTCTAACAATTGAAAATTTGCTTTCACCTTGGTGATCGTTGAGGCAGAAGTCTTTTGATCAAGATTTTTGATAACTTTAATAAAGTCTTTGAATTCCCTGGCGCATCTGGCAGCGTCTTGCTCATTTTGGTTAGGGATCAAAGGCATAACAACTCCGATTGTTAGTATTTAGATCAATGAAATCAGTTTTGTTCAGTTATTATTATATTATATCGTTTTTTTTTGAAAATAAGTACTTAAGTCGCTAATGGACTAATTATTATTGTTAATTTAATCAATACATTGCTGATAAAGTGGTAAATAAATAACCCATTAGCACCTATACTATAATTAACAGTACAGGATTTTATTAAATAGCGGGGCATGCCGCATGCTTGATTACGTCAAAATGTATAAAGCTCCTGGGATCAGGGTAGGCTTATGTGAAATTCAAGGGCGTCGTCCTAGCCAGGAAGATTCTTTGCAAGTGGGTATTAAGGAAATTAAAAAATTTCCCCTGTTGAGTGTGGACGATCAAGAAGAAGTTTTGCAGCAAACGTTTGATCAATTACAAAATCAATATGGCCAGGCACAAGATACCGGTTCGACTTGTTGCGCGGTAACCGCATGGACAGATCCGGATACCAATGTATTGCATGTATCTACCGCTAGCGCGGGTGATAGCGCGGCGTTTCTCATTATTATTGATGAAGCCCATGAGGGTGTGGTGCAAGCCAAAAGAATAAATGAATTACATAATCCGGATGCCAGTATCAACGCTACGGAATACGATCGTGTCGCGGCCATTTCAATACCTACGCGTTATAATAACTTAGGGCCGTTAAGATTAAATGGCGAGTTGGCGGTAAGCCGAGGCTTTGGTGATAGATACTATGAACAATTTGGTTTGTCGCATATACCCGAAATCGTTACTATCCAAAAATCATTATCGTCTACACAGAAAGCTTTTATTGTGCTGGCTTGCGATGGTTTAACCGAAGCCATGTCGGCCATTAATGCCCGGGGACAGTCAGTACAAAAGCCTGTGCTATCGGTAAATACCATAGCGAATATTGTTAATACTATGCGTAAGAAGCGCGGGGTTGACCAGATCGCGGAACATTTAGTGGATTCGGCTTATGTGAATGGTTCGCACGATAATATATCGGTTGCTGTGTTTGAAGTGGGGATACCGACTTCCGCGGTTATTTGTGATGGCCACAATGGTGTTATTTCACAAAACATAGCGGAGTACTTTTACCCTGCTCTGGAAAAAAATATTCAAGAACGCTTGGTGTTAAACAGTAAGCCGGAATTGATTGACGAAATTCAACTAAAAACCGCGAGCTTTCTTGGCGATGTTACTGCGGAAATAGTTAATGAAATTATAAAATCTGAATCGCTGCGCAAGCTTTTTGCGAGCAAAAATAATATTGATAATAACTTATCACGCAAAGCCTTAGCTAAAACTCTATTGGAAGATTCTGACGAATCACTCACGAAATTTATTGCGAAATATAAAACGTCAACGGTTTGGAAAAAATTAGGTTCCAAAAAATTAATCAGCCTGGCAATGCAGCATACCTATGCGGAAAAAGTTGTTAAAGTTAGTCAACATCCAGACCCGGCTAAAGGTGTTGATAAAGTACGTGCACTATTTAAGGACCCGAATGTTCGGCATCAGTTGGAAAAAGGCCATGGTTTTTGGGGATGGTTATTTCAAAAACTGGGCTGGACAAAAGGCCAGAGAATGATAAAATTTTTTAATGCCAAGCACAAGCCACTTAAAGATGCTGAGCTTGAGTTAACCAGGAAATCACGATTTAAAAAATAACAACCGCTGTCACACTTTTTGTAAGGTAAGCTATGTTAGAGACTGACCGATTTATTGCGAAACTTCCCACCCCTGAAGATATTGATAATTGGACCAAACTATTTACTGATCCTGAAGTAATGCAATTTATCCGTAAAAAAACCAATACCGCGGCTGAAGTCCGCGCGAAATATTTAGACCCCAGTATCAAGCATGCTGAAAAATATGGTTTTAGTTCATGTTCTATCTTCGCTAAGGATACGGGTGAATTTGTCGGTTGCGTAGGCATTTTTCATTACGGCTTTGACGATACTCAGCCCGACATTGAAATAGGTTATTTTTTACATAAAAAATATTGGGGCAAAGGTTGCGCCCAAGAGTTAGCCCAAGGTTTTATTGACTGGGGCTTCCAACACTTAGCTATTTCCAAACTAATCGCCGACGCCAACCCCGCAAACGAACGCTCCTGGCGCGTCATGGAAAAACTAGGCATGCAATACGTAGGCAACATCCTAAACCCCGACAAACACGAAATGCTGCTATACGAAATTTACAAGAATTGATTTTATTACCCCTCATCCGCGTAGCGGCGGGTGTGAGGGGTGCTTTTCTTTCAAAACAACTTCTTCCCATTCGGCACTTCCGGCTTCACCGTCACCAGACAAACCGCGTCTTTATCATCCGGGAAGCCCACCAGTAAAAATTCCGAAGTAAAGCCGCCGATATTTTTGCTGCCTAAATTCATACAGCCTACGACTTGTTTACCTAACAAACTTTCCAGCGTGTAATGTTGTGTCACCTGCGCGGAAGTTTGTTTGACCCCAATCTCAGCACCAAAATCCACCCAAACTTTGTAAGCAGGTTTTTTAGCGCGAGGAAACAGCTCTACCTTTGTAATAGTCCCCGACCTGAAATCAACTTTTTCAAATTCTTCGTAAGTTATCGTCATACACTTCCTCTGTTTTTTTGTTAGTAGCTAAATTCATCGTGATCAGCGTGCCCGCACCTATAAAGACCAGCCATAAGCTGATAGCAGTGAAATGGTGGGTGTAACTATACAAGTAACTTTCGACCAGCGGTGTTAAGCCGCCCAGTACCGAGATTCCAATACAAAAACCCAATGAACTGCCACGGTAACGATATTCCATGGGAAATAAATTTTTCAAAAAAGCATGCATAGGGCCAAGCTGCATTTCATTAATGATAATTAAAACAGACATGCCAACAAGCACAGCAATAACATTGCGCTGCTCAATCAGGTACAACAAAAAGTAAGATAAAATAATTAAAGCCCAGCAACTAAAAACCATCACTTTTTGTGGACTTTTTTTATCAGCCATTATGCCGGTAGGAATGAGAGTCACAACGGCTAACAGCGTTAAGAAAGTTTCCAGCAACATCAACTGGTGCATGTTGATTAATCCTTCCGACATTAACACTGGCGTAATAAAAGTCAGTGTCGTGGTAAAAGAGATACTGGCAAAGCCACCAAGAAAAATAGTCGCCACAAATTCTTTGGGAAATTTTTTTAACATCTTGCCTAATGGCAACGCATCTTCCTTGGCAGGTTTGAAATGCGGTGATTCAATTAATTGTTTACGATAACGAATGCCGATCAAACCAATCAATCCACCAACAAGAAACGCAATACGCCAACTCCAGTCGGGCATAAATTTCATGGTAAGAACGATACCCAGCAGGCAAGACAGTAAAGATCCAAACAATGTGGTTGCTAGCAGCAGACAACTGGCGAAACCTTCGTTGCGGTTTTGCGCATGTTCCACCACATAAATGCCCGCGCCATTAAATTCTCCACCAAAACAAAATACTTGTATGGTCTTAGCCACCGTAACCATAACAACAGACCAAATGCCTATGCTCGCATATACCGGTGTGATCCCCAAGGCTAGTGTCCCCAATGCAATACCATACATGGAAGTCAACAAAGCCTTGCGTCTACCCACCGCATCACCTAAATACCCAAAAAATAAGCCACCTAAGGGACGCGCGATCATGGCCACAAATAAGATTAAATACCCTTTAACCAACGAATCATAGATAGTATCAGCGGGGAAAAACAGCGGCGCCAGTATAGGCAGAAACAGTGTAAATAAGGCGTAATCATAGTATTCAACCATGGTGCCGATTGATGCGCTAAGAAATGATTGTCTCGCTGTTGAATTCATCATGATATTTATCAAGAAGTTGAATGAAAGCTGCTTTATTGCAGAAAAGTGCTTATTTTATTGAACCCCTGCGCAAAGGTCAAGTTATGTCCTCATGATTATCGGTAATTCTAAATAAAACGTCGTCTCCTGATTTTCAATAGAGGTAAAATTCAAGTTACCGCCTAGTTTTTCCATAATGGCTTTACTGATATTTAAACCCAATCCAGAACCTTTCAGTTTAGTTGCCGATGAACTCACCTGAGAAAATTTTTGAAAAATCCTCTCTTTGAAAGCGTCAGGTATCCCCGGCCCTTGATTAATAATATTGACGCGCACCAACTGCGGTGTTTTTTCCATGTTAATGGTTACCGTGCCACTGTTTTTAGAAAATTTAACCGCGTTGGAAATCAAGTTGGTAAGCACTTGTATTAACCGGTCAACATCCACTTTGACGAGAATTCCCGCCAGCGGAGAAAAATTTAATTTAATTTGAAATTTATCCGCGAACATTTGATTGTGGCTCACAGTTTCTCCAATCACAGCAGCCAGGTCACAAACGCGCAGCTTGAAATCAATTTTACCCGCCGCAATTTTTTCAATATCCAGAATATCGTTAATTAGCCGCAACAAACGTTCACAGTTACGTTCGGCGATAATCAACAAATCTCGGATTTTGTCCGCGCAAGCTCCGGCTTTATTACCCAAAATCAACGCCAGTGAGCCACCGATAGAAGTCATTGGCGTGCGTAACTCATGGCTCACCGTGGAAATAAATTCATTTTTCATTTTGTCTATTTCATTACGCGCGGAAATATCCGCGATAAACCCAGTCATTCGTATGCTATTACCCGTGTCGTCGCAAGTTGGAGTGCCTCTAAAATTAAACCAGATATATTCGCCGGCTTTATTTTTTAAACGCACTTCCAGATTGATAGGAGTTTTATTGTTAAAGTGATCAGTTAAATCTTGTTGAAATTTGTCTTTGTCTTTGGGGTGAATAAGTTGCAGAAAACTGGCAAAGCGCGGATCAAGGCTGTTGGTCTGATAGCCCAGCACTTCTTCAAAGCGCGGCGAATAATAAAATTCTCCGGATTCAACATTCCAGTCAAACAAGCCATCTGTCGTGCCGGTAATCGCCAAATGCAAACGTTGTTCACTGTCTTTCAGCGCTTTGGCATTTTGCCGCCATCTAATATGAAAATAAATAGTTAGTGAAAGTAGAAACGAAGTCAATAAACCAAAAAACAAAACGAAGTAAGCGATGTAGGTACTTTGTTTATGCAGAAAGTGCGCATTAAAAGCTGAGGTAGTTAAGTTAGCGGGCCGTGATTTATAATAATTTTCTTCCAGTAATAATTCTTTATATTTTAAATCTTCGTAAGTATGGATTGCTCCGCTAATAGAAAAAGAAGCGGTGAGTAAACAAAAGACCACAGGAATAATCAGAAAATAGGGCGTTTTCTTTTTTGAATACGCCCACATATAACAAATGATGCCCATACCAAGGAAAATAAAACTAAACGCAGTATGCACTGCCATCCCAGTTAAATTTCTCCACGGGTAAGCGGTTTGAATGCCACTTAAATAAGCTAGCAAAGGCACGATAGCCATAGCGATGAGCATGCTGGCCAGGATAATAATTCCTAAACGCAGCGCACCGTACTGACGATAGTTTGCAGCAAGAAATAATAGCGACCCCATGAGGATAAAATTAATGCCCGACGTCAGTGACATTCTGCCAAGTGCCGGGGAATTGGTCTGGGTAAAAGGCTGGATAAATAAGGTATCAATTCCGTAATTGGTTTGATAAAAATATTGTGATACCGTGATCAGCGCGAAAACCACGGCCAGCAAGCCAGTTGATTTTAACCAGCGTAAGCTGGAGTTAAAATAGATTAAGTTAATGGCGCAAAAAAGCAAGCATAAAGCCGTATTGAATTGCATAGGAGAAAAGTCAGAACTGATTTGCACTAGCGTAATGCTGTGGATAAACCAACCGACTTGCACCACGATTGCTAGCACTGCGACTAATAATCCGCATAACATCCCAAGGTAAGTCAGTAATTGCTGTTCGTTTATCTTCATCTCAATCCTGCTCGCTAGTTGCTATCGGTAAATCAAGATAAAACGTCGTGCCCTGGTTTACTACAGAAGTAAAAGACAGGTTGCCGTTTAATGCTTCCATAATGGCTTTGCTAATGCTCAAGCCCAGGCCAGAGCCTTTGTTTTCTCGAGTAGCCGATGAATCCGCCTGGGAGAATTTTTGAAAAATCTGTTTTTTGAAGTCATCGGATATACCCTGGCCTTGATCGATCACATTGACGCGCACGCGTTTATTTTCTTTTTGCATGGTAATAGTGACGGTATCGCCACTTTTAGAAAATTTAACCGCGTTAGAAATCAAGTTGGTCAGCACCTGGATCATGCGATCAACATCAACATTGACTTCAATGCCAGTCAAAGTGAAAGCAGTTAATTTCACATTAAACTTGGTCGCGAATATTTGATTATTCGTTACCGTTTCGTTAACAATAGCACCCAGATCATGTACGGTTAACTTGAAATCAATTTCACCCGCCTCAATTTTTTCAATGTCCAGGATATCATTGATGAGCCGTAATAAACGTTCACAATTGCGGTCAGCGATCACCAGCAAATCCCGAATTTTACCTTCACAAGGTCCGGCTTTGCCACCTAAAATCAATGCCAGTGAACCCCGGATTGAAGTCATTGGTGTTCTTAATTCATGGCTGACCGTGGAAATAAATTCATTTTTCATTTTGTCGATTTCATTCCGCACCGAAATATCCGCGATAAAGCCAGTCATTCTGCAGGCGGTACCCGATGGATTACAGGTTGGAGTTCCTCTAAAATTAAACCAGATGTAGGTTCCGGCTTTCGTTTTTAAACGCAAATCTAAATTGACAGGAGTTTTATTTTTAAAATGTTTTGCCGTCGTTTGTTGAAATTTTTCCTGATCATGGATATGAATCAGTTTAAGAAAAGAGGGATAGTCACGCGCAAGGCTGTGGGTCTGATAACCTAACACTTCTTCAAAACGCGGCGAATAATAAACTTCTCCGGTTGCCACATCCCAGTCAAACAAACCATCGGTAGTGCCGGTTATTGCTAGATGCAAACGTTCTTCATTATGTTCGAGAGCTTTGACGTTTTGCTGCCATTTAATGCGAAAGAAAATGGTTAAACTGAGTAACAGTGATGTCAGTAAACCAAAGAACAAGACAAAATAAGCGATATAAGAACTTTCCCTATGCAGCAAATTCAAATTAATAGAAGAAAGAGCTTCACCAGCGGCATGAGATTGGTAATACGCTTCTTCTTTTAATAATTCCTGATATTTTAAATTTTCGTAAGTATAAATCGCTCCGCTAGTCCCAAACGACGCCGTTGTTAAACATAACACTACCGGAATAACCAGAAAATACGGTGTTTCCTTCGTGTACGCCCAAATCTGACAAATCAATCCAGTACCCAGGAGAATAAAGCAAATTGCGCTGTGCATAGCCATTTCAGTAAATATCCGCCACAGATAAGCGGTTTGAATGCCACTGATATAAGCTAGCAATGGCACTATAGTTAACGCAATAATGATACTGACTATGAAAATAACGAAGGTACGCAACGACGTATAGTCAGGAAAATTTGCTGATAAAAATAATAATGTCCCCATAATAATAAAATACACCCCAGTCGCCGGTGACATTCGGCCCATATATAAGGAGTGGGCTTTAGTAAAAGGTTCAATAAAAAAACTGTCAATGCCATTATTGTTATGAAAAACATATTGGCTGAGAGTGATGAGTGCCAGCAGCACCGCCAGTAGCCCTAGTGATTTTAGTAATCTTGAGGTGCTGTTGAAAGAAATTAAATTGACCGCGCAAAAGAAAAAACTTAAAGCCGTATTAAACTTCATGGGAGAAAAATCGGCGCTGATCTGGACTAAGGCAATACTATGGGTAAACCAACCTATTTGCACAATAATAGATATTAAGGCAACTAATAATCCACATACTATTCCAATAAAAGGCAGCAATGGAAATTCCATTATTCAAAGAGATAACAATAAATTATCATACTATAGAAACTTCTGTACCACAAAAGGGCACACGTGCAAATTTATCTGAAAATCGTGTTTATAGTATTGTTACAGTTTGGTCTCGTTGTAACGGCTTTCGGGGCGAAACCAGTCCCAGCTGCCCCAGCCAAAGTTCCACTCAAACATAAGTTTCCTATACACATAGATGGTAATATACGTGCTTACTATTTCACCCGCGAATACAGTAACCCACAACTTGATGCCCAATCAGCATTTTCTCTAGGCGGCAAAATCAACTTTTTAACGGACCCATTCTGGAATGGTTTTCGTATTGGCGGCACAGTTTATACGGCGCAACCCTTAGGGTTAAATTCCAATTATTTTCTGCGTCAAGACCGCACGCTGCCGGGTAGTCCGATAACGGTGTTAGGGCAGTCATTTGGGCAATATCAAAATCCTTATCTGTTAATGCGTATCGGTAATCAATTGCTGACAACACCCTGGATGAATGGTGCGGATACCCGAATGATTCCCGCCACTTATCAAGGTCTTTATGTGGCAGTGACACCGGTGACAGGGTTGGATTTGATCGGTATCAGACAAATTAGTTTCAAAGGGCGTCCGGCGGATCATTTCAGTAAAACCAATTTGTATAACTCCTACAATGTAGGTGGCGCGAATTTGCTGGGGTTGGGAAATAAAACAGATATTGGCACGCTGGCATTTGCCGCGACCTACCATCAAGATGAATTGCGCATGGCGGCGTGGGTTTATCATTTTTATAATTATGCGAATCTGGCTTATGCGGATGTACATTACAAACTGGTGACCAGTTCAATCATCAAACCCTTGTTTGGTTTGCAATTAGGACATGAATGGAATGACGGCAGTGAAATTTTAAATAGTGTAGGCGCGGGCAGCACCCGCGCGGATGTGTTTGGTATGTTGTTAGGAATGGAAATTGCGCATGGGTTTTTTACCCTGTCGGGTAATGTGCTGCCCAAATATAGTGGCGCTTATCGAAATGGTGATGTGGTGTCGCCGTATACGGTCGGTTATATCTCTGATCCCTTGTATACGACGTCGATGATCGCCGGTTTGATTGAGAAAGCGGCCGGGACAGCATTTAAGGTGGCGGCGGAATATGATTTTTTTGGGCAAACACTGTTGGTGAGGGCAAGTTACGCCAAGTATTTTACTACGCCTTTTTTAGCGAATACAGATGAAACGGATGTTGATGTGACGTTTAAGCCGAATGGATTATTTAAAAATCTTTCAATACGTGATCGTATTGGGTTTTTAAATGGTAATCAAAACCTGGGACATTTTATTTATAACCGCGTAATGCTGGAATATGATTTTCTTAGTTAGTATCATGCCAGCTTTCGCTGGCATGATAGAGTAAAGTTACTTTGGGGTATTGTTGTAATATTGATAAGTAATGCCATCGTGTTGTTCTTGATGAACTACGTGATCTTCTTCACCTATTCTTTCAGGTGGGGCACTGGGTTGCGAGCCAGGCTGAGAGTCATTATCATTTGACGGTGCTGGCTTGATCCTGGGGTTAGGTACATATTGAAGCAGAACACTTGCTGCCGAATGATTAGCATCTACTGGCACAATTTGTGGCGTTGCTACTTTTAAAGAACCAAAGATAATTTCGGTTGTGGATTTCGCACGATACTCTTCTAGCTTGGTACGAAACTCTTGTGAGTGAGGGTCTCTGGTAAAGACTGCTTCGCTTAAAGACTCTGAGTTTCTATCGTAATTATTCCAAGAGAAAGCATTTGTTTTCGCGTAAATAAAAGCTGATATAGAGCGCACGCTTTCACGGAAATCGCTAAATAACTCGACTGCTTTAGAGCAAACATGTTTTACCGGGTATAATGACAGGGCACCAACCGTACCGACTATTCCACCAACCAGACTGCCAATTCCTAATGTTAAGTTAGATAAGAAATTACTGATAGGCAACACAAATTCGATGGCTTTAGCAGCAACATAAAATGGCGATGCTAATAATAATCCCAGGGTCGCTGCGGAAATGTTCCAGGCTTTTTCTGCATAATTGCTTGGGGTTGAAAAAACTGGAATCGAAGTGAAAGTTTTGCCGATAAAGTTAGCGAAGGTATTGCAGGCTTTACCTATTTGATCATAAGCCCAGGAGATAACACGTAGTATTGCATCCGGTAGATAAAACACGGCACCCAAAATTCCTCCAACGATTGAACCTAGTACCGCACCAATAAAATCACCAGGATAAGCGAATATAGGTTGCAGGGCGCCACTTTGAGGAGTGTTATCAACGTAAAAAGCCCAGTTACAGTTTTTCCAGAAATCCAGATAACGTTCATTGCCGATTGTGGCGAGAGGAGCAATGATTACTGCATCAATTAAAAAACCCGGCAAACCAAAGATTACACGGAATACTCTACGGGTCAGCAGGTAACCAATAGTATGACCTTTTAAGATATGTGAAAACATTCGGACGCTCCCGTTGGGGCTATTAACGTTAGACATATTTTAATGCAGTCAGCTTAAAGCAGTATTAACAGATTGCAAAAATATTAAACAATTTGCAAATAAATTATCTTTAATTTTCAATGAGTTACCCAAATGCAGCGTACGCTGGCATGACAGAAGTGAGGTACTACAGTGAGGGAGCAGGGGTACTAACGTCAGCCAGCGTATCCTGCGCTTTTGCACTTGCCTTTGGATGAGCAAAAAAGCCAATAGAGCTTCCTATATAGCTAGTGAGGTTTTGCAAACCTTGATAGCCGGCGTTTATCGCCTTTTTATACCAGGGAGGAGGTGGGGTCATATTTGCACCCCCCATTAAAATAAAAAAATGTTGTAACTGCGCGGTTTTATCTTGCATTTGCAACGTAATTTCTTGATAAATTGTTAAATCATAATAACCAGGATAAGAGTCTTGAATTCTTGTTCTTGGTTTAGGTAGATTCACTAAAGTATCAAGATATTTAGGGTTAAGGACCCATGCTTTAAGGTCTCTCAATAAATCTTCCAGATATTGCGTTTTAATACGCATTTCGGCAGCATGCGATTGTTTGGCTTCTATCATGTCTTTAGATTTAATAGGCATATGCTTAATCAGCATGCGTCGTGTTGCCAAGTTTACCAGCTCCATGTTTAGCATAGTATAGTGCAGAAACTCACGCGTCTCTGCCTTTGATTGATGGTAACCACCGTGTTCTAACATAAAGTGCAGAGCTTCATCATGCAGATTATCTAATATTTCAGGAAGGGTGTCATAGAGAGCATCAGGAAAAAACAGTAATAGATCACGCTGAGTTGTCCATGCTTTATCATTAGCTAATAAAAAAGGGAATAATAATTTTTCCATTACATTTTTTACAATAACTAGTTTAGCTTCTCTTTTTGCGTTTAGTTCCGCTATTCTGGCTTTTTCTGCCACTGCTTTTGCTTTTTCTGCCGCTGCTTTTGCTTTTTCTTCCACTCTTTTGGCTTTTTCTTCTGCTATTTTAGCGCTTAATTCCGCGGTTTTTTTCGCTCTAGCTTGTGAATTAGCGATGTTGATTTGAATAGTCCTGGCCTTTGCTTTTGCCCTGGCTTTAGCTATTTTTAGTTTTTTTCTATCTTTGGTGGAGATTTTAAGCGTAGTTTGGCCGGAGGATGACGCTGTGGTTTGCTCAGTTGGGGTTTTTCGAGTCGTTGACATAATCCAGCTCTGGCTTAATAGGTTGAGCTAAATTTTACCAGTTAAAGCTTAAGGTTTGCTTAAAGAAGATTGGATTAAGCCCCAGTCCGCACAAAAATTTGGGTCACATAAACTCTGCCATTGGCATCATGCGCGACACCTATGCCAGTCAAATTATAATCTCCCAGAATGTTTTTCCTATGTCCCGAGCTGACCAGCCAGGATTGCACTAGCGGTTTGGTGTTATCCCTATCGGCGTAAGCTACATTTTCCGCCATGCCTCTCGCGTGAGGAAATAGCGTACGTAATTGCTGTGTGCGTTGACTAAAGCCACCATGACCAAATTCAATTTCATGGTCAGCCATCCTATGGCTGTGGTTCCTCGCCACTTGCGAAATTTCACTATCAAGTTGTAATTTTTCCAAACCATGCGCGAGACGATAGGCGTTAATGTCCGCTAACACAGAGGTGCAGCTAAGCGGAATAATTTGCTGATTGCTTTGGGCAACAAATTTGTTGGGTATTATTAATAAAAATAATCCAAGTAGTAGAATTTTAATTTTAGTTTGCATGATATTCGCCTATGGGTACTTGCATGGTGCTCAACTGCGAGCTCGAAGCTTTCTTTTAGCGGGTTTCTTTTTCAAGAAATTTTTAATTATCTTGATATATTGGTCATGCACATCCACGGAAATGGCATGACTGCTGTTTTTAAAAATTTTTAATTGCGAATTCGGAATATGTTTGGCAATCGTTTTTGCTTGAGAGGGTCGGCAAATCCAATCTTTTTCGCCAGCCAGTACTAGCGTAGGGCAGCTTATTTTTTTAAGTTTAGGGATAAAATCAAAGTTTCGTAAAAAACCACCAAAGCCTTCGTTAAGAGCTTCGTGCGAATAAATCGATTTTGATTTGCTGAAAGCTTTTTTGCGCTGGGTTTTTGTTTTAATGGAATAAAGTGGTTCCATTAGTTTAAAAAATTTAATGATATGTTGATGATTTTTAAAAGTACCTTCCCACAAGTGTTTACAGATTTCACGTTGCTTGGCATTGCCATGCTCAAGCAAAAATTCTTTAGCTTCATTGATAAAGCGATAACTCGGAGAGGTAACCACTAAAATTAATTTATCTAAATGCTTAGGATAACGCGCGGCGTAACCTTGTGCCACCATCCCACCGTAAGATACCCCTAAAATGCTGATACGTTCCAAACCCAGGTGTTTGCGTAATGCTTCTATATCTTCGATATTATTTTCCAGCGTATAGTCGCTTTGTCGGGTTTTTTTGCTGCGCCCGCAGCCGCGATGATCAATGAAAACCAATTGGGCAACGTCTTGCAATTCCACGGAATGTTGTTTGAAGCGTGTATGATCGCCGCCTGGGCCACCGTGCAGCAAAAATACTACCGGCTTTTCAATAAAATCATTTCCCGCTGGGCGTAGTTGCATGCCGGCAATATCAAAATAAATCTCTGTTCCACGCAGCTTTGCTTTCATTTGTTAATGGCTCTATAAATGAGGTGATATATGATACTCAATATCGGGATTTATTGCGATTGGATTTTGCCAGGCATTACCGCGTGACTTAATGATACACCAAAATGCGAGCAAGCCATAAATCAGCAGATTAATAGCACATTTATTTAAGGTCTTGATGTTGCAAAATACGTAATCCCACCAATTGCGATATCCACACGGCTAAATAGATTTGACCGATGGCAGCCTCCATCCAGGAAAATGTTCTTGCTACACTTTTAAGCGCCAGAATATCTCCATACCCCGTTGTCGTCAGGGTCACAAAACTGTAATAAACAAAGTGATCCACATGCGATCTTAATGAATCATGATTACGATGAATTGAAAAAGAATCCGGATCAACGCTGGCAATGCTTAAATAGATAAAACTCCAGGTAAAGCCCAGCAGCAAATATCCACAGATCGCGCCCAGCAATGTATCTGCGGTAACCCGTTGTCTTTTAGTGACGGATGAAATAACAGAAAAAGTGATAGTGCCAAGAAATAATATAGTAATAACAAAATGAACTAATGAAGCCAAATCACTTTCACTAACCCAGATAATATACCAATAACTCACAAAAGACAGAGCGCCTAGACAAATGGTTGCAGTGGCAATAACTCTGTTTTTAGCAACAATATAAATAGAAAGGAGGATGATGTAGCAAAAAAAACAAACAATAATAATATTGCTAATTCGATTTCCCTCTAAGAATGGATTAATCAAAAAAAATGAAACCAGCGCAACCAGCAAGTAAAAATAACTACTTTTTAACACTGAATTTTGAGAATCCATGACCATCCTTAGGGGTTTTAACCAAGCTCCATTTTTAAGTATAGATTGATGGTGACGAAAAGAGAAGGGTCAAATGAATACTTGACCCTTTAAAGATTTAAACTAAACGCGGGCTGTTTGCAGGCGTTATTGGCTGGGTGTATCGCTGCTTAAGTTTATCGGTAAGCTTGAAAAAGCGTGCTGACAGTTGTATGCGGAATAAGTTTGTTGATGATATTTTTTTCGTCTTTTTGCATTTTTGTCGGTTTGTTTTTAGTGCGTTAATTGCGGTCTTGTGTTTAGTGTTACCAAGCGCTTTAGTGATAATTACTGTTGATACTTTGGTTCTTGGTTTTATTAAAGCAATAAAATTTGCAAGTTCTTTTATGTCAGAATGGTTTCCAGAATTTTTACCGGCCCAGGCTTTATTAAGCAAATCTTCTGTGGCGGCTTTGAATTTCTTAACTTCTGCACGGGCGATCAGCTGGGTTATCACTTCACCGATGACTATAATGCCGAAGCTTATCGCACCAAATATAGCAGCTAAAGGCGGGAAAATAAGATAGCCAGCAAACCCGGTGCTGAATGCCAGTTTGAAAGTATTTGATCGTCCTGAAGATTTAACATCTTTGGCAATATAGTTTTGCACACGCTGTAAAAGATAATTCTTTAACAAGCTATCTTCGTCAAGATTGGTTTTATTCTTAGTCTGTTCCGCGCAGAATTTCTGAAAATCTTGTTGCATTAATTGCGCTATACAATCTTTTCGTATCAGCAGGAATTTATTGTAAACTGCGATATTTTGTTTATCAGATAATTCCGCAATTATATCCCTGGCGGAAAGTTCCGCAAATTCTTTTGGTAAGTTATACTTTTCAATTAAACCAGCTTTATCAGCGTTGATAAATTTTTCTAAGCTGGTTTTGCCAAAGAAATAATATGACTTTTGATCAATCCACGGCAATGTTGCTTGGGCAATCAGTTTTGGAATATTGCTTATGTGTTTTTGACGATTACGATAATTGATGAATGCATCCAGCGCGCTTTTAGCATAAGCCGCCACTGACAGGGCCGCGGTCGCGATTACGCCGATTAAAGAAATCGCATATTTAGCCAGCGCACTTATTCTAAGCACTAAGGTTGTTACTAATAAAGTGACGCTGGTTTGTGAAATTCGGTCATCATGGTTTTCATTTTTTGCCATTTCTTCAAAGTGCATTTCCTGGGTTTTCTTCATGGTAGCATTCATTAACACAACTTGCTGGACACAGAGTTTTTTAATCTTATCGGTGTCGGCGATGGTATTGAGTTTTGCTTGCATTGCTCTGCGATTTAAATAGGCTGCAACTCCAGTAACTAATGCTCCCACGCCTAAAGCCACGATGGTTAATATAGAAGTAATAGGAAAAATAAGCGGAAATAACAAACCTACAGAGAAAATAGAAGATGCAATAGAAGTGGTGCCCACTGCGCCGTCGGTTAATGTATCGCTGGTTATTTTAGCCATACATTGTTTTTTACAAAACGCTAAAACATTTTCCGCGGTAACTGTGGTTGCGCCAGTTTTTTTAATTTTTACCATTAGCGTGGCAAGTTCTAAATTAACAATAAATTCTTCTAAATGCTGGTTAGCTTTTTGTATATATTCATGGTTTTTATAAGCTTGATAAATGCTGTTGGCTATAGCAAACACGGCCGTGCCAGCGGTGGTAAATACGCCGCCGGCAAAGGTAAGCGTGTGGAAAACTTGACGGTTAATTTCTATCATACCGTGGAAGAAATGCATATTGGGGTCTACGGGTTCATCTATCCCTAATGGGTCTTGGGGATTAGTCGGCTGCTTAAAATCCGCGTCCGCGCCAGTTTCATAAATCAATTCTTGGTGAATGGCAATACCAGCAATACCCACGCCTACGCCAACAGTAGCAACGGCAGCGCCACTGAAAACGTTTTGTTCCAGGTTCTTTGTCTGTTCATGTTGATGCTTACTTGATTTAACCAAGGAAGACAACTTAGCCAAAGTGCCAGCCATTTAATTCACCTAATAACTAAATAAAGAACAATAATTATAGAGGTCTTAGATTAAGTGAACATTAAATGAGCAATATTATATTTATTTATAAGCTGCTGTTTATATGGGATATTTTTCCCGAGAAGGGATAAAAACCGGCTTTTTGGCTAAAAAAGACCTGAATTAGTTTGGTACAGCTGTAATATACATGCCAATAGCAGAATGGCTAGGATTGAAGAAATTTGCATTTACTTCATTTAATTCAAGCTGGTTAGGGGTGAGTGAATCAATGCCTCTAGTGGTATTGCCAGCATTTTCTATGGAGCCGCCGCTGGCTGGATCGGCGGTGAAAATCACATCATGATCACCGGCGGGTGATGCGCCTTCGGAATTATAACCCACCACTAACATGGCGTGTTCGCTTAAATCATTCCACGCGATAATAGTGGGGATGCCGCGATTAATATTATTTATCAGCATATCCAGAGAGACATTCTGTCCGGACTGTACGCTGAAGCCATTTTTCCTAAGCCATGCCACCATTTCATCTTGGGATGTGCCTGACATAGTCGTATTCATTTCTTTTGCAATACGCATTTCAGTATCGCGATTCATGTCACTCATGCTTAACTTCCCATAATGCTGCAGCAAAGTCATTACCACAGCAGGCCCACAAGTATAATTGGTGGATTGCTGATAACTGTAAACATTAGTCAATACTAAATGCTTATGCGGATTAGGGACGTGATAACCTTCGTAATTAATATAAGCCGCTTTATCGTTGGTGGCGCAGGATTGGATGCCAACTGTAGCCAGCAGCGCCAGTAGGATTAGACAGGGTAGTTTCAAGGTTGTAATCATGATGTTTTTTCCATTTAATTCATCATGCCCAATATTACAATTATACACCTGCCGCACTATTGAAAGCGTTTTGCTCAGGGTACTTATTCAAAATTTCTACAGAGGATTAAAAAGAGTGTTTTTTGTAAGTCATTATTTATTAATACTATTTTTTTAAAGGTTTCCAGCCTGTCAGGTAAAATGGGTTACCCATTGAACAGAATACCAATTTAGTGCATAATTCGACGCTAACAAATTAATGAGTAAGTATCATGTCCAACGAAAGATTGATCAAAGTTAGCATAATGATGTTCATGCGCGAAACCATCACCGCCAATCCACCACAGGCTCTTGATGTATTGAAAAAACAATTTGAAAAAATCAAAGACCAAAAGCCAGATACCATTGATAGTATTTATATGAAAGCGTTAGTTGAAGCGCAGCCTACCGACCAGGAATTTGCTGAGGTCAGGGCTAGCATTGCGGAGATGATGCATTTCTGGGCTATTTTCGATTTAAGAGAAATTTATGATGGTCTGCAAAATTTAAAATTTACTCAAGCTGAAATATTTTCGAAGCTGATTCATGAAAGCAAAGCAATGCTGAGTGTCATCAAAAATAATTGGGACCACGTACTGGAATTTTATCGTAATGTTTCTGAGCATATGAGGGTGGATAGAATTACCCTGGATGAAGCCTTTCAAAAAGAATTAGCGGCGAAACGTCTCGCTTATACTGCTGGCATAACTTATTATGATGCTATCTATTTTCTTTCTGAAGAAGCAAGACGTCAATTCTATGTGCATGCCAGAGTTAGATTGATATTAGGAAGAGATAATTATCGCGGCGGACCTGACGCGGAAACGATTGACAAAATTGCCAGGTATCAAATTGTCCATAACAATAAACTTTATCTCGAAACAGATTATGGTTTAAATAAATTAGGATTTTCACCTGCTGAGTGTCTTAATCTTTTGGAACAAAATTCCGATCAAGCAGCAATTTCTGAATTGCATAGAAAAATTAGTTTAATGCCAACCGTTTTAAAACAAATTGATGACTTAGTGCTAGGCCCTCGTAAACTGACTCTGGCGCAGGCGAAAGCAGAAACCATTAATAGTACTGCTGAATTGAGTGCTGATGATTTTGATTTATTGTTATCGCCCAAAAATAAATTACGCCTGGAGCCAATTTTAGCTAGCAGCAGTAGTACGGCTGACACCAAACCTGGCAGCACTTCGGTGTTGTCAAATGCGATGTCGACTACAGCTAAATTTGTTAATGACGCGTTAAGTTCGGTAACCATGGAAAATTTAGGCACCTTAGCCGCAACTCAGGCCGCTAAAGAAATTGTAGAAACAATTGCAAAAAACACGACGCGTGCCGCTTTGCCAGGGAATGTATTAGCAATGGCCAATACTTATCAAGTGCAGGTTAAAGCAAGTAATTCCAATGATCTTAATGCATTGTTTTGGGCTGGTATTGGTGTAACGAGTACTTTCTTATTGTTACTAGCCTATAGATGCGAGCCAAGAATAATTCAGACACCGGTAAGCGTGGTGAAGAACGCGGGTGCCAAAATTATGGGTGTATTTTGCCAGCAGAAGCAAGTCACTGAAGACCCTGAAAATGACGCTAGTCATTTCGAAGCTATGCGCAAATTCCTGTAACAGGAGAGTCATCTTTTCAGCAAAGAATTAATAGTCTCTTAAGTTTCGCTAGGTATAGTATTACTAATAGCCAACAGCGGAGGCTTTATCATGTTAAATCGACATCATGCTGAATTGGAGCTTAAACAAGCTATTCAAAAGCTAGTGCCTGATTGGCAAGATAAGGGTGAAGATTATATCGATGCATTACTAGCGATTTTACCTGATTTTTTCGCGGGAAAGACGCCTCATGATGCTACACCAAAAGTTGCGTTATTGCGCCGACGTTTAGTAAATATATTAGCGAAAGAACAAGAATTGCAGTTGGATAAATCGCTTTGTGATACCGTATTCAATGTTCAATTAGCGTTAGCCAAATTATTTCCCTTCAATAAAGAAGCATCAGCGGATGATGCCGAGCAACTATCTGTAGAAGCTTGGGAAGAAACTTTCACCTTCGAAATCATTACTCGCGAAACCAAAGATCTTATTATTTTCCCTGAATCACCGATGTTAACTAGAGCTTCAACTTTAGAATATTATCAAGGGCGCTTTGGCAAAGATGAAGAAGGCAATCCGCGAAATTTTGATAATACGTTAATGAGTGAACGGCAAATACTGTCATTGCAACAACAAGGTATAACTTTTAATAACATAGCAGAGGGATTTGATTTTGAAGACGAAATTGAACACTCTGAAAATCTGGGTAAATACATTGGTGAAAAGCTAGGGCAAGCAGTAACTTATTCTGCGGCGATAGTTGTTATGTTATTAAGCCGAGGTCCCGTTCTGTTTAGCGCCAGCCTGGTTGTGGGAGCAGTTACCACTTGTGCGGAAGGGCCTAAAGGTTTTCATAGTGGTTTTCTTGCTACCTTTCTATTGGGCGCGACAGCGCAAACATCGTTTATGATTGCTATTAACGTTGGCAATGTAAGTGGCGCGGTGGGGGAGGATACGGCTTGCTTAGCGCAGACTTTACTAAGTACCAGCTTGTTGCAATTAGTTTTGCCTGCTTTGGTTTTTGTTGCCGCTGTGGTAAAGGCGCATCAGCAAAATCAAAATCTTTCAGCTACGTATACTAATATCACGGCAAATTTTTTCTTTAAAGCGCCTATCCAATATTTAGCGCAACAAGGCGAAGCTATTGGCAACAGCATTAGCCGTAATAATTTACCGGTTACTATTTAATTGGACAGAAGATAAAATGTCTCACTACAAGTTTAATATTGAATAATTATTAAACTGTTAAAAATACAGAACAGTGGAATAATAGAATATGGCTTCTGCAAGAAATCCCGAGAAAAAAATTTTTATTTATGCGCAAATGCAACCTGATCTGGCGAATAAGAAGCTTGTTGACTGTGTTAATAAATTAA
Organism: Pseudomonadota bacterium; assembly: GCA_040389045.1. GTDB lineage: Bacteria > Pseudomonadota > Gammaproteobacteria > DSM-16500 > DSM-16500 > UBA5158. Next base: position 3,435 of record JAZKAT010000022.1, on the reverse strand, counting down.
GTCCGGAAAAATTAGCCGAGGCCAAACAGTCGGGTTGTAAGTTATGGTTATTGCGTGAGAGCAAGTATGAAGGCCTGTTAACACTGCATTGTATGAGCTATTTTAGTGAAGAGCATTACCAGCTTTACCAGCCGCAACGACTGGCTTTACTTGATACCGGATGGGTAAGTGCGAACCTTGACAAGGAAGGCTTTGAAGCAATACTAAGTAAATTAAAAAAAGTCAATCAACATACTGCTTTGCGGTACGTAAACCAATTAGAAGAATTTCTAAAAACGAAATACCAATTACTTCCAGAAAATAGAGTTAATCCAGAAGTGTCTGAGCAATCTCGAGCAACTATTTATTCTATTTATTGCGAAACAGGCAGCTCACATAACGCTGAAGAAAAACCGGCCATGGCGCGCTCGGTCTTAGATTTACAACCGGATATGAAAGAAGCTATTACTTGCACCTTAAGCAAAAAAACTTTTGTTGATCCAGTGGTTGCAGTCCACACCCTGGCATATTATTCAATAAAAAAAGGGGTATCTTATGATCGAGCGGAGCTGGAAAAATTAGGTTTAAGAATTTATGAAGATTTTTATGAAAATATTTTATTAAAAAATATTATTAACTATATGGGTTCAACCATATTAATTTTAGAAAAATTAGGAAAAATAGAAGATTTTGAAAGAATAGATACTATTTTACAGGACCAAATTAAAGTTGCGACAATCACACCGTCTGGCCACAGTTACAGTAAAATAGCGATTGAACAATGGATTGCTGCTAGTGGCGATGCGGTTGCCAGCGACCCTAAAGTCCCTTCTATAAAGATTACCCTGCAAAGCCTGGTCCCTAATACCAACCTGGATGAATTTATTAGCGCATGGCCGGCGTTTTATCAAAGTCGTATTGCTATGCTAAATTACTCAATAGCTACCACGGCTGTCAATCAACCTGGCATTCGATTAGCCTGAGAAATTTAGAAAATAAAAAAAGGCTATCAACGTGATAGCCTGTTTTATTTAAACGTCTTTTTTAATATGACGTAGAAGTTGTGCTAACAGTTCTTTGCGCATGATGAACTGGAGTTGTAGTTGAGTAAGTGGTTGTAGTCGCAGTTGGAGCAGGTGTCGTATTATAAGTAGTGCAAGCAGTTAGTGATAATGCTACTGCCATCAACATATAAATCGTTTTCATATTTACATCCTTATTGGCAAGAAGTGGTATTTATTATTATATCACTTTGGAAAATGAATGATGAAAGAGCCTTTAGACAGCGGTTTTCAATCGAGCATTTAGTATAAATTAGAGCAAAAATGCACAATGCCATTGCCAGAATGCGGCGCAGTATAAAACAGGGATTTACGTTCTATGCCCTGAGGCTTTGCGCATTAAGCTTTTACCACCGCGCTCACTGTCTCCTGATTTTGGCGTTGGCGCCCCCGGGCTTGCTGAAGCAGGCGCTGATGGAGGAATTTGCGGAGACGGTAAAAATAGCTGGGAATGAGGCGAATTTACCATAACGGATGACGATGGTATTCCTTCTCGTGGCGAGCGACCAGTAGTAATAGATAGTAAACGTAACGGCCCAATATTAGGATAACCTTCGCGTTGTCTACGGCCTTCAAAAAATTCATCTAGATTTACCACGTCCTCTTCAACATCTTCGTGAATTACGGGCAGTTCATTACCATAAAAAAATGGCACATGTTGTATAGGCTCTGGAATATGATTATCGTCATGTCGTCGCATGTATCGTTGACAGTCTTTATAAGCAACCCAGCTAATACCGCACACCCACAATATCAACACGAACAACAGGAGAGACATCATAATTGGCTTATCGGAGTTGTAACACTTTTTGTCTATCAACGACTCTAAACAATCTTCAAAGATTTTTTGTGAAGCGTTGTACATTGATCTGAGCAATTGAATTTTTGCCACGTAATTCTGATCATAGTCGGTATCCACACAACCCGAGTCAAGATCAGTATAACCTTCCGGAGCAGCAGCAACCTGGGTCGCAATCGAACCATTACAAATATTCTGCGCATCCGCTACCACGCTCAACAAATTATAAGGTGTGGAATCTTTCATGATATTCATTTTAAATAAATAGTTCGTGATGTTTTGACTATCAGTAAAAGTAAAATAATTAGTTTCATCAACCTTCGCTGCATTAGCCAAAGTAGCAAACGCAAAAGAACCTATCCCCATTATTTCAAGTTGAATGAGAGCAGGAAGTGAAGTTAAATTTGTGAAAAGCTTGCCAAGCTGTTTTAGTAAATTATTTACTAGAGAAGTTTTCGCTTGGTTGTGAAGCATGTGGGGAATGTTTTGTTTTTTAGATTGAGCTGAGGTTTTCATTAAGATTTCCGTTGTACATTTATTTGGTATATTTTTAATTCAAAAATAATTTTTAAATAGCCCATGATGCTAGCAGTGAATCCTTAAGATTATATTAAAGCTGTAGTGGCAGGGTCCTTACAGTTAGTTTTTAGATGGAATGGGAGTGGCAGCGGGGAAAGATTAGTTTCAAGGAGAACTTTTGAGATGAATCCATCTCAAAATTATTTGTCAGGCATTTATTGCATGCTGATTGGGGTTACTTGACACTTTTAATTTGTAGTGTGCATTTTATCCAATCACATACATATTGCTTTGTCTAAATGCTTATGGAACAATTCCCCACCTAATATGGACTTTTACCCAGGTGGTATTTATGAATTTCCGCAAAATTTTCTCTCTCGTAACACTATTATTTGTTATTTCAAACACAGCTAATGCGCAGGACTCGGTACGCCACATCAATGCTTTATGGGGATGGGGTTCAAAAAACAAAGATCCTATCATTTTAACTTATACCACAGTCACAAATCAGGAGTATTGGGATCAGATCACAGATGAAGCTTACGCCGGCACGTCAACCACTGACCCTTGTTCTGATTTGACTCTAGTTGACACTACAGACTGCCGCCCTTTACTCAGTGATTCCAACTACAAGCTTACCTCCGCGATGCTTCTATCACGTTTTGGGCCCGCTAAAACATGTATTAGGTTTGATGCAATTGTAGGAACCAAATTTTATAAGTACACCACTGGTAACATAAAGTTAACATGGGACGAAAGTAAAAATTCCTATACCACAGCAACGCCTAGCTTTGTGGGTATAGATGTTAGTCCAGTTACTGCTGAAAAGTTGTGAGGAAATGGGGGCCTTTGCTGCCCCCGTTTTATGAGACTGTTTAGAATTTTTTTACGTAAGACATATTACTATCAGCTCTCATTGATTCTTTAAAATCTGCGGCTTTTTTAAAACCCGGTACTATCGCTAAAGCTTGATTTAACAACCTTGGTGTCAAGTAACCTCAATTAACATTCGAATATAATGTATTTATTAAATTTTTCATGTGTTCTTGTATTTAACATTAGCTTTTGAGTACATTA